>DATFWY010000188.1:0-5633 GCA_035258805.1 Blastocatellia bacterium | reverse complement strand
GACTCTCAACAGAAATTGCGAGAAGATCAACAGAGGTTGCGAGAAGAGACGACGGACCAGATACAGGGCGTCCGAAGCGATTTAGCGAACCTACGCGCAGAAACCGAAAAAGGCTTCAGAACAATTGATCGTAGAATGGAGCGCCAGATCGGCGAATTCGAAAGACTTCGCGCCTACCAACGAGATCTTGAAGACCGAGTCGATAAGCTCGAAAAACTGTCAAGGTCATAGCTCGGTGTGGCAATAACCTAAATTAAACGTTCTTTCAATCGTCTCAGTATCTCGAGAGCTTGCTCAGAGACCAGTCCTTCGGTATCCAGGTTCCGCAGCTCATCAACCACCGCATCATTCGCGGCCTCAAACAGCGTCGGCTGTGGAGCGACTTTTCGCGAAGGCAGATGCCGAGCGAACTTCGGCTTACCGGTAACATCCAGCTCATTCGCTTCCAAATTTGAAAGAATCTCCCGCGCTCTCTCGGTAACCGGCCGCGGCAGCCCAGCTAAACGCGCGACCTCAATTCCGTACGACTTTGAAGCGGTTCCTTCAACTACTCTGCGAAGGAATACAATCGTGCCGCCGCCCTCCTTAACCGCCATCTGATAGTTCCGAACGCCCGGTAGTATCTTACTTAGATCGGTCATCTCGTGATAATGCGTTGCAAACAATGTCTTCGCCGAATGCTGCGGATTATCATGCAGATACTCGGCTATTGCCCACGCCAATGACAGACCATCAAAAGTCGAAGTTCCACGGCCCACCTCATCGAGCAAGATCAAGCTTCGCGGCGTCGCAGTGTTCAGAATGTTGGCTGTCTCCGTCATTTCGACCATAAAAGTCGAGCGCCCACGAGCCAAACTGTCCGATGCACCGACTCGTGTGAATACCCTATCGAGGATCGCAATCCGAGCTTCCTCCGCAGGTACGAATGATCCAATTTGCGCCAGTATCGCAATCAATGCTGTTTGTCGCAGGTAAACCGACTTGCCTCCCATATTGGGCCCGGTGATGATTAGCAACCTGTCAGTCGAGTTGTTAATAAAGACATCGTTGGGTATGAATCGCTCGCCGGTAGCTTCAATCACCGGATGCCGCCCTGTGCGAATGTAGATCTCGTCGTCTTCGGTCAGAAGAGGTCTGGAATAATTGCGGCGCGCGGCAACCTCGGCAAGTGACAAGATTGCGTCCAATAACGCCAACGCGTGGGCAACCGCTTGGACACGGCGTGTCTCGACCGAGACTTTTTGTCTTATGTCGGCAAACAGAACCTGTTCGATCTCTGCGATTCTTTCCTCCGCTCCGAGCACCTTGGCTTCGTATTCTTTAAGCTCCGGTGTCGAATAGCGCTCAGCATTCGTCAGGGTTTGCCTTCGCTCGTAATCCGAAGGCACGCTCTTCAGATTGGACTTGCTGACTTCAATGAAATAACCGAAGACGTTATTAAACTTCACTTTCAGCGACGATATACCAGTGCGCGCTCGCTCGCGGGATTCGATCGCCGCTATGAGACTCTTGCTTGATGCGGATAGACCGCGTAACTCGTCCAGCTCCGCGTTGTAGCCGGTGCGTATGTAACCGCCTTCGGATAGCGTAGGCGGTGGATCGTCGGTGATCGCTCTACCAATCAGGTCTCGCAAATCCTGCAAGTCATCCAGGTTTTCGGCGAGCACCTCGAGCAGCGACGATGTTGCATCGGCAAGCATCTCTTTAATTATTGGTATCGCATCCGCGGAGTTCTTTAAGGCTATGAGATCTCGAGCGTTGGCTCGACCAAGACTGATGCGCGCCATCAGCCGTTCAAGATCGACGATGTTCTTTAACTCGGTACGAAGCCTATCGCGCAGGATTAGCGCGTTCTTTTGCTCCTCGACTGCGTCCAGCCTCGCATTCAGCTCCCCAAGCTTCATCGACGGTCGCAATAGCCATTGTTTAAGAAGCCGCGAGCCCATACCGGTCATCGCTTCGTCAATCACGTCGATTAACGTTCTCGACTTTGATCCATCCAGTGCGTCTACGAGCTCGAGGTTGCGAACTGTGGGTTGGTCTAAAATCAAGAAATCGTTTGGTTCGAAATAGGATAGGCCCGTTATGTGCGCTCCGTCTTCTTTTTGTGTTTCACGTATATAGTGGAGCGCGGCGCCACAGGCCGCGGCAGCAAGATCTCGACCTCCTAACCCAAACCCTTCGAGCGAGGCGACACCGAAATGCGACAACAAGAGCTCGCGAGCCCGGTCGAAAGAGAAGAACCACTCATCCAGAGGATTCAGGGAAGGTTCGTAACCGGCAAAGCTGAGAACCGTCGCACCATGACTCTGTTGATCTGCAGACGCGCCGTCTCCGTTGGATTTCGCTGACGCGTTGAACAGCGGGGCCAGCGATTTCGGATAGACAATTTCACGCGGCCCAAAACACTCGAGCTGTTCCAGTACTCGTTGCCATGCAGACTCTCCTGAGAATTGAGTCGCTATAAACTCCCCGGTAGATAGATCCAGAAAGGCGGCTGCCATGCCGGTGCCTGAGCCGAAAACAGCCGCCAGGTAATTATTCTCTCTGGAATCCAACAGTTGAGAATCTATTGCCGTTCCCGGAGTGATCACGCGCACGACTTCGCGTCGGACTAGTTTGGTTGTTTTCGATGGGACCTCTGTTTGCTCGCAAATCGCAACCCGATAGCCTTTGCGCACCAGCTTGTTTATGTATCCCCCGGCCGCGTGATAGGGAACGCCGCACATCGGTACCGGATTACCTCTCTCGCGGTGCCTGGCTGTCAGGGTGATTTCGAGTTCTTTTGATCCGATTACTGCGTCATCGAAGAACAGCTCGTAAAAATCGCCAAGTCGAAAAAATAGAAGCGTACCCGGATGCTGACGCTTGATATCTTCGTACTGCCTGAGCATTGGTGTAGGTGATTGCATTTCAATAGCCGGTGAATAGAATTTGAACCCAGTTTAGGGACCCAGGATTCCCAGGATTGGCGCGACGCTTGGAGCCCAGCGCCTTCAGCCGTGAAGGTTGTTTCGGCCATGGGCAGAATATATAATCGATTGTCTCATGGTCAAACTTGTTCCGACTGTTTGGGGAACTAAAGCCTGTTCGTAATCCGGTTCTCACAATTCATTCATAGATACTATTCACGCTGAACAGATGAACTCCTCGACGCGTGAATTCTTTACGCATATTGACTATCAGAAACTTTACATTGTCAGAGCCGATCATTCTTGCCATAGACACGTCCTCCAGGGTCACGAGTCTGGCCGTGGCCGTCGGGGACAAAGTGCTTCGATCGATATGCGAGCTCCAACATGAAAAACGCTCCGAAACTTTATGGTCGGATATTCAATCACTACTCGAGGGGCTTGGGAAAACTATCAACGATGTATCGCTATTTGGAGTCTGTACGGGTCCTGGCGGCTTTACCGGGCTTCGCGTCGGTATTTCGGCGGTTAAAGGCTTAAGCGCCGCCACGGGTAAGCCTATCGTTGGCTGCACTTCGCTTGAAGCTGGCGCAGTCTCGGCGGAAGTGTCCGGACTCTGCTGTGTTATGGTGAACGCGTACAAGAGTGAGGTCTATTCGCAGCTGTTTGGCTTTGATCGTAATGGTCTTCCGCGGAGCGCAAATGAACCGATGGTCTCGAGCTACCAGGACGCACTCGAACGAGTATCAGATGTAGGCGAATTAATATTGGCCGGAGATGCGGTGGAACCTGGAGAGGGCATCATCGAGGATTTTATTTTCAAACATAAAAAAGAGAAGTGGATTGTAAGTAAAGCTAACCGTGAGCTTGCCGTCGCGATTGCGAAGATAGCTTATGTGAAGAATAGCTGCCGGGAATTCGATAACGCTGACACTTTGAGAGCTTGTTATGTGCGGCCTTCCGAGGCAGAAATAAAGTTGTCGTTAGGCCTTCTGGGATCTAAGATCAAACGGAGTATGAGTCCAGAGCAGAGTTAGGCAAATTAAAGAGTTGTCTAATGAGGAAATAGCAGTGTCGATAAGCAATCATACGAATCGAGACTACGAATCAGTGCTGAAGCCATATTCGATCGATCCTATGCGCGAGCGAGACCTCATCGAAGTGGTCGAGATCGAAGAAGCCAGTGGACTCAATCGATGGGGTTACGATGCCTATCGTCGTGAATTGTTCACCAACCCGAATTCCATAATGCTGGTCGCTCGAAATTTGGTTTTGGGTCCAACGGTCATCGGTTTTTTTGCAGGTTGGATCATTGAAGACGAACTTCACGTCAACAATGTCGCGGCGCATCAGGATTTTCGGAGAATCGGTGTCGGACGAAGCTTGATGGAAGCTGCGATGGACGAGGCGAGCCGTCGCGGAGTGGGTCACGTGATACTGGAGGTTCGGGCGTCGAATGAAGCCGCGCAGTTGTTGTATAAGGACCTGGGATTCAATTTTATCGGGCGGAGGCGCGACTATTACCGCTTACCGACCGAAGACGCGCTGGTGATGAAGCTCAAGTTCCGGTAATGCCCGCAGGGTGAATACATCGAACATCCGCCAATTCCGGATCTACCCAATGTGAGCCCGGTCAGAAATGCACCAAGCGATCCTTTGTGATTTCTCTGTGGCTTCGTGTGATTCTCTGTGGCTTCGTGTCCGAGTGGCGATTGACTTGACCGCCTGTGTGACACATTGAGGTTGTCGTTGAAGTCGTCGTTGGTTGACAGGGCGAATTTGCGGCGGATAGAATCAAACTCGCCGAGCGGGAGTAACTCAGCGGTAGAGTGCGACCTTGCCAAGGTCGAAGTCGCGGGTTCAAATCCCGTCTCCCGCTCCAAGGATTTAGGGGCGAAGGCCGCAGCCGAGTAAAAGGCAGGTCTTCGCCTTTCGTTTGACAAGGCGGCGTAGCCAAGTGGTAAGGCAGAGGTCTGCAAAACCTTTATCCATCGGTTCGATTCCGATCGCCGCCTCCATTAAATACTCTTAATGCAAAGGTTTTGTGGGCTTTGAATAAGGCACTAAACGCCTTCTGAAGGGAATGTAGCGAGAATTGTAGCGACTTTTCCATCCTATCCGATGTCGTCAAAGTCGATCCTGCTTTCTCCCCCGCGCAGGCAATTATCCGCAGAAAGGCACGTCCTTCACGATAATCGATTCTCAGCAGCAACGGGACTTACGTAAACGGCGGTCGCGTTGGCGACCCGCCCCAACTAAATCACGGAGATTGTGATTGGAATAGGCTATAAAGCTAACCTTTCGTATGGGCGATTACAGTGAAAAGGATGCAATAGAAAAGGACGGTGTTGCAGGAGCACTCACGAAATCAAGCCCTCCGCCGTTGACCGAAGATTCGCTTGCAACCGCTATAACCGCTGCAGGGCTGGTTCCGAGAGCCACGATTGACAAAATACGTGGCGAGTTGAAGGGCCGGCGCCTGTATCAGGCTTTGCTCGACAAACAGATCGCAAGTGAGGAAGGCCTGCGAGATCTGATGAGCAGAACTTTTCAGATCCCGTCAATCGATTTGAACAACTCGCCGGTTGACCATGGAGTGGTCGCTGAGTTTCCAGCACGGATCGCTCGCGAGCATCTCGTTATGCCGGTATCAAGGGAGGGCGAAAACATTATTCTTGCTGTATCCGATCCGACGGACACAGAAACTATTGAACATGTGCG
>DATFWY010000187.1:0-9268 GCA_035258805.1 Blastocatellia bacterium | reverse complement strand
GCAAAGGGTAGAATTCGACTCAAACATGGTTTCGGTTTCGGTGGGGCAGTTGGTGTAGCAACTACTACCCTGCCGGAACTGAACCTGCTTGTCGAGAACGGATCAGCAACTATCCTGACGGCGGTGGGAAAAACCGAGCATCGATATTTGATTTCAAAGAACGAATAATGGCGACAACTTCTGGTCTTCAGATCGTGTCCCCATGGCCGAAACGATGATCAAAGCCGATCAAAATGTTCTTTAGGAAGAGAGTTAGTACCAGAAATTGACTGTTTGCTCCTACGCGTTTCGGGCTGGTCAGAATGCCGGACGTTCCGATTGGCCGAGGGTTGAGAGGGAATCAACCATTTGCACTTTGGAAGAAAACAATGAGGCCGAGAGCAAGAAATAATAACCTTCTTGACTCAATGACTTTATCTATAGTTTTGGGTATTGTAACAGGAAGTGTATACGCTTCTCTTGGAATATTCGTTTCCAACCCAATGGCTGCAGGGGCAGCGATATTTATAGGTTTGATCGTATGTTTTTATCTTGATGGATTTTTTCATGGCAGAGCAAAACGCTTCTATGTAGGATGGTTGCTCCTATTCCTGCTAATTTCTTTCCTAGTTGGGTATATGGTGTTTTTATTTGATATTGATTGATTGTTACAGCGGTTTTCAATGCCCGACGTTCCGATTGGCCGAGAGTTGTGAGCGGATCAGGCAGTTGCACCCCTCAATATCCTTAAAATCAGACAGGAGTTGAATGATGAACAGCGATCATGAGCGCCGTTGGCGCGAGGCGTACCGCAATCCGGGATTCGTGACCCCTTTCGACCACATCACGGACGTGAACGAATTGGTTCTAGCGGCACGCGCTGATTGGGCGGCAAAGAATGACATGCCAGCCGAACCTATGGACGAAGAAACGGCGGAGGACGCGCTGATGGATCTTCTTTACCTCTGTCTCGGCCATTGGATAATAGTCCATGCGCAAGTTCCGGTGGACAGCAAGGAGAGAGTGACCGAGGTCATTGAATCGATGATTGCCGCCCTTCGTAAACTGCAAGCCACCTTGCCCGACGACCCGGAAACTGTCAAAGAGGATTTACGCCGATTGCTGAGGCGGCAACTCATTAGCCGATAGAGCTTTTCTAATTAAGAGAAGCGCGATCCGCGAATGCCTGACGTTCCGATTGGCCGAGGGTTGAGAGGGAATCAGCCTGTTGCACATAATGACCTCACCTTTCTGAACCGTTAAGCGGTCAGGCAAGAGTTCTCAGATAAAATATTGTAAACGGTTGAAAAGTTGTAGTTGGTCGTGCCCGATAATGCGCCAGTACGCACTGGCAAGGAGGTGTTAATGGAACGGATAAAATGGTGAGAAGAAAATGTCTCTACCTACCCCTATTTGACTGAGACAGTTCGAAGCGTCTCCAAAAAGGATTCCCGATTCGGAATAGCATCGAGGGGAAGAGCAGCGTCTGTAAGTTTCAGTACCGATGCCCCATCAATCTCATAGGCATCGGAATATCGCGCTGCGTAGTAAGTTCCCGTTTGTGGCAAAAACTTCAGGAACAAAACGACATCGTGATTATTGGTTGGTAAAGGTAACACATTCTGGTCTATGGCTGTTACGATTACACCGTCAAGCAAAACCGCACCACCCGGCCACGTCACAGTAATCGTAGCGCCTGGTGAAAGAGACGCTGATGTTGCGGCGTTGTCCTTCAAGACTTCCTCGACAGCCACATCGTAGTCAGTAAAGAGGAAGCCATCATCTTCGGTAACCTGTGAGTTTTTGTTGGCTACCCTCCCAAGGATAACCACATCTGATCTGCGTGCGAGTTCCCCAAAAAAGGTCTCTGGCGACTCCGGTTGCCGAACTCGACCCAGTCCAACACCAATCCAAGTATTTACGATCAGGTGCCCATCACGCTTGGTCCGGGCGACAAGCGCAGAGATTCCGTTGCCACCTCCAGTGCCACCTCTAGCGGTTAGATAGTAAGTAAAACGTTTACTGTGTATCCGCTGCTTCTCAGTCAAGACTCCGGACTTTACTGGTGTCGCATCCACAAGCTTTGCTTGATATTCTATTTGCTCTGCGCTTTTCCGCTGGATAAGAGAGGCTCCGGTGATTATTAACAGCAGAACAAGTCCAAAGACAAGACCCATCATAAACATCATAAACGTCTTAGATACCTTAAACATTGTAAACTCCTTTAAGTCTGCTTAGCCTCTCGGCTAAATTTCAGATGTTTACGAATGCCTGACGTTCCAATTGGCCTATGGTTGAGAGCGAATCAACCTGTTGCACTCTATTCTGCCACATCCAGCGCCTCGTAAAAAGCGGCGTAGCTTCTGAGCAATGCCGGGCTTTCGAGTGTAGTGATCTCTTCTACGTAATCAGGCAGGCAATAAAACGGTCCGTCCTCTCGATCGGTCTCGAGCTCGACGATCGCGCCGGCGCAGAGCAGTGAAGTCAGACAAACAGAAAAGCCGGATCATTCGCCCGGCTTTTCTTTTTGGGCGGGGAAGGAAATTGTGGAATTTGCCGAATCCGATCAAATGATCGATCCCATAGTCGAATTTTCTGCGCTGGTATTTCACGAAGCGCTGCGCGGTGATAGTATCCGCGCTTCAATCACAGCGACCACACTAACATCAACCTGCTGCCCCATTAAAGGAAACAGCCATGATCAAACTCACCCTTAGTTTTAGTTTCGCGCTCGCGCTGAGCGCTTCGGCCCTCGCGCAGCAAGCCCAACCCGATAGGTGGCGCGGCCTCGTTCTCGGAGAGACGACACAGGGGCAGGCTATCGCCCTTCTCGGAGAGCCAAAAGAGGGCAAGCCGCGCAAAATCCGAATAATGAAAATCGGCGACTGGCTCAGCAAGGATGTCAAACAGGAGTTGCCCTGCCTGCGCTGGGAAGAAGTAGCTGGAATGAAGAGCGTTGAAGCCTACTTCCTCAACGACAAGCTCGTCGCGCTCGACTTGCAGATCAAGGCCGAAGTTCGGGCGGCGGCGCTCGAGACGATTTACGGCGTCGAGTTCAATCACCTGATCTCAAACGCCGGGCGGACGGTGGCAGGCCCTGGCGCGTATCAGGTCGGGGCGAAAGCCGAGCGCGCATTCCTTGTCGCCTGGTGTCAGGTCGGATTCGGCGAGGGACTGAAGCGGGCTTATGGGGACGGTACGGATGGTACGCGCGCCGGCAAGGTTCGATGGCTCCAAATGTATAGCCGCAGCGTCGAGTACCACGACGGCGCGGACGTGTTGTCGAGTGAACCATCAACGACTCCGAAGCCCAAGAACTGAGCGCAGACGTTTACACCGCGCGTGAATCTACAGGCGTAGTTAGAGTTTTTCGCCGCGTAAGTTTGCCACATTCGAGCGGGTCGGCAGGAAAGCGCAAACACAAAAGCCGGGTTAATCGCCCTGCTTTTCTTCATGCAGGATGCGCACATAAAACGGTTGCTCATCTCGATCTCGCGATTTGAGCCGGCAGACCTGGGGTCTCGGTGACATCCGAGAAAATTCATACGCTAAGCCAGACAATTTTTTATGCCGTGCGAATCACTTTTACACAAACCCAACACCTCATCGATTTCGCCTCCTTTTCTCCGCTTCCTCTAAACCGTTACGGAGCGCCACCGCAATGCCATTCTGATAGGCGGAGGCGTTGAGATTGTCCAATTCGTCCAGGTGCATAAAATTCCCCATTATGAAGTATGGCTGTGTCTGGTCGTCTAGCTGATAAAAGACAACGCCAATCTCGCGGAGTTTGGGTCGGCGACGGAAAAAGCCCCAACGTGGCATCATTATAGGTTTGTACTCGAACGCCGGATCGTGAAGGTCCTCCGGCTCAGCGAGCCGAACACGGAGACCGCGCTCTGCGCCGACCTCGCGCGCAACCTCCAGGTGCAGGTCTTGAAACTCCTCCCACGTCATCAGCCTGATTATCGCTAGATGCGGCTCCGACCTCAACTGCGAGGCGATACGCTTAGCCGACATTTTTGTAACGCTTAGCGTATGAATTTTCGTGTTTGGCAACGAGACCCCTTGTTCGATGTTCTACAGTTCTTCAAAGCGCGCTCATTGTTTACTTGAATAGGATCGCTCCCATTCTTCTTGCGTCATCTTCTGGGGAAGATATGCGATGGGAAGGGAAGGCGGCAAGCCGCACTTGGGGCAGATGGCTGGAGGCTCTATCAGTTTCTCAACTCCGTTCTCATACCTATACTCGCGAATCTGATAATGAAGACAACGATCAGCCCCATATTGAGTGAGGCGCTTTTCAATTTGCTTGAGCCTGGAATTCATTTACGAAATCTCCTTTCACAGTATCTTCCTTGCGGCGCTCTGGGGCATTGCGTCGAGCCGGTCTTCAATGGCTTTCAACCGCTCTTCGATCTCCAGCGAATCGCGCGCCTTCAGAGCGATCTCGAGAATTGCGCGCGCCGCACTCACCCTGGCCGATGGTGGGCTGTCTGCGTCCTTCATTACGTCGGCCAGCGCGTCGATAGCGTCCTGACCTCGAGCTTGCAATTGCGTCAGTATTCGGTCGAGCAGCTGCGAGCGGGATGAGCGATAAGCTTTGCTGAAGACAGGATCCGCGAGCCAGCGCCAGATTGTTGTCTCCGAGACTCGAGCGACCGCAGCCGCCGCGCGAGTGGTAGGCTCGGAGAGTAAAGCCTCAATCGCGCGCTGCTGTTTGGCCGAAAGTCTACCGTTTTCACCCATTATCTATCAGCTAACTTCTAAAACGCCCGCTCGACCCATTCTAGGCCATCTTTAGTGAATGCCCGGAACGTGAAGAGGGGATACATCTCGGCCGCGGTCGCTATCTTCACCAGCGCGTCTTCTCTCCAGTGGCCTTTGACCTCGTGGACCTCGATCAGCCCGTCAGACAGCACGACCAAAAAATCAGGGTAGTAGAAACAGCGCTTGGCCAGGCGAAGGCCGAAGGCCTCGAAGTGATACGCCGCGATCTCGCGCGCCAGCTTGCGGCGGTCGAGAACTTGCTCGGCGTAATCGCGCTCCCATTTGTTCATTCGTTCGACATCGCGCGATGTCGTGCGGCCGCGGGCGCGCTGGCCTCGGTGAGGAGCCTGGCCGCGAAGGAGCGCGTGATATTCTTTTTGGGAAATGTGTTCCGTCATCGGTAAACGTCGAGGCCCAGCGCCCGCAGTCGCGCCTCGGTGAGACTATAGTCACTCTGAATTCGCTGAAACTTCATGAGCTCTTCGAAGCTGTGCCCTCCAGTCTCTGCTTCATAGTCACAACCCACAGTCTTGTATTTGCCAAGGTCAAGTGCCAATATCCTCATCGTCCGGCTCTCCTTCTTTGAGTCTTTGATTGAGCCTCCCGACTCGTCGGGATGAGCTCGTGCTAAAGCAGTTGGATTTTATCCAACTCACTCTGCCTGGAGACCCGGCTTCATAGTTTCTCCGCCGTTATGTGCACAACGTGCCCTCCGAGAGAAGCACTACTGATGGCTAAATCGGGCATACGATGAAAGACAGGAACGTAACATCGCGGTCAGCCTTGGCGGCGGCAGGCATCATCATGGTGCTCACCGCCGGACTCCATGCCGTCGGCTATGTTCCGCTTACGCGCCAGTTGGCTGCTTCGAACCTGGAGTCATTTTGGCTTGCCGGTGTAAAGGGACTCTGGCTCGTGTTCTCGTTACATCTCACCATTGTGGGGGCGCTTTTTATCGCAGCCGCGATCGCACCACGGCTTGCGGGAAGGGTTGTGTTGAGCATCGCGGGTTTGGTGCCCGCCGGTGATACTGTGATGTTGCTCGCGTTCGTGGGCGTTTTTATCGGCACGATCAGTCTGGGTATCGCTGCCCTGCTGGTGTATCTAGGCGTGGCTCTGCGAAGGGACGCGATACCCACCCAGAGCGGCGGCACATAACACGCGGTTGGAGCGGACCGCTGAAAAGCGCGGCCACTCACGACTAAATGCGTTCTAGTTCATCGTGGTTCAGCCAAGCGGCAATACTCTAGTTTGACAAGCTCTCAGCCGTCGAGCCTATGCGGGTGTGGGATCAAAGGGAAGCCGGATCACTCGCCCGGCTTTTTCATTTTCAACGCAGTTCTCTTTGGTGTGGGCGTTCATTCTACTCTAAAATCACCTTTCACCTTTGCCTTCTTTCTTGTAAATGAACAGGAGGAAACATGATTCAGATATCTTTGAGGTTTCGATCCATACACTTTTGGAATCACATGCTGACTGGGTTGATTATCTGTTGTTGTCTGAGTGGCTATGTTCGCTCACAAGATAATCTCACTTGGCAGGCAAGGCTACAAATTAAAGTTCCAGCAGAGGCTAAGTCGCTGGCCTATTCGCCCGATGGCGCGCGTTTAGCAGTTGGTCACGCTAACGGACAGGTAAGCATATGGGACAGCAAAACAGGCGAGTTGCAGAAACTAATAGATACTCGCAGCCAAAATGTCGAGACTGTTCTCTTTATACCTAATGGTGACCGGCTTATTACAATTACAAAAGATGACAAAGCGCGAATCTGGTCTGTTGCAGATTGGAAGGAATTAGCATCGCTAGAAGGAATAACTCCAGTCAGCGGCCTCTCACCAGACGGTCGTTTGTTAGTGACGCAGAATCCGAAGCACGCCATCGTTCTATGGGATATAAGCACGATGAAGCGTACCAAGCAGCTAGGCGAGACTGGCTTGGATGGTGCTCTCAATATCAACTTCACCGCTGACGGTAAGAGAATTGCAGTTGTATATCAGCATAAGCTCAATCTGATTGATCCCGACACTGGCAAAATGAATGAACTGCCAATACGCGGCAAACCACAGGGGATGAAGGTACAACAGACAGGTAAGGATACAATTACCATGTCGCTCGGCTCACTAGATGATGACAGTGCTATTGTACATCGCGTTATTCCAAGCAAGAGCGACTCGCTGCTTGCGGTTGGTCGTGGATGGTACGGAAAACCTAACTTCGTTGACGTGTGGGACTATAACACAGGGAAAATGATTGGCCGATTTAAGCCCAAAGACGACGGTGCACTAGCACAATTATCATTTGACAACTCGCTGCTGGCGATAGGAGGGGCTAACAGCGTGACCATTTGGAGTGTTAGCAATAGGCAACAGGTCGCCAGTTTGAAGGCGAGCTTGGTTTACGAAGATACTGCTCTGGCCAAAGGCAGCAGTTTATTCTTATTCTCGCCCACTGCAAAGGAATTGGCCGTTATTGACGGTAGCGGCTTGCTAATCTATGTGCCCAAATAGAATTACTCCTCGGAGCTTTGCTAAACACCAAGAATAACAAAAGGTGATCTGACGTGAAGAGCGGGTCTCCTTCCATCGACGAGGCAGGGCGCGCTTTTGCCGTGTAATATCCGGTTGGCAGAGTGGCCAAAAACCGTCCGAAAAACAGCTTTCAAAAAGCCAGCAAAGCCGTTGATTTTCAGCAAGAGAATCGACCTGGCCGGAATCCAGAGTTTTCGGCCAGTCCACTATGTCCCATTTTGCGCGGATCTCGGCTGTAACCGTTCATAGAGTCACCGCCGACGATCATAGGCGCTACTGACAGCCTGTTGATTGAAGATTGCAAGGTTGAGATTCTTCGGCGCCTGCGGCCCCTGGAGCAGCCGCCGGACGCGCGCAAGACTGACGGTCGCCTGATCGAAACGTTTCTGCGCCAGGGTGAGTCGCCTCTCCCAGAACATGCCGCGCTCAAACGTGACGCCCTCTTTCCCGGAAAACACTGCAGTGTAGAACTGATCGATATAAGTAGCGAAGCAGAAGTTCTCAGGTACAATACCGACTATGAGAACCGCTACCAAATTTGTCGCACCCTTAACCGATGATGAGCGCCTGCGCCTCAAAGAGATCCATAAAACCGATCCCAACTGGCGAACCAGGATGCGAGCGCAGGCGATCCTGCTTAGTGAAAAAGGCTTTGCCCTCAACCAACTCGCCACCATCTTTGAGATTGACCGGGATTCCGTCAGTCAATGGTTAGATTGGTGGGCAGATTATAAATTCGACGGATTGGCTGACGATCCTCGCAGTGGTCGTCCACCGATCCTGGCCGACGAGGCAAAAAAAACGATGCGCTGAAGCTGGCGCTTGAAAACCCTCGATCTTTGAAAGCCGGAATCCTCCGAATCGCTGAAAATCTCGGCGCCAGGCTCAGTACGCATACGCTCAAACGGCTGCTCAGGAGCCACGATTACGTCTGGAAACGGATGCGTCGCTCCTCTCGCGGCAGGCGGAACGAGCAGGATTTTCAAACGGCTAAGGCGCATCTGGACAAGCTGCGAGCCGCCTGCGGCGCCGCCGATCACGATTTCGACCTGATCTATTTTGATGGGGCCGGCTTCAGTCTGATCCCGAGCGTGCCCTATGCCTGGCAACTTCGCGGAGAGACCTTGGAAATTCCAAGCGTTCATTCGCCAAGACTCAACGTCCTGGGCTTTCTCAACCTGAACGGATCGTTTGAGTCCTACGTCTTTGAGGGCTCGATCGATAGCGAGGTCCTGATCAAGTGTTTTGATGACTACTGCCAAAGGATGAAAAAGCCGGCGTTGATCGTCCTGGACAACGCGCCCGTTCACAAGAGCGCGGCGTTCGAATCTCAAATGAAGCGTTGGAAAGAGCAAGGGCTCTATCTGTTGTTTCTTCCGCCCTATTGCCCGGAGCTCAATCTGATCGAGATCCTGTGGCGTAAGATCAAGTACGAATGGCTTCCGGTTTCGGCATATCAATCGTTCAAAGATCTATCTGAGGCGCTTGATGAGGTCCTCAGAGGGATTGGATCTAATTACCGACTTAGTTTTGCTCACTAACTTAGAGACACAGAAATAAACAATCGGATACGTAAGGGTGATAGGCCCAGTGAGGAAGAATTGAATGATTACACGGATCGATATCTCAAATCTAAGGGACACAAGGTTCAACCAAATCCAGAGGAGGGGCAACCTGGAGCGGGTCGTCAGGGAGACAGGTATGTAGATGGAGTTAAAACCGAGTACAAACATCCTAGACCTGGCGCCGACTCTGCGACTATAAAAAATGAGATTACATCATCGATAAAAGATGGAGGTCAAGCTAGAGATTTCGTGATTGATTCCCGCGGTACTGGGATGTCAGAAGCCGAAGCAAGACGAGGAATTTCTCGTACAATGCATCCTGATGTATCACGCGGGAAAGTCGACAGCATTCGAGTAATAGGTGATGGTTTTGATGTAAGCAATAAATAGGAGATTAGCTTTATGTCGCAAACAATGAATATCTTTTTT
>DATFWY010000186.1:0-32830 GCA_035258805.1 Blastocatellia bacterium | reverse complement strand
GGCGCAATCTTTCTTCTCTGATCGGCCGACCGTCGATGAGGCGCCGCAATCTGTAAGGCAGACGAATGCCACCCACATCCCGCCAATCAGACCATTCGAAGCGGTAAGCGATATCGCCCTGTACCGGATCGTGGTCGGCATAGGTCACGCTCGTTGGCGTATGATCGTCAGCGAGCGCGAGCGTTGCCCACCTGCCGGCACCATGGTGTCGGAAGCGAACTGCCTTCGACTTCGGTGTCCCGCCTTCCAGCACAGCGCCGGCATCGGCGCGCGCAAGACGTAGCGCTTCCGGGGCAAACGCTGCAAAATCCCGACGCGCAGTGGCATAGAGGCTTGGGTGGAGCCGCGTGATCGCAACCGTACCCAGGCTCAGGTCAGCCAGCATACCCGCCTCAGCGTCGGTGATCTCGATGTAGGCGACCCGATGCGGCCAGGGATAGACCAACTCGGCGTCCATTTCGACTCGGCTCGCGCCCGCAACCAGGTCGAGATCAGTCGCAATACGGAAAGTGGAAGCATCAACTGTCCCGCCGATTTCATGTGCTTGCCACGGTTCCCAATCCTGCCCCTCGGAATCCAAATGTACGCACCTGATGGACTGAAGAGCGGTCCAACCGCCAATAGCGGCAGCGGCTTCGTCCACGATAGAAAGCACCGTTTGATTCCCGACCATCGCCGCCTCCCTACTCAGCCGCCTTCGTGAGGCTTGGCACGAGGCCAAGCTGCTGCACCATGGCAAGCGCGTCCGTCATGACGGCGTCTTCGAGGACTTTGCCGTCACGAATGGTGTAGATGTGGATCGCCATCCACTCGATGCGGTCGCCCGTGCCAGGACGTCCGAGGAACTCCCCGCGGTGCGTACCACCGAAGCGATCGGCGATTACAACCTTGTCGCCTTCCGCGACAACATCGAGCACTTCTGCTCGCGCGTCGGGGATCGCTTGATAGAACATCTCGTAGAGCTTTCGCCGAGCACCGGGTCCGACTTCGCGGCCCTCCGGCGGGAAGGCTGAGAGTCCGCGCTCGCGGAACTCGGGATGAAGCACATCTTCAAGCAGGTCAAGCCGGCGGCCGTTGAAAACCTCGACCAGTCGTAGCGCGATGGCCTTGTTCGTTTCGAGGTCAAACATGGCGATAACCTCCGTGTGGCTCTCCCTGCACCTCATAACCAGGTTGAGCTCCGCGCTGAAGCAGGGCCTTCACCACCTCGCTGCCGACCGTCAGTCCTGTACGGGTGGCCCTCCGTGGCCGCCCCTTCTTACAAAACCCTAATCGCCGCAAGGAGGGGCGGCCACGGAGGGCCACCCGTACAGGACTAGTGAATTCTCCGTTACGCTGCAGGAGGATCTTCATTGCTATTTCCTTTCGCGGCCCTCTGCCGCTTCCTAATCTACGTCCAGAGATGTGCCCGTGATGGTCAACGACATGGTGAATCCGATCTTGATTGGCATTCGTGCTCACGCGTGCTCACGAGATCACCAGGAGGTTAGTGGGTCAAGACGGCTTCGAGATTTGCAGGAGGCCCAGTTGCGCCAGCATCACGGTCCCTGACGGATAGCAGTTGAAGGATTGAATCTTGCCGTCTATCAAGCGAAATACGTCACAGCACGGTACATCCATCCGCTTTCCTGTCGGCGGCAGGGTTCCCTGGGGCAGTGCCAGCGGCCCCTTGTGGGTTCCCTGCAAGGCGAGCTCTACTACGACTGTATCTCCGGTGACGTAAAAGTTGTACAGTTCGCGGTGCATGTCGGGAAACGCCGTAGCATAAATCTCGACGGTACGCCCGAGCTCGTCCGGCCCGCGATAGGTGACCCCAATCGACTCATCCGTGAAGGTTCCATCTTTGGTGAACGAGTTAACCCATCCGAGAACGTCTTTGTCCTCGGCGACCTGGTACGCCTTCCGAATTGCTGCCTCATTTGCCGTCATATTGAATACTCCTTTTCCAAATACCTAACCGACCTGCTTGCAGAAACCACGTCGCCCTGGTCATTGGCACTCCTATGCGACTACATAGCTGCGACCGGCGGCTTTACCGCTGCGACGCGATGCGCCGAATGACTCCAGTTACGTCAGTCACAACCGGAACAACGGTCCTCGGTCGATGGCACCGAGCAGGCCGAGCATCAGTGGTTGCCCGCGCCAAACTGGAGCGACAGGTCTTCAGGAACAGAAAGCAGTTGAACAAGCTTTGTGCCATTCGTAATTGACTGAAACGAATGGGTAAAGACAGATTCAGCTTCTGGTGTGAACTGGCGAAAAGTCGTGGAGTTGGTGGAAGCGGTGGTCTTAGTGGTTCTGGTGGTTCTGACCAGCCTTCAGCGGATACTTGAATTGCTTCTTATTGATGTTTAGGGCTTTGATCCTATGGTCGAGAGTTGACGGTGGAATTCCCAGCTTAGCGGCTGCTCCCGACGGTCCCCACACCCGCCCTCTGGTCTCGACGAGCACCGCCTCAATAATATCCCGCTCGCCACGGGGCTCGACGGCACTTTTGGATTGGGGCGATGCTTCAATAATAGATGCTGGCGGGAACGTTTCTCTTGAAAGCCACGATTCGTCAACGGAAAAAACGGTGCCGGAACTTAGAATCACGGACCTCTCGATGATGTTTTGTAACTCACGGATGTTCCCAGGCCAGTCATAAGACCGCAACAAAGCCAGCGCCTTCTTGTCGATCAAGCGGATGTTCTTGCCGGCCCGCTTCGCATAGCGTTGCATGAAATACTCGACCAGCATTAGAAGGTCGTCTTTCCTTTCTCGCAGTGGCGGCACTTCAATGGGGAATACATTCAGCCGGTAGAACAGGTCCTGGCGGAAGGTCCCATTTGCGACAGCGACGTTGAGATCGCGATTTGTGGCAGCGATGACGCGAACATCGACATGGATGGGTTGTACTCCGCCGACGCGCTCAAATTCCCGTTCCTGTAGCACCCGCAGTAAAGCGACCTGAATGTCGGGCGAGAGTTCGCCGACCTCGTCGAGGAAAATCGTTCCGCCGTCGGCGAGTTCGAAACGGCCAAGCCGCCTTTGGGTAGCTCCGGTAAAGGCGCCCTTCTCATGGCCGAACAACTCCGAGGCTATCAGGTCATGGGGGATTGCGGCGCAGTTCACGCTAATGAACGCGCGGGAGGTGCGACCCGATCGTCGGTGGATGGCTCGCGCAACAAGTTCTTTGCCTGTTCCCGTTTCACCACTGATCAAAACGGTAGAGTTAGTGGGCGCAACTTTTGAAACGCGCGAGAGCACAGTCTGCAAAGCCGGAGAGGTTCCGACAATCTCCTCAAACATCGAAGTTTCATCAATCTCTTCCCGAAGAGCGACGTTTTCCTGTTGCAGTTTCTCTTCAGCTCGCTTGCGGTCTTCGATATCGGTACAGGCGACATACCAACGTCTGATCTGTCCCTTGTCATCGCGAACCGGGTTCAAACGAGCCAGAAACCAGCGGTAAGTTCCATCGCCCTTGCGCAACCGTAACTCCAACTCGTAGGCGGAACCTGCAGAGAGAGCGCGATCAAAATAATCCTGCTCCCGCGCTCGGTCATCTGGATGAACGAACGCACCGCGCTCAGCTGTCTGCCGCCACTCCTCGAGGCTAACGCCGAGGTAATCGAGTGCGATGCGGTTAACATGGATACGTTCACGATTGGGTCCATATACACCAACAAGTTGAGGCGCGAAGTCCAGCATCTGCCGAAGCTCTCTCTCTTGTTCGCGGATTTTGTCTTCCGCCCGCTTGCGATCTTCAATGTCGGTGAGGACGCCATACCATTTGACGATGTTGCCAACCTCGTCTCGGAGGGGGATGCCACGCTGCAAATGCCAGCGATAATGCCCGTCCCCGCGGCGGAAACGCACCTCGTCCTCAAACGGCTTGCCACTGGCAACGCACGTGAGCCATTTAGCATTGTGTCGCTCAAGATCATCGGGGTGCGTTGCGGCATGCCAACCTGATCCGGCGATCTGCTCTGGCGGTATCCCACAGTACTCTGTGAATCGGCTGTTGACGTAAGAATTCGAGCCGTCGGGCACCGCACTCCAAACTATCGCCGGGATGGAATCGAGCACGTCCCGGAGCTCTCTTTCATTCCTACGTAATTCGGCCGTTCGCTCCGTCACTTTAATTTCTAATTCGTCGCGGGCCTTGCGAAGCTCTTGCTCATTATCTCGCAACGCTTCTTGCGCCCTGCGTAGCTCGCTGATAAGGCGTGCGTTCTGAAATGCTGTCGCGGCGTTATTCGCAGCCACGGAAAGGAGCTGCTGATCAATCTGGTCTGGAAAATCGACGCGATTACACGCTGCAGCAACGAGACCGCGCTCGCCGTTGACACCGATAGGAATCACGATACCTCGGCAAGATCCCTCGACCCCGCTAACCTTGGTAACGATTTCCTTTCGAGAAATTTGGCCGTCGGGCACAGCGAGGCGCTGTTGCAGCCATTCCGGAAATGTTTTCCAAGAGTCGCCCCGCATCGCCTCCACGGTCTGGAGCCCATTTGGATCGCATAGGCGCGCAAAGGCGAAATCCAACTGCAGCGACTCGATCAGCACATCGGCGAGTTCGGCGACAATGGCGGACGGTTCTCTTCCCAACCACACCTCCGGCATGGTTGAAAGCGCCAACAGGTCCCCGATCGTTGCACGCAAGCGGCGGATCTCAGCAGAGTGATTTAAGGTCATTTGAGCAGTTTACTATTATGCGGTCTTGCGAGCTGACCGTCGCTCACGCATCTCACTGAGGAACTGGTCGGGAGGAACGAAGAATGGGTTCTCCCGAAGTAACCCACCGATAATTACTAGCGGGTGCGTTCGCATGATATCTATCGCAACACTTGCGCCAAATTTGGATAGGTCGTAGTTACAGATCACCGGCGCATCGTACTTGGAAAGAACATGATTGAGGCGTGCCTCGTATTCCATCAAATTGTTCACGGCTGGTTTGTCGAAAAATAGCCAATCCATATGATGTCCCACCAACTTAGTTCGCGCGTAGCCGGCGGCTGCGCCCGATTGGATTAGTTTTTCGACCGAAGCCAGCATCGCATCCTGATCGAAACGGTGGTCACGCACATACATGTCGGTCCACGGCAACACCTCGAGTTGACCGGTGTCTATCATCTCCTCCACATTTATGCCTGCCTCGGCGAGCCGATTCAAATACCCTTCCCGATTCTCGGAGTCCACGATGTGGGTAGCTTTTTCGCCACGATCGAAGCCGTCTTTGTAGAACGAGCCGAGCACTCTGTGTTCCTCGTCGATGGTGTTGAAGAAAGCGCAGACATGATTTCGCCCGGCGAGATTGACTCCTGCTATTTCCACTGAATGTTCGTTCCTTGCCATATATCATATCACCTCAACTTTGACGCCTAAGATAGGCGCCGGAATCAGATTAACAGCGACTTGTAATTCTGGACCAAGCGGTGGACGTCGCTGAGTAATGCTATCTACGTAATCAATCATGTCGATTGCGGTTTGCGGATCGAACATCGGGCGCGATCAGTGGGACCAGCGCATCCGACCAACCACAATCTGGTAAATACCACCAACTTCAGTTGGTGGTCCTTTAACTTCGACCTACGAAGATAGGCCGAGCACCCTTCTTCGCTATTTCCCCGCGAGAGACCGGAGAGAAGTCACTCCAGCTCTCTCGTAGGTCGAAATCAAACGACCACCAACTGAAGTTGGTGGTATTGCCAGAGGCACCCGAATACGAAGTCTCACTTTTAATCACACCCTCGAACATTCCCTTAGGCAATCGTGTCTGTGTTGTTAGGTTCGCCCGAAATTAGATTCGCGTTCATCATTGGGCAAGTAACAAAGATCACGATATTGGCTGACCCGCTGCGTCACGTTCGCCGATACCGTTAAGCTCGGCAATCGCATTCGGTGAGAGTTCTAACGCCGCAGCATCAAGATTCTCATGAAGATGCTCTAACGAAGATGTGCCCGGAAGAGAATGTTTAGTAGAACGCTTAAGCAGCCAGGCCAGCGCCACTTGTTCCTCCACGGTAGCTTTCATACTTATTGACCATCGGCGCCGGAGGAACGGCGGAACCAGGACGATTTCGACCAGAACAATTTCGACCTGGAACTATCAGCCTGATAGGCTGTAGCTCCGGGAACCGTCAGCTCAACTTCTGTTCCGGCTTCAGGGCTGCTCCAAATCTTAAGCTGGCCGCTGATCCTCTCAGAGCGTTCTCGCATTCCCTGTAGCCCCCAGTGACCGGGCCGGCCCCGATCCTCGAGTATCTTTGGATCGAAGCCCTGTCCGTCGTCTCGGACCCGCACGCGAAACTGCGTTGCCTCGTATGTAATTTCCACTTCGACGTGAACGGCCTTTGAATGCGTAAGAGCATTTACGAGCGCCTCACGCCCAATGCAATAAGCTTCTTCCCGGACCACGGGGTGAAGCAACCGGATGCGGCCTTCCACTAATGTTTTGAACGTCGCGTCGCGTCCGCGGGGGAATTCCTCCGCGACGTGTTCGAATGCTACCGGCAGGCCGCCGAACGGTATTGTGTCGGAGCGCAGATTCCGAACGCTATCTCTTCCTTCGGCCAGGACATCATCGGCTCGATCGAGTGCTTTCTCTAACGCGTCGTGAGCGGCCAAATCACGAGGTATTTTTTTTGCGATTGCATGGAACTTCAGGATCAATCCCTGTACGCTCTGCAGCAACGTGTCGTGTAAGTCGCGGGCAATCCGTTCCCTCTCTTCCACCCGCGCTTCGAGCTGTACCCTCATTCGTCGTGACACCTGGCGCACTCGCAGTTGATAAATCGCCGCGAGCAATAATAGAACGACGGCCACGCACGACAATCGAAACCACGTGGCCTGGTAGTATGCCGGGGCGATCGAGAAATCCAGGAATGTGCCGGCTTCGTTCCACACCCCGCTGTTGTTGCAAGCCATCACGCGGAAGCGGTAGTTGCCTGGAGGAAGATTGCTATAGAGGGCTTGACGGCGATTGCCCACGTCTTGCCAATCCTGATCCCAGTTCTCCAGCTTGTATTTGAACAATACCTTTTCCGGCGCGACGAGGCTGAGCGCCGTGTAATCGATCTCCAGATCACGCACCAGGGCGGGCAGGTCCAGCTTCCCCTTTTCATCCGAAGGCGCGTCGTACGTCTTACGGTCCGCGGTGACTCGCTCGATGTACACCGGCGGGAGAAGCCGGTTAAACGGAAGCTTGCGGGGATCGACGATGCTAGCGCCGTCCGATGGTAAGAACCATAGTCTTCCATCTGTGGACCTGGCGACGTGCGGGGTGTACCCACCATTATCATCAAGGCTCCTTACTCCGTCGGAAGTATCGAAGACCGTGGCTTGGATCGTCCGCTCCGCATTCTGATCTTTGTCAACTGCGCTGGCCCAGGCATCCAACGCGGAATGCTCTATGCGCACGAGACCGCAGGTCGTATACAGCCAGAACGAATGGTCGTTGTCCTCCATCACCCAGTGAACGCCATCGCAGGGCAATCCGTTCTTGCTGGTAAGCGTGGCGACTCGGCCGTTCTTCAACCGGCTGAGCCCGCCTTCGGTGCCAGCCCATAACGTTCCGTTCGCGTCGAATCGAAGGTCGTTCACGCGGCCCTCGCCCAGCCCGTCAGCTGCAGCGTACGTAGCGCGAACCTGCCCGTCGCTGAAATAGACGACGCCACCATTACGAAACCCAAGCCACTGGCCGGCTTGCAAGGAATCATGAGCAAAAGCCATAACTGGATCCTTATGTCCCAACGCTGCCAATGGAATCTGTTGCACCCGGCCATCCCTGAACAACTGTATGAGACCGACATCCTTGTTGGCGATCCACAAAGTCCCGGCGACATCCTCGGAGATGGAATACACTGCGCCTCCGGGAATGTTTGTTATAGGCACAAATCGATCATTCTCCAGATAGCCGAATTCGCGAAGCGTGGAGGCCCAGACCCGCCCGCGACTATCCTGAAATATAGAACCAGCGTAGGCACCATTGAGTAGGCCCTCTTGTTTGTTGCTGCCCGTCGTTCCGTGACCGCTCTGCGCGACCTCCGCGCCCCGTTTGCCGAAGATCGTAATTTCTCCGTTATTCCATCGGTTCAAGCCGCGGCGAGTGCTGAGCCAGATGCTGCCATCCCGATCCGCGAGTACCGACAGGATGCTGGAATTCGATAAACCCTGGCTCAAAGAAAGTGTGGGAACGGCAAACTCGCGAAAATGGTCGAGGCCGGCACCGGTCGCTACCCATATAGTATCTTCGCGATCGACGAAGAGAGCCGTTATGAAATCGCCCGAGAGACCATCAGCCTGTGCAAACACATCCGTTCTTCCACGGTGTACATGCACAAGACCCCCGTCAGAAGTACCGATCCACAGATTACCATCGCGATCGCGGAGTAGCCGTAGCGTCGTGAAATCCCGCACAGGACGTGGGAGCGGAAATTCTTCGGTCTTATCGCCAACGAGCTTGCTGATTCCGGTGAGCGGGCCGAACAATAGCGCGGCGTCATCGCTTTCAGCCAGACCCTGGATGCCGCCGCCGTTCGCAGCAGGCCCAGCGTCCGGATAGAATTTTGGCGGGCCCGGTTTCCATCGCCACAGCCCGTTACGCACCCCAACCCAGAGATTGTGGTTGCTATCCTCATACAAGCCGCTCACTCCATTATCAAGAACATCGTCCTCTCCGTAGCACTGGACGCTGCCGTTCTGAATCGCGCAGAGCTTCCCAGGTGGTGAAGACCCCAACCCGCCGACCCATACCACGCCGTCATGATCTTCGAGGATTGTTGCACGAATCGCCTGTCCATCGAGCTCCGGGTACTGAGTGAGCTTCCCGCCCTTCCAACTTGCAAGCCCTTTAGACGTCCCGATCCAAAGAGTCCCGTCGCGGGCACCGAGGAGACTGAAAATCCTATTGGAAGGGAGGTGCTGACCCGCCGGTGGTTGCCAGGGAACGGCCTTCACCCCATCGAAGCGAACCAAACCAAACTCCGTACCAAGCCAGAGATAACCGTCGGGCGTCTGAGCAATGGAGCTGATGACACCTTTGGTAAAGCCCTCGCGGATCTTCCACGACGTATGCGCGTACTGATTGACGTCCAGCGCCGGATTCAGTGCGAGTACAGAAGGACACGACAGCAGGATCGTCCAAGCCAACAGAAAACCTGGCGCGAGCACTAATCGTCCCGGTCCCTGAAATCTCTCCATAACGCTCACGTCTTTCTCTTCCGCTACCGGATTCGAAGACGTGAACCAGATCCATCTCTTTTGCTGACAGTCTCTCATCAATGTTCATGCATCGAGGTCCGTTAGATCTCGATTATGCCGCGCTTCAACGCAATGGTTACGGCATGGGTGCGATCGTTCGCCCCGAGCTTCGAGAGAATGCTCTTCATGTGAGCCTTGACCGTCTCTTCTGAAATCGTAAGGTGGTCGGCGACGATCTTGTTGGAGTTGCCGGCGGCTACCTCGCGCAAAACGTCGATTTCGCGCTCGGTCAACGCATCGTCTGAATGGTGCTCGGCTATTTCAACCGCGATCTCCGGAGGAATCCTCTTCTTCCCGCCATGCACGCTCCGAATGGTATCTACAAGTTCCTTGCGGAGCATGCTCTTTAGCAGGTATCCGGATGCGCCGGCGCTGAATGCGCGGACTGCTTGCGCGTCACCAGCGTAGGTGGTCAACACAATAATGCGGGCGTCGGGAAACTCATAGCGAATGGCCAGAATTGCATCGATCCCATTCATAAGCGGCATCTGCAGATCCATAAGAGTTATGTCGGGACGATGGGTGCGAAACTGCTCGATCGCTTCCTCGCCATTGTTGGCCTCGGCGATAAGAACAAAATCCGGCTCACCGCTCAGGACCGCGGCTATTCCTTCGCGCAACACCGGATGGTCGTCTACAGTCATAATTCGAATGGGTTCGTTAGCGCTCATAGTTGATCACCATCCTTGCCGGAAGACCGGCGAAACCACAGTCTTTTCGACTTTGAATTATCGGCTTGATAGGCCGCTGCTCCGGGAATCGTCAACTCAATTTCGGTTCCGGTTTCAGGCCCGCTCCATATTTTGAGTTGTCCGCCAATTCTTTCAGAGCGTTCTCGCATTCCTTGTAATCCCCAGTGACCAGGGCGGCCTTCAGCTTCGAGGATCTTTGGATCGAGGCCGCGGCCATCATCTCGCACCCGTACGCGAAATTGTCGCGGATCGTACATGATTTCTACTTCGACGTGACGGCATTTGGAGTGCGTCAGTGCAT
This sequence comes from Blastocatellia bacterium, assembly GCA_035258805.1. GTDB lineage: Bacteria > Acidobacteriota > Blastocatellia > UBA7656 > UBA7656 > Onstottus_A. The sequence continues at coordinate 22,591 of DATFWY010000186.1, read as the reverse complement.
TGACGAGAGCCTCCCGCCCGATACTAAAAGTTTCCTCCCGGATCAAGGGGTGTAGTAATCGGACGCGGCCCTCAACCAGCGTTTTGAAAGTCGCCGGGCGGGGTTGAGGCGTTTCTTCGGCGACTCGTTGGAATGCCGCCGGCAATCCCCCGAACGGAATCGTGTCCGCGCGCAGATTCCGAACGCGATCTCTCCCCTCGGCCAGGACCTCGTCAGCTCGATCGAGTGCTTTTTCCAAGGCATCGTGCGCGGCCAGATCAGGAGGTATCTGTTTTGTTGCTGCATGAAACTTCAGGATCAATCCCTGCACGCTCTGGAGGAGCGTATCGTGCAAGTCGCGAGCGATCCTTTCCCGTTCGTCGAGACGTTCTTCCATTCGCGCTCGCACCTGTTGCGCTACTTGTCGCACGCGCATTTGATAAAGCGCAGCAACCAATAGTAGAAAAGCGGCTGCGCACGACGCGCGGAACCAGGTAGTTTGGTAGTAGGCCGGGGCGATTGAGAAATCGAGGAAGGTGCCGGTCTCGTTCCACACGCCGCTGTTGTTGCAAGCCATCACGCGGAAGCGGTAGTTGCCCGGCGGAAGGTTGTTATAGAAGGCTTGCCGGCGATTGCCAACGTCCTGCCAATCTTTATCCCAGTTTTCCAGCTTGTATCGGAAGAGCACTTTTTCCGGCGCGACGAGACTGAGCGCTGTGTAGTCGATCTCCAGATCGCGTATCAGCGGTGGCAGGCGGCTCATCAGCACACCAACAAAGGAATCAGCATCGTAGGACTTATGGTCGGCGGTAATCTGTTCGACGTGCACCGGAGGCGGAACACTGTTGAAGGGAAGGTGGCGCGGATCGATGACGCTCACGCCGTCCAAAGGTAAGAACCACAATCTCCCATCCGAAGACCTTGCAACAGGCGGGCTGTAGCGACTACCGATGCCAAGGATTCTTACTCCGTCGGAAGTATCGAAAATCGTGGCGTGAATCGTCGCCTTTGGATCTTTATTCTCGTCGACTGCGGCGCTCCAGGCGTCCATCTCGCCCCGCGCGATGCGCACCAGACCGCAAGCTGTGTAGAGCCATAACGAATGGTCGTCATCTTCAATTGCCCAATGAACCGTATCGCAGGGTAATCCTCTCTTGCTGCTAAGCGTCGCAATACGACCGTTTTTCAACCGGCTGAGCCCGCCCTCGGTTGCCGCCCAGAGCGTACCGTCCTGATCGACTCGCAAATAGTTGATATGGCCCTCACCCAGCCCGTCGATTGCGGTGTACGTTGCCCGGACCGCCCCATCCCTCCAATAGGCGATGCCGCCGAGATAGAACCCGAGCCACAGGCCGCCCCGCAACGGGTCCGCGGCCAGCGCGCTGGCGTAGTCCCGATGTCCCAGCACATCCCAGGGAATTTGCCGAACTACGTTGTCACTTGATAATTGAAAAAGACCGAGGGTGTCACGGGCGATCCACAGATTCTCAGCGGTATCCTCGACGATGGAAGGCGTGTTTCCGGGAGGTACGCCATTTACGGGAGTAAAATGGTCATTTTTCAGGTAGCCGATGCCGCGAATTGTAGAGACCCAGATTCGGCCCCTATGATCCTGAAATAGAGAATGGGGACTCAATCCATTGAGTTTCGCGTCCGGTTTGCCGCCGGCGGTGCAACAGATCCCGATTTGCCCGTTATTCCATCGGTTCAAACCGCCAGAAGTCCCGAGCCAAACGCTTCCACCTCGGTCCGCCAGAACGGACGTTGCAAGGTCAGTCAACAACCCCTGGTTCACCGTGAACGTGGAGACGGGAAAGTCGCGAAAGCGGTCGAGGCCGTCCCTTGTGCTGACCCAAATGCTGCCTTCACGATCCTCAAAGAGTGTATAGACATCCCTTCCTGAGAGACCGTCGGACGGTGCAAACACATCTGTTTTTCCCTTGTGTTCATGCAAAAGGCCCCGATCCGCGGTTCCAATCCACAAACCGCCATCGAGGTCGCGAAGCAGCCTGAATGCATCGAATTGTCCTACCGCGCCCGGCATTGGACGGAACTCTGTTTCTCCATCAACGAATCTATAGATTCCGCCGCGCCAGGCGATCAGCAGTGCGCCATCAGTGTCTTCACCTAGACCCCGAATACCGTTCGGCAGGTCTGGCAGCGAATAGAATCTTGGCGGACCGGGCTTCCATCGCCACAGCTCCACACCACCCACCCACAGATTGCCCTTGCTGTCCTCATAGAAATTGAATAGTCCGCGGCCAAAAGCCCCGTCATCTCCGTAGCACTGGACGCTGCCATTCCGAATCGCGCAGAGGCGGCCAGTCGGAACCACCACTCCTGCGACCCATATAGTGCCTTCACGATCCTCAAGCAGCTTGTAAATGTATTGGCCGGCAAGCTCCGGGTAGTCGGTCAGCTTGCCATCCTTCCAACTTGCAAGCCCTTTGCTAGTGCCAATCCATAGTGTGCCGTCGCGCGCGGCGAGCAGGCTCCAGATAATGTTGTCCACGAGATGCTGATCAGGTGGGGGCTGCCAGGGGACCATCTTTACACCATCGAAGCGAAGCAGGCCGGCTTCCGTACCCAGCCATAGATAACCGTCGGGGGTCTGCGCAATCGCGCGAATAGTGCCCTGGAAAAAGCCGTCGCGGATTTTCCACGAGGTGTGCGCGTACTGACTGACGTCCAGAGCTGGATTCAACGCCAGCGCGCGAGGACACCACCCCAGCAGCGCCCCGGCGGCGAGACCCCACAGCACGATCGACCGTCGTGCCATATGCCTGGCTGCCCGCATAACTCACAATGTTATCTCATTTTGCGGACCGTTACATGCCCAAGTCAGTCATTTATCAATAACCATTTTGAGGGAACGACCTGTCGTCCTAATGGGTGATTGACATAACGACCGACCCGTCCTAGTCTCAGGCCTACGACCATGTGCGGAGGTTCCCCCTATGCGTCCACTCCGTTTCTTCGCCGTCGCCATCATTGTTTTCTCGCTCACCGTTTTCTCGTTCACCGGCGCTGCTTCAGCCCAATCCACGAATGCCTCTCTGGCGGGCCGGGTTAACGATCCTTCGAGAGCGGTCATCGCTGACGCCAGGGTCGCGGCCATCAGCGCCGCCACCAACCTCCGTTACGAAACAGCAACTAACGGGTCGGGCGAATACCACCTGGCCAATCTCGTCCCCGGCGCCTATCGCATTGAAGTCGAAAAGTCCGGCTTCAAAAAGCTAATCAGAACGGAGGTGATCCTGCACGTTCAGGATGCTCTCGAAATCAATTTCGATATGACGCTCGGCGATATATCCGAAGCCATCACCGTGACGGGCGGAGCGCCTCTCGTGAATTCCGAATCGGGGACGGTCAGCACAGTGATCGACCGGACCTTTGTCGAGAACCTGCCGATGAATGGCAGGAGTTTCCAGACGCTGATTATGCTGACGCCGGGCGTGGTCGTAACCCGGACCACTTTCAACGACCAGGGGCAATTCAGCGTCAATGGACAGCGCGCCGACGCCAACTACTTCACGATCGATGGAGTGAGCGCGAATTTCGGGGTTACGGGACTATTGCAAATGGTGCAGACGGCGAGCGGCTCCTTACCCGCGCTCAGCGCCTCCGGCGGCACCAACAGCCTCGTGTCGGTGGACGCCATGCAGGAGTTTCGCGTTCAAACCTCTTCGTTTGCGCCCGAGTTCGGACGCTCACCTGGAGGTCAGATATCGATCGTGACGCGCTCCGGGACGAACGCCTTTCACGGCACGCTGTTCGAGTATTTCAGGAATGACGTTCTGGATGCCAGGGACTGGTTCGTGAACTTCAACGGACTGCCGAAGCCTCAGGAGAGGCAGAACGATTTTGGCGGCGTAGTGGGCGGTCCGATCTTCAAGAACAAAACCTTCTTCTTCTTTTCCTACGAGGGGCTGCGGTTGCGCCAGCCGTCGACCCAGCAGAGCGTGGTTCCCGACGCCGCAGCCAGGCAGCAAGCTCCAGCGGCGACGCGCCCATACCTGAACGCGTTTCCGATCGCGAATGGCGCCAGTCTCGGCGGCGGGCTGGGCGAGTTCGACGCCAGTTTTTCGAATCCATCCAACCTTGACGCCACCAGCATCCGCATCGATCACATCATAAACTCGAAGATGACCTTGTTTGGCCGTTACAACTACTCGCCCTCCAGTCTGGACCAGCGCAGCCCGCCTTTTGCGGGTCCGGTGCTGAGCATGTCCAATTCGCTTTCGTCGACAGTTCACACGCTGACGGCCGGTTTGACCCACCTGATCACGCCGCGAATCAGCAACGAATTCCGGGCAAATTACAGCAATGACCGGGTTGCCATTAAGTGGATCATGGACGGTTTCGGCGGCGCGGTGCCTGTTCCCGACTCCGCATTGTTCCCCGACGGAATCTCGTCCTCGACTGGCATTTTCGGATTGTTCATTGCCGGCATCGGACAGTTCAATCAGGGCAAACAGGGGACCGGCGAACAACGCCAGCTCAACTTCATCGACAATCTCTCGCTGACTGCGGGCAGTCATCAATTGAAGTTTGGCGCCGATTATCGCTGGCTGGCCCCTTTCAGCAGTCCCTTCTCTTATCGCCAATTCGTCTTCTTCACCGGATTGACCGCGACGCTCGGAGGCGCCCTGTCCGGCACAGCGGCCCTGGCGGCAACAATTTCTGATCAAACCAATTCGCTCTTATCGCAAAACTTCTCGCTCTACGGCCAGGATACCTGGAGAATCACGCCTCGATTGACCGTGACCTATGGGTTACGGTGGGACGTCAATCCGGCGATCAAGGGTAAGAATGACGCCAACGATCCATTCACGTTGACGGGCCTGGACCATCTCGCGACCGCGACCCTGGCTCCCCGCGGCACGCCGCTGTACGACACAACATATGGAAACGTCGCGCCACGAGTCGGAGTCGCTTATCAGCTCCGTTCGAGCCCCAACTGGGAGAGCGCTCTGCGAGGCGGCTTCGGTGTTTTCTACGATCTCGGCCAGGGATCGCTCGGAGGAGTCTCGAGCTTCTTCCCTTATATTGCGGTGAAGATCATTCCCGCGGCGCCGTTTCCGTTAAGCCCAGCGAACGCGGCTCCTCCGCCGTTCTCAACCAGTCCGCCGGTTGTTACGATTCTGGTGGCCGACCCACACTTGAGCCTGCCGAGAAGCTACCAGTGGAATGTCACGTTGGACCAGCAACTCGGAAAGAGCCAGAGCCTTTCAGTTGCCTACATCGGCGCGATCGGGCGCGACCTGGTTCGATCGACCGAACTGTTCAACGTGAATCCGAATTTTCAGACTGTCGTTCTTACGGATAATTCGGCGACATCAGACTACCATGCGTTGCAGATCAGGTTTCAGCGGCGTCTGTCGCAAGGGTTTCAGGGACTGGCATCGTATACGTTCTCGCATTCGATCGATATCGCCTCGACCGATGCAGACGGCGAGCGCAGCACGCCGGCCATGCTTGACAATCCACACGTGGATCGCGGCAATTCGGATTTTGACATCCGCCACTCGTTTACCGCTGGCGTGACCTACGATCTGCCTGTTCCCGGATCGCAGGAAACTGTCAGAGCAATACTCAGCGGCTGGTCGATGGACGCTTTCATTCTGTCGAGATCCGCGCCGCCGGTCGATCTTGTTGGCGCATTTTTCTCGACGACGGGGGTCACCCTTAACGCTCGCCCGAATGTTAACCCGGGTGTGCCTCTCGAGCTGCACGGGTCGCAGTATCCCGGCGGCAAAATCTTTAATGCGGCGGCCTTTTCCGCGGCGCCGGCCGGGCAGCAGGGCGACCTCGGGCGCAATGTGATGCGGGGTTTCGGAGCGTGGCAAGCGGATGTCGCGGTGCAACGGCTGTTCAAAATCGCGGAAAACGTAGGGCTTCGCTTTCGGGCGGAATTCTTCAACATCTTCAACCATCCGAACTTCGGAGATCCGAACAACATCCTGGCCAGTCCACTGTTTGGCCATTCAACCCAGACGCTGGCGAGCAGTCTGGGGTCGGGCGGCGCGAATGGGGGGTTCAACCCTCTCTATCAGATTGGCGGACCACGCTCGATCCAGTTCGCGCTTAAACTTCAGTTCTAGCCGGAACGGCCAGCTAAAGCTTGAACTCTAAACTGTGTTGCGAACAGTTAGCGTTGAATCCCTCAAAAGTGTTAGAGAGCGATAGCCAAATTTTGGGTATTGTGTCATAAAGAAAGCCGCTAAGCTTCATTTGTGCAGCGGCTTTTTTCGATGTTTCCTCAGGGAGGCCCGGGTGTCGCGTTATTGTTGGTGCGGATCTCTGTGGCGGCGGCCTTCCTTATGAACCTGGCGCATCGCAGTCGTGTGCCGGAAGGCTTCCTGGAGTTTGCGCTCGTCCTGCTGATCTCCCTCGTCTCCCTTTCGCTAAGTGTAGGGTTCCTTACACCATTTCTCTCCGCCATAGTGTGTGCGGCTGCCGCCGCGAATCTGTTGCTTGGTTTCAATGCAGGCTTCACTTCAGGCAATCTAATCTATCTCTTCACGATGTTTGTCGCTGCCGCCCTCGCACTCCTCGGGCCGGGCGCATACTCGGTTGATGCGCGACTGTTTGGTCGTCGCGTTACGGTCGTTCGTCCCCGCAAAGAGAAGACTCTGGTCTGAGTTCTCGGCCTTTCAAAAGTAACCCTAGACATACGATCCAAACACGCGGGCAATCATGAATGTAGTTCTGCGAATGTACTCGCGGGATACAGGAAACAGTCGTCTCCGCGGCGTTTTTGGTGGAAATGACAGGGTGAAGGTGCTCTAACACATTTGGGGGAGACCGCCTTGGTACTATCTGGGGCTCTACATTTGGCACTATAGAGGGTTTCGCAAAAAGTCGAATGGGAGCAAACTGGCGCCACAATACGGAAAGGAGCACAGGACGATGAACGATTATTACGGCAATTACGGAACGGTGCAGCGGGTGGTTGAGAACAATACACCGGAAGATAACGTCTGGAACATCGAACATCGACTCATGATGTCGAGAAGCGCGGTCAATAGTCTTCAGCCAGCGGCGCACGCCTCCAGCGTGGAAACCACGCGGGAAACCGAATACGTCGCAGCCGCGATGAGCGCCACCGCAAACGGTGGATCACGTCAGGCCCTCGAAAGCTCCCGCTTTGGACTCCAGGGCGTGAAAGATGATCTCCGAAAAGAAAACATCGTGCTCCGCGAGGAAGTAGACAGGACTTCAATGTTCGAGGAGATTGTCGGAGCGTCGGCGTCGCTGCGTTCGGTACTCACTGAAATCTCGCAAGTCGCTCCCACAGATTCAACGGTGCTCATCACCGGTGAGACCGGCACAGGTAAGGAGCTCGTCGCGCGAGCAATTCACAAGCGATCACGACGATCATCTCGTCCGTTCATCAGCGTAAACTGCGCTGCGATTCCGCCCTCACTGATTGCTTCTGAGTTGTTTGGTCACGAGAGGGGTGCATTCACCGGCGCCACGCAGCGCCGACAGGGCCGCTTCGAATTGGCTGACGGCGGAACAATTTTCCTGGACGAAGTAGGTGAGCTGCCCCTTGAAATTCAAGTTGCCCTGCTCCGCGTCCTCCAAGAGCGTGAGTTCGAGCGAGTCGGCGGCGAACGGCCGATCCGCGTGAATGTCCGGGTGATTGCCGCGACTAACCGTGATCTCGAAGCTGCTATCGAGGACAAGACCTTCCGGTCCGATCTGTTCTACCGGTTAAACGTGTTTCCGATTGAGATGCCTCCTCTGCGCGAACGCCTCGAGGACATCCCGCTTCTGGTCGAGCACTTTACTCACCGATTTGCCAGATGCGCAGGGAAAATGATCAATAGGGTCAGCAGGACGGCAATGAACCTGCTGCAATCGCATGCGTGGCCGGGCAATGTGCGAGAGTTGCAGAATGTGGTAGAGCGAGCGGTCATTCTCTCCGAGTCGAACTCGCTTCACATTGATGAGCACTGGCTCGCGGGACGCCGCTCGAAAGCTGCTGTAGCCGCCCCGCGACCCACAGCGCCCACAGCGCCCCCACGCGCTCTTGCGACCCAACAAAAAGACAGCATTGAAGCTGCATTAACAGAAAGCAAGGGCCGAGTGTCGGGACCGTTCGGTGCGGCGTCGCTGCTGGGAATTCCTTCCTCGACACTTGAATCAAAGATCAAGATGCTGAAGATCGACAAACGTCGCTTCAAACCCCAGGTGATAGACTGGACCGCGAGAGCCGTCTTCAGTTAAGCCTGAGCTTAATGTGCCCTAATTTGTTGGCCTCTACCTAACGACGCCGAAAGTGGTTGGAGGCCAACTGCGAGCGAGGGCTCGTCCCCTTCTTCATTCCTATTCTCGAAACACGTTCTCGAAACACACGCGGCTCAGCGTCCAAGATTCCATCGGGCTTTAGCCTTAGCGGCTTCGATTATCACATTCCACCACGACGACACTTGCGACTCCAACCCAAACATGGACGAGGCTCAAAATGATCCGCTATAGTGCTGGCCGTACACTAAATAAAGGAAGTGCAGCCTCAAGTGTTCCGGAACCAGCACACAAAAAGAGTCTTTGGAGGTTCTCTCCTTATGCTCGGCTGTTGGCTTCTTTACGGTGCTTGCCGATCACGAAGGGTAGAGGCTTCCAGGCCGGTTCTTGAATTCACCAGGGTTCCTCCAGCCGAGGTAAATCGTTCCGATAAACTCGATATTATCCAGGGCCGTGTGACCGGCGCGCGTCCGGGCCAACAGATTGTCCTGTACGCCAAGACGGGGATGTGGTGGATACAACCGCTGTTTAACTCCCCATTCACAACCATTCAACCGACCTCGAGCTGGGTAAACTCAACTCACCTCGGATCAGAGTACGCCGCCTTGCTGGTAGAGCCGGGGTATCGTCCCAAAGCAATGTTGAATGCGCTGCCAACCGAGGGAGGTGAGGTGGCTGCCGTCGCGACCACAGAAGGCGCAACGTCGGGACCTACTGTCACTGCTCCGCTTCTCTTTAGCGGCTATGAGTGGAGAGTTCGCGCGGCTCCCAGCAGCCGGGGGGACACTCTCAATATTTATGATCCATCGAACGCCTGGACTGATCCAGCGGGTGCGCTGCATCTTCTCATCACGAAAAAAGCAGATCAGTGGACGTGTTCGGAGGTGGCACTGACGCGTCCTCTTGGATATGGAACTTATTCATTCGTTGTGCGAGATACGTCACACTTCGAGCCGGCGGTGGTTTTTGCTATGTTTACCTGGGATTACGCAGGAGGTGATCAGAATAACCGTGAGATGGATATTGAGATCAGTCGTTGGGGGGACCCTGCAAGCCAAAATGCTCAATATGAAGTCCAACCGTTTTATGTACCCGCGAATGTTACCAGATTCGCGGCGCCCGATGGTGTGCTGACCCATTCATTTCGTTGGGAGCCCGGAAGAGTATCGTTCAGAACAGCGAGCGGATCATTACCGGATCCTCAGTCGAAGGTCATTAATGAGCGTACCTTCACGGCGGGCGTTCCTTCTGTTGGTGCGGAGTCAGTTCGCATGGCCTTTTACGTCTACGGTAACACCGCTAGTCCTTTACAGAATGATTCCGAAGTCGTTATCGAGAAATTTGAATACTTTCCATAAGGCCAAAATCCGCTCCTGGCTCTTCAGATTCGTTCTTGCTGGCTTGATTAACGTGTGCCTGGTCAATGCTGCGCAGGCATTAGATCCAAAGAGAGCGATTGTAGATTATGTCCGTGACAGGTGGGGCGCTGAACAGGGATTTCCAGGCGGCCCGGTCTATGCCATCGCTCAGACCGCTGATGGGTATCTGTGGCTCGGCACAGAAAAGGGTTTGGTTCGCTTCGACGGTTTGAATTTTCGGCTGTTCAACGCTACGAATTCACCTGCTCTTCCTCCTGGTCCAATTCTGGATCTTATTACAGATTCCGACGGCAATCTTTGGATCCGGCCGCAGAGCCGAAACATGCTGCGCTACCGTGACGGAACGTTTTCGGACGTAATGCCGGATCTCGACAGCGCGCATTCCGGTGTCTCAGCTCTGTGCCGGGGACCGAATGGCGAAGTTTTGTTTGCTGTACGAAGGACTGGCGTTTTCACTTATAAAGGCGACAAGTTCGAAAAACTTCTATCGACTGCAGAAAGGCCTAACTTACTGGTTATATCCATGGCGATGACTGATGATGGCAAGCTCTGGATTGGAAGCAGAGATGCCGGCCTGTTTTACATGACCGAAGGAGAGCTTTCCGCGATTACGAAAGGATTGCCCGACCAAAAGATTAATAGTCTTTTGTCCGTCGAGCATGGAAATTTATGGATTGGCACCGACAATGGTGTAGTAGGCTGGGCTAGCGATGGGACTACGATAGCTGGAGTGTTTGACAAACTGGAGCGGGTGCGGACTCTTGCGATGGCCAGGGACGGCGAGTCGAACATCTGGATAGGCACCAGCAGCGGGCTTTTGCGACTGAATACCAGCGGTACCTCTTCATTGGAGGAAGGCGATGCCGGCTCAGCAGCAGCGGTCAATGCTATTTTCGAAGATCGCGAGCGAAATCTCTGGATAGGGGGCACGCGAGGTATTGAACGTCTTCGTGACACCGCATTCGTGACTTCTCCTTTCGCCAAAAGCCTGGCGGATTCCAACGGAGCATTTTACATAGGCGTCGACGGACGCACTTGGTTTGCGCCTTCTACAGGCGGTCTGTACTGGCAAAACGCCGGACAGATTGGCTCTGTGAATGCAGGCGGCCTGGAGAAAGATGTTGTCTTTTCACTGGCCGGCAGAGAAGGTGAATTGTGGATCGGCAGAATGCGCGGAGGGTTAACCCAACTTAGATACAAAGATGATTCGTTCACCGCTGTCACTTACACACAGTCACAAGGACTTGTTCAAAACAGCATTTATGCAGTGCATCAGAGTCGGGATGGTACGGTGTGGGCCGGAAGCATAAGCGGCGGCCTCTCGAGGTTCAAAGATGGAAAGTTCACGACATATACACTCGCAAACGGCCTGGCGTCTAACACAGTAACCTCCATCCTCGAGAGCTCCGATGGAACGATGTGGTTTGGGACGGCGAATGGCCTCAGCTCGCTGCTGCATGATAAGTGGGCCAGTTATGGACCGATGGACGGCATACCCCCTGGAAGTGTGAATTGCCTCTTCGAGGATTCCAGCCGCGCGATCTGGATTGGTACGGACTATGGGATTGCGGTCATCGAATCAGGCAGGATCCAGGTTCCTCGTGAAGTACCACAATCATTACGTGAACAGATACTCGGAATTGCGGAAGACTCGTACGGCTGGCTATGGATTTCGACTTCTCATCATGTGTTGCGTGTTGAACCGGATAAGGTGCTAAGCGGCGTGGTCGGAGAAAAGGATGTGCGAGAGTTCGATCTTGCTGACGGTCTCCGTAGCGTCGAAGGCGTGAAACGGCATCGTTCAGTCGTGGTGGATGCGACCGGACGGATTTGGGTCTCTACCAATCGGGCGCTTTCGGTAGTTGATCCAAGACACGTAGCAAGATATTCACTTCCAGCGATCGTTCGCATAGAAGATGTGATAGCAGATGGCGGTCCGCTTGGTCTGCAGAGGGCAGTTCGTATTCCAGGCACTAATCAAAGGATCACCTTAAGCTATTCGGGTTTGAGTCTCACGGTTCCCGAACGGGTGAGATTTCGATACCGATTGGATAACTTTGATAAAGACTGGAGCGAAACGGTCGCCACCCGCGAAGCAGTCTACACAAACCTCAGCCCGGGCTCATACCGATTCCGAGTCATAGCCAGCAACAGCGACGGGCTCTGGAATGGTTCGGAGTCTGTGTTCCAGTTTGAGGTCGAGCCGGTATTTTGGCAGACGTTGTGGTTTCGCACTCTCCTGTTCATGGCCATCGCGCTGACCTTCCTGGTTTTTTATCGGTTGAGAGTTCGGCGGCTGACCGCGCAAATGAATATTCGTTTCAAAGAACGGCTTGCTGAAAGGACACGCATCGCCCAGGACTTGCACGACACATTGTTGCAAGGGTTTCTTAGCGCTTCGATGCAGCTTGGTGTGGCCTCCGATAAGTTGCCTGCAGATTCTCCCGCGAAGCCTCTCGTAACCCGAGTGCTTGATCTGATGAGACAGGTTATTGAGGAGGGCCGCTCCGCGCTCAAAGGCCTGCGCTCGTACAGCAGTGATTCTCAGGATCTCGCAGAGTCACTCTCCGGGATTCAGCAGGAACTCGCCATTCAGGAAGCCGTTGATTATCGAATCGCCGTCGAAGGTTCTCCTCATCCTTTGCACCCGCTCATCGGTGATGAAGTTTACCGAATATGCCGGGAAGCATTGGTAAATGCCTTTCGGCATTCTCGAGCAAGCACTATCGAACTAAGACTGCGGTATGGTTCCAGGCAATTTCGGATCGTCGTCCGCGACAACGGAGACGGAATAGATCACCAGGTGCTTCGCTTCGGGCGTGAAGGGCATTGGGGCCTTTCGGGAATGCGTGAAAGAGCAGAAGCAATCGGCGCGAAGCTGAAAATTTGGAGCATGCCCGGCGCGGGCACCGAGGTTATCCTGTCAATTCCTGCCGATGTTGCCTTCGAATCCCAATCTTCACCGCCGCGCAGTTGGTTCGGCAAATTTTATCCGCGAACGGCAAGTGCGGAGACCAAAAAGATCAGGAATTCAAGGGAATAAGACCGGATTTTTGCGCGATTTTCACTGACCTGCCACAGTGGTGTTCCTAACCTACCACGAAAGTGTTACTTGAGGATGCCTGTGTATGGGGATTCACTTTTTTGTTTCCCGCCTTAATCTGAATAGGGAGTAAAGCAGTCTGAATCGTAAGGGCCCGATATCTGCCATCCTGGAGCCAGCGGTGAGCGAAGCAGCCAAAACTGTGCTTGTGATCCATGTCACCTACAGCAGGATTTTACTTCTGGCTGTTAGCTGCATTGTACTCTTCGGTTGCAGCACACATCGCACCCCTGACCGACCCTATATAGAATTCACCAGAATTCCTCAGTCAGAAGAGGGCGGACCTGAGAAACTGGATTTGATCGAAGGCCGTGTGATCGGCGCTCACGACCAGTTGCAAATAGTCCTGTACGCGCGAAGCGGGGCCTGGTACGTGCAGCCCTTCGCTGACCAGCCCTTCACGCAAATTCAAACGGATTCGAGATGGAGGAGCACAACGCATCTTGGAACCGAGTACGCCGCGCTGCTGGTTGAGCCGGGGTATCGGCCTCCGCCTGTAACAGAATCTTTGCCGAGCGACGGCGAGGGCGTGGTCGCAGCATTGAGTGTCAAAGGCCACCCTGTGTTCTGGAAGAGATGGTGGTTTGTACTGCTGTGCGTGTTGGCTTCTCTGTTGGCACCGTTAGCATTTTATAGTTACTGGCTACGGTACTCGAGCCGGCAGCTGAATGTTCGTTTTGAGGAGCGTCTGGCTGAGCGAACTCGCGTCGCGCAGGATCTTCATGACACATTGCTCCAGGGTGTTATAAGTGCCTCAATGCAACTTCATGTTGCGGTTGATCGCGTGCCCGAGGATCTGCCGGCGAAACCATCGCTGACCCATGTGCTGCAAGTTATGGGACAGGTCGTTGAAGAAGGTAGGAGCGCGCTTCAGCAGCTCCGGTCGTCTACCAGCACTGACACTCTTGATATCGATCAGGCATTTTCAAGAATCCAGCGAGAATTCAACGACAAGAAAAAGATTGATTTTCGCGTGCTTGTTGAAGGACGGCCTCGCCCGGTTCACCCGATCATCCGTGATGAAGTATACAGCATCGGACGAGCGGTATTGATAAATGCGTTTCATAATCCGGATGCCAGGAGTATCGAGGTAAACATCGAATATAAGAACAAACATTTGCGCATAATTTTCCGCTGCGATGGTTGTACAATTGATCCGAAAGTGTCCGTACATCAGGGTGGGCTTTCGGGAATGCGGGAACGCGCCGAGGGAATTGGTGCACGATTGAGATTACGAAGTCACGCTCAAAAGGGAAATGAGGTAGAATTATTGGTCCCCGGCAATGTTGCGTTCCAGGACAAGCCTTCTAATGGAGTACAACGGAGAATTCGCTAGTCCTGTACGGGTGGCCCTCCGTGGCCGCCACTTGTTACATAACCCTAATCGGCGTCCTGTACGGGTGGCCCTCCGTGGCCGCCCCTTCTTGCCGCGATTAGGGGTATGTAAGGATTAGGGGTATGTAAGGAGGGGCGGCCACGGAGGGCCAGCCGTACAGGGCTGAACAGACTCTAAATTACGGACTCAGTGAGGAAGGTAGTGAGCGACCAGACCCGCATTCGCGTTTTCAGTGTTGATGACCATCCCCTGCTGCGCGAGGGGATTGAAGCCATTATCAATAGTCAATCGGATATGGTGATGGTTGCTCAAGCGGCGACCGGCGGCGAAGCCATTCAATTGTTCAAACAACACGAGCCTGACGTCACCCTTATGGACCTTAGACTCCCTGATATGAGCGGCGTAGACGCGTTGATCGCGATTCGCTCTGAATTCCCTGAAGCCCGAATTGTTATGCTGACCACTTTCGAGGGTGACGTGGAGATACGGCGTTCGCTGGAAGCAGGGGCGCACGGCTATTTGCTCAAGAACATGCCGCCAAAAGATCTGCTGGATGTGATCCGGCAGGTTCATATCGGCAAAAAACGTATTCCCGCGGACGTGGCAGCGCATCTAGCTGAGCATCTCGGCGACGACGTCCTGACGGCACGTGAGATAGACGTCTTGCGGTATGTCGCCAGCGGGAACCGAAATCGCGATATTGCTGAACGGCTTTTCATTTCTGAAGAGACGGTGAAAGTTCATATCAAGCACATCATGGAGAAACTGAGCGCAAGCGATCGCACTCAGGCTGTGTCCATTGCCATCCGCCGCGGCATCTTGCAACTGTGAATTTGCATGCCACATAGAAAGCAATCTTCTTGCGGTCCTTCGCGAGAAATTCACGAACGCACCACCCTCCCCAATAATTATCAACAACTTGAGTCTGGTCCCTACGTTGCCTTCTCAGATCAATGATTACGAACTCTGAGGAGCAAATAGCCCGACCCCAGGAAAACCACAAGAGTTCGTAGTCCTTGAGGAGGATGTCGGGAAACCTCTGCGTCTCTGCGTTGAAGCTTCAGGGCATTGAACATTCACCGCGGAGTCGCAAAGCACGCAGAGTTTCGCAGAGAAGATCCCCCGACATGCTTCTACGACCGAAGTTGTACCTGCTATGAGCAAAAACACGAACAACTGTCTCAGGAGGTAATGAAAATGACCGATCGCACGAGGCACCTTTTGCCATGTTTCTTGTTTGCGACAACGTTGACGCTTTTCTCAATATCCACTCGTTGCGTAGCACAGGTTACTGACTCGACTGGCGCGTCGAACACACCCGCATCCCCGGCCGCAGACAGTTTAAACGCAACCGGAACAAAGGAAACGACCGTAGGAACGGCGGACGCTGAGCCAACTCAGGGCACCCCGCAAACCGTTCCCCCAGGCGGTCTCTCAGGTCTCGCAGGGCGCGCTAAGGCGATAAACCGAAATGCACCAACGCGCGAGAGCTGGTACACAATTGACCTTGGCAGTAAGTACTTTCGAGGCGTTGTGGGCGGGTTCGAGCAGGGCGCTTTAATCGGTTTGGGTGTTCAAGCAACAACCGCCGATAAGTTTCGCTTTGTCGAATTTCGCCTTACAGCATTGACCTCTCCAAACCTTTACCGGCGCTTCGAAGGCGAGGCTTACTTTCCTCAAGTGTTCGATAAGAATACTCACGCTGATGTCTGGTTCGATTATATAAGGCGCACCAAGGATAACTTCTTTGGCATCGGTCCTCGCATCCCCAATACCTCGCAGACCAATTTTGATGTCGAGCAGCGCAGTTACAACGCTTCGTTGTACCACGACTTTAATGAGCGATTACAGGTAGGTGGCTATTTCAGGGAATCGAACTCCGGCACTTTCAGAGGCGAAAAGGATACCGACATCCCGATTGATACTCTTTTCTCCGGTGACCCGGCGACACAACCCGTATCTCAATGGGCGCCGGGATTACTCAGTAACGTCAAGATTCTTTCATTCGGAGGCTTCGCCCAATACGATCTACGCAATACCGCCAGCGGA
Source organism: Blastocatellia bacterium (assembly GCA_035258805.1). Classification (GTDB taxonomy): domain Bacteria; phylum Acidobacteriota; class Blastocatellia; order UBA7656; family UBA7656; genus Onstottus_A. The sequence continues at coordinate 6,492 of DATFWY010000186.1, read as the reverse complement.
TTGACGAAGGGCGCGTACTTCTACGGTCGCATCGGCTCAGCACAGGGACTCAAGAATGAGCCAGCCTTTTCGGATTACGGCTGGTTAGAAGCTGAGCTTGATGCACGCGGTTACATACCATTGGGAAGCGATAAGACTTCGCTGGCGGTGCGGGGATACGCAAGCCTGAAAGACCCAAGGGGCGGCAGCCAGATTCCGTTTTATGACATGTCATTCCTCGGTGGTCGAATGTACGGCCGTGGATTTAAGAATTTCCGGTTCCGCGGCAACAATGCTGCCCTGGGTTCAGCCGAACTGCGTCAGACGGTGTGGACTCAGAGCGAGGATCGAGGCCTGGATGTCTTCGGGTTCGGCGACGCCGGGCAGGTGTGGGGAGACAACCGCTCACAAACCGATCCGGCCATCCTGGCGAACAAGGATTTTGACTCCAGTAACTGGCGAGCCTCGGTCGGTGGCGGAGTTCAGTACCGGTATTCGAGAGGTTTCGCGGGTCGAATCGAGATCGGCCACAGCCACGAGCGGAACCTTATCTATTTCTCGATCTCGCGTGGGTTCTAATGACCGCGTTATTTTTAAAGTCAGTGCGGCTACTGAACCAGCTTCGAATATGAGTCGAAATGAAACGATGCCCACAATGCAACAGTGTCGCGACGAATGACCTACTCGTCTTTTGTCGACACGATGGCGTTCGGCTCGTTTCCGATAGCGACTCATTCGGCGACAGCGCAACCGTCGTCCTTCTGCCTGAAGCAACCGAACCAACAACGACACCGCCGGAGGCGTCTGCAACGCCTCCGACGGTCCGCGTCGACTCATCTAACGAGAAAACGTTTAGACTCGGTCAAAGCAGGCCGAAGCTCACGATCGGTGTGTCGGTGGTGGCATCGATCATAGTCCTGATGCTGACGGGTTCGGTTTACTACTCACTAGCGCGCAAAACCAGGACGGCAATCAATTCGTTGGCCGTACTGCCTTTCATCAATGTAAATGCAGACCAACAGATTGACTACCTATCTGACGGGATGACTGAAACGCTGATATACAGCTTGTCACAACTCCCTGAATTGAATGTAAAAGCATTTTCATCAGTACTCCGCTACAAAGGCAAAGATGTTGCGCCTAACGCTGTCGGTGCTGACTTAAACGTACAGGCGATTTTGAACGGACGCATCCTGCAAAGCGGCGACGTTTTGACCGTCAATTTGGAGCTGGCTGATACACACACAGAGAACGTGATATGGAACGCGCAATATAGCCGTAAGCAGGACGAACTCGTTTCTTTGCAGAGCGAGATTGCCCGCGACGTCTCAAGCAAACTACGCGTGAAGCTGGTTGGTACCGACGAAGAAAAGTTATCGAAGAAATACACGACCAACGTGGAAGCCTACCAGCTCTATTTGAAAGGACGTTATTACTGGAACAAGCGCACGACGAAAGATTTAGACAGGGGCATTGAATGTTTTAATCAGGCGATTTCCCTTGACCCGAAATACGCGCTAGCTTACGCGGGCCTGGCCGATTCTTACGTGCTGCTGCCACTCTATCGCGATACGCCGCGGCGTGAGGCGATGCTCCAGGCGCGAGAGGCTGCGACGAAAGCGTTGTCCCTGGACCGTGATTTAGTCGAGCCTCACGCGTCGCTCGGGCTCGTGGATACATTTGAGTCTGATTTCACTGAAGCCGAACGAGAATTCAACCTTGCGCTTGAATTGAATCCCGCCTACGCGACGGCGCGTACCTGGTACGGCGTAATGCTGTTCTATCTTGGCAGGCACACCGAAGCGCTTATCGAACTACAGAAGGCTTTAGAGATTGAACCTCTTTCGCTGATCGGCAATGTGAGATATGGGGAGGGCTTGTTCTACGCGAGAAGGTATGATGATGCAATCGCCCAACTGAAAAAGACGATCGAATTGGATGAGAGTTTTGAGAGGGCTCATTCCAGCCTTTCGAATGTCTACCAAGCAAAAGGAAGATACAGCAAAGCCGTTGAGGAATATGCCCGATACCAGGATCTGAGGGGTGAACGACAAACTGCGACGCTGGTCAGGGATAGCTTTGCAAAAGGTGGATGGCAGGGCTTCTTGCGAGCGATGACCGGGGGAGAAAGGCCGGCTGGCTTGTCACGACACGACCTCGTGATATTCCTGACCTTGCTTGGCGAGAAGGATAAAGCATTTGCTGAACTTGAAAAGTCGTACGAAGTCTTTGGGCGGTTAGTGAGGGTTGACCCGCTGCTCGACCCATTGCGTGACGACCCACGATTCGAGGAAATTCTCCGGCACGCCGAGATCCTCTAGTCTGGGAAAGTTTGAGGTGATATGAAACGCAATAATCAAGACATCGGCCTTGCGGCAGAAGCATTGGATGAGACAAGCCAAAAAAGTAATCGGTTCCGAAGTCAGAAACATTCGATCGCTGTGGTTGTGATCGCCATCATCATCGCTTTAACGCTGACGGGTACTTATTACTCAGGGATATCGACGAACAAGAATTCGACTATATCTTCGCTCCCCGGCTACAACACCACATCGTGGGGCAACAATGGAGGCATCCCAACCCTGGCGGTTATGCCTATCATCAGTGTCAATGCTGATGAGCAGCTTGACTATCTTTCTGACGGCATGACGGAAATGCTGATCTGTAGTATGTCTCAGCTTCCGATCCTGGATGTGAAAGCGCCTACATCGGTGTTTCGCTACAAAGGCAAGGGAGCTGCGCTACATACCGTCGGCACGGACTTAAACGTTCAGGCGGTGCTAAACGGTCGTATGGTTCTGGTCGGCGACGAGTTGGAGCTAAGCATGGAGCTGGCTGACGCGCAAACAGAAAATCTAATCTGGAGCGAGCGATACCATCGAAAACAAAACGATCTCGTTGCTTTGCACGGCGAGATAGCACGCGATGTTTCAAACAAATTGGGATTAAGTTTGTCGGGTACAGACGAACAAAGGTTGTCAAAGAAGTACACGACAGATCCCGAAGCCTACCAGCTCTATCTGAAAGGATGGTCATGCTGGAACGAGCGAGCCTCAAAAGACCCGGAAAAGGCTCTTGAGTATTTCGATAAGGCAATCTCGCTTGATCCGAACTTTGCGCGGGCTTACGCCGGTCGCGCTGACATCGGTCTGTTACTTCCATTTTATCGCCAACAGTCATTGCGCGAAGCGTTGCTGGCAGCGCGAGAAGACGCATTGAAAGCGCTGTCGCTGGACGACGAATTAGCCGAAACGCATGCTACGCTCGGAGAGGTGTTTGCGCACGAATACGACTTCGCTGCAGCGGAGCGCGAGTATCAACGCGCAATCTACCTAAATCCTAATTATGCGACCGCGCATCGACGGTACGGGCTTTTGCTCTTTTACCTTGCTCGTCACGAAGAGGCATCTGCGGAATTACGTAAGGCTTCAGAGCTTGATCCACTCTCATTCATCACCAATTTGGACTATGCTGAGGCTCTGTTCCACTCGCGCCGCTACGATGATGCGACCAGCCAACTGAACAAGACGTTCGAACTGAATACCGAATTTGCGACCAGCTATCAGCGGTTCGTCAGCTTTCACGAGGCTAATGTAAATTACACCGAGGCGACGAGAAGCTACGCTAAATACCGAGAGTTCAACGGTGATCGACCAGGAGCTGAGTTGACGCGAGAGACCCTTTCGAAAGGTGGCTGGCAACGATGGCTGCAGGCATTAAGCGCAAAGGCGCCTTTGGTCGATTTGTCACAACACGACGCGATCCTTTTTTTGACTGCTCTTGTTGAGAAGGATGGAGCGCTTGCCGAATTGAACAAGTTTTATGAGGTCTTTGGGTACTCTACTAAGACTTTATGAGGTCTTTGGGTACTCTCCTAAGACTTTATGAGGTCTTTGGGTACTCTCCTAAGATTTTATGAGGTCTTTGGGTACTCTACGAAGAATTAACTCTCTTTTTCGATCTTCTGGCTATTCTCTGGTAATCCCACCAACGCAGTTGGTGGATCATTCATACTCAGCCTAATTAATCCGAGCAAATGGATTCTCTGGTAATCCCACCAACGCAGTTGGTGGATCGTTCATACTCAGCCTACGAGAGCCGAAACCCCAACACGTTTTCAAAATCCCACCAACGCAGTTTGGTGGATGGTTCATACTCAGCCTACAAGAACCAAGCGGGCCCTCCCCGTTTTCCCGAATCCCACCAACGCGCAGCTGGTGGATCGTTCATACTTAGCCTAAGGAAGTCCCCGAGCTACTTCCCGAAATCCCAGTTGCAGGGCTCTATTTCGCAAATCCAACAACTTTATGTGGCCATTCGTACGACAACTTCTTCATGTCTATTGTATGCGCAGTCCCTTCTTTCGTATCCTCTCGCCCAATGCAGCTTGAATCTTTCAAGGACATTTCGTGGGCCTTTCAACTTCACTACCACGTCTGCTTCCGCACTCATCGGAGGCGCGAGATTTTCTCCAATCACTCCAGAATCACCAGCCTCTCAAAAACATTGGATGAGTTGTGCGATCTAAATGAAATTCACCTGATCGAGAGGGATCACCAGCCGACCCACACACAATTGATACTGAGCCTACACCCACGACAGTCAATCGCGGAGAGCCTTAAGAGATTAAAGGGACGAAGTTCAGCGGCTCTCTGCCCTGAGTTTGGAATTGCGCCGCCACTTTGGGCGCGCGGTTATCTAGCTCGTAGTGTCGGTCGCGTCCGACTGGGAGCGGTTAAGCACTATCTTGATGGCCAAGCCGAACATCACGGTTACAGCAAGCGCATTCGACCACCGGTATTTAGATTTAGGGCGGCGCAACCGAAGTCGCTATCAACTGCTCACGCGATATTTGATCTAAGCCATCATGTTGTTCTCGCGACCGAGTTCCGACATGGAGTCTTTCAGTCCAAGACGGGCGCCGCGTTGGTTGGATACTGGTTGAACGTGGCGGACTATTACGAATTCGCAATTGACCAAGCCACGGTTGTACCTGATCACGTTCATCTGATCATTCGAATCACACCTAAGCTGAGTATTGAAAAGGTTGTGATGTCGTTGATGAATAACGGTCAATATTTTATGGCGAAGCATTTCGCAAGTGAATTGATCGAGGCAGGAATAAATCAGCTCTGGCAACCGTCAGCGTATGTTGGCACGTGTGGAGAATTGACTACTGCGTTGTTGAAAGCGTTTCTGAGAAACGCGGGTGAATGCTGACCTTGCTGCGTCCGGTAGGCAAAGTATGAACAATCCACCAACTGGGTTGGTGGGATTGGCGGAAGAGCCCAATTGCACTTGCTCGTTATTAGGCTAAGTATGAACGATCCACCAACTCCGTTGGTGGGACTACTGGAGAATCGATTTCGCTCGCGCTAAGTAGGCTGAGTATGAACGATCCACCAACTGCGTTGGTGGGATTACCAGAGAATCAATTCGCTCGCGTTTAAGTAGGCTGAGTATGAACGATCCACCAACGTGCGTTGGTGGGATTCTGAAAAAGCCACGGCAATGTTCTTGCCTCCTTTCGTGAGAAATTCACGAGAACAAGTCATTCGCCTAACAATATCAGCAACTTAGCATTGGCCCTCATCTTGCTTTTCTACCGGTCGAGCGGGGAGAACACGACCGACACGCTGAATTCAACTTTTTATAAGTTAACGTGATTCTCCCCACTTTATTCGGAGAAACAGAATGACTCCCACAAACACATCAGCAAGACGACAAGGACTCATTAGAGCAATCTGTAAAGCAGCCTTGATCATATCGAGCATAGGGGTAGCCGCGGTAAACTTCGGCTGTTCCGTCCGCAGTGTAGCCACCTCGGTACCTTCGCGCATCTTCCGCGAGGTGCACGGCCTTAGGGTGCGTTCCTACCAGTTAATGCCGGTCACTGATGACCTTCGCGCTTATGGTCGAGTCGAGATCCACACCTTAGAGAACCTCATGCTCGATCAGATCCCCGAGATCACCGTGAAGCAATTAAATACCGAGATAATCAACCGGACCCGATCCCTCAACCGTTTTGAGCGCATCACGCAAGTCGATCAGGCAATAGATTCCCCGAAAAAGACCCCCGACCAATCCGGCGCCGAAACCATAACGCCCGGGTCGCGGGAACTGATCGTTGAAGGATCGATAGATGATTACACGCCGGGAATACCTGCGCTTCGCTATATCGAACAGGGTAACAATCATGCCGTACTGACTGTTCGCATGAGGCTCAAGGACAAGCATACGGCGAGGATTCTGGGTGAGATGAACATCACCGTCGAAAACACACGCGTTACCAGCAACGTCGAACGAATGGTGGAAAAGGCAGCGGATGAGGTAGCTCATTTCGTGGGCAGGACAACTCGCTACAACACATCCATGGAGGCGCGATACTAATGCTAAGAAGTCGAGAACCTTTCAACGTTCAGAGAGCTTTGCGTCTCGCGCTTCTGCTGATCGCCGGTTTGCCGGCAACTTGCCTGGCGCAATCTTTATCGGGACAGCCTGACAGACAAGTTG
>DATFWY010000185.1:0-3971 GCA_035258805.1 Blastocatellia bacterium | reverse complement strand
CTCCATAGGATTGTCATTGGTGAGAACGACATCATAGAGAGGTTTTCCGGCGCGATGCTCCGCGAGCACTCGATCCATGACCTTGGTGGCCGTACCTCTCCAGTAGTTCAGCTCAAGACCTGTCTTGGACTGAAAGGCTTTTCCGATCGGTTCCATGCTGCTGTCCTGAAGCGATCCATAGACGACGACCTTGCCGCCTTCCTTCTTTGCCGCTTCAATCAAGCTGCTGCTCTGGCCCAGAGTACACTCAGGCGTGAAATAGCCGAGAACGACGAGCGCGAAGAGCAGGGTGAAGATATTCTTCATTGATTCGGTCTCCTTTTTCCATCGGACCCTAACATATTTTCGCCTTTCTCTAGAAACGCTTTGACCGTCCACAGAGGAAGATAAAATCGAGAAGCAAGACGATGCAGGGACGAGGATGGCCGAGAGTCGTTTCTAAACACTCTCGCCAAGTTGGTGAAACGCTTGCACTGCGGTTTGCCGCGTCTATTGCCTAATGGACAACCATTATCACCTGGTCGTTGAAACACCGGAAGGGGATTTTTCCAAATGAAGCTAGGAAATCGGTATGCATTTGGCGTTAGTTTGGTCAAATCGCAAGCACCTGGCGGCTTCAGTTACCCTATGGCCGTACACCCGAACCAGTGCGATTCTACGTTGTGTCGTGGGCATCGTCGAGAATAACGTTGGATACACCAGTGTAGACGAAAGTTGCGCGTTACCGTCCTCAGTCAAGGTCGACAACCAATCTGAACCAAGATTTTTGCTTGATTCAGCTATTTGCGTTCTTTCAAATGGGCACTCATGGTCGGGCATCGTAATTGCTATAGAGTTAGCACGTGGCCAGAGACGGACGGCGTGGGTCGTGAAAGCCTAGCGGCAGGGGGAGTCAATCGAATCGACTGGATTTGGCAGCCGTTACCGCTCCTGTAGGAGGCCTAAGAGCGAGCATCTGCCAAATTGACTTAGTGTCGGAGGAACCCATGAGTAAGTTACACATTGTTTTCGGAAGCTTTGCGTTGTTGCTGTACCTTGTCCTCTTCACCGCTGGTCTCTCTCGCGACTCCGCTCCGTACCGAGAAAGATTACTACCACAAAGACCGCAGGCGTCAACTGTGAAGACGTTCTCGACTATGAATGATCCTAGTGTTGTCACTGCAGCGCTTGCTTCCTCGACTTCCCACCGTGAACAATCTCAGGGACCGGCGGCAGCTCCGCCGTTTGATTTGGTAGCGTTCCTGGCCGTAATGTGTCTCTTTACTCCGACCAACGTTGCCTTCCTCACGCTTATCGCTGGTTTCTTGGGCGGCTGCGCCAGCAATATCACCTTTGAGCGCACGGTTCAGAAAGACGCCTCGAATTCAACTAATCTACCGCCCGAATGCATTGTGTTTCGGACGGAGAACCCGGCCGCGTCGATGTTTCGCAGCTTCCTAGTTTACCTTGGATTCATGGCCGGCGTTTACATCACAACTAGTAGCCCATTTGAGAACTCTTCTCCAGATCAATACGTCAGGTTCGCTGCAACTCTTTCATTCTTTGCATTTGTTGTCGGCTACGACCCTACGAAATTCCGCAACTGGATCGATCTGCTACCGAAACCTCCTAGTAAGGCTTGACCTCACACCCGGAGCCGCGCTCAGAGGGTCCAGCCATGAGTCGAGCATGTTGCCTGAGCCGTGAAGGAGCTTCGCTACGCGATTATGATGAGGACTCCAACCCATTGCGACTTGAACTCGACGAAGCGGGGAGTTTCTCAATGAGCAGCTTGGTTTGCGATTCGCCGCTTTAAGATAATTGTCTTCCAACCTACGATTTGCATTGACAGCATAAGTCCCGGCTGGCTATTTTGCCTGTTAGTGGACTGTGACGCTTCATTCGTATTTAACTGGAAGAACCCTTCGACAAAGCTGAGGGTGAACGGTCAACCAGAAGCCGTTCCTGGTGAGGCCTTCGAACCATGAACGGCGAACGCTAATTTGCTGTTACAGTGCAATAGGAGACGAGATGCCCGAGAAAGAAATAATTCAAGTTGATCTTGCTGCGGCCAATCCCAATCTGTCCCCCGCGACCCGATTTGGCAATCTGGTCTTCGTGGCCGGCCAGACTGGAAGACACCCAGTGTCGGGTGAAGTCGGCAAAAGCGTTCGCGAACAGACCAATTTTGCCCTGCAGCGCGTCAAGACGATCTTGGTAGCCGCAGGGACGTCCCTGGACAATGTCCTGACGGTGTTGACGCATCTCACCAAACGGGAGGACCTGGCAGAGTACAACGATGAGTACGGCAAATTTTTCCCGACTAACAAGCCGGCCAGGACCACCGTGGAAGTGATGTTAAACTCGCCCGATCTTCTGGTGGAGATAACCGTAACCGCTTGCATCCCCGATTGACCGATTGACCGATTGCCTAGAGGCAGTTCAAGGCTTTTGCTAGTTCAACGTTCAAGGTTCAGCAGGACGGTTACAACCGATTGACTCGTCCCTCAAACTAGGTTGAACTGTAACCAGGATCGCATTATGAAAACACTTCGCGAAGTGTTGGGCGCAGCACGGCAAAACCAAGTTGCCATTGGCCATTTCAACATCTCGGACTTGGCAGGTTTGAAGGCGGTTTTTGAATCGGCCCGTGCGCTCGACGTGCCAGTCATCGTGGGGCTTTCCCAGGGCGAGCGCGCCTTCATGGGTGTGCGCGAGGCCGCCGCTGCAGTGAAGGTACTCCGGCACGATGATTATCCGATTTTCTTGAACGCGGATCATACGCACTCGCTTGCTAGCGCAGAGGATCAGGTGGTTCCATATAAGTTGTTGCCCGCAGCGGTTGACGCGATGAAACAGGTGGTGAGCGCGCGACTGTTGTTGTTCAACGGAAGATCAGGCGGTGCGTAAAACACTTACAATTTAAGACCGAGGAGGCGGCCCCATGATTCTGATCACGGGTGGGCTAGGATTCATCGGACTGCACACCGCCAGGCGATTTGTCGACGCGGGTGAGAAGGTCGTGCTCACGCACTATCGCGTGCGGCGGGAGCCCGACTTCATTAAAGCTGAAATCGGCAAGAGTGTTTTCATCGAACCTTTGGACGTCACGAGCGCTCACGACGCGATCGATTTGGCGCGCAAACACAAAGTGACAGGCATCGTCCATTTAGCGGTCCCGGCCCTGAACGCTCTCTCCGCGGGAGAAGATTATCGGGTAAACGTAACGGGATGGTTAAACATCCTCGAAGCGGGGCGACTATGTGACGCCAGGCGTGTCAGCTTGGCAAGTTCCATAGCGGTCTATGCGGGTCTAGCCGCCGGTCCTTTCAGAGAAGATATGCTCTTGCCGGTCAATTCGGGAAACGCCACCGAGACATTCAAAAAAGCGTTGGAGATCTTGGGCATGCATTATGGGTCACGCACGGGCATGGAGGTGGTATCGTTACGCATCGGCAGCCCTTTCGGACCGCTCTATCATTCGCTGGCCGCTCCTTCGAGCCGCATATGCCACGCTGCGGCGAAAGGAGTGCCGGTAGATTTCAAAGGCGTTCGCCGAGGAGCGCCCCATGACGAGGATGAAGTTGGCGCGTTCTATGTGAAAGACTGCGCGACAGCTATCCAACTGCTCCAGATGGCGAACAAACTGTCACACCGGATTTACAACATCGGCAATGACGCACCGCTTAACTACCGGGAGTTTGCAGAGATCGTGAAGAAAATAGTTCCGGGTGTGCAGATTAATCTGCAGCCGGGACAGGTCCCGCAGTACAGACCCAACGCCTACATGGACAACACCCGTATCAGGAAAGAAGTGGGCTACTGCCCGGAGTACAATCCCGAGCGGGCGCTCGCCGAATACATTGACTGGTTGCGGAAGCATCCGGAATGAAAATCTACAGGGTTGGCGCTATATAGCCGTGGGAGTTAGGAAAGGAATGGTTCCGCGCGGAGCGACCAATTGCCGACGACCTCGAGTCAATGTCAAATGA
>DATFWY010000184.1:0-11976 GCA_035258805.1 Blastocatellia bacterium | reverse complement strand
GACCGTTCTATTGCTGGAAGCCGGTGGCGATGATGACGTACCAAGTGTCGCCGATGCGCGCCAGTGGACCGCGAACATTGGAAGTGAAAGATATTGGCAGTTCAAAGCCGAGCCGAACCGCTGGGTCAACGGCCGGGCCCTTTCTTTAGGAATGGGAAGGTGCTTGGTGGCGGATCCAGCAGCAACGCGATGGTCTGGGCTCGCGGCCACAAGAGCGACTGGGACTTCTTTGCATCAGAAACAGGGGACCCTGCGTGGGGGTATGAATCGGTGCTTGATACTTGTCGCCGCATCGAAGACTGGCACGGGACTCCTGATCCGGGATATCGCGGAACCGGCGGACCGGTATTTGTCCAGCCGCTGCAGGATCCGAACCCGGCCGCTCCAGCCTTGTTTGAGAGAATACGCTCGCTTGGGATTCAGATTTTTGAAAATCAAAACGGCCGGATCATGGAGGCGGATGGTGGCGCATCCGTTCCCGACATGCTTATTCGCGATGGGAAACGCCAATCTGTTTTCCGTTCGTATGTCTTCGCTTATATGGACCGGCCAAACGTCACGGTGCTCCCCCACGCGTTGGTTACTCGGCTAACTTTCGAGGACGGCCGAACAACGGGCGTTCAGATTTCCTATGAGGGCAGCGTCCGTCGCATTCGCGCGGGGCGCGAGGTGATCTTGTCGCTTGGCGCAATTCATACGCCAAAGGTCCTCATGCAATCTGGCATTGGCGATGAGGTCGAACTGAATCATTTTGGTATTCCTGTCATCCAGCACCTACCGGGAGTCGGACTCGGGTTTCAAGACCATCCCGGCGTTTGTTGTCTCTGGGAGTGTGCGGACTCGGTACCGTCCAGGCCCGCGCCGGAAGCGGCGATATTCTGGAAGAGTGAGACTGGTTTAGGTAGCCCTGACTTCCAGATTCTGCCGGGTGTACTAAGCACTGGGGACGCAGCAAGACTTGGCCTCCCTGCGGGAGGTTGGGCCATGCTCGGTATTGTCGTTCAGCCGAAGAGCCGTGGTCGCATACGCCTTACAGGTTCCGATCCCTCCGATCCCGTTCAGATTGAAGCGAATTATCTCTTTGACCCAGATGATCGCAAGGCTCTGTTTGCGTGCGTACAACTTTCTCGCGAGATAGGCAATTCCCGCGCTCTTCGTCCTTTTGTCAAGCGAGAGATAATACCGGGCACATTGGAACGAGCTGAACTAGAAAACTACATCCGCGACACAGCCTTTAGCTTTTGGCATCAAACATCCAGCGCCAGAATGGGGCGCGACGCTATGTCTGTGGTCGATGGTCATCTCAAGGTCTATGGCGTCGACAACCTTCGCATCGCGGATGGATCCGTCATGCCGCGCGTGACAACCGGCAACACCATGGCTCCCTGCGTGATCATCGGAGAGCGCGCAGCACACATTCTGCGAATCGAACACAAATTGTGACAGTCATGATTTTTTGAGTTTACGGCATGAAGCCTATATGCCCATGAGAAAGGTGAATATGTATGTCCAGCATTCAACTGAAACAGATGGCCGAGTTCTATAACGAGGCCAGAAGCCGGTTTTTGAATTCCAATATAGGGTTGGCCACACAACGGGATGTCGTAGAGCGCCTTCATCTGGCAGGTGCCGAGCCTGAGGGCGTCACCTATGCTGAGGTGGACGCCAATGGCGTCCCATCGCTGTGGTGTATACCAGAGAACTGCGACAAAGACCACATGCTGTTGCACATGCACGCTGGCGGTTCCGTCGTCTGGTCGATACACACTGATCGAAAGGCGGTTGGGCACCTCGCAAAGGCGGTAGGAGTTCGAGCCCTGCTGGTAGGCTTCCGGCGTGCACCCGAACACAAGTACCCCGCACAAATCGAGGACGTCGAGAAAGCGTATCGCTGGCTTCTCGAACAAGGGATTCGTCCCCAGAACATCGCCAGCATCGGTCACTCCATTGGCGGAAACCTTGCTGTGAACCTGGCGGTTACCCTTCGTGCGAAGGGGGTTGCTCTGCCAGCTGCCATTCTGTCGGTCTCGCCCTGGTACGACTTGGAGGTGAGCAACCAGACACTAGATAGCAACGCAGAGACCGACAAGCTGCTGACGAAGGAGCTGCTAGGATTGTTTCGGGATCTCATGCTCGAAGGGACGGGTGTAGCCGCAAGCGACCCTCGAGTTAATATGCTCCACGCCGAATTGACCGACCTTCCGCCGATCATGGTCTACTACGGCTCTCACGAGCTTCTGGTTTGGGAATCCGTCGAGTTCGCGAAGCGAGCTAAGGCTGCTGGCGTCGACGTCACCCTGCGTTCTTTGTCAGAAGGGCAGCACAATTTCCTTCTCGGCGCCGGTCGTGTGCCCGAGGTGGACCAGGCCATCAAAGAAATGGCCCACTGGCTTCGATCTAAACTCCGTCTGCCAGAAGCGCGCGCGTGACGATCGACTCGGACGCTACCCGCGAAGGATCCCTGGGGCAATACCCGAGTTGAGGTGTCCGCGACGACAAAGATCAACCGCAAAGCCTTTCGCTTGACCTGTAACACTGCGCTCGAGACCGGTGGCATTCTCGTTGGCGACGAGGTAACCATCACACTCGACATCGAGTTCGTGAAGTCTTGAATTGTCGCAGGCATCAGGTGCGCGTCCAAGGCGTGTGGCTGGATCTGCACTGGGCCTTTGATTGAAAGGCCAGCAGCAATAGGAGATTCGTTGGAGGTTCGAAGAATGACCAACACTACATCAAGCGACGCCGCGAAGGCTGTCGTCCGCCGCAATACCGAAGAAGTTCAGGGAAAGGGGAACTTCGAGGTGTTCGAAGAACTGTTCGCCGACGACTTTGTCGACCACACAACGCAACCTGGCGCCACTCCCGATAAGGCGGGTGTCCGAAAGCTCTACACTTACATGCGTGCGGCATTCCCCGATTTTCATGCCGAAATCCACTGGCAGCTTGCCGACGGAGATAGAGTGACGACGTACAAAACTTACCATGGGACTCACGAGGGCCTGTTTCTTGGGATTGCTCCGACCCATCGCAAGGTTCATTTCGAATCGGTTGATGTGATGCGTGTCAAGAACGGCAAGATCACAGACCATTGGGGCGTGGGAAACCTACTGTCGCTCATGCAACAGATTGGCGGATGGACACCGCCAGCCGAGGCCACGATTGACCGGTGAACTTGGCGAAGTGGATGATGTAAAAAGATCGTTGTAAAAAAGACCGGCGGACCCGAAGTACTCTAACTCGTCAACTCCGCCGCAAGACAGTGCATTCCACTTGAGCGAGATGGCCATCTCCAGAGAAAGGGCAGAGAGAGGACGCCGCGGAAATTAGCAAGAAAGAATCATTCTGAGCAAAGTCACGCAATACCTTGGACGAGCTATTAGTGAAAATCACTAATAGCTGAAAAGACAAAGGAACGGATAAGAACCGGTCGTGCAATTCAATGAGAGGGACGGGAAGAGATAATGGAAACGTCGACCGAACTTGGCAGCCAAGCTATTGAGGAAATCTCAAGCGCCCTGCGTCAATTACTGGCTGATGTGTTCGCGCTCTATATGAAGACAAAGAATTTCCACTGGCACATGAGCGGGCCTCACTTTCGTGATTACCATCTCCTCCTGGACGAGCAGGCGGAGCAAATCTTCATCATGACGGACGTCATCGCAGAAAGAGGTCGCAAGATCGGTGGGGCCACGCTCCGTTCAATCAGCGATATCACGCGGCATCAACGTCTAAGTGATAACAATCTTGAGTACGTCTCTTCGAATAATATGCTGGCAGAACTCTGTGCGGATAATCGGCATCTGGCAGGATCGTTACGTTCCACCCATGAAATCTGCGAGCGGGAATGCGATGTCGCGACCGCCAGCTTGATTGAGAACTGGATTGACGAAACGGAACGCCGAATCTGGTTCTTATCAGAGATTATAGGCGATCTCTCAAACGCCACGTCGGCAACAGCTGCAAACTGGCAATTTCCTTAGTTAGATGAGTATTTCACAAAGATGCTTTAGGTGCACACAGCATTGATGGCATGACAGAGTCATGAATGGCCGTGAAACTTGACGTAGAGACAGAATCGATTAATCAAATCAACGCACCCTCAATAACAAAGGGGAAACCATGAGGGAGAGAGATCCCGCCACGCCCATTCTCGAACCACGTCCTCCGCTACCTCCACTCACGCGTGAGACTGCAATGCAGAAAGTTCGTCTCGCAGAAGATGCCTGGAATTCGCGTGATCCGGAAAGAGTCGCCTTAGCCTACACCCCGGATTCGCGCTGGAGAAACCGCGCGGAGTTCCCAAATGGCAGACAGGAGATCATCGCTTTTCTGGCGCGCAAGTGGGCCAGGGAACTGGACTACCGGCTGATCAAAGAACTCTGGGCGTTCGACGGCAATCGCATTGCCGTTCGTTTTGCTTACGAATGGCGCGATGACTCAGGACACTGGTTTCGCTCGTATGGCAACGAGAATTGGGAATTCGATGAACATGGCTTAATGCGTTTGCGTTTTGCAAGCATCAATGATCTACCCATCAAAGAATCGGAGCGCAAGTATCATTGGCCGCTTGGCCGCCGTCCAGACGGTCATCCAGGTTTGAGCGATCTCGGTCTCTAATCTCTTGCCCCCACTACCATTGCTGAAGGCCACACGACCTTATGCCGGAGAACCAGGCAATACCTTTCACAATCTGAGTCGGCCATCGCTCAGCATGTTTTACGTGGACCATGTTGAGCCATTTGACGTAATACCGTTCCCTTTCAAGGGTATTTTCTGTGGGTTGTCCGGATCCCCATAGGTAATCAAGAGAAATGATTGTCGCTCTCCAGCCATCAGAGGGAAAAATACGATTCCTATGCTGCAACTCTGACCCGGCTCGATTGTCACGCCCGTACACTCATCATCATCATAATCAACTACAAAGTCCTCCGCGTTCGCGTCGCTCGTATCGACACCACTGATCTTAATAGGCTTGTCGCTGTTGTTTGTAAGTGTGACCTTCAATTGCTTGCTTATCGTCTGCAGTAATTGATCGCCGAATTCTAAACTCGTCGGGCTTGCGCTTGCCGCTGGAGGGCTTTGTTGTCGGTCGATCGGTCGCGAGGTTTCGATTGTTTTCTGTGCTGGCGTCAAAGGCATTAATCCGAGCGCCAACGATGCAAGAATCACAGATCGTTTCATGGGCTGAATTTCTCCCCCGATCACATAAGACTTGGCGGACATTCCACCCGCAGCTCGGGTGCAGCGGCCTTGCGAGCGCACTATAACTTGACCAACAACGCGATCGTGAACCTTCTCTCGTACTTGCGGAGGTCCGGGAAAAAGCCCGGCACGAATGAACCCGGCGGACCAGTGTTGCCGCCCGGGGGCGTCAAGCCTTCGCGTCCATTGAAGTACGGCACATTCGCCGCTCGATGGTTGTACTCGATTCTGAACGTTGAAAACTGCGTCGGCATGTAATCGAAAGTGGCCGACGCGTCCCAGGCTCGGAACTTGTCGCCGGGCGCCGCACTGAAGTACGGCGTTCCTGAAAACGCTGTGGCGCCATTGATCGGTGGTAGCAACACCAGATAGCGTCCCGGATTCGTTATCGCTCCACCGCCGAGTGTCAAACCGAAGAGGTCCTTATGAAACCAAAATCGGTTGTACGCCATGAATCCAAGAAAGTATTGGGATGGTTTGTCCGAAGTGCCGCCGTTGCAGCTCACCCCACCGCCGTATTCACACCCCGCATCGACCGTAAACGTGAATGCAGCCTTGCTCAGCTCGCTCTGCGGTCTGTCGAGATACTTGACCTGGATGCTGTCGTCGGTATGAATGCGTTTACGACCAGGGTTGCCCAGCGTGTCCGTGCCCCAGTAGTTGTTGGCGACGATGGAAACCTGGCCGTTCGGACGCCACAGAACCTGACCGCCAACACCTGGCGCCCTGTTAAATTTACCGTACGATTGCCATCCATTGATGATCCAAGGCTCGATCTTCAACTTGTCTGTGGGGAAGATCTGAATTCGCATGCCTTGAAAGTACCAGGGCGTGTTCGACGAAACGTACGACGGCTGATAAGCCCAGTTGTCGAATTGATAAAAGCTGAACAGACCAATGTATGACAGGAAGATCCCCGCATCGATGTTGATCCCATTCAGTTTATCGATGTGGTATCCGCCGTAAGCTTCAGAGAGATAGTGGTAAGCATTGTCGAGGTTCCACTGGCCCCTGCCGGGGCTCGCGTCATTACGCGGTTGCGTCTGGGAATACATTCCAAACTGCGTCAACAACCTTCCGCGAACGTTCTTGTAGTTGAAGTCGCCACCAACTCCGAAGGTCGTAAGTTGAAGTTCTCCTGATCGGAAGACCTCGGTTGAACCGGAGATAGTGTCGTCCTTTGGTCGGTTAAAAGAGTGGTGAAAGGCGGCGTCGACTCTGAGCTCGCCTGTAAAGATATTAGAAAACTGCAGAGGATACTCTTTCTGACGCGTGTTGCCGGTCAGCCAGGTGAAATCGGCGAACGCAAACGGTTCTTTTTTCTTTGGGTCACCAGCCTGGGAAGGTAAGGTGCCTGAACCCACAGCCGCAAACTGCGCTTCCACTTTCGTATCATTTGGTTTTGCAGACGCCGTCGGCGAAGCCGTCGCTGTAGTTGTGGTAACCGGTGGAACCGGTTTGACTGCCGAGCGGGACTCAAGCTCGGCGAGTCTTTGCTCGAGCTTGTCAATTCGCTCCAGCAACAAGCGTTCACGTTCGCTTGGATCCGATGCTTTGTTAATAACAGAAGCACTCGCATTTACCGTTGCAGAGGCCGTACCGTTTGTCGAAGGGGCGGTGACTTCCTGTTTGGTCTTATCGTCCGCCTGGTGCCCGATTGAATCGCCGGCCAGCAGCGCTGAGAAAATAGCAGCGATGATAAAACGAGTGATCAGTTTCACATTGACCCCTCGATTGTTACACGTCATGGTAATTCTTCTCTCGAAATCACAAAGTCTTGGCGCTGTTGTTAAGCTGAAGCCGGATGACGAACTGCATTGTCTTCACCTATGCGCTTTCCCACGGATAGTAAAACTTCGTATGCACAACAACAGGCAGGTCACCGCTAAGGCGATTGCGCCACCGAGCAAGTCCTGTTTCATTGTTCCTCGCCGAGTGATCTCAAAATTATCTCGACTCAATTCGGCGATGTCTCGTTTGATCCCGCTTAGCGAATCTCGCTTTCCATCCAATGAGTAGAGTTGCAAAGAGTGTTAGGACGACATACCTGAAGTCTATGCGGCGCTGAAGATGCCTCGCGCCGATTGTGTTGGGATGTTCCTTGATATCGCTCTTGCTATTTCGGGCTTTGGGATTTCGCAAAACGTATCGGCGCTGTGATACCTGGAAAAGATAAGTTTGCCTGTTTCCGGGCTCAGATCCACGTACACAAAGTCGCCCAATTGGACTTGCTTTGTCGCTATAAGATTCGACAACGGATATACGAGAATACGCTCGACAGCCCGTTTCAAATGGCGCGCGCCATAGTTCGGATCTATTCCGTCTTCCAGGAGAACGTCTTTAACCGCGTCCGAGCATTGAAAGGTGAAGCTTGATCCGTCGCAATGAATGATCCGGTTCTGCACGGCTTGTAATTCAAGATCGAGGATCTGCCTAAAGTGCTGTTCCTGCAATGAACGGAAGACGACAACTTTGTCAATGCGGTTCATGAACTCGGGCGAGAAATTACGCCGTGCTGCTTCGAGAGCAGTGCGATAGATCTTCTCGTCTGTGACATTTGTGTTATTTTTGACAGCTTTGGCGGCGGCGAAACCAACTCCTCCGGAAATCAGCTCCGAGATTTCGCGTGCACCCAGGTTTGAGGTCATTACAACCAGCGAGTGTGAAAAATCCACTCTGCGGTTGTCGCCGAGAGTCAACGTTGCCTTGTCGAGAATGCCGAGCAGCAATTGCCACAAGCTGTCAGAAGCCTTTTCGATCTCGTCAAAGAGTACAATCGACAGTTGATTATCTTCGGTTTGATAGCGATCGAGATTTTCCTGGGTCAGTAGCGGCCCAGTCTCGCGATGGCCCAGATATCCTGGTGGGGAGCCGATCAGCTTTGCGATTTCGTGCGAGTGCTGGAATTCAGCACAGTCAATCTTAACGATGGCTGAAGAAGTCCCGAAAAGTGCTTCGGCTGCCCTCTCTACCACGTGCGTTTTGCCAGTTCCCGTTGGACCCAGGAGCAGCAACGTTCCGATTGGCCGATCCGGCTGGTCGAGGCCGGCGAGGAAGATCTGGTAGAGGCTGCTCATGACCCGTACCGCGCGCTCCTGACCGACAACGCGGCTTGCTAGCATTTCTTCGAACTCTTGAGCGCGAGAACCTTTTCGATCGGGATCCAGAAACGCAGGGCCCATGGTGTCGCGTGTTTGTTCAGGTCTTCCAAACATGATCTTCCCTCCTCTTAACCCGTGTACGGTTGGTTGTGTAGCTTGGGCGTTGAGGCAGGAAGAGCAACGGTCCGGATCTCAGTTGAGAAGAAATCAGCGTGACCAATCAGTCCGATCGTCCAAGCCAAAGTGTTACTGTCAAGGTTAAATCCCCCTCCTGTAAGATCTAGGAGTTAGTCCCACAACTTTTCGGAAGAACGTTGTAAAGTGGCTTTGGCCGGAAAACCCGGCCAGTAAGGCAATGTCGGCGATCGGCAGGTCCGTCTCCGCTAGCAACTTCTTCGCGCGTTCGATTCTCTGACGGACGATATAGTTGATCGGACTCAATCCCATCGATTCCTTGAAGACACGTGAGAAGTGGTAACGGCTCATCCCAACCTCTTGTGCTACCACATCGAGTGCGATGACGTGCTTTTGCTCGATCTTATCGCTGATGAACTCAAGCGCTCGTCGAAGTTTGTGAGGGGCCATCCCTCCCTTCCTTATGGTTACATCTTTTAAACAGCTGTAACGCCTCACGAGCTGAATGGCGAGCACCGATGCGACGGTGTCTGCATAAACCCTTCCGACGACGTTTTCGGCCTTCAGCTCATAAAGCAATGACATCGCAACGTGATTGAGCTGTTCGTCTCTCAGGGCAATCTGCGGTTCGATAACCGTTTGCTCATGGCTTAAGTTAAGGCTCTCCGAGATCTTTTGTACAAAATGTGGCTCAAGGTAAATGTGCAACGCTTCGTGCGGCCTGCAGTCGCGCCAACGCCAATACGAAGGGACAAGAGCAGGAATGATCGCTACATCTCCCGGAGCCAGAAA
Source organism: Blastocatellia bacterium (assembly GCA_035258805.1). Lineage (GTDB taxonomy): Bacteria > Acidobacteriota > Blastocatellia > UBA7656 > UBA7656 > Onstottus_A. The sequence continues at coordinate 2,746 of DATFWY010000184.1, read as the reverse complement.
ATTATTGAATGTATGCCCGTTGATGTTCGCAATAACACGGCCTGGCGGCTCGAGGTGAACGATAATGCAGTGGCTATTGAGAGGAGGCAGGTCCATATCGTTATATTCGTTACGAACGTGCAGGACCTTTATGTTTTGCCAGCCGAGATCTTTGCTCGACGCGATTACGGCCTCGGGGTAAACCTCCGACAAATCATTAACCGCGATGCGATGCCCTTTTTCTCTAGAGCCGCGCGTATCGAAGGCGTTCTTTGAGTGTCTCTTCCTGGGTAAGAGCGCATGAGGCAGATAACTCAGCGCGTCGATTGTCTGCATCTGATACATCAGTACCTTCCTTCTTATCCCTGGAGTGCCCTTTAGGCCCACATCGGGCTGCAGTCCTGGGTCATAAGAACGTTTAAATGAAGCTCAATACAGTCTTTCTGCTCGAGCTCAACAGTGGATTGCTTGCAACTGATCCAGCGGTGCCTGTCAGTCGCTCTCTTTTCCTTCACTGGTACACGCGAGGATTTTCGCCGAGCGGTATCATTGCAATCGGACTTTTTTGATCGGCGACGTATAATAAAGATTTGGAGCGTAACGCAGTCATTCGAAAGGTATGTCGAGAGAGGTCTCTGCTCATACCGGTGAAAACGCAGGCATGTTGAAGTTAGATTCCTTGTCGCGGCGAGTTGCCCACGCCACTTGGCGATATGGCCTCGCAATTGTGAGTGTCGCCGTGGCGCTGGCTATCACGAGCTACCTGGAGCGCTACACAACGCTCCGAACGCCGCTCTTCTACATAGCAATAATCATCAGCGCATGGTTCAGCGGAATGGGGCCGGGATTGCTTGCAGTAGCGCTCTCAACTCTGGCGCTGGACTATTACTTTGCGCCCCGCGGACAGACCCCAGCGGTAGGCGATGAGAGCCGGCCATTCATCCTCCTTTTCTCACTGTCGGCCATTTTCGCCTGTTGGATCTGCGTCCAAAGGCGGAGGGCGGAGAAGGCGCTCAAGAACGCCCGCGATGAGCTAGCGGCAAGAGTTGAGGAGCGCACTGCCAAACTGAGGCGTGTCAATGAGGAGCTGCATTCTGAGATCGCCGAGAGCAAGAGGATGGAAGAAAAATTGCGGGAGCGTGCGGACCTTCTTGACCTCACTCACGACACTGTCTTCGTGCGCGACATGAACGACGTCATCACCTATTGGAATCGGGGCGCCGAGGAACTGTACGGGTGGTCGAGTAAAGAGGCAATCGGGCAGAGTTCTCATATTCTCATGCAAACGATCTTTCCCAAATCATTGGAAGAGATCAATAAGGAGTTGCTGCGCACTGGCCGCTGGGAGGGAGAACTCATACACACAAAGCGAGACCAAACGCAGGTGACCGTAGCGAGCCGGTGGTCGCTGCAGCACGATGACCAGAAGCGGCCAGTTGCGATCCTGGAGACCAACAACGACATCACCGAGCGCAAGCGGGTCGAGGAAGCTCTGCAGCGACATGCGAACATGCTGGAACAAACGCACGATGCGATCCTCGCCTGGGAATTTCCAGGAACAATCATGTACTGGAATCGAGGCGCAGAACAGCTCTATGGCTTCTCCAGGGAAGAGGCATTTGGCCAACTCAGCCACGACATTCTCCATACGGAGCACCCTTTGCCAACTGCGGTCTTTGAAGAAATCCTGGCTCGCGATGGAGAATGGACAGGCGAGCTGACTCAAACTACCCGCGACGGCCGAAAGATCATCGTCGAGAGTCGTCATGTGCTTATGCGCGAGGCGGGTGATCGTCGCCTGGTGCTGGAGGCCAACCGAGACATCACTGAGCGCAAGCGGGCCGAGGACGCTATACAAAAGGCGCAGGCGGAATTGGCACACGTCACGCGTGTTGCCAGTCTGGGTGAGATGACTGCCTCAATCGCCCACGAAGTCAACCAGCCGCTCGCGGCTATTGTCACCAACGCCAATGCCTGTTTGCGCTGGCTCGCACACCGTTCCCCGAACCTCGACGAGGCCTGCCAGGCCGCCACGCGCATCATAAAGGAAGGCAATCGGGCAAGCGAAGTTATCTCCCGCGTTCGCGGGCTGGTCAAGAAATCGGACCCTGATAAAGACAAGCTCCACATCAATGACGTTATCCTCGAGGTGATTGCACTTGCACGCAGCGAAGTGGTTCGACATCGGGTCGTGCTGCAAACGCAACTCTCAGATGGGTTGCCGCTCATACTCGGAGATCGGATCCAAATGCAACAGGTAATTCTTAACCTGATCATCAACGCCGTGGAAGCGATGAGCCAAATCACGGATGGTCCGCGAGAGTTACTGGTTAACTCAGCGAGACACGAATCTAATGGTGTACTCGTAGCGGTGCGAGATTCAGGGGCGGGGCTACAGTCTGATATTCTTGACCATCTCTTTGACGCTTTCTATACGACGAAGCCGGATGGAATGGGGATGGGACTTGCGATCAGCCGCTCGATTATAGAAGCTCACGGCGGGAAGCTTTGGGCGTCCGCTAACTCACCGCGAGGCGCAGTTTTTCAATTCTCTCTGCCGGTGCCGCCTGAGAAACTGCCATGACTGACGCCGCCGCAACCGTATTCGTGGTTGACGATGACGAATCAATTCGCGAAGCGCTGAAGAGCGTGATCAGCTCCGTGGGGTTGTTGGTCGAGACATTCGCGAGTGCGCAGGACTTCCTCCAACGCGGTGGCCAGGATGTCCCCGGCTGTCTAGTTTTGGATGTGCGGCTCCCGGGGCTGA
>DATFWY010000183.1:0-78243 GCA_035258805.1 Blastocatellia bacterium | reverse complement strand
TTCTTGTTCCGCTCCCTTCCCTATCCCGATTCCTCGCGCCTCGTTCGAATTTTTCGCACGTCTCCACATTCCCAGAGCTGGCCACACTCGAACGGAAACTTCTTTGATTATCGAGAGAAGAATGACGTCTTCGAATCAGTGACCGCTTATACCTGGGTGAGTCCGAGCCTGGTCCAGGAGGGAGCACCGGCCGAGCGTCTCCGCGGACTCGCGGTCACATCAGATTTCTTCGCTTCGCTCGGCGTCCAGCCGCTACTTGGGCGAGTCCCGACACCTGAAGAAGCAGAGCAAGGCGCGGCTCGCGTCATTGTTCTAAGCCACAGCTATTTCTTGCGCCGGTTCGGCGGAGACCAAAACATCATAGGCAGCGTTCTTCGAATGAGCGGAGAAAACGCAACGGTAATCGGAGTAATGCCCCGGGGCTTTGAGCATCCGCTTCTGTGGGGAAGTATGGATATCTGGACACCGCTGGTACTTTCCGCCGAACAGCGACGAGCCCGCGGGAACAACTACCTGCAGGCGTTTGGGCGATTGAAACCGGGGGTGTCAATAAGGCAGGCGCAGGAAGCGATGGGTGTTCTTGCGGGTAACTTCGCTGATGAAAAGCTGATGGTACCGGGTGAGAGCTTGCGCCTCGAGCCATTGCAGCGTTCGGTATCCGACGACATCAGTCGAAGCGTGATGTGGTTTACATTCGGGCTGGCCGGTTTTGTACTTCTGATCGCCTGCGGAAATCTTGCGAATCTGCAACTCGTCCGCAGCGCAGGTCGCGCTCGCGAATATGCCATCCGCGCAGCGCTTGGGGCGCGTCGAATTCGTTTGTTGCGGCAATCATTGACCGAGAGCCTTGCGGTTTCTCTAATCGGCGGTGCCCTGAGCCTCGCCCTGGCGATATGGAGCGTGAAGTTTATCAGCCAGCGTCTTTTTGATCAGTTGCCCGGAGCAAATGTCAGCCTTGACTTCAGCGTGTTCGGTTTCGCTCTCGGCGCATCGGTGTTAACTGGTCTGATTTTCGGCACAGTTCCGGCCTGGCTATCGTCGCGAGTCGATGTGAACCAGGCTCTCAGAGAAAACTCGCGAGGGTCTACCAGCGGGCGGTCGCATAACCGTTTGCGGCATTCGCTAATCGTCGGAGAAGTCGCGTTTGCGCTGGTCTTGCTGGCCGGTGCTGGTTTGTTTCTTCGAGGGCTGCAGCGCTTCGGAAATCTCGATCCGGGCTGGAAGCCAGATGGTCTGGTATTTGCGCAGGTTCGGCCCCAGGGAACCAACTACACGACCGACGATCAACGAAGGGTTTTTCTCCGTCAGCTTGAAGAACGAGTGGCTGCATTGCCAGCCGTACAGCGCGTAGCCCTGTCGAAATCGTCGCCAGTCTGGGGGTTTAACAGCAGCGGTCCGTTCATTGCCGAAGGCCAACCTGAGCCCGAAGCCGGTAAGCTACCCGAAGTTTTCATGGAAATGGTGAACACGAGTTATTTCGAGACATTGGGGATTCGTCTCCTCGAGGGTCGCAACTTCACTGCCACCGATACGCCCGACCACCCCGATGTCGTTATTATCAATGAAGCGTTGGCGAAGCGATTTTGGCCCAATGAAAGTCCCCTGGGCAAACGGATTAAACAACCGGGTCCGGACAATAAATGGCAAGAGGTCGTTGGTGTGGTTAATGACGTAGGCTTCCCCGGAAGTCTCGGTGAGCCATACACGCGGCTTCAAACTTTTCGCCCGTTGGTTCAATCACCCTGGGGCGGAGGTTGGATCATAAGCGTGCGATCGGCAATAACGCCAGAAGCGTTCACAACCGAATTGCGAAACGTTGTCGCCGGGCTCGACCGCGATCTGCCTGTTTACGACATCAGGACCGCGCGAAGTATGGTCGATGAGGGGCTTGGGAACATCTCGCTTCTCGGTACGTTGCTCGGAGCATTTGCTTTGTTGGGACTCACACTGGCAGCAGTCGGAATTTACGGTGTGACATCTTATTCGGTAGTGCAGCGAACTGGCGAGATAGGAATTCGGATGGCATTAGGGGCACAACGAAAAGATGTGTTGCGGTTAGTGCTTGCCAAAGGATCCCTTCTGATGCTGGCAGGTACGGCTATTGGGCTCGGTGGCGCGTACGCAGTCGCCAGGCTCCTAAGCTGGTCGATACCTACGCTGCCGACCAGCGATCCTATGACGATCGCGGCGACTACCGTTGTCCTTGTGATGGTGGCGTTGGTGGCTTGTTACATTCCCGCGCATCGAGCAACAAAGGTTGACCCGATAGTGGCGCTCAGATCGGAGTAGAGGTTTTTGCGTCTTTGATAGAGGCGAAACATGCGTAAATTTATCACGGTGCCAACGCTCTTAATCCTGATGTCATCCGCTTTTGCACAGGCACCCAATTGGCCGCAATGGGGCGGACCAAAAAGAAACTTCGTGGTTGATGCCAAAGGCCTGGCCACCTCCTGGCCCGAAGCAGGACCAAAGCGACTGTGGAGTCGCGAATTGGGTGAAGGTCATTCCTCCATCGTCGTCGATGGCGACCGGCTCTACACAATGTACAGCAGGGGCGACACAGAGTTTGTGATTTCCTTCAACGCCGCTACTGGGAAAACGGTCTGGGAAAAAAGCAACTCAGCTCCGACTGCCGGCCTCGCCCTGGAGAACGGCAACGGTCCCCATTCGACGCCCGCGGTCGCCGATAATCTGCTGATCACCGTTGGCGTCATCGGGATGATGCAGGCGTTCGACAAACAGTCAGGAACGGTTGTGTGGTCGCACGATCTATATCGCGAATATCACGGAAGCAGAATGGATCGCGGCTACTCATGTAGTCCAATGGTATGGAAGAACACAGTGATCGTCACCGTTGGCGGCGCAGGCCAGGCGCTGATGGCGTTCGATCTGAAAACCGGCGCGGTGGTGTGGAAGAAACAGGACTTCACTCTTTCACCCTCGACACCGACGATCATCAACGTCGATGGTGAGGATCAACTTGTAATGGCGCTCGCAGAATACATTGTCGGGATGAATCCAACCACTGGAGACCTGCTGTGGAGCCATCCTCACCACTGTGACTGGGGGCTGAACATTAGCGTGCCGGTGTGGGGACCCGGCAACATTTTGGTGGTGTCATCGGCTTATAGCGGCGGAAGCCGCGCGCTGCAGTTGAACCAATCGGGAGGCAAGACCACGGTTAAAGAGTTATGGGCGTCGCGGCGAATGCGTGTACATCACGGCACGATGATTCGCCTCGGCGATCTGGTGTTTGGCTCGAGTGGCGACTTTGGCCCGGCGCCAATGACCGCTGTCGATGTTCGTACCGGTAACACAGTGTGGCAGGATCGATCATTTCCAAAGGCTAATTTTGTTTTCGCGGACGGCAAAGTGATTTTGCTCGACGAGGACGGAGTGCTCGCGCTGGCGACGTTTTCTCCGCAGGGAATGAAGGTGATATCGAAGGCGAATCTCCTCACTAATCTTGCCTGGACGCCGCCGACCCTGGTTGGAACAAAGCTGTATGTCCGCGATCGAAAAACCGTCGTTGCATTAGATTTGAGTTGAGGTCGAGGTCAGAGTTTTATGTTCAGGGTTTAGCGCTCGGAAATGCTGGTTCACGTTCACAGGCCAATGCTCAGCGTCAAGAGGTTAGCGTTCAGTTGAGAGTTCAAAGGGCGTTGAACTTACCGTAGCTGGCGCTGAACTCTGAACGATGAACGTCGAACGCTAAAAGGCGAACTCTGAACGTTAAGAACTTTTTGGTGAGATCATGGAAAGCTTTTTACAAGACCTGCGTTACGGCGCACGGATGCTCGCAAAAAAACCGGGCTTTACTGCGGTGGCGGTGTTGACGCTCGCGCTCGGCATTGGCGCCAATAGCGCTATCTTCAGCGTAGTTAATGCCGTGCTCATTAGCCCTATGCCGTATCGGTCTGCTGATCGACTAGTCCAGTTTTGGGAAACAAATCCTGCCAAGCGATGGACAGAGGCCGCGATTGCGCCCGCCAATTTGTTTGACTGGAAAAATCAGAATCAGTCGTTCGAAGACATCGCCGCGTACATGGGCACAGACAAGCGCGGTCCTGGATTAGCCGGGTTGCAATTAACCGGCGCCAGCGAACCTGAGCGCATACAAGCGCTGTATGTAACCGGAAATCTCTTCTCCGTGCTCGGCGTGGATGCAATGCTCGGACGAACTCTTACGGAAGATGAAACCTGGGATAAGCGCGTTGTCGTTCTTAGCTACGGATTGTGGCAGCGACGGTTTGGAGGTGACCCGAATATCATCGGGCAGACTATCTCGCTGAGCGGCAGGAACCGCGAAGTTGTTGGCGTGATGCGACCGGAATTTTACTTTCCTTCAAAAGATGTTGAGATGTGGGTCTCCACCGGCTGGGATTACAAACAATTCTTGACGATTCGCAGACCACATTTTCTTCGAGCTATTGGCCGTCTGAAACCCGGTGTCAGCCTCGAACAAGCATCCGCCGAGATGACGGCGATCGCCGGACGCCTGGAACAACAATATCCTGAAACCAATACTCAGATGGGCGTAGGTGTTGGACCATTCAAGGAATGGATCGTTTCGGACACACGAAGACCGTTACTTGTGTTTCTGGTCGCGGTCGCATTCGTGCTTCTAATCGCTTGCGTCAACGTTGCCAATCTGTTGCTCGCTCGAGCGGCCACGCGAACGCGAGAAATTGCCATCCGTATTGCGCTCGGAGCTCCAAGAAGTCGCATTATCAAACAGATGCTTACTGAGAGTTTTGTCCTCGCAGTCGTCGGTGGCGGGCTTGGGCTTCTTTTGGCGTTGTGGGCGAGGGATGTGCTCGTTATGTTCAGCCCGGGTGATATTCCGAGACTGGAAGAAGCACGACTCGATTCGCGTGTACTCTTGTTTACGGTTGGTATCACGCTGCTCACCACGATGATATTCGGGCTGATGCCCGCGGTTCAGAGCTCAACCCTCGATTTGACTGCCACATTGAAGGAAGGTGGACAAAAGGGAAGCTCTCAAGGCGGAAACGCGCGCAACGCGCTGGTCATCGTCGAAGTGGCGCTGGCACTCGTTCTTGTGATTGGCGCGGGATTGATGATCCGCAGCTTTCTAAGATTGCAAAGAGTCGATCCGGGGTTCAATCCGAACAACGGGTTAATGATGCGCATTGACCTGCCCGGCGCAAGGTATCCGGAAGGGAGTCAGGCGATCGCCTTCTTTGAGGAGGCGCAACAACGCTTAAGGGCCCTTCCGGGTGTGGTTCATGTCGGCGCGACCAGCGTGCCCGCTTTAAAAGGACAAGGCTACACGAATGACATGACGATCGAGGGCGCCCCACCTGAGGATTACGTGAGAGAAATTCGCCACAAGACGATCACACCAGATTATTTCCTGGCGATGGAGATGAATCTTCTTAGCGGACGATTCTTTGACGCGTCAGACAACGCGAAGGGTCCGCCGACGATTATCGTCAACGAAGCATTCGCCCGTCGTTGTTTTCCAGGCGAAGATCCTGTCGGTAAGCGAGTGAAGTTTGCGCGTCCGAACGAAAAGGGCGATTGGGAGACTATTGTCGGAGTGGTACGTAATGAAAAACAGGACAGCATGAGCGCCGAGCCTCAACCTGAGGCGTACAAATCTCAATTACAGGAAACGCAATCGTCGATGACATTGGTGATGCGAACTGCGGTCGATCCGAAAACGTTGATTGGCGCAGTACGAGAGGAGGTTCGGCGTCTGGATAAGGATTTGCCGCCGTACGATGTGAAGAGTATGAACGAGCTGATTTACGAGTCATTGGCGCGCGAACGTTTTACCACTGTGTTGTTGGCAATCTTTGCGGCGCTTGCGCTGACGCTCGCATCGGTGGGGATCTATGGGGTGATGAGTTATTCGGTTTCGCAACGGACCCAGGAAATCGGAATCCGAATGGCGCTGGGGGCGCAGAGACGCGACATATTCAAGCAAGTTGTTGGGCAAGCGATGAGGCTGGCGGGAGTCGGCGTAGCGGTTGGTCTCGGGTCGGCATTTGTGTTGACGAGGCTTATGGAGACGCTGCTTTACCGGGTGAGCACGACGGATCCGCTTGTGTTTGGGATGATTGCGTTTTTGCTGTCGGGGGTTTCGTTTGTTGCGAGCTATATTCCGGCGCGGCGCGCCACGAAGGTGGATGCGATGGTGGCGTTGAGATATGAATGAAAGAGTTAAACATATAGTTAAACGTATAAACGTTTAACGCTCGACGTTTAGCGTTCAGGGTTTCACGTTTTATCGTTTAGCGTTCAGGGTTTAGCGTTTAGCGTTCAAAGTTCTCGGTTCTGGTTTTTGTTTCTGGTCTTTGGTTTTTTGGTCTTTGGTTTTTTGGTCTTTAGTTTTTTGGTCTTTAGTTTTTTGGTCTTTGGTTTTTGTCATTGCTTTTGGTCTTTGGTTTTTGTTTCTGGTCTTTGGTTTTTTTGTTTCAGGTCATTTGTCGTCACTCTTTTTGAAATATGAAATCTGCAATCTGCAATTGTTTTGTTCGTTTCTTCAAACCGACTGAGAGCCGATCGCAAAACGCTGAACGTCAAACGCTAAACGCTAAACCCTGAACGTTAAACCCTGAACGCCGAAACTCTAAACCAAACAAAGGACTACCCCGCATGCTTTTTCACGATCTCCGATACGCCGGACGGATGTTCGTAAAGGCTCCCACATTTACGCTCGTCGCAGTACTGTCGATCGCTGTCGGCATTGCCGCCAATATCTCGATCTTCACGCTGGTAAACGCAATCCTATTCAAACCAATGCCGGTTCCTCACCCGGAGCAACTGGTCGCGCTGTACACCCTGGAACCTAACTCCATATACCCAGATCAGTTTTCCTATCCTGACTATCGGGATTACCGAGATCACAACGAGGTGTTCAGCGATCTGTTTCTTCACTATGGTACGCCGCTCAGCCTGAAGAACAGCAGCGACCGGGCCGAGCTGATATGGGGAGAATTAGTAAGCGGCAACTACTTTACAGGGCTTGGCGTGACGCCGGCAGCCGGTCGAGTAATCACCCCCGACGATGATCGCGTAGAAGGTGCGAGCCCGGTGGCGGTGTTGAGCCATTCCTTCTGGCAACATCGCTTTCAACAGGACGCCACCATCATCGGCAAAGAGGTGCGATTGAATGGGTACGTGTTCACGGTGATTGGAGTAGCGCGACCCGGGTTTTCCGGCACTCGCTTTGGCGGCTTTATTCCTGATGTATGGATTCCGGTGACGATGCACAAATCTGTGGTCGCCGATAGCGACGGCTGGCTGGAGCGACGCGCCAGCCAATCATTTAATGTAAACGGCAGGCTAAAACCTGGGGTCACCATTGAGCAGGCGACTGCCGCTATGAATACGTACGCAAAGCAGCTCGCTGAGTCGTATCCAAAAACAAATGCAAACATCAGCGTCGGAATGGTGCCGGGAGGCACAAAGACACAACCGGCTATCACGTTACTTGGGTTCGTGCCTCTCGTTTCCGCTTTGATGATGGGCATTGCCAGCCTGGTACTTCTGATCGCCTGCGCGAATGTCGCTAATCTTTTGTTGGCCCGGGCTTCAGTGCGTCGACGGGAGATAGCAATTCGGCTTGCGTTGGGAGCGGCCCGGCGAAGGCTCATAACCCAGCTGCTGACTGAGAGCGTGCTGCTTTCGTTGATTGGGGGAGCTTTGGGTTTCTTAATGGCTCAGTGGTTTAACGCGCTGGTGCCCCTAGTAGATCCTGAGCTCGATTTTGCCACAGTTGATTTCAACTATGATCTGGCTCTCGATTATCGCGTTGTTGGCTTTACGATCTTGCTCTCCGTAATGACCGGGGTCATCTTTGGATTGCTTCCCGCGCTTCAATCATCACGAACAGATCTAGTAACGACTTTGAAGGGTACTGGTCCAGTGTTTACTCCCGGCATAAGGCGATTCAGCCTCCGCAATCTGCTGGTCGTCTCGCAAGTGGCGCTTTCTTTGGTACTCCTGATAAGCGCAGGCCTCCTTGTTCGAAGCACCCGGAGCGCGCAGGAAATGGACCCGGGATTCGAATCAAAGCGAATCGAATTGGCTTCAGTTGATGTGGGATTGCAAGGCTACGATGAAACGAGAGGCCGAAGGTTCTACAGACAACTGCTCGAGCGGATCAATGCGTTGCCTGGAGTTGAAGCCGCCAGCATTGCAGCTCCGTTGCCGCTCGACGCGTACACCAACGGCGCACATCTCACGGTAGAAGGATACGTTCCGCGTTATGAGAATGAGCGGATCAGCGTGAGCTACAGCACCGTGGGCTACAACTATTTTAATGCGATGAAAACGCCGATCGTTGAAGGCCGTGCATTCAATGAGCAAGACGATAAGGACTCGCCAAAAGTAGTGATAGTAAACGAAACGGTCGCGCGGCGCTTCTGGCCAAACGATACCGCAATAGGCAAGCGTTTGAAGCTGGGAGGAGCCGACAGTCCTTATCGCGAGATTGTTGGCGTTGCCAGGGATGGAAAGTACTTCTTGCTCGGGGAGCCTCCGACTGAGTACTTGTTCGTGCCGCATTCTCAAGCCTACGAGGCCCGGATGACAATCATCGCGCGTACTTCCGGGAACCCGGAACCGCTTGCGGAGGCTATACGACAGGAGGTTGCCGGTATCGACAGTGAACTTCCGGTTTATGGAGTAAAGTCGATGCCAAAGTTCCTGGATCGGGTCCTTTCAGGGCCAAAATCCATCGCTAGTCTTGCGAGTGTTTTCGGAATGATCGCATTGCTGATGGCTTCTATTGGACTATACGGAGTGATGAGCTATTCGGTGACGCAACGAACTCGCGAGTTGGGTATTCGACTGGCGCTTGGGGCAAGCAACACAAGCGTATTGAAGCTTGTGTTAAGAGAAGGTTCGTTTCTGGTTGGTGCTGGGATAGTGATTGGTTTGGCAGCCACGTTTTTGGTGAGCAGGTTTCTTGAGGGTTTTCTTTATGGGATCAGCAGTACGGATCCGCTTACTTTTTTGACAATCCCTGTCGTTCTAGTTTTGGTTGCGCTGCTTGCGAGTTATTTACCCGCGCGCCGAGCGGCAAAGGTTGATCCGATGATCGCGTTGAGATTTGAGTAGATAAACGCTTTGCGTTTAGCGTTGAGCGTTCAGCGTTTGCCGTTTAGCGTTCAGCGTTCGGCATTGAGGTCCAGTTTCTTGTGTTGATTTTTTGGTTTCTGGTTTTTGAATTTTGAAATCTGAAATCTGCCAACGAGACGTTGGACGCTAAACGGTAAACCCTGAACGCGTAGCGTGCCGCGTTAAAGCTCTGAACCAAATCCACGAGGTGACAAGATGCTTCGCAACTTATTGCTTGGATTGTTGCTCATTTCATTGACCACTACGGTGCTCGCTAAGACTGGACAAAAAGACGCCGGGCTCTCAGGCGAGTGGATCCTGATCGAGCAGTTCAAGGACGAAACCCATGCGCGTCGTATGAATCTCGACGTCAATGGCAACAAAATCACCGGAAAATCAGGCCCAAATAAAATAGAAGGAGACATTAACGAATCGACTATAACCCTTAAATGGTTCAGTGCGGATGGAAGCCGGGTCGACGCAACTTACACAGGCAAAGCACAGGCAGGCGAGCTGAAAGGAGAAGGCGTTTGGCGCGATGCAAAACTCGCGTGGAGCGCCCATCGACCTGCAGTGCGAGCTGGTGGACCGAGCACCCATACGTTTACGCCAACTGAATTCCACCACGTTTTCTCCTGGAACATCCCTCCGGCACTGCGAATCTTCCCTGGCGATACCGTAAAAACAAAGAGCGTTGATGCGGGCGGCACAGATGAAAACTCCGTTCAACGATCGATGGGCGGCAACCCTCTGACCGGACCGTTCTTTGTCGAGGGCGCCCTGCCCGGCGACACCCTCGTAGTTCGCTTGAATCGAGTCCGAACGAACCGCGATTGGGCGGGGAGCGGTCAGTCAGTGGTCGGCAATGCGTTGATGCCGGGTTATCTCATGAACCTGAATCGTGCCAAGAATTTCAGCAGCCGTTGGAAACTCGATAAGGAGAAAGGCTTTGCCTACCTCGATAAGCCTACGGATCCGTTGAAGCAGCTCACCATTCCGCTTCAACCGATGCTTGGATGTGTTGGCGTCGCGCCTCCCGGTCGCGACGTGATCGCAACTCGGGATTCCGGAATCTACGGCGGTAATATGGATTACAACCAGATTCGCGAGGGGACGACTGTCTATTTGCCGGTTTTCCAGGAGGGTGCTCTTCTGTTTATGGGTGACGGGCACGCCGCGCAAGGCGACGGCGAACTAACCGGCGACGCTCTCGAGACATCTATGGAGTTCGAATTCACTGTGGATGTGATCCGAGAAAAAATCGATAGGCACACCACGCGCGGAGAATGCCGAATATTTGATGTCGATCGGCATCGCCGGTTCGCTTGACCAGTCGCTGCAACGAGCGACAACGGATATGGCGCGCTGGCTCGAATCCGACCTCAAGCTCAACCCAACCGAATCAGCAATGCTGCTCGGATTCGCTCTCAAATACGATGTCGCCGACCTCGTGGGAACTCAGGTGAGCATCGTAGCTAAAATTCCAAAGGCGGTAATTGCCCAATTAAAGCGAGAGTAACTTCTCACGTTATGGACATTCCTCGACAAAAGCCTCGCAATGCTCGATTCCTGCGCTTCAGAAGATACCTGTTGACTGGCATCGGGCTGTTCGGGTTGGTCGTCGGTATCGGCGCCTTACCGATAGCTTTTCTGTACTTCGCATCCGAATCCCCTAACCCGTCCGCCGCGACGCGGTTATCGGCTGAACAGAAACAGCTCGAGGCCAAACAAAAGCAGATCGTCGCTTTCGTCAATGTAAGCGTCATCCCGATGGATGAGGAGCGGATCATTGCTGGACAAACAGTGCTGGTCAAGGACGGGCTGATTGCCGCTGTAGGTCCTGCAAACAGTGCCAAAATCCCGCTTGGCGCGTTGAGGGTAGATGGACGCGGCAAATACCTCTTGCCCGGACTCGCCGACATGCACGTTCACCTCGAGGCCTTCAATGAAGAGGCGAATGCTGCGATGTTGAAGTTGTTCATAGCAAATGGCGTCACCACCGTATTGAATCTCTACGGGACCCCTGCATTCCTCAAGCTCCGCGAGGGGATTGGGCGGGGCGAGACGCTTGGACCGACGATCTACACCAGCGGACCCTTTATCTCAAACGCTCCGGTCACCACTCCAACCCCTGAAGAAGCGGAACGTATGGTGGTCGAACAGAAGCGCGCTGGTTATGACCTGATAAAAATTCACGGCGATTTTTCGCGTGAGGCTTACCACAAGCTGTTTGAGGTCGCTCGACGCGAGAATATGCGTGTGATCGGCCACCTCCCACGAAATCTCGGGATCGAGGCGGCATTCGAAGAGAAACAAGATGCGATAGCTCACGCAGAGGAGTATCTCTACGCGTACTTTTTCTTCAAACCCCCGACCTCGCCCGCTGATGGAAGCAAAGAGGCACAGCTCAAATGGATCTCCGACCAGGCAAGCCGAATCCCGCCGGTTGCGGAAGCAACAGCCAAAGCCGGGATCTGGGTGAGCCCGACTTTGACTGTGTACAGCGGAATCGCTCGCCAGGTCGACGACATCGATGCGGTGCTCAAGCGACCTGAGTTGAAATACCTTCCGCCGTTCTTAGCCTCACAATTCGCGCCTGCCAATAACACTTACGTTAAGCGATTCAAGAAAGAAACCGCGAAGGGGTTTTTCGCCAGAGCCGAGTTACTTAGCAAACTTGTTAAAGGCTTGCGAGACGCGGGAGTGCGTTTGCTGGCCGGTACCGATACGCCGGTTCCGGCGGTTGTGCCAGGCTTTTCACTGCACGATGAACTTCGCGAGCTGGTCGCTGCAGGGCTGAGCCCGTATGAGGCTTTGCGCACTGCAACCGCGAATCCGCCGGAGTTCTTGAGGACGGATAAATTCGGGACTGTGGCGGTTGGCAAGGCGGCCGATTTGATCCTGGTCGATGACAATCCCTTGAAAGATGTAAGCAATGTATCGCGGCGAACTGGAGTTATGGTTCGCGGTCGCTGGTATGGAGAAGACGAACTGCGAAAGATGCTGGACGGAATGGCATCGTCATATGGGCAGAGATAGCGGCGCAATTTCGAACCGGCAATTGTAGTCGCTCGAGAATGGCTTTGGCTCGCGGATCTGCCAGGTTTAGAAGACTGTTTGTGCCAGCTGGCCGTGCGGCCCGAATTGACCGGTGAGGCGGTACGGTAGGATACCGAGGAGACCATGCAGACTTTATTACAGGATCTTAAGTATGCAATGCGGGCATAAGGATGGCTCTGGGAGCAGCCAAATCAGACGTATTGCGACTCGTGGTAGGCCAGGGCATGCGGCCCTTGCTCATAGGAATCGGATTGGGGCTAGCGGCCGCTCTCGTCCTGACTCGTGTGCTGACCACGATGCTGTTTGGAGTAGAGCCTCTGATCCCGCGACGTTTGTGTTGATATCCGTCTTGCTTGCCGTAATGACACTGTCGGCCTGTGCGATACCTGCACGGCGCGCAACCAGGGTCGATCCAATCGTTGCGCTTCGATATGAATGACGGTAATCGTTATCACCACCCCTTTATTATCGTGAGGTCGTAATCGATGACAGGTATGACTCAAGACCTGCTCTACGGAGTACGCGTACTGCGGCGAAGGCCGGGGATTACGGCGATTGCTGTAGTCACACTTGCGCTCGGAATTAGCGCAAACACCGCGATATTCAGCGTGGCCTATGCCTCAATACTTCGCCCCTTACCGTTTCCGCGGCAGGAGCAACTTGTCGTTGCATGGAAGAGTGATCAAACCGCCAGGAATCCATTCGTTGAGCTGTCAGTGCCGGAGTTCAAAGATTGGCAGACTGACATTCACGTGTTTGACAGCATAGCCGCAATGCCGACAACGGTCTACGGGTATGGCTATGTTATGACGGGCTTCGGCGAGCCGGTGCAACTCGAAAGCGCGCGCGTTTCCGCGGATTTCTTCAAAACACTCGGAGTCAGTCCGTTATTGGGCCGTCTGTTTGTCGAAGAAGATGATCATCCCGGCGCCGCACGAGTCGTCATACTAAGTCATCGACTATGGCGTGAACGCTTCTATTCCGATCCGGGAATTGTCGGGCAGTTAATTACCCTTGGTCAGCTGGATTTCACGATCATTGGAGTGATGTCGCGAGACTTCGAGTTTCCAAGAGGCGCTGACATCTGGACTCCTCTATTGTCCACAATGAATCCACGCATCGCTGAGAACCGCGGCGCGGTGTTTCTACAAGCGATCGGCAGACTGAAGCACGGCGTCAGCACCGAACAGGCCGAAGCCGAACTGAACACTATCATTGCCCGAGTAGCCGAGGCACATCCCGAGACCGAATCAAGCGGACATCGCGTCGTGGTTACGCCTCTCGCCGACTATGTCTTTGGCAGCGCTCGTCCGGGGCTTTTGCTGCTCTTAGCGGCAACCGGACTGTTGTTGCTGATTGCCTGTGTGAACATCGCCAATCTCCTGTTGGCTCGCGCTCTCTCACGGCGACGGGAACTCGCGGTGCGAACGGCGCTCGGGGCCAGTCGTATGCGCCTTGTCCGTCAGTTTGTAACAGAGAGTCTGCCTTTGATGTTATCGGCAACGACGCTTGGGATAATCCTGGCGTTCTGGCTGATAGATTTTCTGCTGTGGGCTGCACCAGAAGACATTCCCCGCATCCAGGATGTTCGCATTAACCTGGTGGTCTTACTGTTCACATCCGGTATCACTTTGTTGACCACTTTTTGCGTAGGACTGGTTCCCGCACTTGCATCTTCGCGAGTGAGTCTGACTGAGGGACTCAACGACGGCGGAAATCGAATCTCCGGCGAGCGAACCGGTGGAAAGCTACGAAGTGTATTGGTCGTGGTCGAGGTCGCAATGTCGTTCCTTTTACTTGCGGGCGCCGCTTTGACCGTCCGAACCTTTCAGAACTTGAGTCGTGTGAGCCTGGGATTTGATCCGCACAACGTTTTAACATTTCAGCTATCGCTGCAGGGCGAGAGCTATCGTGATCGGGAGCGACGACGCGAGTTCTTCAAACAATACCTTGGCCGCCTGGAGGAAGAGCCTGGAGTCATTGCTGCCGGTGCGGTAACGGTTCGACCGCTGGAAGGTACAATCGGGTGGGACGTTCCCTTCGCTTTCGAAGGTCAATCAGTTCAGGAGGCGCAGAGGAACCCGGTGCCTAATTATGAGTCGATCTCTCCACATTATTTCCGTGCTCTTGGTATGCCGCTAAAGAGCGGTCGAGAGTTCACTGAAGAAGACAACGACAAGTCACCTGACGTGGTGATTATCAGCGAGTCGATGGCTAGCAGTTTCTTCGGCCCGGGTGTCGATCCCATAGGCAAAAGAGTTAGATCCGACTTCACGGATCCCGCTGCACCGTGGAGGACGATAGTAGGAGTGGCCGCCGACGCACGATATCGTGAGCTTAAAGATGTTCGTTGGGATGTCTATGCTCCCTATCGACAGTCAAACGCTCCGATACGTTATGTGGTTATTAGAACCGTCTCTAACCCAGCAGCGTTTGCTGATACAGCGAGAAAGACTTTAGCGTCGCTCGATCCTAAGCAAGCGGTGACCGGCTTGAATACGATGAACGAACTGGTCGATCGGAATCTAGCGAGACCGAGGTTCAATTCATTGCTGCTCGTCTGGCTTGCTGGGTTAGGAATACTGCTTGGGGCGGTAGGGATCTATGGCGTGATCTCCTATTCGGTAACGCAACGCACACACGAGATCGGGATCAGGATGGCGATGGGTGCGCAGACGAAAGATGTGCTTTCAATGGTAATGAAACAGGGCTTCGTTCTTTCGGCTTTTGGCGCTGGCGCCGGGCTCATCGCATCATTAGTTTTGACTCGTCTGATGGGAAGCCTGCTCTTTGGGGTGAGCGCCACTGATCCCTTTATGTTCTTCGGTATCGGACTCTTGCTGATTGTCGTAGCTTTAATGGCAAGCTACGTTCCGGCCCGGCGAGCTGCACGCGTGGATCCGATGGTGTCGTTGCGATCCCAGTAGTCCTCAGAGACATTCGAAACTAACCTGATCAGGGGAGACGCTTTGGTCAGGCGGCCACGCCTGATTCCATCGATCTTCATCGAATCATTTCTTCCACCCAACAAAGCGGAACTACCGTAAGCCTGCCGCGTTTGCAAAATCGACTGCCTGCCCGTGATTCAATCAGCATTAGGAGAAAAGCTTATGCCTCGACGCCTCACAAAACTAGGTGCGGCCATTGTAGCCCTCTCAGTTTCAAGCGCTGCGCTCGCCGCAACTCTGTCCAATCCCCGATCCAAAACTTCAACGAAGTCACTGGCTCATCGAGCATTGGCTACTGATAAAGCCGAATCGGAAAAAGCAATTGGTGAGCTGCGTAGTATGGGCGCTGAAGGACTGCGATTATTCCTGGAGACGAATCGCTCGGAGATTGACGCAGCCGCAGCAATACCCGGAAATTCGCACAATCGGGTTCTTGAGGTGCTTGACTCCGTTTGTCAGCAAAAAGATTGTTACGCCTCCCGACTCTACTGGTATACCGATCTCGAACAGGCGAAGGATGCTGCCCGCGCTCAGCAAAAACCGATTCTGTCGTTGCGCCTGCTTGGGCGATTAGATGAGGATCTGAGCTGCGCCAACAGCCGACTTTTCCGAATCACTCTCTACGCAAACGAACAAGTCTCCCGTCTTTTACGAGAGCAATTCATTTTGCATTGGCAATCGGTGCGGCCGGTCCCAAAAGTGACTATCGACTTTGGTGATGGACGACTGATGGAACGAACTCTCACAGGGAACAGCGTCCACTATGTTCTCGATTCTGAGGGTCACTTCATAGATGCATTGCCGGGCCTCTACGGACCAGCGGCTTTCCTGCACGAGCTGAATCGTTTGTTGATTGTCGCTTCATTCTTCAACGCGCCCCGCACGCCGGAAGAGCGAAGGACAGAACTTCGCCGATATCATCAATCGCGACTAACTGAAACAGAGACCGCGTGGATGAGTGACATAAAACGCGCGGGCCTTCTGGTAGCACCGTCGCGCGAAATTCCGATTCCACCCGCACCCGGTGCAAATCCTCCAAGTGCGCAAAAGGCGGCGCCGATCACGGTAGCAAAGGTTGTTTCGATCGAGCGGCCGGTCTTGCGCGGATTTGTCGAGAACCCAAAACTGCTGGACTCCGTCGCAAGCGATGCTGGATGGTCGACTCTTGCACGGATGCACTTTCTCGATGCCAGTATCGATAACTCAACGCAAGCGTTAATGACGTTCAAAGACCCGGCGCTGACCGGGGGTAACTTACAACTTGCTACTATCGCTTTGCGGCAGGCGATAGCGGAAGATACTGTGCGCAATGAATACATTTATCGTGCACGGTTCCACCGTTGGCTTGCGAGCGGGGATGTAAGTTCGGATGTGATGAGCTTAACCGAAAAGATCTACGCGGAGTTGTTCTTGACTCCTGGTTGGGATGCGTGGCTCGGACTGAGACCGACCGGTTTATATTCGGGAATTGATGGGGATGGGGTAAGGAAATGATTCATCGTCTCGGAACGACCACCCACGTCAAGACGGTGTGAAAACTACAAGGCAACCGTCCGGCTTGAGGCGAAGGAGTTTCAATTTTCAGCCTGACTACAGGTTCCGCGCGGACAGATACCATCGGGCTTTTAGCCGATGCAGTTTCAATTTCAGCCTAACTGTAAGATGCATACCTCATTCGTTTGTTAGGCTGAAACTGAACCTCCATCGGCTAAAAGCCCGATGGTATCTTTGTCGATTTCAGTTGCTCGTTCGATCAAAGTTTTCCCGCACTAGCGCAAGCCGTTCAATTGAGGCAATCTCTTTTCTGAGATGCATCTCCCATTCGACCATCTCAGAATGGAGCTCTTATGAAAACTCAAACCGAAAAGGGAAAAGAATTCCACGCGCTACACCATCGTGATCACGCATTCATCATTCCAAATCCCTGGGACATCGGCAGCGCGCGTGTACTCGAGCATCTTGGCTTTGAAGCGCTCGCAACGACCAGCGCCGGTTATGCCTTTTCAATTGGCAAGCGCGACAACGCCGTGGGCCGCGAAAGAATGATCGCTCACGTCCGCGAAATGGTCGCCGCAACCGACCTCCCAGTAAGCGCTGATCTGGAAAACGGGTTTGGCTACGAACCGGAAGTTGCCGCTGAGACCATCAGATTAGGTGCCCAGGCGGGCCTCGTCGGTGGCTCAATCGAGGACTCCGACCGTCGCCGCGATAATCCGATCTTCGAATTGGAGCACGCCACCGAACGAATTAGAGCCGCCGCTGAAGCGGCACACTCTCTTCCCTACCCTTTTATGTTAACTGCAAGAGCGGAGAACTTCCTGTTTGGCAGAAAAGATCTGAAGGATACTATCAAGCGTCTGCAGTCCTACCAGGAGGCAGGCGCCGATGTGCTCTACGCGCCAGGCCTCACGGCAACTGATGAGATATCCGCAGTGGTAAGTTCGTTAGATCGTCCTGTGAACGTTCTCATGGGTCTTCCAGGCGTTCAGCTGAGTCTTGCGGATCTTTCCGCAATCGGAGTGAAGCGAATAAGTGTAGGCAGTGTGCTCTCGCGTGTTGCGTATAATGCTTTTATTCGCGCCGCGTACGAAATGCGCGACCACGGTACCTTTCGTTTCGGTGAGGATATCGTCAGTTTTCGGGACATAAACAAAATATTCCCAGATTCATAATTACAAACTGGAGCGCCGATCAATTCTTTATCACAAGTGATACGACCGCTGACCAAGTTTGACGAACCATTCCTCCGGGAAATGCTTTATCACGCGCTTTATGTTCCCGAGGGTAGTCTGCCGTTTCCAAAAGAGATTGTTAACGAGCCGGACATCGCGAAGTATGTTCTCGGTTGGGGAAAGCCGGGTGACATGGGATTCGTCGCTATCGACAAAACTTCCTCTCTGCCAATCGGCGCGGTTTGGATTCGATTGTTCAATTCACAGAATCCCGGTTACGGTTATGTCGACGCGGGCATTCCTGAATTATCGATGGCAGTGCTTCCCGGTTATCGCGATCTGGGTATTGGTACACAACTTCTCAACCATTTGCTCGCGAAGGCGGCTGAACAATTTCACGGTCTCTCGCTGAGCGTGACCTCCGAAAATCCAGCACGTCGATTATATGAACGGCTGGGGTTTCAAGCGGTCAGCATGAATGGAGCATCACTGACAATGCTTTTGGAGTTCAATTCCCGCGAGTGACCAGAGGAATAGCATCTTGAAGGGCCTCGCCACTAAAACTCGAAGACTCGAAGGTACACTAAGATTATCTTTGTGAACTCTAAGTTTTAGAGTCTTTGTGGCGGAGAATTGTTAAGCAATTTTCAAGGAGAACCTCATGAGCGGCATCCTGCAAGATCTTCGCTATGGTTTTCGAATGTTATCAAAGAAGCTGGGCTTCACATCGATAGCAGTCATCACGCTAGCACTGGGAATCGGTTCGACCACAGCCATATTTACCGTCGTAAACGCGGTACTGTTGCGCCCGCTTCCATACGACCAGCCTGAACGAATAGTGTTGCTAGCCCCCGGCTTCCCTGGAAGTTCAAATGCGAGTGAGACGAAATTCGTTTTTTGGCGAGACCAGAATCAGTCCTTTGATGGCGTCGCCGCGACTACTGGAATTGGATCCGGAGTGAACCTGTCAGGCGGCAACGAGCCTGAATTTGTAAGCGGAGTGAGAGTGTCGGCGGACTTCTTCAGGGTGCTTGGAGTTCACCCGGCCATCGGCCGCGATTTCTCCGATGAGGAAGACTCGCCGAGCGGGGAAAGAGTAGTTATTCTCACCGACGGTCTCTGGCGCCGGCGTTTCGGCGGCGATCCGCAAATCCCTGGCAAGACTGTTGCGATAAATTCGAGGGACTACACTGTTGTCGGCGTAATGCCACCGGGCTTCCGCTACGGCGAACACATCGACTTGCTTGTACCGATGCGTACAAACCCCGCGAGCCGCGAAGAAGGTCATAACTATACGGTGCTTGGCCGGATTAAACCCGGCGTTTCGCGAGAGCAAGCCGCTGCGGATATGAGCATTGTCTTCGCCAAATTCAAAGAGGCATTCCCGACAATGCTGTGGCGAAACGAAGAAGGAATACGACTAACGCCCTATCTTGAAAGCCTTACTTCAGACGCGCGTCCTCTCTTACTCATCATACTCGGTGCGGTGGGTTTCGTACTCCTGATAGCCTGTGCAAATGTCGCCAATCTCCTGCTCGTTCAAGCCGCAGGCCGCGCGTCCGAGATGGCCATTCGTCAGGCTCTGGGAGCTGGCTGGTGGAGAATCGCAAGACAGCTGCTCACCGAAGGAGTACTGCTGGCTCTTTTCGGGGGGCTCGGCGGTTTGGCCCTGGCCTCCTGGGGAACCGGCGCGCTTGTATCGCTCATTCCCTCGGAGCTTATACCGCGCACCGGTGAAATCAGTTTTGATTGGCGGGTCCTTGTTTTTGCCATGACCGCGTCGGTACTGACCGGACTGATCTTCGCATTGGCCCCTGCAATAAAGGCCTCACAGGTAGATGTGAATCATGCGCTCAAGCAAGGCGGTGGAAAAGGAGCGATCGGCGATGATCGCGGGCTTATCCGCAAGGCACTCGTGGTGTCGGAGATTGCGCTCGCCCTAATACTGCTCGTCGGCGCAGCTCTGCTTATTCGGACCTTTCTGGGTTTGAGCCGGATTGATCCAGGATTCGATCCGAGAAATGTCCTGACATTTGAGGTCGCACCAAACGGACAATCGTACAACACGACCGCGAAACACGTTGACTACACCCAACGAGCCCTCGAGCGGTTGAAAAGTATTCCCGGAGTTATGGCCGCAGCGGTTACAACAAATTTACCGCTCGGTCGCTGGCTCAACCTCACCGTCGAAGTTGATGGGCGTCCGAACTCGCAGCGCTCAACTGAAATTCGAATGGTCACGCCCGAATACTTCGATGTTCTTCGAATGCGACTCATCCAGGGTCGACAATTTGATGAAAACGATACTGCAAACTCAGAACCAGTAGTGATCGTTAACGAAACATATGCCAGGCAAGCATTCAAAGATACAGAAGCACTCGGCGAGCATCTGATCGTACAGAGAACGAAAACCAATAATCGTTCCACCAGGATTGTTGGAGTTGTTAGCGATCTAAAGCAATTCGGGTTAAATTCTCTTGCTCCTGCTGCGGTGTTTGTTCCTCTGGCGCAAGTCCCCGATGATGTGCTGCTGGTCGCTCGGCAGTTTGTGACAGTAAAGTTCGCGCTCAAAACCGGCGTCGACCCTCTCACGCTGACAAGTAGCGTTAAGCGGACGATGCTGGACATTGACTCATCGCTTCCAGTCACTAATGTTCAAACGCTTGAGGAAATTGTGGCGCTCTCCTTAAAGCAGGATCGATTCAACACTCTTGTCTTAGGACTGTTCGCTGGTATCGGTTTGATCCTCGCACTAATCGGCATTTACGGCGTAGTCTCGTACTCAGTAACCCAGCGGACCCGCGAGATAGGTATTCGGCTGGCGCTTGGCGCCGGAACCGGCGACGTTCTCAGGCTCATTATCTTTCAGGGTATGGTGCCGGCAATGATCGGAGTTGCAATAGGAATTGGTGGCGCCTTCGGATTGACGAGGCTACTGGCTAGTTTTCTCTACGGGGTCACCGCAACCGATCCGCTGGCTTTTGTTGCGACTGCGATACTGTTGAGCAGCGTTGCACTCGTTGCGTGCCTGGTGCCGGCGAGAAGGGCAACGAGGGTCGATCCGATGATTGCGCTGAGATACGAGTAGAAAAATCTGATAATGCCGGAACCGGAGCGTCCAAACGGCCGTAGTTGATTGTGTTCACACAATTCCATCACCAGGCGGCTCACAATGGATATTCTCCAGGACCTTCGCTATGGCGCCAGAATGATGCTCCGGAATCCCGGGTTCAGCGCAGTAGCCTTGCTGGCCATCGCACTAGGGATCGGCGCAAATACAACCACCTTCAGCGCGATCGATGCCACTCTTTTCCATCCATTCAACTTTCCGAAGCAGGAAAGACTGGTGATGTTGTGGGAGCGCGGTCTGGAGCAGAATTTTAGACGCGGTTCCGTTTCGCCTGCGAATGCCTTAGATTGGAAAGAGCAGAATCAGACTCTTGAACAGCTAGCGCTTATAAATCAACGCTACTTTGATTTGACTGCGAACGATGAACCCGACCGGTTTTTTGGCTACTTCGTTTCAGCAGGCTTCTTCGATGTTCTGGGCGCGCGCGCTCTCTACGGCCGGACATTTGTTGCCGACGAGGGCCAGCCCGGTAAGGAGCAGGTGGTTGTTCTAAAGCACAATCTTTGGCAAAGACGTTTTGCCGCCGATCCTGGCATTATCAATCAAACGATACTTCTGAACGGCAAGAGTTTCACGGTGATCGGAGTGATGCCCCCTGACTTCAATTATCCGTTTAACGGCGGCGAGTTGTGGGCCCCTATGGTTTTTGATTCGAAGGCTTCTACGAATCGTGGCAATCATTTCTTACAAGTTGTGGCGTTGCTCAAGTCTGGAGCCAGAATCGAGCAGGCTAGCCAGGATCTCGGAGCTATAGCTGCGCGGGCTGCCACGCTGTTTCCGGAAACAAATGCGGGACGAGGAGTAAATGTCGTTTCGCTGACTGAGGATGCGACGCGAGGCTCGCGGATGTACGCCCCTGTTATGCTGGGAGCGATTGGCTTCGTACTTCTCATCGCGTGCGCTAATGTTGCGAACCTGCTGTTGGTCCGCGGGAGTTCGCGGCAAAAAGAGATCGCAATACGACTGGCTATGGGAGCGAGCCGAGGGCGGCTGGTCCGTCAGTTACTAACCGAAAGCCTTCTGCTTAGCTTCGTGGGTGGCTTGCTCGGCATGTTGCTATCCATTTGGGGTGTGAAGAGTATTTCGCATGCAATACCAGACGATTTTTCGAGGTTTATTCCTGGATGGCACAACCTAACTCTCAACCGGATGACATTCGCGTTTACCCTCGCGCTGTCGCTGCTCACAGGGCTGTTGTGCGGATTGATGCCTGCTCTTCAATCAACCCGGACAAACTTCAATGAAGCGTTAAAAGACGGCGGTAAAGGCGCATCCGGCAAGGCTTCCCGAAACCGTTCGCGGAGCGCACTCGTGATTGCGGAAGTCGCATTATCTTTGGTGTTGCTCATCGGCGCCGGTTTGATGATTCGTAGCTTTGTTGGGATGTTGAATTCGGATTTCGGAATAAATCCCATGGGCGTACTAACCATGGAAGTATCATTGCCTGGTGAGAAATATGACAAAGTACCGCCGCGCAACGACTTCTATAACCAGCTTCTAAGTCGCATCGCAGCTTTGCCTGGGGTAACTCAAGCCGGCGGCGTTGGAAATATGCCAATGGGCGGTTCTAACACCAGTCACGCCTACGAGCAGATCGGTCAAACCATTTATCAGCAAGGGCAGCAACCTCACGTTCTATCAACCCCAATTACGCCAGGGTATCTCGAAGCGATTGGAACGAGACTAATACGAGGAAGGGATATAAACGACCAGGATCGCAGCGATGCACCCAGGGTTGCGTTGGTAAACGAGGCGTTTACCAGAGAGTTTCTGGGTGGAAGCGATCCTATCGGGCAACAATTCAAGGAAACCGGCGGTCCGATGGTTTCCGTTGTCGGGGTGACCGCAGATGTGATGAACAGTGACTTCGAAGAGAGACGTGACCCGCAAATCTATGTTCCATACGCGCAGGACACCTGGCGTTCAATGTCTTTAATGATCCGATCGGACTCTGAACCCGCAAAACTCACGTCGGCAGTTCGCGCAGAGGTAAGCCGGCTCGACAAGACTCTTCCGGTCTTCAACGTAAAGCCGCTGGCGCGAGTAATCGATGAACGGATGTCGCCAAAACGGTTGGCGGCAGCAATGATGGCGATTTTTGCGGTGCTGGCGTTGGCACTCGCGGGGGTCGGAATGTATGCGGTGATGAGTTATAGCGTGTCGCAGCGCACCCATGAGATCGGGATTCGAAGAGCGTTGGGGGCACAACCAATCGACATCTTCAAGCTGATAATCAGTCAGGGATTGATGTTAACTTCGTTGGGTCTCGTGATCGGTCTTGCGGGCGCTTTTGCAACCACTCGAGCAATGTCGCAGTTGCTCTATGGGGTAACGGCCACTGACCTGTCGACCTACCTAGGAATATCGCTGTTGCTCGGTTTAGTGGCTATACTTGCCTGCTATGTCCCGACACGAAAAGCGATACGAGTGGACCCAATGGTTGCGCTTAGATATGAATGAAGAAGAATTGAATCATTGAGTCATTGAGACATTGACTCATTGAAGAATTGAATCATTGAATCATTGATCCATTGACTCATTGAAGACTTCGGTGAATGAATGCGTGAGAAATGATTCAATGAGTCAAGATTCAATGACTCAATGATTCAATGACTCAATGACTCAATGATTCAATGACTCAATTCCTCTATGTTCGCGACGGACGACCATAACCGGGCACGGAGACCTTCGAATAACGCTTGCAGTAACCGATCCAATCACCGCTGCCCTGACTTCTCCGATCAGTCCAGCGCCTCGCCTCCCCAGAACCACCAGATCTGCGCCAATCTCTTCCGCATAGGCTGGTATCAACACACCCGCTTCACCCCTTCGCGAACAATGTTCGACGACGGTCTGTGAACGATCGATGCCGCTCTGAGCTTGAGAAAACCGCTCCTCGATAAGCTGCGCAACTGCTTCACGGATTTCCTCATCGCTTGACGTCGCACTGAGTAATCCTTCTCTGAGCGCCATCCTCAATGCACCCTCAGTTTGGATGTGCAACAGGTACACCCTCGCTCCGACCTGACCCGCCAAGTCAATTGCCCGTTCGAGTGCCCGTTGAGCGTGCTCGCTAAAATCGGTGGCAACAAGGATGGTCTTTATCATTGCTTACTCTCTCAAATCTAAATACAACAGCAGTACCAAAGCACTACCAGTGCTCGCGCATCAATTTCGGAAACATTACGAATGCATCAAACATCCTTCGCCTTTTTAATGCAACCCCGACACACGCACCTGTCCAAACAAAGTATGCTGCGGTGATAACTTCCTTGCCGCGGTGTGCGACCATCTCGATGTGCTCGGCACTCACTGAAAGCCATCCTGATAGTTGCACCGCAAAACTGTTATGAGGCATCGCAGGGTCGATCGGCTTCTCGAATCCCGAAAGCACGAACTGAATTGCCCATAATGCGAACAGCAGCGCAGCTTCCCACCAGTTAAATCGCATATTCGCCAGCAATAACGCACCCAACAGAGACTGCCCGATAGTCATCAGCACTTCGAGCTCCTGGTGGGGATCGAAGTCGATCGTGTCGAAATGACCGAGCGCCAAAGCATAAGCGATCGGCAGCATCGCAGCCAGCATCGTCCACTGGTTGATATTGGAACTCACCATGTTCATCAGCGCCATTGGCGCGCTAGTCACCCGACGCGCCCAATTGAACGCCGACACTTTCTCTGGGAACTCCGATAAGAAGGGAGCCACCCATTGAACAAAAACAAACGTTGAAATGCCCAAACCAACGGCCAATGCTTTCAGGCTCTCGAGAAACGGGTGCGCAGCGAAGTACAGGATCAGGCCGCCGCCAACAAACATTCCGGTGATTATCGAACTGCGTACCATCCTGCGCTGATGCAAGATGAATCGCGGGATGCGATCGAGATCCTCGATCTTCTCTTCCCCTTGCGGAGGGATTTTTTTGAGGAAGTAGAGATAAACAAAATAGATTAATGACAGCACGATTGTGTCGACCCAGGTAAGCGTCCCCTTGAACCAGATGACCGCAAAATAAGCGATCGCGACAAGCAGGAAAACAATCTCCACTGAGTGCTCTTTTTCCAGCTCAATCTCACGCAGCCGTTTCTTATTCTGTTTGCGATAAAAGGTCGCTGCGGTTGCGTAGATCATCGGCCAGCCTAACCCAACAAGGAGGCGGAGGCTCCCCGTGAGATTCGCACTCATAAGCGCTGTCGCGTGTGACTTGATCGCTGGTGAGAGCGTAGGATCGGCGGCGTGCCGGCCGGCTTGCCAGGCAATTACCGCTTCAACCGCGAACTCCGGCAGCGTCTGAAGCCAGGCGAGCATGGCAAGCGCGAGTCCCTGTGAGATTAAGAATTGCGCGGCTTCCGCGGCCCACGCTATTAACATCGCTGAGCCGAGCACAGATGGAAATGTCCACACGGCAGCTCCGGCACCCTGAACGAAGGCAAGCGTCGTAGCCACTGGTTTTGTGAGTGTCTTAAGAATTGAGAGCTGTGTCATCAGTTAGTGAAGTCGGTCAAGGTTGGTTATGAATCACTGAGACATACGTTTTGGCGTGTTGCCTGATGCAGTCTTAGAATAGCGGTCGGCTGGCCAATACGGCAAGAACGGGATGTGCGGGTCGGGTTCATGTGTGTCTGGAAAATGGGGTTGCTAAATACCACTCAGTAGGGCAGTTGGTGGATAGTTCATACTCAACCTAGAGAGGAACGAGCGACAGTACTGGTGGGATTTACCGACGTCGCCAATTAGACTCTGGCGCACTGGAATTATTCAGTTATAATCCTCACGTCGAATCCAGAGCGGCACGAACCCTACCGGAAACCCGGTTGTACTCTTCACTCTTGAAAATCGGAAGCAATACGGAGTCGGGTAATGAAAAGAAGCAGGATAATCCCCATCTTATTTGGCTTGATGGTCCTGGCCACCGCAGTAAAAGAAACCGCATTTGCACGTTCGACGGCCACTGCGCCACGCCGTCCAATATCGGCCGGAATTCAAGACGGCTGCCCGCTCATATTTCCAGCGGGTCCGGTAGCTGTGGCGCCGAATCAACCGGCGGTCGGGAACCAGTCCACAGTAGGCATCATTAATGCTTTGTGCGATGTGACGTTGGATTTCGTCGGGTGCGGCTTTACTCCGACCACTATTGCTCTTGGGTGCGACACAAACGGGGACGGCGTATCCGATCTTTCAATACCACTAAAGGACATCAAGATAATAAATTCACTTCTGCTTCAGGCCACGATTCCCTCGCTGGCGGCAACTCCGGGAACTGCATTTCCTCTTGTCTGCTGCGGCGGAATGACGACGATAACGCTGAGCCGGACAGTTGGCGCCGGTGATGATAATGTTTTCGGACCCTTCACCCAGAAGATTGTGTGCTCCATAGACCTGGGAATTCGCGCCCCGGTTGTAATTTCGGCCACTCCCGCAGATGCGGATTGCACTCAGGGACAAAATCAATTGATTCCTGGCGCCTGTTTCTTGTTGGCAGATGGCAAACCGAATGTTACATCGGTGTTTGCGGTCGAAGTTGGTAATCCCAACAACATTGTCCAGGCAAATAAGTTTGTAATTCTGACTTCAAATCTGATCGATGCATTCTTCCAGCCCGGCCCCGGATCGGCAGGAAAGACATTCCTGTTATTTGTCAGCGGTCCAAACGGTACAAGCAGGAATCTGACTTCGTTACCGGCCAATGCGCCAACCGGCTGCCCGCTGGGCAACGAACAAGGCGTCGAGGTCACTTTCAGGTGCAAAGGCACCGCCTCAAGCCCCGACTCGGGAAGTGGATCAACCGCTCCTTCAGCGGCAACGATCAGCGGCTGCCGCGTCGATCGCGAGGATGATGGCTCGTTTACTCTCTCTGTTCTCGGGAGGGGAATTCGCGAAGGTTCAACGTTGACCGTTGGGGGTGTCACGCCGAAGAAAATAAAGCTGAGGGACCAGGATCAGCTCGATCACACCTTCACTCGAATAACCGTCAGAAAGAAATTTTGCGAAAACCTGCCCGGGCCAATAGTGGTAACAGATCCAAGTGGAATTTCGAGCACGCCGATGATGTGCAGTGCGCGTTGCTCGAATTAGTCAAGCAACACATAATTGATTGTCAGGCTATTTTAGTCGAATCGATGTGAGCTGCTTGGCAGGTCTAATCCGCGGTGCGCACCGAAATCGCAGAGGCGCTTTCCGCATCGTTTACTTCTTCCGCTGCGCGATTGCCTGACTCGAGAGCGCCGTTCATCCAGCCGTGCCACGCCGACGTATGCTCCCCGGCAAAATGCACGCGCCCTTCCGGACGTTGAGCTATCGGAAGCAAAGTCGTCATCTGGCCCGGCTCAAAGTAAGCAAAAGCACCCCGAGCGAACTTATCTTCGTGCCAGATTTGGCTCGTACCGCCGATAAATTGACTGTCCAGTCCGCTAAACAGGTTTCCCATTTGTCGAAGCACAAAACTCTGACGATCATTCTCACTTATCGCGCTCAAGTCGAGTGCTCGCTGCCCGCCGGTGTACGAGGTCAAAATCCCGTTTCTTCCTTCCTGCGTCAGCGTAGGTGAGTATGTGTTTTGGATGGGAAGATCGGTCAGTCCATACCCGCTGAATCCGGCCTGCTCCCACACTCTATCTCGAAATTGGAGATATGTTCGCGTCACCGGTGTCAGCTTGAGTTCGTTGATCGCGCGCTGTTTGTCTTCAGAGAATGCCGGAGTGATTTCGATCTGCTTCAATACCGGAAACGGAAGAGTACAGATTACGCGATCGGCGGCAATCGTTTGGAGCCCATCGGCATTGGTGTATGTCACCGTGACGCTGGTCTGATCCTGCACGATACGCTGCACGATCGAGTTCTTTCTAAATTGCTTCTTGACCTTTTTCTTAAGCGCAAATGCAAGAGAGTCGTTGCCGTCAACAATTTCGTAGAAGAACGGATCGGAGGCAATCGCCTCGGTGACTACGCCATCCAACGCCGAAAAAGAGTCAAGGCCAAGCCCCAGAATGCCAAGTTGCGAAGCGGAAATAATATCTATTGCGCCATCAGATGCTCCCATGTCCAGTAGCAGCTGTTTGAAAGTGACTGCGTCAATCGCGCGCAATTGATCAGGAGGCCAGTTGGGCTTTCGAGGATTTCCGACCGCGTCGATATAGTCACCCAGGTAAAGACGCGTCATTCCAAACACGCCGGCAGCTCGTTCCCCAGATGTGAGATGGAAGGGAATGTCGGCAGCTCCGGATGACGTTATGCGAAATCGGTTTCCGCGGATGTTCGCTATCGAATCCACACCGAAGCGAAACGCAGGCCTGGTGGGTAAACCGAAGTCGCTCGCGTAATCGTATGTGAACTCGTGCGAACGTGGAAAGCTTATTGCCCCAGCTTCTGCGTACTGGCCGTTCGCAAAGTCGCGTATGGTCTGAACCCGACCGCCAGGAAATTTACGCGCTTCAAGAATTGTAACGTTGTGTCCGGCCTTCTTTAGCTCAAAGCCTGCCGCAAGTCCTGCGAGCCCGCCGCCAAGAACGACGATGTTCTTTGGCTCGCTGGCTATCTTTAACCCGCCTCGTTTAGACGCCCGAGCAACGCGAGGCGCAAGAGCAAGGGCGGCCGCGCTCATGCTGAACTCTCTGATGAATTGACGGCGATCGATTACCCGAGACACCCTTTTGCTCCTTTTGCTCGCGCTCAAGAAGGGCTGCGCTCCTTCTCGGCTATGCTACGGATCTTGGAGACTGAATTCAAGAGCTGCTTTCGATGACCCGCCGTCTTGTACCCACTTTACCAACTCATTCTGTGGAACGGTTTGTGCAGATAGTACCTGTAAGATACACGAACATTACAAGGGTGAGAAAGTACGCCTAGGAAAGGAGGATGGTTATGATACAGACTGTCACAAAGCGGAACATCGTCGCTGTGCTATTGGTATTCGTTCTCTTACTGTTAGCGGCCGTTGACGGTATGGCTCATCGACGCCCGTATCCACACCACCACAGTAAAACGAGAGGAGCTATCGTGGGGGGCATAGTCGGTGGGGTCGGCGGTGCTTTATTGGGTGGCAAGAAAGGCGCGGCCATCGGAGCTGGAGCGGGAGCCGGAACCGGCTATCTAATTCAGCGCCACCGCAATCGCAAACATCGATACCCGAGATAACAATTATTTGGCTGCGGATGCAGGCAGTAGCACCGTTACAAATTGCCGGCATCCGCAACCTCGCCTCTCGACATCGAGGCTTCAGCCATCGCATTTTCTTAGAGTCGTCTAAACTTCTTCCACGCGAATTACTTCTTCCACGCGAATTCCACCACTGGGCAGGGCGCCAGTATCGCTACGCGCTGTTTCGGCTCGTATGGTGGGCGGTGGCACGCCTATTTTTGCCAGGAGTCTCTTCTTGATCAATTCGTCGTAGAGTCGCCATTTCATACGTACAAGCTCGTCATCAACGATCCCTGCTAAGAACCCAATCGGTATTTCAAATCCACCTGCTCCACGCCGGCCGCCGCCGTAGTGTCGTCCCGCCTCGGTCGTACCGAGAGCCTCCTTCAAAAACTCGTCTGGATTCAATGTCACTTTGCTGGTCCTCATCGAACCAATGACCATCTCACGATCTCCCTTGAGGATGATCCCGTACACGATCGCGGTATGGACGTTCTCTTCGGTCATCAGGAAATCGGCCGCCTGCGGAATCGAATCCCGGTCCTCGCTTCTTAAGAAACCCACTCCGGAAATCGAATAGCTCTCGCGGATCTCGCGATTTTCGAGCGCGAGGCGAATTACATCCATTACGATCTTCGAACGCTTTACCGAAAGAATATCCTCGAGCAACGATGAATCCGCTATGCGACTCAGAAAGCTAGCCGCTTCTAATTCTTCGGCGTGGGCACGAATCAAACCCGAGGTTTCGCTGCGAATACCGTGCATCAGCGCAGTCGCGAGCTTAACGTGTTCAGGATCGCTCTTGTTCAGCTCAAGAAGCCCTTCTCGTATGTATTCGGTATAGATGGTCGCAGTAGCACCGATTTGCCGGATATCTGTGAATTCTGCCTTGATCCGGTCCTGCTTCTCGTGATGATCGACGATGACGATCGGACGGATCCCCACTGCTGAAAAGCGATCTGTCAGCGCTGCAGTGGTGCCCTGATTGTCGACGAAAACTGTTCCCTTGTACTGATCGAGCTGGTAGCCCTCGGAATACCTGACCATCTCCAAGTCGGTAAGCTGTACCAGCGCGAGGTTCTCCTGATGGCTTATTCGACCTTCGTAAATAATGTCACAATCGACGCCAAATCTGGCGGCGATCATCTGATGGGCCCAGGCGGTCGAAATGGCATCGGGGTCAGGGTAATCCTGCATTACAATGGCATGTCTTTCGCCGCGGTGCGATTCGAGGACGTTTGCGAGTTCGGCGGACTTAGTCAGCGCTTGAGCGCCGCCTGGCTTCGCACTGACATCTGTGAGGGGTCGTCTTTCCCGGGACATGAGATTATCTCCTTCCATTCTGCGGACTTTCCATATTCTCCAGGGCAACTACTGTGGTTACCCAGAAGGATTCTAGCCTCATCGAGACTTATACACAACAGACGTGCCAGAAGAGTTCTTCGGGCGATTAAACCGCGTTTTTGCGAGACTTAAGTCACAACGGGAAACGTGCAGTTTTGAAAGTCCTGGTGAATCTTTTAGGCTTTGGAGCTCTGTAGTGAAAGCGACACTGTCACTGTGAACTCCGTCCACCTAAGAGCTGCTTGATAATCAATAATGTAAATGCCGAATTCCCAATTAAATATCTTCGCCACAAGCGAGTCGGCTCCTGTACAAACCGGTGTAGCCATTCGAGACCGCTCGTTTGCATCCATCGTGGAGCACGCCTGACCTGACCACCCAGGTGATCAAAGCTGCCGCCAACCCCAAGCGCAAACCTGACTCCAGTCGCCAAAATATTAGACGCTATCCAGAGCTCCTGCTTCGGCGATCCCATCGCCACAAAGAGCAGATCGGCACAACTGCGCATTATCCCATCACAGACAAACTCGTTTTCCGATTCCTCGAAGTACCCGTTGTGATAACCCGCGATTCTTAACGATGGATGGCGCCGTTTCGAAAACTCAACCGCGCCATGTACCGAATCTTCACGGGCCCCCAAAAAGTAGACTGAAAGGCCTTGCTCCTCAGCGTGGGCAAGCAATCGTTCGAACAAGTCGATGCCGGTGACACGTTGCTTCAATGGCCGCCCTAACAGGCGCGCGGCCCACACCACCGACATACCATCAGCCGTCACAAAGTCTGCATCGATGAGCGCACGCTTGAGCTCGGGTTCGCGCGCGGCGGCAACCACTTTTGCTGCATTTACCACAGCGCCGAAGTGTGAACCTCCTAATGAGATCAGGTCGTCAATCCGAGCAACAGCCTCGTCTTCGGTAAAGTTTGCAATGGGTATGCCGGCGATGATCAAGCCGTCGGACGCGCAGTTCGGCGATTGATCTGCCGAAAATGACAGGTGTGGTAACTGTTCAGGACGAGAATCGAGTTGCCGACGTGGTAAACCCGAGACTTCGAAATCAAACTCATCGAGATGCATTGACTCCGCTGGCCCTGCACTCGGTTCACGGGCGGTTCTCTTCATGTTCCACTCTTATCCTCAAGGTTGATCTCTTCTCGAACAAGATAAGTCGGCTTGTCCTGGGACTCGTGATAAGTGCGTACAACCATCTCTGCAAGCAGCCCCATGAAGATGAACTGCACACCCATCGCGAACATGATCATCGAAAGCGTCGCAAGCGGCATACGATTCAGATGCACGCCCTCCACAATCCGGTAGTAAAGCGCGAACACAAATGCAATGAGGGATAGCATGAGGCAGACCAGGCCGGCGCTCCCAAACAGGTAAAGAGGCTTTGTAAAGTAACTCGCCAAAAACTTAATTGTGATCAAGTCGAAGACGACCTTTATCGTGCGCGATAGACCATACTTGGACTCGCCTGCGGCACGCGGATGGTGAGTAACCGGGATCTCGGTAACCTTCGCACCGGCCCAACCTGCATAAATCGGAATAAAGCGATGCATCTCGCCGTAGAGTTTTACTCCGGTTAGCGCATCTCTGCGATATGCCTTCAAACTACAGCCAAAGTCATGAAGTCCAACGCCGCTTATTTGTGCCACCAGCTTGTTCGCGAGCCGTGACGGAAGCTGTCGAGTGAGCCACCGATCCTTGCGGTCCTTTCGCCATCCGGACACCACATCGTATCCCTCATCCAGTTTGTCGAGCAGACGGCTGATGTCGGCCGGATCATTTTGAAGATCGGCATCCATCGGAATCAATATTTGTCCCCGAGCGTAATCGATGCCTGCGCTCATTGCCGCTGTCTGTCCATAGTTTCTACGCAACGACACTACGCGAACACGAGGATCTGCCGCAGCGATCTCGCGTAGTCTGCCCATGCTTTGATCAGTCGACCCATCATCAACGTAGATGACCTCGTAGCTGCGCCCAATACTCTTGAGAGCCTCGGTCAGACGCATGTTGAGCTGTTCGATATTGTCCTGTTCGTTATATACCGGCAGAAACACAGAAAGCTCGGGAGCTGCCCGGCTTTCAAGTTCTTGTACCGTTTCTAACAGATAGTTCTTCATTGCAAACAGGCCGCGCCTCTTGTTGTTCAGTCACCGAGGAACGATCGACAGAAAAATCATAGTAGACTTGCACTTCGCGCCCGGCAAGGGTTCGTGGTAGACGGTATTCACGGGCAATTGTGGACACAAAGACTCACGACGCCAAGTGGCAGCAATAGTTCCCGCGGACATTTTCAACGGCTTTGTGGTTTAAACCACTTAACAAACCGTTCAATTCCCTCTTCAATCTGTGTCCGAGGATCGTAGCCCAGCAGCGATCGCGCCTTACTGATATCCGCGTAAGTAATCGGCACGTCGCCGGCTTGCAATGGTTGATAATCGATTGTGGCGCGCTTTCCAACGGCGTTCTCAAGCAACTTGACCAATTCCCGGAGCTCAACAGTTTGAGACTCACCCAGGTTAACTATCTCAAAATTGCTGGCCTCAAATTTGAGCGCCGCCAGCAGGCCGGAGATGATGTCGTCAATGTAAGTATAATCACGCCGGGTTGAGCCATCGCCGAAAATGGGTATCGGGCTACCTTGCGATATCAGGCGAGCGAACTTATGAATCGCCAGGTCGGGTCGCTGCCGGGCGCCATAGACTGTGAAGAACCTGAGGCAAATCACCTTCATATCGTATAGATGGCTGTAGACACGACAGGCGGCTTCGCCCGCAATCTTAGTAGCCGCATACGGAGAAATCGGATTGCTGATGGGATCATCTTCCGAGAAAGGAACTCTTGAATTCGTGCCATAAACCGAGCTTGACGAACCGAAAATGAATTTCGGCACTCGATTGATTCGCGCCGCCTCAAGCAAGGTGTACGTTCCTCGCACATTCGTGTTCTCGTAACCAAGCGGATTCTCAAGGGAAGGTCGAACGCCGGCTCGCGCAGCAAGGTGCACGACGCAATCGAACCGGTTGCGGCGGAACAGATCGCTGATCAAGTTCGAATCAGCAATATCACCTTCGACTAATTCGAAATTGTTTTGCTCGAGATGAGTGGAAATATTGCTGCGTTTTATCGCCGGATCATAGAAATCATGGAAGTTATCGAGGACGATGACTCGAAAGCTACCGTTTTCGACCAGGCGATCAACAAGATGGCTCCCGATGAAGCCTGCGCCGCCTGTAATGAGGATGTTTATCATTCTTTCCCTGGCGTCTTAGCGGCGTGGCGTCTTAGCGCGAAACCATCGCATCACGCTACGAAAGAAATGAAGGTAACGACAGTGTGATCAAACCGTATAAATTCGTTACTACGTGAGACTACTTACGTGAGACTACTTTCGGGCAATGATCCATAAGTGCCAGCCCATAATGCCAGCAAGACGCCGCTCAACGGCGAATGGCAAGAGCCGTCCGATCACCGGCATCCACTTCTTGTGGAGGAAGTGAGCCTCAGCGGCTGCATTCTTAAACTTCGTGAACATCATCAGCGCCTGCGATCGCGTGTATACACGAGCAAGCGGGTTGCCGGCGCCGTCTGTATTTTGATTCAAGAATTCCTGAGTTGAAAGCAGTCGCTTTGCGTCACTGCGATAAAGTCTCTGGAGTTCCAGCAATCTACGCTCGTCTTCTCCAGTCAACCTATGAACGAACCGCGGCCCCCAGTCAAACCCAAGGAGCCTGACCCCGATTCGCCGCATCGTCATTATGTTCACCCAGTAATTGTATGAGTGTTTGTGATAGAGCATCACCATCGCGACGCCGTCAGGCTTTAGGACGCGATACACCTCATCAATTGCTCGCTGAGTATCTGGAGTGTGATGTAGCACACCATGCGAATACACGAGATCAAAGCTATCATTTTCAAACGGAAGCCTCTCGGCATCGGCAACTCTCAGGTTTGCATTTAGCCCCTCGAGTTCAAATCGACGTCGCACCATCTCAATCGAGACTTCTGTAAGGTCGATACCAGTGTATTGAGCACCCGCCCGCGCGAAATTGATCGCATCAGTGCCGAGCCCGCAGCCGATTTCAAGCACTTCTTTGCCGCGCCAACGAGGAAACTCGACGACTTCAGGTATGTGCCATTCGGTGATATAGCGATAACGTTCGACTGCATCGAAGAACTCGCGGGTTCCGATTCCCTCATCGGACACATCGCTGCCACATGGATTAGCCTGCCAGAAATCATGAACCCGTGATTTTAGTTCTTCGGCCTGCTGCATACTTCTCTTCGCGCCACTCTCTCTGCTTTTTTGACTTCGCAACTTTCTGATTACGATTTAATCTATGGAATCAGACTCCGTATATATCCCTGGCCGCAGTTTGTAAATGAGTCGCTCATCCGCAGATTACGCATATGACGCAGATTAAGCAGATGCCTGGTCAATGAACGTCCGATGCCACAATTCGAGCGTAAGGAGTTGAAATACCTTAAGGCCGTTATCTTCTCTGCCTGATAGGTTATCATCGATCAATCGCCTTACGTAGGGATAATCAAAATAACCGCGTTTAGTGATGTTTGATTCCGACAGCAGATCCTCAACCATTCCACGCAAATCGCGCACAAGCCACGCCCGAACCGGAGCGCTAAACCCCGCCTTCTTTCGGTAAACAATCTCGCGCGGCAGCCACTGCTCGGCTGCTCGCTTCAAAATGTACTTTCGCGTCAGCCCTTTTAGTTTCAAGGCCGCCGGTATCCGCGCCGAAAGTTCAACCAGTTCGTGATCGAGCAACGGAACACGCACCTCAACAGAGCTCGCCATGCTCGTCTTATCCGTGTAAGTCAAATTCATAGAGGGCAAGAAGGTCTTCAGGTCGACGTAAAGCATCTGGTTGATGAACGCCTGCCCGGCTACTCGATCGAAGAATCTCTGGTGAACCTCGTATGCGTCAAACTCGCGCGCGGCGGCACCGAGCTCTCCAGCGTAGAGGTCGTGCTTCTCGGATTCATTGAAGTACGTACCAAATCCAAGATATCGCTCCCTCTCGGGCAGTGCCGCTGACCTCGCCAGCTTCTTTGTGTTCCGAAACAGCGCGGTCAGACGGCCTGGCCTGGCTCCTGGCAATGCGTCAACAACCGGGCGCGAAAGAAAAGACGGAATCAAATTGTAGGCGTCCGCTATCCTGACGGCGGCGTGTCGAGGATACCCCGCGAATACTTCATCGCCGCCCATTCCGGAAAGCAGCACAGTGAGCCGCTCTCGCGCGGCGCGACAGATCAGATAACTCGTGATGATTGCCGGATCGGCCACTGGCTCGTCCAGGTGATAAACGAGCTTTGGCAGCAGCTCCATCACCTCGGGCTCAAGATAAGACTCGTGATAATCGGTGCCGAATTGCTCGCCAATCATCCGAGCGTATTTCACATCATCTTCAATGATATCGTAACGAAGATCTTCGCCCCGGAAACCAAAAGTGTAGGTGGTCGGCTTTACTTCAGACACACCGCACATCAGCGCGACGATTGTCGACGAATCGATCCCACCCGACAAAAAAGCCCCAAGCGGCACGTCCGAAAGCAACTGTGAGCGCACGCTGCGGGAAACCTGCTCGCGGACCCGCTCTGTCCATTCCGATTCGGAAATGGAGTCGTCTTCGTTGAAGCTCACATCCCAATATTCAGAAACCTCGATATTGCCGTTCCGGTAGACCAGGTAATGTGCCGGTGGAAGTTTCGAAACACCTCGAAACAATGTCCGCGAACCGGGAGTCCAAAGGAAGGTCATGAACTGGTCGAGAGCAACCAGATCGACTTCACGTCGATGATTTGGAATGGCGAGCAGCGCTTTTATCTCGGAAGCGAAGGCGAATCCGGCGGCTGTTTCCGCGTAGTAAAGCGGCTTGATGCCGAGGCGATCGCGCGCTAGAAACAGGCTCTCATCTCTGGCGTCCCAGATCGCAAACGCAAACATACCGTTGAACCTTGCGAGACACTCGTAACTCCATTCCAGATACGCGTAGATGATCACTTCGGCGTCGGTATTGGATTTGAATCGATGACCGAGGGCTTCGAGCTCGCGGCGAACCTCTTTGAAGTTGTAGATCTCACCATTGTAGGTGAGCCACACTTGACCTTCGGCGTCGGACATGGGCTCGTGGCCGGCCGGGGATAGATCGATTATAGAAAGACGTTTATGACCGAGCCCGACTTGCTGCTGTCGTGATATTTCGGCAACGTAGACACCCTCATCGTCAGGCCCGCGATGAGCAATGCGGGCAAGCATGTTTTTGATTAATTGCTCATCGGCATTGCCGACGACTCCACAAATTCCGCACATTGATCGTACAGCTCCGCTTTGCGTCTTAGCGGCTTTGCGCCTCTGCGTTTATCGTCGGCCTTCCGCAGTAAGCCCACTTCACTAACGACCCATCACTCGGGCAGCGCATTCACCACTCTCGATATTCCATCCTTTATCAAACTCACATTGAAGTTGATCAACAACCCAAGTCTCTTATCAGCCAATCGCAAATACGTGAGCAACTGTTTTCTGTGAATGGACGCGGTGACCTCGACAGACTTGAGTTCGACGATAACCTTGTCTTCAACTATAAAGTCAGCCCTGAATCCCTTTTCAAGTCTGATCGTTTCATAAACAACCGGAATCGGTTTCTGTCTATCAAAGCTCAGCCCGCGCTTGTTTAACTCATACTCAAGCGTGACCTGATAAACCGATTCGAACAGTCCCGTGCCAAGTGTTGTGTGAATACGAAATGCTGCGTCAACTATGTGCCTGGATACTTCATTTTCAAACATGATACGCCTCCCCAATTTTTCCGATTTGTTATGACCAGTTTTAAACGCAAAGACGCCGAGCCGCAGAGGCGCTAAGACGAATACTGGTCATCGGAATAGGAAGGCATCCCCAGCCATTGTAACAAAGAGGATTACACTCACGAATGCATTGGTGGTGAAAAACGCGGCGTTCAGGCGTGAAAGGTCATTAGGCTTTACAATACTGTGTTGATATATCAGCAGCATTCCGGTAGCGACAACACCAACAAATCCCAGCCACCCCAGGTTAGCAGCCAAGAAAAATGCTACAAGGGATATAAACATCAGTCCGTGTATACCCCTTGCGATCCACAAGGCTCTGGCAATCCCAAATCGACGCGGTATCGAATGAAGCCCGCTCGTACGGTCGAAGTCGTAATCCTGGCACGCATAAAGCACATCAAACCCGGCAGTCCACAGCATCACTGACAACGACAGCAACAATGGAACTAACGTGAGCCGGCCTTGAATTGCAATCCACGCTCCGGATGGCGCAATGGAAAGACACCATCCAAGTATCAAATGTGAAAGAAAAGTGAATCGCTTGGTGTAGGAATAAAGCAATACAGATGCAAGCGCTACTGGTGAAAGAATAAGAGTCAATCGATTCAGCTGCGAAGCGGCGATCAAAAAAAGCGCTGAAGACAAGATGGCAAAGATAACAGCAAATCTCAGATCCAACAGCCCAGCAGGCAGAGCACGATTGGCGGTGCGAGGATTAGCGGCGTCAATCTGTCGATCTGCAATGCGATTAAAAGTCATAGCAGCCGAACGCGCTCCAACCATTGCGAGCGTGATCCATAGCAGTTTTGTTAGCCAGAAGCTTACTGGCTGTTGCGGGAGCTCCCTTGCTGCGAGAGCGGCTCCAAGAAAGGCAAACGGCAGTGCAAAGAGCGTGTGCTCGATCTTGATCATCTCGAGCGTGATTCTCAAGCGGCTGCCGATTGTTAGTTCCTCAGAAGTTGTGGTCTTGGATTGCATTGGAGAACTAGTGAATCTTCCGAGGCGGAATTTTTTCAGAGAGTGTTGCGTCGATTTTCTCTATCGGTGGGACCGCTTGCTCGATAATCGGTGGTTCAGAAAAAAATGGGTGGACCATCAACGATACTGATAAATCGGTTTTCGAGCCTGGTCTGACCTTGATTCCCTCGACCACATATGCCACAAAACCTCTGCTCTGAACACTCAGAGTGTACGATCCTTTCGATATATCAAAATGGAATCGACCGAAATCGTCCGAGTAAGTAACGTATTTGCGTTTTTCATATGCAACGGTCACTCGACCCCTGACAACAACGGCGTTATATTGCGGATCGACCAGTACGCCCGAGATCCGTCCATACCCTTGCGCAAATGTTGGAGTGGTCAGGAGCGAGAAACCCAGCACCACTACCGACGCGTAAAGCGCAACTCCGAAGCGAACTTTCATCGAGTCACCTTTGGGTTCAACTACAGAGGCCTACTAACATCGCCTTGCCAAACCGTCTCCTGCGCATGCGCGAGCTCCAGATGATCCATCACCCGATAAACAAAATGATCAACCATCTGAACGATATTCAGTGGTCGATGATAAAACGCTGGCATCGCCGGAACGATCATTGCGCCTGCCTGCCGAAGCCTCAACATATTCTCGAGATGTATCGTCGATAACGGTGTCTCGCGAGGCACCAGCACTAGCTTGCGACCCTCTTTCAAACAAACATCCGCCGCTCTGTGAAGCAGGTTGCGCGAGGAGCCTGAAGCCAACACTCCCATTGTCGACGACGAGCAAGGAATGATTACCATTGAGTCGACCGGGTACGAGCCTGAGGCTATCGCCGCGCCTATGTCCCCAGGGTGAAACACGATCGTCTTCGTCGACGGGCGTCCGATCATCTCTGCCAAAACCTGTTCGGTATCGCCGGACCCGCTCACGTCAAGCTCATCGCTGATAACTCGTCGTCCCGGCCCGCTGATCACCAGGTTTATCTGGCCCACCTCAGGACTATCCTCGAGCTGCATTAACAGCCGCTGAGCATAGATAGCGCCGCTGGCACCACTAATTCCGACGGTTATCGTTTTCACCGCCCATATTGTAGCTACGGCTTGCAGACTCAGCAACGAGTGGGGGTTGGGGATTGGGAGTTGGGGGTTGGGATTAGGGGTTAGGGGATGGGGGTTAGAGGATAGCGGCTGGGAGTGGGGTTAGGGATTGGCATTGGGAACTGGACGGTCGGACGACGAAAACCCCCAATGCCCAATCCCTAACCCCCAATCCCTATTCCACTATTTCAATCTTCTCGATTTTATCTCCGCGTGCTATCCGATTAACAACTTCCATACCTTCAATCACCTGTCCAAAGATCGTGTATCCGCCATCAAGATGCGGCTGCGGTGAGTGAGTAATAAAAAACTGGCTGCCACCGGTGTCCTTTCCTGAAAGCGCCATCCCCACACTCCCGGTTACATACCTCCGGAGATTTATCTCATCGCGGATCTGGTAGCCCGGTCCTCCGTTCTGATCGCCGCGCGGATCGCCGCCTTGAATAACGAAATTGGGAACCACCCTAACAAATGCCAGCCCGTTATAGAAACCGCTGCGGGCAAGACGAATAAAATTGTCTACCGTCATCGGCGCATCTTCATTGAAGAGTTCGATGCGAATATCACCCTTCTTCGTATGAATCACCGCCGTCGGGTTCGTGGTTGCTTCGCTAAGGTCGGCGATTCGTCTCCAATAAGCGCGATCGTGACCGGTGTCTACTTTTCCAATTTGCAACCTGTTTCCCGAAATGTTCTCCATCGGAGTCGCCCGCAGCAGTTCCGCCGCTTTCAGCCTGATGACATAGTCCTCGTCGCGAGTAGTTTCATTCAGTACCTGAATGTTCATCGGATGCTTCAGTTTGTCGGCTGCTTCCACGATGGCTAGTCGGGCTTCGTTAATTTTGTCAGCGCGAGCATTCTTGTAAGCCTCATAGAGAGAACCGATGATCCGATCCGACGAGTCTCCGAGCTCGCCTAACAAAGACGCTGCGGTTTCTCGCACATACACATCGGGCGACTCGAGCTGTTTGAGAAGTATGTCCAGCATGCCCTCGGCCTTCGACGCAGAAAGAGCCCGTAAGATGGCAGGCACCGCGCGAACATCCGGTTTGCCATAGGTTTTTCCATTGAGCAGATCAAGCAACTGAGCCTTCGCCTTTTCTCCACCGACTTGCCCAAGCGCCTGTGCGTATGTCGCCATCGCCTTCCAGTCATCGCTCGCGAGCGTGGCGGTGGGAGGCACATCAAAGAACGCTGCCTCTCCAAACTTAGCAATCGCCATCTCTGCTTCCTGATGCTTGCCGACCTTGCCATCAATAAGGCGAAGGTTCTTCAAGAATGGCAAAGCCCGTTCGTCAGCGAGGCTCCCGAGCGCGGTTGCAATCAGCAACAAATGGTTTTGTTGAGTAGGCACTCCGAGCTTGGCGCGATCGAACGTGCGATAGCCCTCCAGCAGAGTCTTACCCGTTGCCAGGAGAGGATCCGTGGCCTTCCGGTTCCCGATGGCACCTAGCGCAACAATCGCCGATGCAACGACTCGATCGTCCTTGTCTGAAAGTAGCTTTATCAGAGGGTCGACTGCTTCCGCCGACTTTGCCACGCCCAGCGCGCGAGCAGCGTTCGCACGCACAAGCGCTTCCTTGTCATCAAGCACCGCCAAAAGAGACGGAGTCGCAACACCTATACCGTCGCGTATTCGAGCCAGCGCGTTCGCGGCCTGCCATCTTATGTCGGAGTCGGGCGATCGAAGCTGCCCCGCAATAACGTCAACGCTGGAAGGTTGTCTAAGTTTGAGCAGGGCGGTCAGGGCCATACTCGTGACCAGCCTCGAGTCGTTGGACACGGGTTCGCTGGGCGCAGGCACATTCCTAATGATCGCTTCAGCAATTCCCTTAACGCCGTAGTTCCCCAGCGCCGCAACTGCAAACCTGTTCGAGCCGATCTTACCCAATGCTTCGATTGCACGCGCTCGCACAATCGCATGCCTTTCAACCCTTGGATCAAGTCGATCCAACAGCGCCG
The DNA here is from genome assembly GCA_035258805.1 of Blastocatellia bacterium. GTDB lineage: Bacteria > Acidobacteriota > Blastocatellia > UBA7656 > UBA7656 > Onstottus_A. The sequence continues at coordinate 36,983 of DATFWY010000183.1, read as the reverse complement.
ACACTGCGTGTTGATTCTGAATCTGTCCAAGCGAGAAGGCCGCCAACGCGCGCATCTCGCCATCACGGTTCTCCGGGTTCTGGTCACTGATCAATATGTCAAGCAGAGCCGACAATCCGCTCGGATACCCAATACGACCCAATGCAAGAATGGTCCGTCGCCTGGCTCCGCCGTGCATCGGTAGGAGCAACTCGACGAGATCTGTTGACACCGTCCGCTCGTCTTCGTGCTGGATTATTTTTGGATAAAGGATTCGCTGGGTGCGATCCCGTTTCAACGCGGGTTTGCCGGGTGGAACATGAACCGGAAGCTGTGCGAGAGCAAATGCGGAGAGGACAAGCAGTACTGACACCGCCATCGACAGCCGACATTGCATACCATTAAGAATAGACTTTAGCCGAGGGATTGTTCAACAAAACTATTGCGGGCCTTTGTGCAGGCTTCCGAAGAGAAAAAGGCGTCCTAACGAATGAATTATGTCCTATATGGCGAGAAAGAACTAACGCGTTTTCTTTATCACAGTCCCCGGCAAGCGACCGGTCGGCTTCCCCTGTTCCCAGACCGGTTCGCCATTAACAAACACTCGCTCGATTCCGGTGGAAAGTAATGTCGGCTCCTTGAAAGTCGACCGATCGATGACACGCTTGGGATCAAAGACCACGAGGTCGGCTTTCATACCCTCGCGAATCAATCCGCGATCAGCCAGTCCTAAACGTGACGCCGGAGCGGCAGTCATCTTGCGCACCGCCTCTTCCAGAGTGAACCACTGCCGTTCACGCACAAACCGCCCGAGCACTCTTGTGAACGTGCCCGCGCCCCGAGGATGTCGACCGCCATCCTGCCCATCACTTGCGACCATCACCCACGGCTGACGATAAAACGCGTTTATGTCGGATTCCTGGATCGATCTGCAAACGACGCCGGCCCCGCCATCCTTTACGATTTGCATATACACTTCTACGGCCGAGAGCTTCTGCTCGCGAGCGATTTCCTCTAGAGTCTTCGTTTCATAGTCACGATGAGCCCTGCAGTTGGTCACGAGGACATTTCCCGCTCCGCCGACGTCATCGAGCCCGCGCTTCACTGCAATCGGATCTTCGTGTCTACGACTCGGTATCAGAACGGTGATCGTTGATGACCACGCATCATATGGATAACAGTCTGCGGTTATATCGACTCCGCTCAGTCTCGCGGAGTTTATTAATTCTATCGCTTTCCCTGCCTGACCCCAGACGCCCACAGTACCCAGCTTGATATGAGAGATTTGAACCGGGATGTGTGCCTCGCGGCCGATACGGATTGCTTCATTGAACGCACTCATCACCTCATCGGCCTCGTCTCGGATGTGGCTCATATAGATGCCGCCATAGCGGGCGGCCGCCTTAGCGAGCTCGATCACCTCTTCGGTGCTGCTCGGATGGCCCATGTCGTATTCAAGTCCAGTCGAGATGCCTGCCGCGCCGTCGCGCATGCCTTGCTCGACGAGCTTTGCCATCTCGGCGATTTCCTTATCGGTGGCGGTACGGTTGTAGTCTTTACCCATCACCAGCTGTCGAACTGTTGCGTGTCCCACGAACGAAAGCACATTAACGGCAGCAGGTTTCGCTTCGAGCTTCGCAAGGTATGCCGCAATTGGCCAGGGTGAGCCGCCATCTGGCCCGACGACGATTGTGGTGATTCCCTGTGACACCTGGCTGGCAAGCGTTGGGGCTGACAACAGAGCGCCATCAGAATGATTGTGGATATCGATAAAACCGGGAGAAATCACCATACCCTTGGCGTCGATAACCTCATCTTCAGCTCGGGTTGCGAAGTTGCCTACCCTGACGATTCGGTCTGCCACTATGCGCACGCTAGCGGGGAAAGCCTTGCGCCCGCTGCCATCGGCTATCAGAGCACCGACGATCACGCGCGACCTGGGTGATTGTGCTTGCTGATTAGCGGAGGTGTGAAAAGGTGTCAGCGAGATTGCGAGAGCAATAAAGAGAGATGTTGAGCGAAATAAGTGAGAGAAAGAAAGCATTCGACCTCGAGAAGAGAGATTTAGCACTGACGCTGTCATAACTGTTAGTTGGTGAGTAAGAGCGAGGGAGCGTATATGTGAGAACGGCGTGGCGTCAAGAAGGACACATTTCAGATTTCAGATTTCAGATTTCAGATTTCATATAATTTCATATTTCAGATTTCATATTTCAGATTTCAGATCTCATATTTCAGATTATTTCAGATTTCAAAACTTCAAGTTCTTAATACTGCAAAAATTTCAGGCTTAATATTCGGCGGCGTTTTAATCGCTCTCATTTCCCGACTTGCGGTTGTGCAGCTCAGCAATTCTTTTCTCCTGTGACTCAGCAACTCTCTTTTCCTGTGACTCCGCAATTCTTTTCTCCTGCGATTCAGCAATTCTCTGTTCGTGCATCTTGCGCAATTCTTCCAGAAATTCTTCCCGTTCTTTATTTCCTTGTAGATGTCGACGACTCTTATCAGTCAAATACCGCTGACCCTTGATATCTGAATTTTGCAAGGAGGTCGCCCAGCCGCCAAGCTGCCTGGCAATGTTGGTCGCCTGTGCGTTGAGATGTTGTAGCTCCGGCTTTAGCTTTGCAAACAACGGAAACGCCTCTAAGAGGCGGAGCATGGAACGCACCTCGCCGGATGAACCTCTAGCAATGTAGATGAAAGTCAGCATTCTTGGTTTGTCCCGCGCTCAAACCCTTCGGCAATGTTGTTTGAAATCGAGACGACCGCCCGCTCAAGTTGATCCCTGAGACTTCGCTGGCTCCTGAACTCCTGAGCAGCAGTAAGAGCGTAGATGCGGACCGCCAAATCGATAGCCGACTTCCAGACAGGTAATTCTTCAAAGCGTTTGTATCTCATCGCGGCATTTCAACGTCCGCACCCGTGCTACCTGAACTGCCAGCACCAGTGCTACCTGACTGCCTACATCATTGCTGTCTGACTACCTGTGCAAAATATACTACAAGTCATTCCAAATAAAATCAACCAAATATGAAATATGAAATATGAAATGATTTGAAATCTGAAATTTGAAAAAAACCGGCCAATCCCCCTCCCCTTAACTCCCTGCTCCGCCCGTGATACTCTTGCCTCTCCCTAAATTGCACCAGCGACGCCGCAAACCTGTATCCATAAGAGGCATCACGATGTCCATACTCTATGAAAATTGACATTCACACACACTACTACCCCGACCTCTTCTTCCAACTGATCCGCGACACTCCGTCGGAGTTTTCGTTCGCAAAGGATCCGACCGGGCGAACAATCATTACGCACCGGGGGGCACGCTTTTTCGGCATCACTCCCCCGATGAGCAACGTGACAAAGCGGCTCGAAGACATGGACCGCGTCGGAATCGATTGTGAGGTGATCTCCCTGTCTACGCCTAACATCTTTTTCGCAAACGAGACTCAACAACCGGAAGTCGCTCGCGCGCTTAACGACTCCTACGCCGATCTCATTTCCAGGCATCCGAATCGATTCAAAGGATTTGCGTCGATCCCTATGGACTCCCCTGATGCCGCAGTCGCCGAGCTTCATCGGGCGATACACGCGCTCAAGCTCAACGGTGTTGTTCTTCTCAGCAACATAAGAGGTCGCGCTTTGACTTCTTCGGTATACCGGCCTTTTTTCGAAGAAGCCAACCGAATGAAGGTTTGCATATTTTTGCATCCGATGCTGCCAGCAAATCCGGAGCCCTTTACCGAGTATGTACTAGGCCCTCTGGTAGGTTTTCCCTTTGATACAACCTTAGCGGTGGCTCGCATGTGCTTTGCCGGGATGTTACGAGAATTACCGGACATCCGCTGGGTCATCGGACATCTGGGCGGCGCCATCCCCTACTTGATGGAGAGGCTCGACAGCGGTTATCGGGATTTCGCCGAGTGTCGAGTAAATATCGATCAGCCGCCGAGCACCTATCTGAAGAGGCTGTACTACGATACGGTGACGTTCAGCGGATACAACCTGCGAATGGTGCGAGACCTGGTCGGAACCGAACATATGTTGATGGGCAGCGACTACCCCCACATGTTGGGATCAATCGAGCGTTCTGTAAGCTCCATTGCAGAGCTTGCTATTCCTGAGTGTGAGAAAGAGAGGATCTTCAGCAAGAGTGCTCTTTCCATTCTCAATAATGTTTAGAGGATCGCTTTCCGAAATCCGGGTGACGCGAGAATAGTTTTTCTATTTCTTCAAAAACCGCTCGACTCCTCGTTTACAATCTTCGGTCATTCGCGTGATCGCATTCAATTGAACGCCGGCTTCAATTGCTGTCTCAAACGTCATGCCGTCCATGTGATATAGAAGACTCTTTGACAATGAAACAGCAGATGCTGATTTGGCAGAGAGTTGACTCACGTATTGCTCGACTGTCTCGTCAAACTGATCGTCCGGAAACACTCGATTTATCATTCCTATTTCGACGGCCGCTCCAGCGCTGATCACCTCACCGCGAGTTATCAACTCAAATGCGTGCTTCTCCGAAACCGATCGACGAAGAATCGCCATAACCATCGCTGGGATGAATCCGATGTTGACTTCGGGATATCCGAACTGCGCAGACTCGGCGGCAAGGATGATGTCACAAGCGGTCGCAAGTCCACAGCCTCCTGCCAGGGCGCGTCCTCGAACGGCGGCGATGATTGGTCGAGGAGACCGGCGCATTTCTACAAACAGTTCTGCCATCACGCGGGCGCTGGCTATGCTCTCTTCTACACCGGCCGCGCTGATGCGTTGCAGGGATGCCAGATCAGCGCCGGAACAAAAGTCTTTGCCCGCTCCGGTAACGAGAACTACGCGGACATCGTTATTCTCTGAGGCGCTTCGGAGAGCATCTTTGAATTCCAACACTATCTCGTTATCCAGCGCGTTGCGTTTGTCGGGACGATTGAGCGTTATGCGCGCGATGTTTTGATCGACGGTGTAGATGATTTTTTCGTATTCTGGCATTGCATTTCCCTTACAGCGACATTGCCTGATTCACATGCAACACAATCGAGTTGGCAAACTTACAAGGCTGCTGACATGAGGGAGACTATCATCCGGCTTTGAAATATAAAATCTGAAATAAGAAATACAAACTCTAAGTCTCCTTGCCCGGCAGAGATGCATAAGCTACAGTGACCGCGATTGGCTCGACAAACCGCACAAGTAGGCAGAAGTGATAGCTTCAGCTGGATAACCCGTGACTGTACCAACTTTGCTCGATGACAGGCACTCACTAATGCCCTGTTTTCAATCGATGGCAGGTGTCTATCAATGACTTCTCATCGAAGCCTGATCACCAACTTGCTGTTCGACTGGGACGGGACGCTCTTTGACTCCGCAGCGTCAGGCTTTCTCGCATTTCAAAAGACGTTTGACGACCTGGGTGTCGGGTTCACTCGAGATTTCTTCGACACCCATTACTCGCCAAACTGGTACTTGATGTACGAAGCCCTGAAACTGCCACAACAGGAATGGCAGCGTGCCGATGAGTTGTGGCTGGATCATTATGGCGAACAGCCGCCGAAACTAGTGGACGGCGCAGCCATAGCTATAGCCGAGTTGCGCTCCAGGGGTTATCGCCTCGGAATTGTAACAAGCGGCACCTATCGACGAGTGTCGCGTGAGCTCGAGCAATTAGAGTTGGCTTCTACGTTCGAGGCTTTGATCTGTAACGAACATATCAAGAATAAGAAGCCCCATCCCGAAGGGTTGGAGCAGGCTATGCAGCGATTGGAGTGCTCTGCTGCGAGCTGCTCCTATGTCGGGGATGCGCCCGAGGATATCCGAATGGGAAAGAATGCGGGGATGCTTACGGTTGCGGTTCAGAGCGCCTATCCTACGAGCAACCGTTTACGCGATGAGGGACCTGACATCTATCTCGAGCTTATCTCTGAAATACTCTTACATTTTGAGTGAGGAGATTCACTCAACAACCGGCAGGTCAACAACCGGCACGTCTGCTTTTTTGCTGATCACGTCGACTCCGCCAGCTGCTTCGCCAGCGAGTCGCTGACTTCAATCTCCATTCGAAGCAACGCCGCGCTGTAGGTCTTACCCTGAGCATCCGTCTTGAGCGACAACGTACCGCCGCCGTCGAGGCTCGCATGAAGCAGGAAATTCAGCGCGTGCAGGTTGGGAACCTCAAATCGCTCGACTTCTCCCAGGCATATTCCCTTGAAATGCTCTTTGACCCGCTCGGCGGTTACTTGCTCGACCAGCATGGGATAGTACTCCGGCTTATAAGCGATCAATCCAACGTTTGCCGTGTCACCCTTGTCGCCCGAGCGCGCGTGCGCAATCTGTACAAGTTTTACTCTCGCCATATCAAGCCTCGACCACCGAAATCTTCGGTTTCACCTCGTTTTTTGGAATCAACGCCGGCCAATAAGCGATTATCTCTTCGACCTTGGCCCGCCCGGCTGCGAAACCCGTGACGGTAGGTGGACCGTTGAGCACCAAAGGCGCGACCTCTCTGGTGAAGCGCTCTACTGCGCGTTTGTCCTCGGAGCGCACACCAATCCGAAACGTTACTTCCGCTATGTCGGGATCAGGAGGGCCAGAGAGTAGTTCTCCGTGACAAGCATTCACGCCGACAAATTCGGTTAGGACCGTGTCAAATCTAAGACCAAGCCTATCTAGTCTCTCCCTAACGACGCGATCGGCAGCTCGTGCTTTTTTGTAAGCATCGGGCCAGCCATACACCAGTGATCCCACTGCTTTCCATCCAGCGGAATAACTCACACTCACTTTGTACAAATCAGTTGCGGGCCGTCCTTTGATGCCGGAGAAGCGCACTCGATCCGTTCCATCCTGTTCGAGCTGAATAGTCGTAAAGTCTGCAATGCAATCAGGCGTTATGTACTCCCGCGGGTCACCCATTTCGTAGAGCAGCTGTTCCTTAATTGAAGCAACGGTAATTCGCCCGCCGGTTCCTTTATGCTTGGTTATTACAAAGCTGCCATCAGGGTTCGCCTCGATGATTGGGTAGCCTATGTCAGCGACATTCGGAATCGTTTCCCAATCCACCAAACAATTGCCGCCGGTGCATTGCGCTCCGCACTCAACGGTGTGTCCAGCGATAGTCCCCGCTGCAAGACGATCCCAGTCATCGCGCGCCCAGTTGAACTCGTGAATCATCGGACCCAGCGATAGACCGGTGTCAGTGACGCGACCGGCAATGATTATCTGCGCGCCCTGACCGAGAGCATCGGCGATTTCTCTTCCGCCAAAGTAAACATTTGCACTTTGCACGCGATCACGAATTGAAGCGAGCGGTTCGCCTGTTTCTTGATTTTGCAACTCGACTCCGCGACCGATAAAGTCATCGAGCTGCGACATAATGTCATCGCCGGCAACAATCCCTATCTTTATTTTTTTCGCGAATCCTCGACGTCGAGCGGCATCGATCACCGCGTCGCGGCAAGCTTCGGGGTTTACACCGCCGGCGTTCGCAACGACTTTTATGTTGTGTTCGATCAGGTCGGGCAGGATTTCCTCGATCATCGCAACGAAGTCTCGCGCGTATCCTGAGCGCGGATCGCGCGCGCGTTGCTTCTGCATGATCGACATGGTGATTTCGGCGAGGTAATCGAGAGTGAGGTAATCAATTGGGCCTCGCCGAACCTGCTCGATTGGGGCCTGAAGGGAATCACCCCAAAAGCCCTGTCCGTTTGCGATTCTGACGGTCTTCATGATTTGAGACGTGGAAAACTTTGTCTTGTTACGGTTTATGACTCGGACATTGAAGCCGATGGATTCTCATTTTGCAGACGCCGCTTAGAGTTTAGGTACTGGAGGCGGCAGCTCTCTTGCCTCAACCTCGGATTGAAAGCCGATTCTTGCGTGAGTCCCATCGCAGAAGGGCTTGTTCTCAGAATGCCCGCACCGGCATAGCGACACTACGGTGCGACCGGCGAGACCGAACGTGTTTCCGGCGGTGTCCTTGATGGTTATGTTCTCACCGAGAATCCGGTATGGACCGTTGTTGATGACGACGATAGTAGTTTCCTTTTCTTCGCTCATTATTCTCTCCTGATATTCTTGCAGTAAACCTGAGCCGGTAATTGTAGCGCACCGAAAGGCTCATCAGAAAGTATCGCTCAGCACTTTGAATTGATGAGAGGTCATCGGCTCAGCAAATTCCACCAGCGTGTGAGATTAATTGAAAAGTTCGTAGTTCGGCCTTCAGGCGGAAGTTCGTAGCTTGATTTTCGCGGGAAATTACCAACTTCCGCCTGAAGGCCGAACTTCGAACGTCTCTTTCATACAGCCTCGTGCGTTGGTGGGATTCTCGCTTTGTCATTCAATTCGAACTCGAAGGCAAACGACTGAAGTCGTTACTACGTGATGATGATCCGAATAATCCGGTTTGAAGAATCACTCTCTGGATATTACTATTCCGGCGCCTTATTAGACGCAAAAACGAGAATCTGGAATGGCTGAACCAACCAATGAAGGCCTGCTCAGGGCGATTCGGCGCTGGGACCTTGTGGCCGTAGCGATAAACGCGATCATCGGAGCTGGTATCTTCGGGATACCCTCGAGAGTCTACGCACTCGTCGGGCCGTATTCCCTCATAGCCTTTGTCGTTTGTGCAATCGTGGTTGCCCTGCTTGTGCTCTGTTTCGCCGAGGTCGGCAGCCGGTTCAACAAGACTGGCGGACCATACCTGTACGCGCGTGAAGCATTTGGCGCGACAATCGGATTCGAGGTTGGATGGCTGATGTGGCTGGCCCGATTAACGGGATTTGCGGCAAACTGCAACTTGTTAATTGATTATCTGGGATTCTTTTGGCCCCCTGCCACGACGCACTACTGGCGAGAGCTATTCATTCTTGTCGTCGTGGCGGCGATTGCTGCTGTCAACGTTGTAGGTGTTCGCGATGCCGCTCGCGTAACGAACTTTTTCACCGTCGCTAAGCTCATCCCAATCGTCCTTTTCATCGGAGTTGGTCTTTTTTTTATTAGCTCCGATAACTATGGATTGGCCAATCGTCCGGGGTTTGCATACGCTTCATTCTCCTCATCAGTCCTGGTGCTGGTCTACGCCTTTTCAGGATTTGAGATGGCGGCGATTCCTGCCGGCGAGGTTCGCGATCCTCAACGGAATCTGCCTGGAGCGCTGCTGACCGCAATCGGAGTCGTCGCGTTTATCTACATAACGATTCAATTAATCTGCATCGGAACTTTACCGGGGCTCGCAACATCTACGAAACCGCTTGCAGACGCTGGCAACATTTTTCTGGGAAGAGCTGGGGGAGCTATCATTTCAGCTGGCGCAGTTGTCTCAATTGTTGGGAATCTGAACGTTATCGTGCTATCAGGTTCGCGGCTGCCCTTCGCGATGTCCGAGGGGCGCGACCTGCCTGCTGTGATTTCCGCGGCACATCGAAGCTTTCGTACACCTCATATTGCGATTTTGCTCACATCAGCGATGTGTCTCTTACTGACGATTCCAAGCACCTTTGCAAAAGCAGTCAACGTGAGCGTAATTGCGCGGTTGTTGTCGTATGGCGCTACGTGCGCTGCGCTATTGGTGTTTCGCTATAAGGGGACTGCTCCTGAAGCTAAGTTCACAGCCAGGGCCGGAGTCCCTGTGGCCATTGCTGCGCTTCTGCTAACGGTCTGGTTGTTGACAAACAGTACTTTCTACGATGCGCGCGATGCCTTCATCGCAGCCGTTTTAGGGCTGATAATCTATTTCGGTTATTCTTATCTCAGAAAGGCTCGCTATGAAAGAGGAGAAACCGCTGAGAAGGAGGTAGTGACTGAGTCATCTACCTAATCAGTACGTTTTTTCAGATTGCAGATTCAGGTTGCAGATTCAGATTGCAGATTTAGAAGGCGGATTCAGATAGCAGATTCAGATTCATATTGTAGATTCAGGCTGCGGATTCGAGAACTAAGTCCATTAAGCTGCGATACCGCAACGCTGGTGTGGACGAGATCGGATCACCCTTTTTTGGTCCAGTCCTAAAGGTAGTAAAGGTATCTCATCGCAGATTTGCAGATTGGAGCAATGGGGCCACCCGCTCCTTAAATTCCTCTGGTTCCAGAATTCCTAGAATGCGATCGCGGATCTTGCCATCTCGATCTACTATCACCGTTGCAGGCAGAACCTCGCCAATTTTATACGCTTCCAAAAGCTCATTCGTACCAAACACGACCGGATAGTTCAGCCCGAGTTTGCGGGACACTCGTCGCACGTCGGCCGGTTCATCATCCGGATAAGTCACTCCAACAATTTGCAGCCCGCGTGCCCCGTACTTCTTTTGGAGCCGAACCAACTCGGGCAACTCCATTCGACACGGCGCGCACCACGTCGCCCATAGATTTATCAGAACAACCTTGCCTTTGTAGTCGCTCAATCGCGCGCTCCGTCCATTGAGGCCCTTTAAATTGAAAGACGGCGCGACCGTCGAATCACCATTGGTTTGCGTCGAATCACTATTGGTTTGCTGACTGGTTTGCGACCAACCAATTGATCCTATGTTAGCTATCAGGAATAAGGCTGCAAGAATAAACCGCATCATGTCCTCGCTCAATAAAGGTACTTTAGACCCACAAGTAAGTTCCGATCTGTTCGCAAGACAGCTGGTCCGCTATTTAAGACAACAGGGAATTGATAGCTTGCTTCTAATACCACGCGTGGACTTGCGGTGAATTGCACTGCAGGAGCCAGATAGAACTCAGAGGAGGAACTCCCGGGCACCGAAGTGCCATTGACCTGCCCTCGACTTCGATATGAATAGGTTGTCTCAAGGATTAAGAACAGTTCGTGACCCGGATCCTGATACTTCAATGGCAGCATCACATATTCAAAATCAGTATTCACCTTTATCTGATGGCCCATCCTGAATCCGTCCCGCTCCGCGCGTACTGTACCCTCTATGTTTGCTCCGAAGACAAAGCGATGGTGAGCTTGAGAGTAAGAGACATCGCTGTGAAATGCCGGGCCGCCCTCGATTGGGCTGAGTTGCTGCCGAACAAAATCAGCGTCCGTCGATTGACTCGGCTTAGTATCGTCGCTCTTCCCAGTTGGGAGCTCCATTCCAAATCTAATTGCTGCCTGTCTATCACCCCAGGTTTCGAGCTCACGATAAAACCGATACTTGCCCCACACAGTTAAGTTGCCGAAACCATCGTCGGAGCCAGAGTGCGTTTGGTCTTCAAACGAGGTTGTCGCATACGGGATTTCAGCTTCGACCTGGAGCGTTGGCGTTGGAGTATATGAAGCGCTCAGTCGTAACACGTGACGTGTGACGTCCAGCGAACCGAGATGTTGTCGAATAAAAAAATATCTCGGGGTCACAGCGCCACCCTTGTAAACAGTCAACCCCGGACTCGTTGTACGAACTGGTGCTGGAAAAAAGCTAAGACCAGTTCCCACGCCGTTCACTGAAACCTGTATCGCATAAAGCTCAGTACTATCTCCGCGATTTTCATCATCGGACGTTGACTTGAGAGCAGGAACCGCTTTTGCAACGGCTGGATGAATGGTCTCGCGAGCTGTAGTTCCCGATCCGACCGTTTGCCAATCACCGCTGACTTCTATTCGAGCGCCAGCGTCATGGCCTGCCAATACCTGATCAATACCTTCGCCGCTCAAAGCGAACCGTTGTCCGGACGCTTCACTCTCGATCCACCATCCGAATGAGTCTCTTGCAAGCAAACCGGCAACAGTAATCTCAGCCGAAGCTAATGTGTATCCGGCCTTCTTCAGCGCTGCTCTTAATGCCGCAAATGAAGCCGCTTTGTTCGGCTTTGGTGTGAATGCTCCAAGTCCCTGTTTGATGTCGGTTACTCTTATCTCTTCAATCTTGGGTGCAAAATCCAGTCGGCTCACGGCCTTCTTGATGTTGTACACTCAATTGCCGCAGAGATAACCGGCGATCTTCATTTGAACCGTCTTAACCTCAGCGCAGGCTGTGAGCTGATTTCCCAGCAACATCAACAAGCTGCAAAGTACCAGTAGTGTGTATTTCCTCATCGCTGCCTCAAATCTTAGAGTTTACCTGCAACTTTCGACTAACGACCAGCAACCATCTTCAATGACTCATCTTCTCTGGACGAATACGCACGAAAATATGAAAGCTGGTTGGACTCGAACCATAGATCGGCTCCAGGGCTTCCGGCACATGATAAAAAGTTACATCCGCGCCGATTCCAACTCGAAACTTAGGCTGGACCAGTATGTCGCGCACTCCTCCAATCGTCACCGCGCCAATACGAAACATTTGCTCAAAGTGTTCGCCTGACTCTCCACCATCCCCGATCAGTGGCGAAGGTTCAATTCCAGGACGGCCAAAGATATTCTCTTCAAGCAACCCCGTCTTATCGACGAGTTCCATCCTGGTATACACATAGTTCTTATCGAGAAAATTTGCGGTGGACTCAAGCAGGTAGGAGTTAGACGTACCATGCGTCTCGCGGTTGCGTCCCCAAATGATCGTCGAAGCCCAATTTCCATCTTCCCAAGAGTGATTGTGCGAAATAGAGGCAGTGAGCCGCTTGAGATTGCCCGGTGCCGCAACTTCCGGATCAACCAGATGCCCATATGAAAATTGCAATGTCCAATTCGGGGTCGGTGTGAACCAGGCTCGGCCGCTCCACGAATCCAACTTGCCCATTTCGATGTCCTTGCGATTCTCATCAGGCTCCGCGCCTCGAAAAAGCGAGCTTTCAACCCGGAACCGTCCGGCGGTTATTCCTGCAGTGATCACGCCGTGAGTGATATGCGTCGAGTCTTGCCAGTGATGACCCAGCGGCGCTTCAGGATTCTCAGAAGCCGATATTCGATGCATGAAAGCCACCGGGCCCAGGGCCGGCTCGCCTACTGGTCCGCCGTAGAAATTGAGCGTGACCTTCTCAGTCAAAGGGATGTTGTATGCAGCGGCCAACTCCATAAAGAGATCGTGCGGGTGCTGAGCATCTATGATCGGGTGGTCTTCAAACGTCTCTCCGGTTTGGAAGAGTTCGGGAAAACCACGCCGCGGTGCAGTCCAGGGTTCGGCGGCAAACATTCCACGCAGAAGCAATTGACCTGGACCTGCTTTTCGCTCCGCCGTCAGCATAAACCAATTTTGCGATTCGGCTTTGTTGACTCCCCGAGGCTCTCCTTGATGATTAAACCCGACCTTGATATCACCATGTGCCATCAACAGCCAGCTATCTTTGATCCAATGCCACATATAGCCTGGGGAGCTGGTCGGCATAAGGCTCGTTCCGGAGCCCATCGCCATCATCGAACGAAAAGGACCACCGCTTACCGTGCTCATCATTTCGTGTTCATGGCCAGCTTCAGCTCCCTCTTTTTTCATTGTGGACATATCGTGTTCAGAGTGGGGGTCCTTCTGCTCAGCGGGCTTCTTAGCAGGTGTCTGCGGATGTTGATGCTCTTGCTTTGATTGCGATTGAGCTTTGGACTTATCGGCGGGTTTCTGCGATCCGTGGCCTTGATGGCTCTCGTCAACACACTTCGCCTCCGTCTTGCCGTCAGCTGCGTTTTTAGAGCCGCCGAGACGATGTGAATATTCGTCTTTAGGATCTTGTGCAGGTGAAAGAGCATAAGATGGCCTCTGATCGCCTGAACAAAAGACTATCAGTATAAACGTGATCAACATGGCGCGGCTGATCGCTCGCGCGTCCTCAACCAACATCAGTTTCTCCTCAATCCTAAGGGACAATGTTAGTGACAACGCTTCACTAACTAGCGTAACTCAAGCGTCGACTAGGCACTTGTGCCGGGGTAGACACACTTCTGCCCTTAGATCAGGAGAGAGCCGGTTCTGAGGTAAATGCTATTGGAACGAAGGCAGGGATGATCAGGACTCTGTAGAGTTCGCGACCACTGCTGTCCAGTTTGAAGCGAAATGCTACCGGAAACAGTGGCGTCGGCTTTGAATACGTACTCTGATCCGATCAGTGCTTTTGTCAAAATGGGTGTAGTTTGTCCCCGTTCGTCGCATTCCGAATAACAACGCATTCTGCCAGAGCTTACGCTTTGGGGACTCTGGACGGCGGGACGGCAGCATCTGTCGATACATTCGCCATCGTTCAATAGCATCGCTGCGGCGAACGAGTCCACAGACACAAACAACACAAAAATTAAGCCGATAAGCTTTCTGATCATCAGTAAAGCGAGTCTATCATCGCAATTCGGGTAGGGTCAATTCTGGGTAGTGTGCTATGGGTAGTGAGCTCTGGATAGTATGCTCTGGGTTAGCGTGCTGTGGGTAGTGTGCTCTGGGTAGTGTCCTAACTGTGTGTTGCTACCAATCAGTCTTGTGTTGTTTTCACGCGCCAAACTCCAGAAAGCAAGGTAACCGCGTAGCGGTTAGGATTTGCGAGACTTTACTACTTGTGATTTCGCCAACATACTGCGTGTGATTTCGCCAACATTGACTTGGCTTTTTCGTTACTGTCTAATCAATCGCCGATGCCGCTGCAATTATTTACTGCTGAATGGATCCTTCCTGTCAGCAGTCCTCCTATTCACAATGGCGCGCTGGTAATCGAGAACGATCGCATCTTATTCGTTGGAACATTCGACGACGTTAGTTCTCGCGCAGAGTTTCGAGACCTCAGAAAAACAGATTTCGGGCGAGCCGCGATTTTGCCCGGCTTTGTCAACACGCATACCCATCTAGAACTCACCGTCATGCGCGGATTCCTCGAAGACCTAGAGTTTCGCCAATGGATACTCAAGCTGACTCGCGCAAAGTATGAACGGCTCTCGCTGGATGATCTGCGCGCATCGGCCTTGTTAGGCGCGGCTGAAGCTATTCGAAGCGGTGTCACGACAATCGGCGATACAGGCGATTCAATCGCTGCATTCGATGCATTGCTGGAAGCCGGTCTGCGGGGTATTGCATATCGGGAGGTATTTGGTCCAAACCCAACGGACGCAAAGACCAGTCTCGAAGGGCTTCGAGAAAAGGTCGAAGAAATGCGTGAGCGTGAGACGAACCTCGTTCGCGTCGGAGCCTCGCCTCACGCTCCCTACACCGTCTCGCCCGACCTGTTTCGCCTGGTAGCCGGTTACGCGAGGACTCAATCGCTTGATGTTTGTATCCACACTGCCGAATCAGATGCAGAGCAATTGATGATGGTTAACGGCAGCGGCGAATTTGTGAGTGGATTGAAGTCTCGCGGGATCGAGTGGAAAGCACCGGATATGTCTACAATCAAGTACTTCGATTCTCTGGGCGTGCTGGAGAACAAACCTCTTCTCGTTCACTGCGTTAGACTGGACGATGAGGATATTTCGCTGGTCGCGTCCCGCCAGGCTCGTGTAGCACACTGTCCCAAATCAAATGCAAAGCTCGGTCACGGCATCGCGCCGCTCAGATCAATGCTCGAAGCCAACGTGACAGTGGGTTTGGGTACAGACAGCGTGGCCTCGAACAACCGGTGCGATATGCTGGAGGAAGTAAGATTCTGCGGCTTACTACACCGAGCGTCTGCCGGCAATTTTGAGCAACCATCTGCTGAGTATCTGCTCAAGCTGGCAACAATTGAGGGGGCTCGTGCTATTCGCCTCCACCACGAGATTGGCTCGCTCGAATCCGGCAAACAAGCTGACGTAATTGTCGTCGATCTGTCGCGCACCCACAGCACGCCGATCTACGACCCTGTAACAGCTCTACTCTTCAGCGCATTGAGCACCGACGTCGTGCTGACTATTGTCGCCGGGCGCACATTATTCGAAGGCGAGTTGAAGACGCTCGATGAACTGGAGCTTCAAAGGCGAGTCAACGAGAGTCAAGCTAGAATCCGAGACATTTAAGAGAACTGTTGTGCCAGTTGTTATTACTCTTCTCGGTTTGATTCACTTCTGATAAGATCCCCGAGTCTCTTGCGTCCAGCGTCGAAGCTTATGCGCCAAATATTCTAATAACATCTGGTTTGCGGTTTTTGGTGAACTCTGTCGGTTTTTGGTGAACTCTGTCTGCGCAAATCGGTGGGCAACCGGCCCATAGAAACCGGACTCATCCGCAGATTACGCAGATTACGCAGATAAAGTTAGCCCGGATATCGAAAAACAAGAAGCCAGTTATTCTATTTTTCACTCCCTCACAAGATTAATTCAGAAGAACATTGAAATTGTGTGACCCCCAGTGTCGCGGACTACTTAAAATAGATATCCAAGAGCGAAGAGATGATCAGAATACGCTTACTGCTAGCATCTGCGTTCTTCCTGTTGTTGCTTGCGTCCCAGGAAGGGCATGCGCAATCCAATCAGTCGATTTATGCAGACGCGCTCGGTGCCGGTTGGCAAGACTGGTCCTGGTGCACGCGCGACTTTAATTCGACAACCTTTGTTCATTCCGGCATCCGCAGCGCGAACGTGACTTATGCCGCCGCGTGGCAGGGGTTCTACTTACGACACGCAGCTCAGGACAGTTCAGCATACAGCGACCTGGTCTTCTGGATTCACGGGGGCACTGTAAACGGTCGGAACATCACTATCGCCGCACAGCTCAACGATGTTGCTCAAAACAGCGTAAATCTAAACTCGTTTATTCAAGGCGGTTCGGTCGCAGCAGGAACCTGGCGAAAAGCTACAGTACCTCTTTCAGCGCTAAACGCAGCGAACCGTCCCAATTTCAACGGGTTCTGGCTCCAGGATGCAAGCGGGGGCGCTCAGGCTCCCTTCTATGTTGATGATATCGAACTTGTTGCGGTTCCACCTCCAGCGCAAGTCCAGGTATCCGTCGACGCGAATTCTGTTCGACGGATTGTCGATCGAAGGCTGTTCGGCGTCGCTGGCGCAGTTTGGGATTCGCAATTCAATACCAGTGCGACCATTTCTCTGCTCGCTGCAAACGGAACTCAAGTCTCTCGTTTCCCCGGAGGATCGCTCTCCGATGAGTATCACTGGCGCACAAACACCACTCGGGACAACACCTGGCAGTGGGCTACCAGCTTCGATGCATTTGCAAACGTGATGCGAGGGATCAACGCCGATGCGTTTATCACCGTCAATTATGGCAGCGGCTCACCTCAAGAGGCTGCAGATTGGGTGCTCTATTCGAACGTTACGAGAAACTATGGGTTTCACTACTGGGAAGTAGGCAATGAAAATTATGGAAGCTGGGAGTATGACCTTCGCAGTCGACCTCACGATCCGTACACATATGCACTTGCATTTCGCGATTACAAAAACGCGATGAAGGCGGTCGATCCATCGATTAAAGTAGGAGCGGTAGTAATCACCGGCGAAGACTCGTTTGCGAACTACTCCGACCACCCGGCAACAAATCCGCGTACCGGCCAGGTCCATAATGGTTGGACGCCGGTAATGCTTAACACACTCAGGACGCTCGGGGTCACACCAGATTTCGTCATATACCATCGTTACGAGCAAGCACCCGGCGCGGAAAGCGACTCGGCATTGTTGCAGTCCGCCAGAACGTGGGCCAACGATGCCGCCGACCTGCGTCAGCAGCTGAATGATTACCTTGGTTCAGCCGCAGCCGGAGTTGAACTCGTCTGCACCGAGAACAACTCGGTTTACAGCAATCCTGGCAAGCAGACTACCAGCTTGGTCAACGGACTCTATTACGCCGATAGCTTTGGTCAATTCATACAGACTGAGTTCACCTCGTTTATGTGGTGGATATTCCGCAACGCTCAGGAGGCGGGAAATAACAACAGCGCATCACTCTACGGTTGGCGACAGTACGGCGATTATGGGATGGTTTCAAACCAAAACGATCGCTACCCAACGTACTTTGCGAGTAAGCTCGTATCAGGCTTCACCGGTGAAGGCGATCAAGTCGTTCAAGCCTCGAGCTCCTACAATCTTATTTCAGCGTACGCAGCCAAAAGGAATGATGGCTCGCTTGGATTGTTGTTAATAAACAAAAGCCCGACGAATACCCTGAACGCCGCAGTCAGTCTATCGGGGTTTGCTCCTCAGGCGACAGCCAACGTTTTGTCATATGGTATTCCTCAAGACGAAGCTGCCCGTACTGGTGTTGGATCACCCGACCTGGCGACATCAACCATAGGCGGAATATCAACCAACTTCGTGTACGCCCTTCAGCCCTACTCGGCTGTAGTAATCAATTTGCCTACCGCGTCGTGTCCGTCCTCGGTATCACCGGGAAGTCAGTCTTTTCAATACTCTGGCGGCGACGGGCAGATCACGATAATCGCGGCAGCAGCGTGCAATTGGACGGCTACGACTGCGGCTGACTGGGTTGTATTCAATTCCCAGGTGTCCGGAAGCGGCAACGGCATAGTCAACTATTCGATTCGAGAGAACCTGACAGGGTCGCCGCGGCAGGCCATAATTTCCATCGGCAGCCAGACTGTCACTGTTACACAGGACAGTAATGTGGTCCCCAATTGCAATCCCTCAATTTCTCCGGGCTTCGCGACTTTCCCAAGAGGTGGAGGTACCGGCTCGGTCAGCCTTACTGTGGAAAATGGTTGTGCCTGGCAGGCTGTATCGAACGCGAACTGGATAACAATCACGTCTCTCGCTATGGGCACCGGCTCGGGAACGATTAGCTATTCGGTGGCGGCTAATTCAACTGGTCGCCGGTTTGGCACCATTACGATAGCCGGACAGACTCTGACTATAAAACAGAAATAGAATTCCGTCCTGGTATCGCCCTTCACGCTAGTTATAAAAAACTTCGCCGATCCCTCGCGGTTTGATTTTTTGATCGCCGCCCTTCTCTGGTCGAAGCATCCGGCTCCGCAAACCCTGCATCAGAACTGACTGCAAGACGCACCGTTAAGATTGCACTATCGATTTTCAGGGAGGCAGTGATGACAAAACGAATAATCGCGATAGCAGTCGTGTATCTGGTCGCGGTTGCGGGCTGGATCTTTCTTGGAGGAACAATTTCGTATCGCACGGATCGTCAGGATGCCGATCTCAAGAGCACGGTTGGACAGTTGTGGGGAATACCGCTTGAACAGAAGGCGCCCTGGGGAGTGATCGCTGCGGAAACAACAACACAAACATCCGGACCAAACAATTCTGGAAACGGCATAGTCTACGTGCGACCCGGTGCTACTTCCGAGACTTATGAAGCGCCAATCGCAGCGAATGACATCAAAATCAGCTTTGAGCTGGATCAAAGGCAGAAGGGATTGCTGTGGTACTCGACTTATCGCGTACGTTTCTCTGGCGATTATGTCTTCGAGAACCCTCGCGAGAGGAGCGGATCGCTTACGGTCAATTTCGCCTTTCCAGCTGCGAACGGACACTATGATGACTTCAAGTTGGAGATGGACGGAGCCGCCGTCCCGTTTACTCGACAGAACGCGAACCTGATCGTGGCCACAATTCCCTGCGACGGACGATCGCGTCATCGCGTGCTTATAAATTACAACTCGCAGGGTATGGATCGTTTCATCTACCGCTTCGCTGACGGAATAAGCGAAGTTCGGAACTTCAAGCTGGTCGCAAAAACAGATTTCGACGGTTATGACCATCCGGCAAACACGATATCGCCGAATGTGACAAGGCAAAGGGTTGGTAACGGTTGGCAGTTGACCTGGGATTACAAAGACCTGATTGCCGGAACGGGAATCGGCATCGAAATGCCGCAAAAGATAAATCCCGGACCGATGGCGGCGAGGATCTCATTCTTCGCGCCCGTATCGCTCGGGTTTTTCTTTTTTCTGATTTTCGTGATCTCCCTGCTAAAAGGCATTCAGCTGCATCCGGTGAATTACTTTTTTCTTGCGGCTGCGTTCTTCGCGTTCCACCTACTGATGGCTTATCTGGCTGATCACATTTCGATTCACGCCTCTTTCGCTCTGAGCTCGATGGTGTCGATCATTCTGGTCGTGTCTTACATGCGAATAGTCGCGGGAAACAGATTTGCATTTCTTGAAGTCGCAACGGCGCAACTGATTTACCTGATTGGTTTTTCGTACGCATTCTTTTTTGAAGGATTCACAGGTCTTGTGGTGGCGGTCGGGGCAATTCTGACTTTATTCGTGGTGATGCAGTCTACGGCGCGGATTGACTGGTCGGAGCAATTCAAGCTCAGCACCAATTCAGGGGCTGTCCTCGATACCAGGACCTTGACTTAGAACATTCTTTGGGGTTTTGGGTTACGAACCTGAAGTGTTCAAAACACGACCGAATGCCAGGCGACCCAATAGGCTGGATAGGTAAGCTGCCAACAACGCCGCACCGGGCAGTTATCGGCGGGTAGGTTGAATCCAAAAGACGGAATCAGCCTGGTGGCCACGCGAGAGGACGTCCACCCAGAACGTGGACGTGGAGATGTGGAACACTTTGTCCTGCAGCCTCGGCGTTGTTGATCACCACTCGATAACCGGTCTCCGCAATCTCCATTTGGTTTGCAACCTTGGCCGCAGTGTAAAGGAGGTGTCCCAGCAGCGTGACATCAAGTTTTGAGGCGTCGTTTAGAGACTCGAGATTGTGTTCACGCGGGATTAACAACACGTGCACAGGCGCCTGGGGATTTGCATCTTTGATAGCGACAACCTGTTCGTCGTGGTAAACAACTTCGGCCGGGACATCCCCAGCCACTATGCTACAGAAGATGCAGCTTTGTTCGAGGTTTTCCATAACTTTCTATCTTCAGGCCAATTATCAACCAACCGTCACAATCGAGTCAAATATAAAGAGTGATGAGTGATCCGTGATTCGTGATTCGTGATCCGTGATCCGTGATTCGTGATTCGTGATCGTTAGACGGTCTTTCGGACAATGGTCGCTTCTCACGCATCATGTATCACGCATCACGTATCACGAATCACGCATCACGCATCACGCATCACGTATCACGTATCACGAATCACGCATCACCCCTCACGAATCACGCATCACTCTTCCCTCCTCACTGCCTCACTCTCTCGATATCGGCCCCTAACGAACGTAGCTTCTCTTCAATCTTCTCGTACCCACGATCGATGTGATATACGCGATCAATGACAGTCTCTCCTCGCGCGGCCAGCCCCGCCAGCACCAGGGACGCCGAAGCCCTTAAATCCGACGCCTGAACTCGCGCTCCCTTCAGCCCGTTATCGCCCTCGATCACTGCTTGTCTACCATTCAATCGTATTCGCGCGCCCATACGCAAAAGCTCAGCTGCATGCATAAAGCGATTCTCGAAGATAGTTTCAGTAATGACGGATGTTCCCTGAGCAAGCGTCATTAATGCCATGTACTGTGCCTGCATATCGGTCGGAAATCCCGGATGTGCCAGCGTGGTAACGTCCGAGGCCCTGAGGCGATCACCGGCAGTTACACGAATGGAAAATGCATTCGGGCGGTCAATTTGCACACCGGTCTCTTCGAGTTTGTCCAGCGCCGCGGTAAGGTGCTGAGGATTACAATTTACGATCTCGAGCTGTCCTCCTGTGATTGCCGCTGCTACCACAAACGTTCCGGTCTCGATCCGATCCGGGATAATTGTGTGCTCCGCGCCTTCCAGTCTCTCGACTCCTTCTATCCGAATATTACTGAGGCCAGCCCCTTCGATCCGCGCTCCCATCTTATTCAGCAACTCAGCAAGATCGACGATCTCAGGTTCGCGGGCGGCGTTGTTGAGTATGGTGACACCATCTGCCAGAGACGCAGCCATCATCAAATTCTCGGTGCCTGTAACAGTGACCTTGTCGAAGTAGATCTCTCGACCTTGAAGCCGTTTTGCTTTTGCAACGACGTCACCTCCGTCGATCGAAACAGTCGCGCCGAGCTTCTCAAAGCCCATCAGATGAAGATCGATCGGTCGCTGTCCGATCGCACAGCCGCCGGGCAATGAAACTCGGGCCTC
Source organism: Blastocatellia bacterium (assembly GCA_035258805.1). Classification (GTDB taxonomy): domain Bacteria; phylum Acidobacteriota; class Blastocatellia; order UBA7656; family UBA7656; genus Onstottus_A. The sequence continues at coordinate 15,201 of DATFWY010000183.1, read as the reverse complement.
TCCAAATCTCGCCAGGAGCGGACCTAGCGCGAGCACCGATGCCCGCATCGTTTTGACCAGCTCGTACGGAGCTTCAAAGACGTCAACCGCGGCTGACGAGATCTTCAGCGTCCTCAACTCCGGCATCAACACTTCGCATCCAAGGTCTTCGAGCAGCCTTCGCATCGTGATGATGTCGCGAGCATAAGGAAGATTGTGAAGCGTTACCGTTTCAGGAGTTAGCAGAGACGCAGCGATGCAGGGCAAAGCGGAGTTTTTCGCACCGCTTATTTGAATGCGCCCGTTTAGCGCCTTACCCCCAGCAATTCTGAATTTATCCATGCCGCTGGCTCACATTTACAGTGGATGTTAGCACAGCGGAGATGAGCCGTGACAGGAGGTATGCAATCAATCGGAAGGTATGCAATCAATCGGGAGAGCGCGCGGCCCAGCACTTATGCGGGAGAGTTGGCGATACAGAAGGACTAGCCTTGTTGCTGTCCAGTTAGGGATGATGCAGGAGCGTTAGCGATGAGCGAAAAGCTCACTGTTAAATTCGAGGGTTGGTTTAGGCCAATTTCAAATTTAAAAATTCAAAAAACCCTAAACAGTAATCGCCGATTCAAGAGCACTCGAATCGATAATCTCCCACGCTGCGTCATCACGAAGCACTCGCCCAACCAGCGCAGTGTGAACCCCGTGACCCGAGCGCTCGGCCTCAACATGCCCCAGAACCGGCATCCCCAGCAGCGCCAGATCGCCAATGATATCGATTACCTTGTGCCGAACAAACTCATCAGCGCACCGGAGGCCTTCCTTGTTGAGGATTCCCCCTCCAGGCGTGAGCACGATCGCGTTATCGAGAGAACCTCCCCGCGCTAGTCCCATGTTTCTGAGCGATTCGATCTCGTCAAGAAACCCAAACGTTCGAGCCGAAGCCAGCTGTCGAGAAAACTGCCCGTCGGCTATTTCGATGTCATACCGCTGGGTTCCGATCATCGGATGCGGGAACTCGATCAGACACGAAATAGAGAAGGCCATCGCCGGACTGATGCTCATCCTTCGATTACCTTCCGTGACTTCGACGCGTTTCAGCACACGAAGGAATTGACGCGGCGCCTCCAGCGTTGCGACGCCCGCATGCTCAATCATGTCTATGAACGGCTCGGCGCTTCCGTCGACAATTGGTACCTCGAGCGAGTCAATGTCAATGATGCAATTATCGACGTGACTTCCCGAGAGCGCTGCCAGCAAATGCTCGACGGTTGCGATCATCACGCCCTTTCGCATTAAGGTTGTTGCGTAACTCACTCGGGCAACATATTGCGGGGCCGCGGGGATCTCAAAGCCATTCAAGTCAGTTCTTCGAAATACATAGCCGGTGTAAGCCGGAGCCGGATTTAGCGTGATTCTGGAAGGTTCGCCGGTGTGAAGGCCGTGGCCGCTTGTTGACACTGCCCGACCGAGGGTTGTTTGTAGACTCAATTATGTTCCACCTATTTTAGTTTGGATACGTATATTAAGGGCAACAGGTGTGCCAACAAAGTTCACGCCGATCGACGCGCTTTTTTGACGGAAATTGTTAGTTAACAGGTCTTACTCTCAATGAGGTGTTGCGCGCAAGCCACAGCCTTGTTGCTTGGCGGCACGTGGTCTTTTGAAAACGCTGCCGTTAGAATGAACCGCCGATAATCAATAAAGCGTCGAGGTGAGGAGATGACAGCAACGGCAAAGATTCCACTGGGAGCTACCGCCACTCAGCAAATCGAAGTGGTAAGAGAAATGACCGTCGCGCACTTTCACGAACACATGCCTGAGGTCTATGGCACGCCAATAATGATTTACCATCTCGAGGTAACTGCTGAAGAGGCGATAAGGCAGTACCTCCCGGAAGGTTGGGTGACAGTTGGGGTTGAAGTCGAGGTAAAGCACCTTGCTGCGACGCCGGTGGGAGCAACGGTAACCACGCGAGCCGAAGTTATCGAAGTAGGAGATCATACAATCAAGTTTGCGGTCGAAGCTCACGATGGCTTCGAAAAAATCGGCGAGGGATTTCACGTCAGGGCGCCGGTCGATCTACAGCGCTTCGTGAAAAGACTGGAAAAGAAAAAATAGGACAATAGGTCCGATTTGTCCTATCAGTCCTATTTGTCCTATTGTTTCACTCACGGAGGCGCAGGGGGCCTGGTGGTTCTCGCGGGCTTCAAACCGTTTAATCCCTTTTTCGTAACTTTTGCCGTTGCAAGACTTAGTCAATGTATTCAACTACTTAGCCTCTTTTTGACCGGCAACGGTCGGCACCAATCGGCACTAATCGGCAGAGTTTGTGGACAGAGTTTGTGGACTCACCGTGTGACTTAGACTACACAGCTTCTTGGTTAGTTCCAATGTCGATGAAGTGTCCGTAACCGCGGCTTGGGTGAGGCCAGCGTACAGCACATTAAGTTCAAAGCGGGTTAGGCAGAGTTCGATGATGCAGTCACAACAAAATCGGCGACGGCTTTCTGTAGAAGGCGCAAGAACCGCCCACACGTTTCAACAACGGAAGCGGGCGTGTTGCCCAATTGAAAAAAGTACTCGACTATCCCCATCAAGGGCTCGGGTGTGCCAGGCGGTCCGAACCAATAAACGCCGTAAGCTGGGTGCCGCGTATCCCGGTTTCTCAATTGTGTGACCGGAATGTCCTTCAGCTCATGCGTCATCGCGACGCCGGTACGGTGGACTTCGGCTACGCGGTGGTCATTCATCGACTGCAACAATTCTTGCTCTTCAGTCTCCAAACCGTTACGCCAACTCGAAAACCAACCTTCGTATGCTTCCTTGCTCTCCGATTGAAGAACGAAAGTAATGCTTCTGGCTGCCGAGAGAAACGCGCTGAGCTCGAACCAGAATTCTTCGGAAGCGTTGCCCGGGCTCAGGCCAATACCCGCCAACCGTCGATAAAAGTACTGCGCCTCGCGAAGCTTGCGTTGCGTGTTCGGAATCTCCATAGTTAGAGCTTATCGTAGATGAAGATAGGGAATAAGCGAATCGCGTTCGTTATTGTGACACAGGGACGATACGATTTATTTCACGGGGGTTTTCTCACCTTCCTTCAACGGGATGATGATCTTGAGGTCCTTGCTGTCCTGAAAGACTTCGATCTTTACCGGCTTAATGTAGAGCATGCGCATACCCAGTCTTAGGCCATCAGGCAATCCATAGGCGTGGAGCCACCCCTTGGTACCGTCGAGCACTTGGAGCGAAAATCGGCCCTGCCCATCTATGCGGCCCGAAGCGTATCCGCGCATCACGTTAATCTCTTCTGACTCCTTGATCGATACGTTACCATCGGTGACGAGCCGCCCATCAGAAAAGTAGACGACTCCCTCGACCGTCCGCGTTACGAGTCGTGGAGGAAGATGAATATCGTAATCCCTGAGCTGTTCTAAATCCCCAACGTTGACCACCGTGGCGCGAGCCAGGTTATCCACGCCGGGATAGAAGGTCCTAGGATAAGGAGAATCCCCGCGGGGCTCTTGGTCAAGATTGACACCGAGTAGATACCTGCCCGCTGGAATTTCTTTAAACTCAAACTTACCTTCTTTGTTCGTGGAGACCCACTTCCCAGCGTTGAGCTTCCCTATCCGATCTATCCTTTCGAGACTGTAAAGCTGAACGTAAATGCCTGCTACGCTGCGACCCTCAGAGTCTATGACGCTGCCCGCGATTCGTCCGTCGGAATGAGTCGTCACGTTAAGACCGGCACAATTTCCTTCCTTCACTTCGACCCAACTGTTATCCAGTTGCCACGAAACCAGTCTGAGGTTGTGTGGGATTTCCGCATGCACTCTGTATTTCCCCGCGGGCAGACCGACAAACTCACACACGCCGTTGGAATCGCAGATGGTCTCATAAGTGCGGCCCTGCTCGTCAGTGGCTCGAACCTTTGTCCCCGGCAAGTTCTTAACAAAATCGAAACCTGCTCCGGGCACATCATCGTACCGAGTAACGGTTCCCGCGAGCCGCGTCTTCGTAGCGATTCCTGGCAAGGCTCGTAGGTACATTAAGTCATTAGCGGCATGCTCGATGGTGCTGTTGCGGCTGCAGCCCATCGGGTAGAGCATACCGGTACTTTTGTCTCTAGTAGCGTAGATCAGCCATCGTTGGCCCTTGCTATAGACTGGTATGCAGTCGCCGCCAGTTCCCTGCGGAAATGTAATCTGCTTCTCTACGGCACCCTTGAACACCTGCTCGATCTGGAGATATGCCGTGCCTGGGCGGTAGGGCACGTTCTTCCATTCAGGTCCATCAACTAGTTTCAAGTCGGTAACATAGCCTATGAAGACGGCGGAGGCTGACTGATAAGCATCGCAGGGCGCAGGAGAGCCTGCACATGAACATGCTTGGCTTCTAGCTGGAGATGCGCAAAACCAAATTGCGACGAGCAGAAGCAATTTTGCTGAGTATCTCATAATTCACCTATTGGCGACGAACCCACCGCCCGAACTAGAGAATGTTCATGTCGGGCGCATATTACAACATGAATAACAGTGAGGAAAACGATAGCTTATTAAAGCTCCTCGTATCCTCTTCGGTTGGAATTACCGGGACTGTGGGACTCTTGCGTCTGTATGGTCACATTTGAGTTCGAGAATCCTGCACAAACTCGCCAACACTGATACTCGCCAACACTGAGGTGACACCACCCTTTAAATTCTTGATTCGAAGGGGTTGTTTATTATAAGGTAGCGGCGAAAAATCCCGTGAGAATGGGTCTGTCGCCACCAACAAGTTTGAGTAAGTCCTTGATTGACAAGGATTTGTTGATTATATGGTAACGGGGTAAAAACCCGTGAGAATTGGTTAACCTTGGTGTAATAATGACCTGAGGGACGCACAAAACCTTTTGAGGTTTGTGGACTTAATTTGTGGACACTGAAAAAGTTAAATGTTGTGGAGGCGAGCGTTATCTGGTGGTAACTGCGGGCTTCAAACCCGTTGCGGGTCGCCGAGAGGCGGCCTGGGTGGGTTCGATTCCCACACGCCTCCGCCAACCACTATCAATCAATTCAACTCTTAATCCTGTTTTACCTCCGCCGATCCAGTATCCGCTCCAGGCGTTGAGCGAGAAATCTTGATTTCCGGAGAGCCTCGAAGCGTTTGATATACAACGCAGTACCGCTCCGTCAGGCGCATCAGCGTATTCAGCTGTTCCTCTGACGCGTCCGTCTCGAGATCAAAAAGAAGCCTGATAGCTTGGAACCCAATCGGCACTTCTTTCGATACACCAAGGGTTCCCCGGAAATCCAAATCGCCTTCGGCCGTTATATAACCATCATTGATCTTGACGCCAATCGACGTTGCAACCGCGCTCAGCGTCACGCCAGCGCAAGCCGCCAGCGCTTCGAGCAGCATATCGCCCGAGCATGCTGCCATCCCGCTTCCGCCGGTGGCTGGATGGAGACCCGCTTCAACGACCGCTTTACCTGCATCGACGTTGCAAGTAATTCCTTCGCCGATTCGACCTCTCGCTTTTAACGTTATCAGTGCGGATGCTGGATCTGCTCGATATAGTTCTTTTAACGGGGCTTGCAGCGAGCGAAGGTCATCCGCATTCATTTAGCCGTCACCTCACAACTATCGTTTATACAAACATTGAAGGATTAATCTCGATTGCGACCTCTGAGATCTTATCGCATGGAAGACCTGCCTGACGTGCATGCTCGATGATCGCGGCCGGATTTGGAGCGTCGTATTCACAATAGATTTTACCTTCGAGTTCCGATACATAGCTTTTGATCCAGACCACCTCCGGCATTTGACTGAGAACCTGATTGGACTTTCGGCCGGCGGCCGCCAAATCCTCTCTGGACAATGAACCAACAGTACGTTCAATTATGTAACGAGGCATTTATTTCCTCCTGTTCTTTGCCGTTCTCGGGGGCCTGAAAACTAAGTACAGGTCTCACCGCAAAGCCGCCAAGGGACGCAAAGACGTCAAATCTGATTAGTTTGTAAACGAGAACACGCGTCACCCAACTGCGTATCTCCTGTTTCAATTGCTATTGCATTCGCGGAATTCAACAACGGGATAGCTTCTGATTCTCCTCCTTGTGAAAAAAGAATTCGCGCCAGATTGTGCGACATCCATCCCTCTCCTTTGCGATCGCCGATCTCCTTCCTGATCTCCAATGAAGCAGAATAGTATTCCCGAGCCTCGTCCAGTGACTTTGCTTCGTCAAATATTTTTCCTAGCGCTGCCAGGGCATGCCCTTCCAACAGGCGCTGACCTGACTGTCGATGCATCTGAAGCGCACTTTTAAGGTGAGTCGCTGCCTCTTCTCCACGATCAAGACTGTGCAATGTAACGCCGATGCTGTTCAGCATAAGCCCGGAGTGCACTATGTCCCCCAGCGACTGGAAGACTACGAATGCCCTTTGATAGTAATCGAGTGCCTCCGCGTATTTTGATCGCTGCCACTCGATGATTCCCATTGTGTTCAACAGATCACCAAGTTTAGCTGAATCATCAAGGTCCTCAGCGACCTGCAAAGCACACCCGAGAAAACCGAGTGCGGCATCCGAATCTTGTTGTAGATTTCGCGCGACTCTCGCCATGCCTTCAAGAGTCTCCAGGACTCCGGGCAGATTCCCCTGCGAGGCCCTGAGCAATTCAGCTTCTTCCCACGCCTTTAAGGCTGCCTCTGGATCCTGGCCGCACTTCTCGTAGACATACGCGATGCTGGTTAACGCCCTGGTCCGCTCTTCGGCGTCGTCGAGCTGCAAATAGATCTCAGCAGCTTCGCGCAAAGGTGGAAGCGCCTCGTTCAGTCTGTCAAGTTCAAGCAACCGTTGACTTATAACTCCCAGCGCCTGCGCCAACTCTCGTTTAAGATTCAATCGACGTGTGAGCGCAACCAGCTCGGTGCTTAACCGCATTCCCTCTTCATACTCACCACGCTCCCAACATAGACTCGCCAGCGCAGTCCCGGTAATGATCTGATGAAGGGGCAAACAATGCTGTCCGGTCAATTCGAATGAGCGTTGATAATTCTCCTTAGCTCGGTCTGGCTCGCCGAGATCGCGATAAACATTCGCCGCCACGGTGAGCACATATCCCTGGTTAAAGGGACGGATTATTTCATTGACTTTCAGCGCTTCTTCGACGTACGCGAGAGCTTCTTTCGGTTTTCCCTGGCTACGTGATATGGACGCCAGATTAGTTAAATCTTTTGCGTAGCCATCCTTGTCATCGTGACTCAAATCTATTGATAGCGCCGTCTTGTTGCACGTTACCGCATCGTCATAACGTCCCTGTCGCCAGTGAAGAAACCCCATATTTCGAAGGACGATTCTTTCGCCAATGGAATCGGCGTTGGTTCTACGAATCTCGAGGGCTTGATTGAACGCAGTTTCGGCTTTCTCAAAGCAGCCCAACAGAGTACTGAGCTCACCCTGACGCACGAGTGTTTCGGCGAGAAGAGCTTGATCTCCGGACTTATTCAGGAATGAGAAGGCTCTATCAATGAGGCTCTGCTGCCGATCTCGCAAACCAAGCGTCTCGCACTGCCGTTCTTGCGCAAGCCAGATTTCAATCCTGATCCGCTCTGATTCTGGTGTCTTATCGAGTTTTTCGGACCATTCTTCAGCTCTCTCGAGCATTGCAAGCGCTTCGGCAAAGCGGCCCAAACGGCTCGCCTTTTCGGCCGACTCTCGTCCAAACCGTACCGCCTTTGGCCAGTTCTCGGCGCAGCTGTAATGAAACGTAAGCACCTCGAGTTGCTCTTCCAGGCGTCCGCTGTACAACTCTTCGATGGCAAGACCCGCTGACTCGTGCAGCGACTTCCGTTGGTGCAACAGAAGGCTATCGTAGGCCACCTCCTGTGTTAACACGTGTTTGAATCTATAAACGGACTCAGGAACGACACGAATCTGTTGAATCAAACCCTTCTTCTGAAGACCTTCCAGGCACGATGCCATTGCGCTTTGCATGTCAGTCATTCGATCCAGTACGCGAAGATTAAACTCGCGACCCAGAACCGCAGCGCGACGAAGCAACGCGTGCGACTCGGAGTCGAGATGATCTAGACGGGTCCGGATTAACGACTGTACCGTGTCAGGAAGGTTCAGGTCTTCCAAGGAACCTTCGAGCTTTGCTACCCCGTCTACAACCCGTATCGTTCCATCGTCTACCAGCGTTCTACACACCTCCTCAGTAAAAAATGGATTTCCCCCGGTGCGTCGGTGGAGCAAGTCGCCAAATCCGTCTGGAAGGTTTTCTGAACCGACGACCGACTTGATTATCTGTACCGAATACGATTCGCTCAGCGGCCCGAGGTTCACGAGAGTATGATTTTCGACATAGGTCCAGTCGAGCCCGTCCGGACGGCTGGTAATAATAATCATCAACGGATGTACGGGCAGCAGACTAGCCACTCTCTTGAGAGTTTCTATGGAAGCCTCATCAGCCCAATGCCAATCTTCCAACAGCATAAGTCCGGGCGCAGAACTGTAATGCAGCGTCAAAATCGCTGAAAGCGCTTCCTGCATTGCAAGACTAAGGTCATCACCCTTCAGGTCCCTTGTGCCGCCGTCATCAAGGTTCTCGAGCGAGAGCAGATGCAGATAAACCGGTATATATGCTTCCAGGCTCGGATCGATTGCCTTGATGTTGGCGATCGCCGTTTTCCGGATCCGCTCGGGCGATTCATCCTTTCTCAACCCAAGCAAGTCTCTGAGAGCATCAATCAATGGGAGGTAAGGCGTTGTGCTTCCGTGCGTGTGGCAGCGACTCTGAATGATATTAACCTCAGTCCCCTCGAGGCTACTCAGAAATTCCAGAAGTAACCTGCTCTTTCCCACACCCGCTTCACCGAGCACCGTCACAAACTGGCCTTCACCCACAAGTGCCCGGCCGAGTGAGGCTTGCAAAACAGCAAGCTCCTTCGCCCTTCCTACGTAAGGAGTGAGACCGATAACCTCAGCGGCCTCCAGCCTCGTGTGAATTCCGGTCTCGCCTTCGACTCGGAAAACTGGGACGGCTTTTGCCGACGGTTTAAGAGAAAACGGGCCTTTTGAGGAAAGGCTGAAGAAAGGCTGAATGAGACGCACTATCTCGGGGCTTACAAGTATCTCATCCGCTTCGGCGTTCGCCGCCAATCGTGACGCAATCTTCAGCGGGTCGCCGCTGACGTTGTATTGTTTCTGATCGCTTACTCTGGCGACCACGGAACCGGAGCTTATGCCTGTGCATATTCTGAGCGGTTGCCCAAGGCGCTTTTCGAGATCTTCACTGAGCCTGTGCACAAGCAAGCGCAAATCCAGAGCGGCGCGGACTGCCCGCAGGAAATCATCCTCGTAGCTTGCGGGCACTCCGAACAATGCCACCACCTCCTCTGCGCTGCACCGATCAACCGCACCGCCGTGCTCGGTGATGACACTTACAATCGCCTGCCTTATCGAACTTATTTCTCGATCAGCTTCCTGAGGATCGAACTGCTCGAGAATGGCCGAACAACCGGATATGACTGAATAGACGATAGTCGCGCGCCGTCGTTCGTCTCCCAGGCCGGATGAAAAAGTTGCAGCATGTCTGGAATAGGCGCTGGTTTCTTTAGAACCGTCGAATTTGTGGCCACATAGACCGCAAAAGTCGCTGGTCGCAGCGATCTGGCCGCTGCATTTCGGACACTTCTTCTTAAGCGCCGCGCCGCAGTTAACACAGAATTCAAACGCACCCGAACTCTGGCGAGAGCACAGGGGGCAAACCAACGACTGCTGCACCTCCATCTCCGTCTGACGCAGCAATCCCTTCAAATCAGTTTGCATTTCTGCCGCGGTCTGGTACCGACTAGCGCGATCCTTTGCTAACGCCTTCTTCACAATACGTTCGAGTTCGGGCGGCCCTTTCAGCGGCAACGGCTCCCTCTCGAGCAACGCTACCATTTCATCGGTTGGTGTCTGTCCGGTGAATGGTCTGAAGCCTGCGACGATTTCGTACAGAACGATTCCCAGGCTGAAGATGTCCGTTCGTGCATCTAATTCCAGCGCCCGCAGTTGTTCCGGCGACATGTATTGGATAGTGCCGAGAATCGCTCCGGTTTCAGTACGAATCTGGTCAACCGGGGCCGGAAGATCTTCACCTGAGGATGATTTTTGAATGAGCTTTGCGACACCGAAGTCTAAAACCTTAACGAGACCGTCGGGACGTATCATTATGTTTTCCGGCTTGATGTCGCGGTGAAGGATACCGGCAGCGTGAGCAGCTCCCAAAGCGCCGGTTATCTGGATTGCAACTTCCAATGCCTCGAAGAGTCCAAGCGGTCTGTCCTTGATCCGGTCTCGAAGCGTTTCCCCTTCTACATATTCGGTTGCGATAAAATGAAGGTCATCGTGCCGATCGATCTCATATACAGTTAGAATGCCTGGATGATTGAGCGCTGAGGCCGCGGATGCCTCCTGTTGAAACCGCTTCACCCTCTCCTCATCTCTGGTAAATTGACGCGCAAGTAGTTTGATAGCTACCGGGCGGCCGAGAACCGTATCACGAGCCAAATAGACTTCTCCCATGCCGCCCTTTCCGAGTGAATTCACCACCTGATAATGGGATAACGTGCGGCCTACCATTTCATTTGGTGCCTCGGCAAAAAGCTCAGCCGCTGCATCTGCTCGAATCGTCTCCAACAGACCCTCAGGTCGTGCATGTGCGGAAAGCAGCGATTCAAGCTCCCGACGCAATGCGTCATCGTTCGTGCAGACCACATCCAGAAAACTGGGCCGTTTGTCCGGCTCGAGCTCCAGCAAGAGATCAAGAAGCTGGTCAATCTTCTTCCAGCGGTCGGGAGTCATAGTCTTAATATGTCAGATTTAGGCACCCCAAAGTGGATAGATTAACGGGAGATCGTCGCGGTTCACCAACCTATTAGTTGTGCGAAGCCAAAAACCCTTCTACTTAAGATTCGGTTACTTTCATTTCGCGGTATAACCACGCCCTGGCCTTTGACCATTCGCGTTTGACGGTTATAGGTGAAACATTAAGGACCTCAGCGGTTTCCTCTACGCTCATTCCACCGAAGTATCGCATCTCTACGATGCGCGTTTTTCTCGGATCAAGTGATGCCAGACGTTCGAGTGCCTCATCAAGAGCCAGCAGTTTCTCGTCCTGGGTAGCTGCTTGAGCTGTCTCATCTTTGAGCTCCACCTGAAGTAACCCGCCGCCCCGCTTCTGCGCCTGTCGCGAACGAGCTCGATCAACCAGAAGACTTCGCATCACTTGAGCGCACACCGCAAAAAAATGGGTGCGGTTTTGCCAGTCCACACCTCGGTGACCCGCCAACCGCAAATACGCTTCGTGCACGAGCGCGGTGGTCTGGAGCGTCTGCCCCGCAGGCACCCGCCGCATGTATCGGTGCGCCAGTCGACGCAATTCGTCATAAATCATCGGCATCAATCTGTCGAACGCAGCGACATCACCCGCGCGCCATGCTAACAAAAGTTGACTAACTTGTTGTGTAGAGGGTGTCATCTAAACGCCTCATTAGCGAGAGTAGAGAACGAACACGACGCCGCGGCAGATTACATTGGCGCAGATTATACACCGATTGTAAAGCTTCCTCCAAATTCAGTACCGGAGCTTCTCCAATTCTCAAAAAAATTGCCCGCCAATGATACCCTTCTTGCGATTTTCTCGATTATGAAGGTGAGAACGAACACCGCAGCCGGCCGGCGCGGCTATTTCAAACGCCGCCGCAGATTATTATTAGGAGAGGATTTATGTCGACCTACCTGATCGAGCGCGAGGTTCCTGACGCCGGGAGACTTTTGCCGGAGCAACTTAAGAGTATGTCGGCGGCGTCGAGAGAAGTTCTTAATCAGATGGGTCCACAGATTCAATGGATCAATAGCTACGTCACCGACAATAAGATCTATTGCGTTTACATCGCCCCCAATGAACAGATCATACGCGAGCACGCCGAGACGTGCGGCATTCCTGTGGGACGTATTCTGGAGATCAAATCCGAGATAAGTCCGGCTACAGCAGATTAACATCCGCTTCTCTTCACAACTAAGCAAACCTACGAGTCCGGTGAATGCCGAGCACACGCAGACTCGACCACGTTAGAGGTAAGGGAACTTATCGCTGCCGGCCGCAGATCTATCAAAAGTCTGGTCCAGCAACTCCTCAACATCATCGAAGCCAACTCGCTACGCGCCTTTGCAGTGCACGATGATCATCACCACCCCCGCCTCGGTGATGTCTTAAGTTGAGAGACCACTATCAGGTGAGAGCGCCTTTCTTTGGATCATCATTCGCGGGTCCGGAATCCCGTCGAAGACCATCTGAGCGGCGAAAAGCTTATTGAAAAGTTTAATTATGTTCCGTGGCGCAACCGCAGCCCGTCTATGACAGCTGAAGTTTAAAAGGAGGATAAAGAAATTGAGTAACCAGAACTCAGTGCTAAACGAAAGCGCGAGGACTTTACGAAATCTGGCGTTCCCGATGCTTGTTCTCCTGCTCGCTTCGGCTGCAGCCGAGGCGCAGATTTCACGTTCTGCAGCTTCTTATCTCGTACGAGGTAACGCAAGTTACGCCAAAGGAGACCTCGCTGCGGCAATCGCGGATTACGACGCTGCGATTGCATTCGATCCGAGTTATGCACTCGCATACGTAAAACGCGGCGACGCTCGCCAGGAGCGGGCTGATTTTGAAGGAGCCGTGGAAGATTACACAAAAGCGATCGAGATCAATCCGCGTCTCTCGGCAGCGTACAATAATCGCGGGAATACGCGTCAGTCTATGGGAGACATATCGGGAGCAATAGAAGATTTCAACAAAGCGATTGAAATCAATCCGCGAAGCGCTTTGACATTTTATAATCGCGGGAACGCAAAGCTCCACTCAGGCGACCTCAATGGAGCCCAAGCTGACTTTGATGCGGCTATAACAATCAATCCGCGCTCCGGGGAAGCATATGCAAACCGCGCCTCTCTCTTGTACAAAAAAGGTGAGGCGGACAGGGCTATTGCAGATTGCAACAAGGCTATTTCTATAAACCCGCGGATTGCTGACGCGTATATCAACCGTGGCGCTGCTTTGAGCTACAAGGGACAGATCGATCGCGCCCTCAACGACTTCAACATGGCCTTGAGCATCGATCCCGAAAACGCGATGGCATACCAAAATCGGGGCGCCATTAGATCCGCGAGAGGAGACCTTGAAGGCGCTAACGCCGACTACGATCGAAGTCTTGCGATCAATCCACGTTTGTCGCTCGCGTACTTGAACAGAGGTCTGAATCGAATGCTTCAGGGCAAGACGGCGGAGGCAGAGTCCGATTTCGAAATGTGTCTCAAACTAGACATCGGGCTAAAGAGGCTCCTCGAGATTCAAAAAGAGAAGATCGTTGAAAAGCTCAGGCAACGAGAAGCCCGAACGGGAAATACCTCAGAGAGATTCCAAGTGACTGAACTGATCCGATAATCCGGTTCCAGTTACAGAGGGCAAGCCCTACCTAAACGCCTCCACTCATCCTGCAGAGAGTGCGTGAAGAGTTCGTAGTTCGGCCTATTAGACGGAAGTTCGTATTGTGATTTTCGCGAAGATTACCAACTTCCGCCTGAAGGTCGAACTACGAACGTTTTTCACACAGTCTCAACAGTATGAAAGTTCGTTGCCTCCCTATCCAAACTACGTAGAGAATCGATCGATCAGAATGTTAGTATTGGTGGAGTAAATCTTCGGCTCGAGTCAGTTAATGCTCGTCGGAAAAACAAAATGAAGACAAAGATAGCTTGCGTACAAATGGACGTCTCTATCGGCGAAGTTGAAAAGAATCGCCGTAGAGTTGTTGATCGGCTTCGGACTGCCGCCGAAAGCGGCGCAGATTTGGTCATCTTCCCCGAATGCGCTTTGACAGGTTACTGCTTTGAGTCGCTTGAAGAAGCAGTTCCATACGCGGAATCGATTGACGGAGCATCAGCCACCGCCATTGCTGCTGCCTGCAGCGAAACCGGCGCTCACGCGATAGTTGGCTTCATCGAAAAGGAAGGATCGAACTACTACAACGCCGCGATGCTCGCGGGACCTTGCGGGGCTGGAGTCATCGGCAATTATCGCAAGGTCCATCTTCCGTTTCTCGGTGTCGATCGTTTTCTTACACCTGGCAATGAACAGTTTCGTGTTTTTGACCTTCCGTTTGGGAGAGCCGGTATCAACATCTGTTATGACGCAAGCTTTCCTGAGGCTGCCCGCGCATTGAAGCTCCTGGGAGCAGAGTTGATCATACTCCCAACCAATTGGCCTACCGGCGCCTGGCGAACTCCCGAATTCGTCCTCAACGCTCGGAGTTGCGAGAACCACGTTAACTTCGCAGCCGCGAACCGCTGCGGAGTCGAGCGCGGGTGGGAGTTTATCGGCAGAAGTAAAATAATAGATGTGAACGGCGATACGATCGCTGAAGCGACTCGAGCGGGAGAGGAAATCCTATTTGCCGAGATTGATCTTCAGGAAGCCAATAACAATAAGATCGTTAACGTCGCTGGAGCTTATGAGATCGATCGATTAGCCGATCGGCGACCTGAGTTTTATCGCATTATAACAACTGAAGCATCGCAGTCTCGCGGAGCAGACTAGCCACCTAAGCAAAGCGAGCGACAGAACTAAAGTCTCCGGTGATCATCTCCTTAAGGGTCTGAGTGAAGACCGACCTTGGAAGCACATAATCACACCCTGCGGTTCGAGCTGCGTTTATCAGATCGGTTTGAACGTGAGATACGAAGCTCACAATCGGTATGTGCTTAAACTCCTCGCGTGATTTCAGAAACTCAATGGTCTGAACCGGGTCGAACCGATCGGAATTGAGATCTATCAATATCAGCGACGGGGGGTTCTGGGCGAGACTTTCAAGCTGCTCCTTCGATTTTATTCGCTCGATCCGTCGCCCATGCTCAGCGGCAGCGGAGTTTATCTTTGAGTTGAAGAACATGTCATCCACAAACGTTACGATCAGATCAGTGTGGGTTGTCATAAGGTAATTTTACTGAAATAGACGACAGATCACACTCTACGCTCGCCTGATTTCGCCACAACATCGCTGCAGTCGATCAACCCGGCGTTTCCTATCCTTGATAGAATCGCAAACCTAAAGCTATCATTCCCAACTAAAATTAACTCGAACACTCAAATTGGAGGCAATCAAAATGAAGCTCAAATGGGTTCTGATTTTGGTAGTTGTCTTATTC
>DATFWY010000182.1:0-59034 GCA_035258805.1 Blastocatellia bacterium | reverse complement strand
TTTCCAACGAATATTCTCATTGTCTCTCCTGAGTTTCTAACGAAACTTTTGTTAGAAGGAACTCGTTTTTGCTATCCGGCAGAAAGTCGAGCAGTAGAAAGCTGGCGGACAATTCCGAACAGAGAAGACGCGCTCCTGGATCCACGTTATGCGGCGAGCACAGTGTCGCCGCGGCGAACAGCCCTCATAGTATCGCGTGCTACAGATTTGTACAAGCATTTTGTTTCTTTTTTTCTTCGCCGTGACACCCCCAACCGGGCCCAAATTGTAACTTTACTCCCCAGCCGGGTCCCTGGTCACCGCCCCCTCAGGCCGCCCCCACTGATCAGGTAATCAAGGTTCATTCAGTAAGCCTATTGCGGGCCACTTCGCCAAAATACTCAGACGCCAACTACTTCCCAGGATCGTCGTCCAAAGCCAACAGAAATGCCACTATAGCCGAGATACGATCGCCGCCCGGATCGTCCTTAATCCAATATTCGTGCCCGATTCCTTGAATATGGATCGAGGCAATGGCGAGTCGATCGTTGGTTCCGGGAATCGAATAAATCGGCTCCTGGTTTGCGGCAACAACCTTATCGCGCTCTGATTTGAGCATAATCGCTTGCAGGCTGAGCGCTGCGTTGGCTCGTATGTAGGAAGCTGGGCTGGCGTCCCGAGCCGCAAGTATTTGGGCTACTCCATAAAGTTTGTCTGCGTCGGACCGACGGAGCAGAGTTTGGAGATCATCTCCAGCCGGCGCAGATTCACTTCGCAAGCTGACCGCAACTCCACCGTCGTGGAGATAGGGAGCTGATCCCCACAGATAACGCAACGTTACGACCTTGTAGCCTGTGCGTTCACCGCCCAGAAGTTTCCCAAAAAACCCCCGCAATCCACCCGACACCGCCACGCCGGTTCTTGGGTCGTACTGCGGCGCGAGAAATACCTGCAGCGGTCTCGTAGCGGTCGAACGAGCAGGATCAGTACCGATCTCTTTCAGCGGAATGATTGTGTTATTGGTGAAGAACGGTCCTGCGTGACAGGTGGCGCAACCTTCCTCCTTGAAGAACTGGTATCCCCTTGAGACGAGGCCGTCTTGTCGAGCTTTGAGTAGCAACGCTGAATTGTTGGGGGGCGGCTCAACCCAATCCAACATCATGCTCACAGCCTCAGTGACGAACTCGTCGCCATTCAGACCGTACTCTGCCTCCAACTCACTCACCGAGAACTTGTCGCGAATTTGCTTCGGAGTAACAACTCTGGTTCCGAGGAGACCGGTCATTGGGCCCCGCTTTCCGCCATCGGTTCCAAACTGTCCAGGATCCCGAATTCGGCTTTTGTTCTCTTCTCTATCAAAAATATTCCTGGGAACTGCGTTGGGTACACCTTTAATGAGCGTCACCCCGTCGGGTGTCAAGAGACCCGGGACGCCATCGGCTATTCCAAGCATGTCGTCTATGAGGATTTTACGTTTTGCAGGATCGTATTCGGCGATAGGAGAGTATCGAACGAATATGTTGGCGTATTCTTCTGCGGATAATTCGGTGTACATCCCCTTCTTTTCCCAGAAAACAAGCTGGGCAGTTTTTCCGCCCCGATCCTTGCACAAGGCGATCAATTCAGTAGGATCAATCCCGGCTGTCCACACGTTGTTATTGCGATCCGATGCGTTGAGCATCACGCCGTCATAGTTGTAAGGCCAATTATGATGCGTAAAAAGAGATGGGAATTGGAGAGGATTGTGCAGCCCGTCCGGCGTATCGTCCGCAAAGCCTCTCGGAAATAAAAGTAAACCTCGATCGACTTCGCGCTTTATTTCGTCGTGGTTCGAATCGTAATTGTCTCGAATCCATCGCGCCCACGCGCGAGCATCATCGGGAGAGTGCTTCCCTACTGGACCGGAGTTCTCAAAACCGGCGATTGTGTTGTAGGACGATGCGAAAATCCATCCCAGCGCAATGTCCTGATTGCCAATTGCCCAGGCGTGTTCTGGCCGGTATGCACTGCCAGGCGTCTGCTGATCGGGTCGGGCAGACTTGAGGTCCGGCTTGCCATCCCAGTCGATATCCAACGAGTAATGACACAAGGCGCAACTAAGGCCAATTCGAAACTTTCCGCCTCCCGGCAGATTCCCTATTCCCCGCGGTCCACTAGAAAAAGCAGAAGGATCGAAGAGGTATGGCAGCGCCTCATCTTCAACAGGAGCACGAACGGGTACGATGCCAAGTGGCCAGGATGCACCGGCTTCAACATCCAATCCGGTGTGTAGTTTTTCGGGAACGGGGAACGTCCGGTCGAGCATAGTCCCGGGAGGAAAACTAACAACTAGATCACTGGTGTAGCCGCCGCCATTGCCGGCGTACAAGTTTCCAGGCGTGCCGTCGAGGCCGTCGATTGCCTCGAGAAAGTGCTTGAAGAACGATTCGCTGCGAAACCCTCCGTTACCGTCAGGAACATCCACATTACCGTTGAGAAGACCAACAAC
Organism: Blastocatellia bacterium; assembly: GCA_035258805.1. GTDB lineage: Bacteria > Acidobacteriota > Blastocatellia > UBA7656 > UBA7656 > Onstottus_A. The sequence continues at coordinate 56,567 of DATFWY010000182.1, read as the reverse complement.
GTCAGTCCACACTCGTTCATTACCGAACGTTTCACCTCTGAACCAATCTTCTCCCCAATATACCCATTTGATGTACTCGTCGTACGGAAGTTGTTTGCCATTGAAAACCGGCGGCGATGGGCGCGGAGCTTTTTGCTGAAGTACGTCGTATCCGGTCCAATCCTCAGGTGGATATCTCCGCTCAAAAAGCAGGAAGAGAACGAACGCGATGACTAACAATATGCATGCAATACCGAGTATCCGTCTGATTTTCATATGGACCCTAGGTGTTTTCGGCGATTCGTTTGGCAGCCTTCGATGCGAGGGCCATTATCGTCCACTGCGGATTAACACGGATGCCACGCGGGAATATGCTTGCGTCGCATACAAACAGGTTCTCACAATCGCGTGCACGGAAGTCGAGGTCCACCACTCGCTCACCAATTGACTCGTCTCCCATGAGATTGCCGCCTTGCGGATGAGCGGTCACAAAGTTGAAGTATTCTTTTTCAAGTAGTATCCGATCGAACTTTTTAATCGACTCATCAACATTGGACGATAAGTCGACTTCCAATACTGGATGAGTCGGAAGTAGGACGCGCTTCCCTCCGGCTGCTTGTGAGATCTTAACAATAGTCGCAAGGGCTTTTTTAATACGGAGGATATCCTGGGCGGTTTGATTCCAATCGACCGCTCTACCGAACAGGACGTCCCGTTTAGGTGATACGGTCCCTCCTGGATCGCTACCGACAAGAGCAGTAAAGTTTGCTGCTTGTCGGTAACTTGACATCATCGCGAAGTGACGATCGAAATAAACAGGAAGCGCAATCGAATGCGAGCCGGGCGGGAAGAACGTTGTTTCAAAGATGGCATCAAAATTTTCGGGCGCAGCAAACAACGTCATCTGCAAACCGTCGAACGCATTTATGTCCTTGTCGAATTCAACCAGCGGCGCCACCGCGAAGTTACAGGCTAGTCCCTTACCTACTGAATCCCCACCCACCTGACTCCGCATCAAGAAGCGGCTGGACGCTATCGCTCCAGCGGACACAATCAAAGCTTTACGTACGCGAATTCGTTGAAACTCACCGTTAGGCCGTCGAATAACAACCGCTGTGACTTTCTTCCTCCCGCCGTTTTCGGTTTCACATTGAACCGCGTCGACGTTGGGAATGACACTCACGCCATGCGCTTGCGACCAGGGTATGAAGGTCTCCAGCATGGAGAGTTTTCTCAACCGTCGGCAACCGATGTTACACAAACCGCAGCCAAGGCAATTGCTGAGATTCCCGCTAAGGCGTTGTGGGGCCGATATTCTTCCCAAACCATTTCGCGAGAGATTGTAGCCATCGACACCTCTGGTAAAGAGGTTCTCGACGTTTTGATTGACCATCTCCGGTCCAACTGCGGCTATATTGATCTCTTCTGCTATCCGTGCATAGTGGCTATCGAGCGCACTGACGTCGATTCCAAAGTTTTGCCACTCGCTCCGAGAGACATCCGGCATCTTAAAACAGACCGCGTTGTTTATTACTGTTGTTCCACCGACACATCCACCTTGTAAAATCGTAAAATCGAAACGACGAGAGATCTGGAGTCCTCCTTCGGTATACAGCATTCGAATCATCCGCATTTCGTCGTCCGAAAATTCCTGTTTAGGGCTGTAGTATGACCCACGCTCGAGCAAGCAGATGGAAGCAGTTTTTCCTACGGTCATCGCGAGCCGGTAGGCGATGACCGCGCCGGCGGCGCCCGACCCGACGATGCAATAATCTATTTCATTGGGTATGTCCGGTGAACCGGGAGCTACACCGAGGCGTGGAACCAGAAGCTGTGCCGCCGCTGCCGTGTCAGCAAGCGGTTTTCTCCCTCTCGGGTCTTCCTGGTCTGACGGGAAAGTGCGCGGCTCGGATCCTATCGGAGGACGCTCGATTGCTATGTCGCGTTGCAATCGTTCCCTTGCGTCGGGTAAGACGTACCCGGTTTGAGCGGCGGCGCGGCCGCTGGTGAAAAAAGCCAGCGTCACCAGCGCGTGCGCAATGTCACCGATCTTGAACATGAACTCTGCCACTGCCGGCAGTGACGGCCTTTGCCCGCTCATAGCTGGGTCTCAGTACGTATCTCCGAAGCATCCAGCGTTGCTCGACACGCGAGATAGTTGAGAACGGTGGCCGAAACCAATTGAGAACCGGGAAAACATGTTCAATAAGCCAAAACGGAAATGCGACCAATCCACGACGCCGGCTCCGCAGTCCGCTGATGTGTTTGTCAATTCGCTGCAAGACTTCGCGCGAGGATAACTCCGGCTCCTGACTCGATTCTCGAAATGCTTCGTGAAGCCCCATCACACACTCCGCTGACGATGGCCGTAACGAAGCTATTTGATAATCGACGTGATAGAGGAGACGCCGTAGACCAAGGATGAGCATCAAGCCGGTTCCGTCAACGATAACGTGCAGCATCATGAACCACGGAAGTACCGCGATGGTGCCGCGACGCGTTATCAGCACCGTGCTGCCTTGCAGCCCGTAGATGATCGTAGCAATCAGCGAAAACGAAAAGGCTATAACCAGGCCAGGCGTCAGGTATTTTCTCACCCCTGGTTTCGCAAACAGGAAATAACCGAAGGCCGCTACTGTTCCATACTTCGTCAAACTATTGCTAACCAGGGGGTCAGGTCCGCCGAATACAGCACCCTGACCCGAATCTGGGGACCCAAACGCTCGGTAGTAAATGATCGCAACAGTAAACAATGTGAACAGGATTCCAAACGCGAGAAAGAAGGCTCGCATCAGGCTTGAGGCAGGAGTTCGAAGTTCAACGTCTTCAACGCGGCTGAAATCTTCGGGCTCTATATGCTTCTTGAAAACGTAGTAAAGCAACACAACCAAAAGAAGACCGTCTCCGACTACGCTGCTCAGCAGGAACTTGTGATCATCAGGAAAGACGGGATTCACCGGATAAGCAAAATAGAGCCAGAGAGAAGCGCCGACCGAAATACTATGGCCGATAGTGAGTAGGATCGCGGCCTCACGACGAACTCCCTCGTTAAACGCGCCCACTCCCGCAAGAGTGATCATTAGGGTCAACTTCATTATCGTGTTGACCGTTTCCGGAGGACTTATGAAAAACATGCCAACAACCGGAAGGCTCTTACCACCAACCAGTAAGCCGATGATCATGTATGCGAAATAGATGCCGTAGGAAAAGAAGATGATTCGCATGAAAACGAAACCGAAATCGCGCTTCGGTTTCAATGCGTCTAGCGGAGTAACCGAGCTCTCGAAAAGGCCTCGAATTTCTTCGAGAGTCACTGCCGGAGGTTTTCTCAATTTGATTGTCAGCAGCTTCTGCACAATCACAGAAACCGGTACCACAACCGTTTCGATTGCACCGGCTGCGAGCGCAATCAACAGAGGGTGATGTAGACCAAGAATCGCTCCTGCCCGAAATTCCCAAATGCGTGGTGCCCACAGACCTATCTCCTGAAACGACCCCGCTGAGAATTGCCACATAATGAAATGGTAATGATTAAAAAGAACCAGCACTACAAAGAGCACGCCCACGATCAGCATAGGAATGAGAATCGACGCCTTTCGAAGCACGACAAGAAGAGGCCCTAGTACAAATGCCCAGACGGCAGTCGCCGCGTAGATTGTCGCAGGGTTGGAATTCGAGAACGCGTGCAGTTGCTCGGTGCCGATGTACTCCAACAGGTAACCAACGGCACCACTGACTACAATCGACAACGCCAGCCGCCCAAACGGCGACAATGCGTCTCGACCGTCGGCTTCCCATCTTCTGCCCAACAATCTCATAGCTGCCTCTGCCTTTGGAACTGGTGCCTCCAGCGCAGCACGGTGTAAGGATGCCGTGCGTCTTCCGGCTAGCGATGGCTTTAACAAACCCGAGTGGACTCTGGGGAAGAGATCTCTTTACGGTAAGTAGACGATTCTCGCCCCGTAATGTAGGACGGGAAAATGGCCGGAGTCTATTCAAAAATGAAAGCCGGACGGATCTTGATTCTATGCGGATCCAGGCTCAGCGTCTCTGCGGTAATCCGAGTTTAACTCATCACATACGCAGAGCCGCGGGTGCCGAAATCATGCTGAGAATGATGGATATATCTTTTAGTTTTTGACGGAAATCTGAAGTTCAGTAGCCGGGCCTGAGGCTCTATTGCCTGCGTAGTCTTCAGCGTCGATCTTTATCGTATAGTTTCCCGATTTAAGGTTGGCTGTCCGCAATATTCCTTCCCTCGCTTCACCCTGACGGACGCGATTCGTGATGATGTATCGAAACTTAGTCGGAGTTCCATATGCACTCACTCCGCTGCCGGGAGCATAGACCTTAAAGACCGAGGAGTCGGTGCTACGATTGAGATCAATGTTTATGAGTGGCTGCTCAAATCCCTTTACCGCAGTCCCGTCCTCGTTGAGCAACTGATAGCCAAGGCGCGTCAGACCGAGTTTACGCGTCGGCCCATTTCCATCTACCCGGTCATAGGCGCTGACGATAATTGCGACATCACCAGACACCGGTAACGGACCCGCTTGCTTGTTCTTGGCGGCAGAATGTTTGGCGTTGCCGAGAGAGCCACCTTCAAGAGCGCTCGTCGGCACTACCTCGATACTTTCAATAGTGGGAGCTACCGTGTCTTTCATATCAGCGAACGGAAGCATGAGAGGATTCGCCTCGGCATTCCACGGTCCAAGGTTCAAATGAACGTGATTCAGGCGATTCAACGTACCTACGAAGTCCCCGGCTTTAAATCGCGTTCCTCTGCGAACCCTCACGCCGGTCATTTTACCGGCGCTGTCCGTCCTTGCCTTGAACTTGTCCTGCGGCTCGATCGCGCCAGTGGCATTTCGTCCAACCCGGATGTGAATGTAGCTAAAGAGCCCAATATGAATCCCCTCTCCCGAACCATCGAAGTCCCAATTGCCAACGGGAGAGCTCACCTTCTCGTCGTACACTGATAATGCGGGTTCACCTGCTTTCCCGTGAACGTCAAGGCCGGCGTGAAGATGGTCCAGCGCAACTCCACCTGCCGCACCTCGCGCTTCACCGACTACTCCCGCAATCTCGTGCCAGCTTTCCTGCGGATACAACGGCCACGGAAACGTTTGAGTTGCTCCAATCTCTGTAGGCTCTATTTTTGGTATTACTGTTGTGGGATTCGTGTCCTCGTCGCTCGAAGGTTGAATGAACAAACCTTGATTCTCAATTTGAGGCTTCTCAAGTGCTGGCACAATCTCTCGAATAAGATAATTCTGCGAGTCAGCAACATAGAGGACGCCTTGTCGATCTACAGCTATGTGCGATGGAGCATTCAGTCTTGCTTGCGTCCCGAGGCCGTTTGCGAAACCTGATCTTCCGCCGGCATAAATCGTCAAGCGGCGTTCGGGTTCGACACGGGGATCAATCCGTAGAATCTCGCCGCCGGTTTCGTCGGTGACAAACAAAAAGCCGTCGTGAGTAATACAAATTCCGACAGGCCGTTTTATCCTTGCCTGTCCCAAGTCGTTAGGACCAGCATCAGGTCCACCATCAACTGTCGTTACAACTCCCTGTGGAGTTATTTTTCGGATTGCACCATTTCCCGTATCAGCCACAAACACATTTCCGTCCTTGTCAGCGGCGATTCCGCAAGGCGTGTCGAACGCCGCGGAGGTGGATTGCCCATCGCTGTAGCCTGGAGAACCTGTTCCAGCATAGGTAGTCACAAAGCCATCCTGGGCAATCTTGCGGATGCAGTCATTGTAGGAGTCGGCGACAAAAATATTTCCGGACTTATCGGTTGCAACGCCGACAGGTCCATCGAACTGGGCTTCACCTGCTGGACCATCGCGTAATCCCGCAGTCCCACTGCCGGCGACGGTGGTTACAGTTGTCCCGTCGCTCGAAAGTTTGCGGATTCGATTATTTGATGTGTCGGCAATGATGACATTGCCTTTGTTATCGATGGCGATACCAGAAGGTGTGTTGAATTGTGCCTGAAGCGCGTTCCCGTCAGCGAATCCTTCAGTAGAACCGGCGATGGTATGTACCTTGCCGTCGACTGAAACTCGACGAATGCGGTTGCTCTGACCGGCATCCGCAATGATCACATTCCCACGTTTGTCGACGACAATCCCAAACGGGTCGCTGAAACTAGCCGACATCGCGGCGCCGTCGTCGATGCCAGGAGAACCTGTTCCAGCAACCGAGGCTACTCGTCCCAGTGCTTTAGGGTTTGTCGGCGGCAGCTTGGTGAGAAAGATGTAAACGAAAACGGCGACGGCAGTAGGCAGCACCAGGATCAGGACAGCAATCAGAGCTCTTCGCATATTACTTTGCGGACTTTGCGGCTTAGCGTCTTTGCGTGAACCTGACCCAAAGCGCGGTCAATATTAGGTACCCAGATACGCCAAGCCGCAGAGTCCGCAAAAAACTCGGAATCAAAGCGTACTTATCTGGTCGAAGTATCGAACAAACATCTTGACGCCGCCCGATGCCATTCCCCAATCGAAGTTCTCATTCTTCGCGTGGTAGCCGTGCTCAGGCAAGGAGAGACCCAAGAAGATGATCGGCGCTTTCAAGTGCTTTTTCATCGTAATAACGGCGCCGATCGAGCCGCCTTCTCGAGTAAACGCCGGTTCCTGCCCGAAGGCAAACTTCATTGCTTCGCTGGCCGCACCCGCATACTTTCCCGAGAATTCTCCGGTGTAGGGTCCGAGAGCGGATTCAAACTCAACCACAACGTCGCGATTGTGCTTGCGCACAAAATCACGCACGAGTTTGAAAACGCGCTTCGGGTTCTGGTCCGGTACAAGGCGACAGCTTATCTTTGCCTCGGCTTTATACGGCACAATTGTTTTTACTCCAGGGCCCTGGTATCCGCCGGTGATTCCGTGAACCTCGAATGTCGGCTCAGCCATGATCGCCTTGAGCACCTTTTCGGGGTCGTTAAACCGAAGCTTCCTTAGCTCGTGAGCCGCTTTGAACTTTTTTGTCGTGAATCCGGAATTGAGGAAACTCCTTACTTCTTTCTTTGTTGCCTTTTCGATGTCGTCGTAAAAGCCTTCGATCTTCACACCCCCGGTATCGGCGTCGTAGCACTTTGAAATTACTTTACACAGCTCTCCGATCGGGTTGCGTGCTGGGCCTCCTGTTAGACCCGAGTGAACATCCTTCTCACCTGTCTGCAAAGTCATTGTCAGCATCATTGCGCCGCGCAACCCGTACGGTATCGCTGGGCGTTCGCGTGAAATCCATATCGTATCGCTGACCAGAATTGAATCTGTCTTGAGCGTGTCCGAATTGTTCTCAACAAAATGCTCGAAGTTGGGGCTACCGATCTCTTCCTCGAGTTCCCAAACGAAATTGATGTTTAGGGGAACTTGATTCTCTGCTGCATAGCGCGCGGCGATCATTGCGGAGAGAGCGGGACCCTTATCATCAGTCGTGCCGCGTCCTTCATAGCGGTCTCCGTCCTTGAAAAAAGTAAACGGCGCCTTATGCCATTCATCAGGATTCGCCGGCTGAACATCAATGTGATTGTAGATAGTTACTGTAGGATTACTCGTACCGGTTTCGATTCGGCCGAACACAACGGGGTTACCGGGCGTCTCGATGAGCTCCGCTTTGGCCCCGATACCTTCCAGGTACTGACGCGCGAGTTCGGCGCCTCTGCGGATGTCTGGCTGACGTTCGGGGTCCATACTGACTGTTGGCACTTCAACCAATTGCGCAAGCTTGTTTTCAAAATCAGCTTTGGATTCGTCGATGTAGGAATCGAGGCGTTCGTATACCTTGCCGTTGTCAGACATCCTTTATGTGTATTCTCCCTGTTGGTGATTTGAACATCGGATTATGATTAGGCAACTTCGGCACTGTCAAGCAAATAGCCTGTCAAGCTTAACGCCCACCCAATGCGGGATGATAATCTTCGAAATGTAGCCTAAAAGCAGCGTACCCGGGAGGAGCACACAAATCCCTTGTATCGGGCAGTCTGATCCTGCTCAACACCGGGGAGTGGAGTCGAATCTTTTCGTTGCGCCAGTAGTGTGACCGCGAAGCGTAAACGATGGAACCGCTAGTCAGCGTTAATTCACTTCTTTGTAATTTTGAAATCGCCTTTGCGGTTGTCGTGATTCCAGGTTCCCGTCATCGTTCCGTTTTCGACTTTGCCGTCGATTACGTAGTGAATGTCGTTGCCTCTCCGGCCTTTAGTGTCGGCCTCCATGTGAATCGCACCGGTTTTCGCGTCAAAGGTGCTATTCTTCAGCGCTACTGCGTTAGGCCCGGGGTTCACGGTCCCTGTCAGGGCTTTGCCATCCCATTTCAACTCTACCGTTACTTGATTTCGGTCGGAAGGACTCGGGCCCCAATCGCCTGTCCATGTCCCTGTCAATGGATCGGCCGCCGGTCGTGATAAACCAAGCGCCCCGACTGCTACAGCGATTACGAGACAAATTACACAAACGGCTTTTGCTCGCATATGGCCTCCAGAGTAAATTGGATTGGAACAACAGAATTTTATCACAGCAAAGCGGCCATATAGATCCAATAGGTCAAATAGATTAAATCGGTCAAAATTAGGTCCTATTTGCCTTAAGGATTCCGCTTGGGACCTTGTTTCATCTCATCGAGCTCTTTTTGCACAGTTTCGATAGCACGCTTGATCGCGCTTTGCCGCTCCTTTTCTGTTACCTTTGCCAAAACCTTGTTCATCGCTGCAAGGTGTGCAGCTTTTAGCGCTTGATCAGCCGGAACATCGATATCAGGTGTTACACCGGTGCCTTCCCAGTTGGTTTTGGTGATTGGATTGATCGCCCGGCCGCTCGGAACCCAGATCGCGAAATGGTCATTTATTCGTCGTGACCCACCAGGGTGAGCGCCGCCCCCCGTTGTCTCACCCACTATCGTCGCACGATTAAGACTCTTCAGATTGTAGGTAAATTCCTCTGCTGCCGAGAACGTTCGCTTGCTCGTCAAGACAAAAACGTCCTTCTTGGAGCCCAAGCGTTTGCCTGGGACGTATGGCAAGGTCCACCACTGGCGGGTGCTGTTATCGGGACGGAAGTAAAGATCGTTTAAATGCACCGGCTCCGCATCAAATAAATAGCTCGAGATCAGAGCGACCATCGCCGGATCGCCGCCTCCATTCCTTCGCAAGTCAATGATCACAGCATCAGAATTGGCGAGGAAGCTCATCGCCGCGACTACGGTTTCGGCTCCAAATCGGGCGGGCATAAAGCCCCTCAGATCAAGGTATCCAATGTTACCCTGCAAGCGCTCAACTTTTTCGAATCCGAAGTTCACGGTTCGCATGAACTCGATCTCGCGAGCCGTTTCGTCTGCGTCTGGTTGCCGATCTCGCGCATCCTCCGGCGGGAGAGCTTCAGCGCTATAAATCACTCTCAGATGTTTATCATGGCTCACCTCCTGCAGGTCTTTCTGCAGGGTGGTCGCGAACATCTTCGCGCTAGTGATCTGATCGTATTCTTTTCGTCCCACTCGTTCACGAATGGCCTGCTCCATCTTTTTCGCTGTTTCTGGGAACACATACGAATTGTTGAGTCTTTTTAGTGCGCCTTCAATTACCGCAGAGCGTGTTGCAGCATCGACCGTGAGGTCAGGTTGGTCCTGCGGCCCCTGTGCCAGCAACAAATGCTGATTCAGCCCGAACACGACGATTACGCCTATCGAGATAATCCAGGATTTTATTCTCATGTGGCTTCCTTCCCGTTTTCTCTCTATTGAATGGGCACAGATGATTTGTCCGCCTTTAGACTATTCGGATTCCGTACGACGAAAGTTCCATCACCGTTATTAAAGCTAGAAAAAGAGTCTCTTAAGACTCAACTCTCGAAGTTGCAGGATCTATTGAACCCGCGCAATGGAGACTTTGGAAGCATCAAAATCCCGATAACAAGCTTGATCTGCAGTTCACAGTGTTGGCTTCAACTCATCAAGCTTTACGTTGTACTATCATGTTGTGTAAAATTTGAAGCTTTAGAAGACGAACCCCCTAGGACATGGGCGCGGGCTCCTAACTCAGCCTGCCTTACAGGAATGCAATAATGGAATCTGTGACTATCCTCGACAATGTCGAGTCAAAACATATTGAAGAAGTAGAGACGGTAACCATTCGTTTCGCCGGAGACTCGGGCGATGGAATGCAGCTCACCGGGACTCAGTTCACCAATACTACGGCGGTTGTAGGCAATGACATTTCAACTCTGCCGGACTTTCCAGCCGAAATCCGAGCACCTGCCGGATCGTTACCAGGCGTTTCAGGTTTCCAGCTGAATTTTTCGAATCACGACATTCGAACACCTGGCGACGAGCCGAATGTACTGGTTGCGATGAATCCTGCGGCTCTCAAAGTGAACCTTCCGGATCTCGAACAGGGCGGAATCCTGATAACCAATACCGACGCTTTTAATGAAAACAATTTAAAGAAAGCCGGTTACGATTCGAACCCGATCGAGGACGGCAGCCTGAGCGGTTATCGGCTTTTCAAACTTCCGATCACCACTCTGAATCGTGCTGCGCTCCGCGACGCGGTAAAACTGCCGCCTAAGGAAATCGATCGCTGCAAGAATTTCTGGGCGCTTGGGTTGATGTACTGGCTTTACGATCGTCCGCTCGAGCCGACCCAAAAATGGATCCAAACCAAATTTAAGAAGGCCGAGGTTCAGACTGCCAATCTGACGGCACTGAAAGCGGGGTTCGCATATGCGGAGGCCGCTGAGATATTCACAACTCACTATCGAGTTCGTCGCGCTGCAATTGCTCCAGGTAAGTATCGGAACATAACGGGCAACGAGGCCACCGCGCTTGGGTTTGTGGCGGCGTCAGTACTTGCAAAGAGGCCGCTGTTCTACGCCAGCTATCCAATCACACCCGCTTCTGACATTCTGCACGAGCTTTCGATCCATAAGAATTTCGGCGTAAAGACATTCCAGGCCGAAGATGAAATCGCGGCTATGTGTGCGGCGATCGGAGCAGCGTTCACAGGCAATCTCGGACTGACCGGAACAAGCGGTCCAGGCCTGGCCTTGAAGAGCGAGGCAATCGGGCTCGCTGTGATGACCGAGCTTCCGGTTGTCATTGTTGACGTGCAGCGCGGAGGACCTTCAACCGGACTACCAACCAAGACAGAGCAGGCCGACTTGCTCCAATCTATGTTCGGTCGAAACGGAGAATGTCCGGTTGCGATTGTCGCTCCCGCAACGCCCGCTGAATGTTTTCATATGGCGGTTGAATCTTTCAGGCTGGCAACGAGGCATATGTTGCCAGTTGTGTACCTTTCAGACGGGTATCTGGCTAACGGCGCGGAGCCGTGGCGGTTGCCGAGCATGGATGACCTGCCAAAATTCGAGGTCAAATTTGCGACCCAAAGCGAGGACTTCCATCCCTACAGTCGCGATCCGGAGACTTTGGCTCGGCCATGGGCGGTACCCAGCACGCCCAATATGGAACATCGCATCGGTGGCATTGAAAAAGAGGACATCACCGGAAATGTCTCGTACGACCCGGAAAACCACATGCATATGGTATTGACCCGAGCCGAGAAGGTCGCCCGGATTGCCAACGACATCCCGGACGTTGAAATATTCGGCGAGCCGGATGGGCGCTTGCTGGTTATTGGATGGGGATCGACTTACGGTGCGATTACCTCAGCAGTAGAAGAAATGCAAAAGAGCGGAAAGGCAGTCTCGAGCATTCACCTGCGCTACTTGAACCCATTCCCGAGCAATCTCGGCGAGATCCTCGGGCGCTTTGATCGCGTGTTGATACCCGAACTTAACCTTGGACAACTCGCTATGCTGCTGCGCGCGCGTTATCTGGTACCCGCGGTTTCCTTCCCGAAGGTCAAAGGCAAACCGTTCAAGATCAGTGAGCTCACTGCAAAGATGAATGAGCTGTACGCCGACTAAGTATGGGACGTTTCGAGGAAAGGCAGGATTTAATTGCCGATTCACTTTCCCCTCGGCAAACGAGAGCTGAAGAAGCTATCATAGAGAAGGAAGATATGAGCACAGATCCAAATATTCCAACAAACGGGGGCGGTCGCGGAGCGCCTCCGATCAAACTTACGCGCAAAGACTTTGTTTCCGATCAGGAAGTCAGGTGGTGCCCGGGCTGTGGCGACTATTCAATACTCGCGCAAATACAAAAGGTCATGCCTGAACTTGGCATAAAGCGGGAAAACACAGTTTTTGTTTCAGGAATTGGCTGCTCCAGCCGTTTTCCGTACTACATGAACACCTATGGCTTCCACACAATTCATGGTCGAGCGCCGGCAATCGCTACTGGAATAAAAGCATCAAACCCTGAGCTGTCCGTTTGGGTGATCACTGGCGACGGAGATGCGCTGTCCATCGGCGGCAACCACCTGATACACATGATTCGCCGCAATCTCGATATCAACATCATCCTCTTCAACAACCGGATCTACGGATTGACCAAAGGACAGTACTCTCCCACGTCTGAGTTCGGTAAGAAAACGAAGTCGACACCATATGGAGTGATCGACTATCCGTTGAACCCGTTGTCGGTAGCGTTAGCCGCTGAAGCTACTTTCGTCGCGCGTTCTGTTGACACTTTCACTACACACCTTCAAACGACGGTCGAACGCGCAATGCATCACAAGGGAGTTTCCTTTGTTGAGGTTTATCAGAATTGCAACATCTTCAATGATCACGCCTTTGAAATGTTCACCGATCGGGGCGTGCGCGACGATGCTATGATCGAACTCGAACACGGCAAACCTTTGGTATTTGGCAAAGAACGCAATCGCGGGATTCGGATGCGTAACAGCGATATGCACCTGGAGGTGGTCGAGCTGTCCGACCAGCTCAACGAATCCGACCTTATTGTGCACGATGAGAAGGCACCCGACACCTATCTCGCTTATATGCTTGCTCGAATGGAGTATCCTGATTACCCCGTGCCAATCGGTGTCTTTCGCGATGTAACCAAAGCAACATATGAAGAGATGCTTTCGGACCAGATTCGCACTGCGACCGAGAGAATGGGTCCGGGAAATCTTGAGAAGTTAATCAACAGCGGCGATACCTGGGTCATTGAATAGCCCGACGGTTATCTGGGGTTCAGACTTCCGTTCGATCAGACACATCCGATGTCTCAGATGTCTGAACCCCCAGCTTCCTTCGCAGCGCGTCTGCTGGAATCCGATTACAAGCTATTGTATATTCTTCGCGGCGTAGTGATTCGAAGCGGCTCACCCCCTGAGCTACCGAACCCCCGAGGGATTTAGCAGATAGTTATTTCAAGGAGTAAGTAGTCAATGAGATCTCATCGCTTGTTTCTTTTCCTCGCGGTTCTTTTGGTGTGCGCATCTACTACCCTCGTTAGAGGCGATGACGCAAGCCGGGTAGTCTCCTCAAACACAAGTGGAAATGAAGTTCGGCAATGGGAGGTGACCGGGCCCTGGGGCGGTGATGTGCGCGCGCTTGTGCCTTCCCCGGTCAACTCGGACGAATTCTATCTTGGAACCTCCGACGGACAGATCTTCCATTCCGTCGACGGCGCCCGCACCTGGCAGCGGCTCAAGCCGGGCCTCGAAAAGCGAGGGTTGTCGGTTGACAGCATCGTGATTGATCCTGCCGATCCAAAAACAATCTATGTCGGCGTCTGGGCTGTAGCCCGTGAGGAAGAGGGTGGCGTATTCAAAAGCACCGATGCCGGCCAGCATTGGAAGCTGCTCGAAGGAACAAAGAGACTTTCAGTACGATCCCTGGCTATTGCCCCTTCCGATTCAAACTTCCTTATCGCAGGCAGCGCAAATGATGATCCGAACCTGAATGGTGTTTTTCGGTCGGCCGACGCAGGGAAAAATTGGCAGCGGATCTCACCTGTCGGCGACAAAGAAATTCGAAACATAGAATCTGCTGCTATTGATCCACGCAACACAAACATAATTTATGTCGGCACGTGGCATTTGCCGTGGAAGACGGTCAACGGCGGGGCGAGCTGGAAACAAACCGGAAACCAAATCGTCGGGATGATTAACGACTCCGACATTTTCGGGATCACCATTGATCCGAATCAGCCGAATACGGTCTACGTTAACGCATGCAGCGGCTTTTATAGATCAATGAATGCCGGCGAAAAGTGGTTTAAGTTTCCGGGCATTCCGTTTAGTGCGCGGCGAACTTACGTGCTTCTGCCGCATCCCACAAATCCGAGCGTCATTTTCGCTGGAACCAGCGAAGGCCTTTGGCGATCAAAGGATGGTGGCAAGAAATGGATGCTGCTCACGTCCAAGACACTGGTGATACGCTCGATCGTAGTGACTCCGGATAAGCCCAATCGAGTCTTGATCGCTACGGATGACTTCGGCGTCCGCGTTTCGGAAAATCTCGGTACAGACTTTATTGAATCGAACACCGGCTTCAGTCACCGCCACGTGCTTGCCATAATGCCGGACGCAACTGAGCACGGACATTTGCTTGCCAGCGTATTTCACGACGGGTCAGGAGGTAGCGTATTCCGCTCAGCGGACGGGGGTGAATCCTGGACACCATCATCGACCGGTCTCGCGGGCCGCGATGTATTCGCGTTCTATCAAATGCCTGACAACCCAAATGTTATTTACGCAGGCACAAACACAGGCGTATACCGCTCGACCGATCGAGGCGCCTCCTGGGCGACCACAGGAGTCGAGCAGCCAAAACCAACTGAGAAGCCGCCTGCACAACCGGTCCGTTCTCGCAGAGCAAGCGTAAAATCATCATCTGCAGTCGGCCGGTATGAGACCGTGGCAATTGCAAAACGAGCCACAAGTCAAAAACCGAAAAAGCCCGCTAAGAAGGCAACTAAAAAAGAAAAGCCCAAGCCCGTAGCGACCCTTACTCCCGGATTCGTACAGTTGACCAGACAGGTCGATGACATCACCAGCTTTGCCGATGCCGAAGGTCGGATCGGACTCCTCGCAGCGACGATGGATGGACTCTTTCGAACTTTTGATGATTCGAAGGGATGGGAACCGGTGACCATCGAAGGTTACCCGGCCGGCGGTCCCGTGTTCTCGATTGCAACACACAAGGACACTCCAAAGAAGATCCTGGCGGGTACAAAGCAGGGGCTGTTTATTTCAAATGACGGCACGAAGTCATGGCAACAGGCCGAACGTGGACCGATCGACGCCTCGGTAAAGTCAATCGCTCAGGATCCTAAAGACGCGCAAATAATAGTTCTTGGTACAAACCAGTACATTTTCCGATCAACAAACGGCGGACGCACATGGGCGAGACGTGGTGGCGGGCTGCCTTCTGGCGATTTCACTTCGGTTGTATTTAACCCCACAAATCCCAATGAAGTGATGGCTGCCGAATACTCTCGCGGCGGAGTCTATCGATCGATGGACAAAGGATACATATGGGAGCGTGTGGATGTGGAACTGCCGACGAACCGAGTTTGGACCCTGGCCTTTGATCCCTTTGATAAGAATCGAACCTATTTGGGAAGCTTTTCCAGCGGAGTCTACGTCTTTACGACTCAAAACAGAACGAATCTCACAGGTCAGCAATAGAAAGTCGCT
Organism: Blastocatellia bacterium; assembly: GCA_035258805.1. Classification (GTDB taxonomy): domain Bacteria; phylum Acidobacteriota; class Blastocatellia; order UBA7656; family UBA7656; genus Onstottus_A. Next base: position 41,029 of record DATFWY010000182.1, on the reverse strand, counting down.
CTTGCCGGCTTGAAGCATTTATTCAGGGCATTCTTGTACGCTTAAGACCAGCCAGCGCAGCACCGCGCGACAAACAGGCTGACGGTATTCTTATGAAAATACACGAATATCAAGGGAAACAACTTCTTAAGAAGTATGGGGTCACGGTGCCGCGCGGCGTTGTCGTAAACAGGACTGAGGAAGTCGCGAGCGCAGTGGAACAACTCGGCCTTCCGGTGGTTGTCAAAGCGCAAATCCACGCCGGTGGTCGCGGCAAAGGTGGCGGAGTAAAGTTGGCGCGTACTGTCGACGAAGCTACAGATATCACTCGACACCTGATCGGAATGAAATTGGTGACTCATCAAACCGGTCCGGAAGGCCGCGAGGTTAGGACGGTGCTGATTGAGGAAGGTCTAAAGATCAAACAAGAGTTTTATCTTGGGATCGTGTTAGATCGGGCAATTTCTCGGCTGGTTCTTATGGCCTCATCAGCAGGCGGAATGGATATCGAGGAAGTGGCCGCCCACGAGCCTGAAAAAATCCTGAAGGAATCTATCGATCCCGCTGTTGGGCTTCAGCCGTTTCAGGCGCGCAAGCTCGCCTTCGGAATCGGTCTGCCAAACGAGGTGGTTAGCAAGGCTGCTAGATTTATGGCGGCGTTGTATCGCGCCTTCGTTGACCTCGACGCGTCGCTTGCGGAGATCAACCCTTTTCTCCTGACCGAAGACGGCGAGTTGTACGCGCTTGATGCGAAACTTAATTTCGACGATAACGCACTGTTCCGACACAAAGATTACGTAGAGCTTCGCGATCTGAATGAAGAAGAGCCCCTCGAAATCGAAGCTTCAAAGCATGATCTAAATTACATAAAGCTGGACGGCAATATCGGCTGTATGGTCAACGGCGCCGGGTTAGCAATGGCCACGATGGATATCATAAAGCTGGCAGGCGGAGAGCCGGCAAACTTTTTGGATGTGGGCGGCGGAGCTTCACAGGAGCGAGTTGAGAATGCTTTCAGGATTCTTCTTTCAGACCAAAACGTTCGCGCAGTTTTGATCAACATTTTTGGCGGCATCGTTCGCACCGATATGGTTGCGTCGGGCGTCGTCGCTGCTGCCCGGAACATCGGCGTAAAGGTTCCAGTCGTCGTTCGGCTCGAAGGCACAAACGTCGAGAAGGGCCGCGAGGTAATCGAACAGTCAGGACTGGGTTTCGTTACTGCCTCCGGCATGAAGGACGCAGCCGAAAAGGTCGTCGCTCTCGCCCGCTGATCTATTGGCCAAGCACCTCTTCGTACCCCGGGTCTCGAGAGCCGGCATCGTCACACCTCAACGAGGTATCAATATGACAGGCATCCTAACGAAGACCTTTGCGGCAATATTACTTGCTGCGCTCGCTGCGGTGCACTTGTTAGCTCTGAGCGGTCCTACATCGGAAGGTTCAGGCCTTCTGCTCGCACTGAATAAATCTGAAGGCACGCTGGCCATTGTTGATCCGGTTGCGCTGAAAGTGCTGGCTCGCGTTCCGACCGGCGAAGGCCCTCACGAACTCATCGCATCCGCGGACGGCAGGCTGGCTTTCGTTTCCAACTACGGAACCGCCGAACGGCCCGGTAATACCATCTCGATAATCGACATCCCTACCCACAAAGAGATAAAGCGAGTCGATCTCGGCGGGTTGATGCGCCCTCACGGCATCGTCGAATCTTCAGGAAAAATATATTTCACCATAGAGAATAGCAGGTCGATTGCTCGGTACGACATCAATGCGAGCAGAATTGACTGGATAATGGGTACCGGTCAGGGCGGAACCCATATGGTTGTCATTGGCGCCAAGTCACAGAAGATCTATACGGCAAATCGCGAGTCGAACACCGTCAGCGCGATCGAACCGGCGTCGGGAACCGTACCCCTCAAGATGACGCAGATCGCTCTTGGAAAAGCGCCGGAAGGTATCGCTTTGTCTCCTGATAATCGAGAGGTATGGGTGGCGCATCGCGGCGATGGAGGGCTTTCGATCATCGATACCGCGAATGATCAGGTCAAAGAAGTTATTAACGTAGGCCGTGCGCCGATTCGCGTTAAGTTCACAACCGATGGCAGGCGCGTTCTAATCTCTGATTCACAAGCGAGTGATCTGGTGGTAATCGACGCTGCGACGCGCAAAGAAGTAAAGCGTGTTGCGATGGGAGCCAATGGAGCCGGAATACTGGTGCAGCCGGATGGCAGGCGCGCCTTTGTTGCATTGAGTCAGGCGAACAAGGTGGTTGCAATCAATCTTGAGAATCTCAGTATCGAGGGCTCGGTTGAAACTGGACGTGATCCGGATGGCCTGGCTTGGGCAAAATGAAGCCGTCACGCAGCAACGAATTCATTCGTTCTGCTTGTTTGCAAAAAACTCGCTTCATACGGAACGAATAAATTCGTTACTACGTGGGCATATCCTTTGATCTTCCCTCCTCCATGACAAGACAAAAAGAACCAATTCCGGCTGCTGCGGTTGCCTTCGTTAGGGACACTGAGCACGGGATAGAGGTTTATCTAAGCCGCCGTCCCGCGCACTTCAGATATTATCCGGGCGCATTCGTTTTTCCGGGCGGCCGGTTGGATCCAGAAGACATTGACATACGAGCGACTGCGTTTCGCGAGGTTCACGAGGAAATTGGAATTGAAATCGACACGAAGCTCCTTGTTCCTTTGAGAAACATCCATACCAGTCCTCATGCCGGGCCGGTTTATCATATGCTCACCTTTGCATATCCGGCAGAAAGCGAATTTAAAACAAAGCTCAACACCGAAGAAGTGGACGAGGAAATGTGGATCCCGGCAAGAGAAGCCCTGAGTACGCTCGATCTGCCTTACCAGATCCGGGCAGCAGTTTTTACCATCGCTCAATTTGGCACAGTAGCGGAATTGCTTCTCTCGCTCAAGAACGGAAGCGTCGATGAGGACTATCTGATTTGAAATTCGTCTTCTCAACACGATTCTTTTTTTTGCTCGCCGCGGGATTCGCGTTGCTTTCGATTGGCTGGATAAGTCCTGGAGCGTTGTACATCACTCTACTCTATGACTTGGCTCTAATCGGAGCTGCGTTGCTTGACTACTTGTTATCAGAAAAAGCGGACGCTTTCCGAGTCGAGCGAGAGATGGAAGAGCGCTTCGCGATGGGAGCTGAGAATGAGGTAACCATAAAGCTTACCAATCGAGCTCGGCGTCGCGTCACTTTCATCGTTAAAGATGATTACCCGCCGCAGATGGAGCTTATGAGCCCCCGTGAAGCTCAATTGACCATTCCTGCGGGTCGATCGCGCGCCTGGACCTATAGCCTGCTTCCAACCGCTCGCGGCAAATATGACTTCGGGGATACCGTCTTGCGCGTTCGCGCGCCGCTCGGTCTTTTGTGGCGTCAAATCGCTTATAAGAATGAAACGGATGTTAAAGTCTATCCGGATATCAGGGAGGCGCGTAAACATGAGATTTATGCGCATCGCAACAGGCGCCCTGAACCAGGATTACGTCGTATGCGCGTCCGAGGACACGGCAGAGAGTTTGAATCGTTGAGGGAGTTTGTGATCGGCGACGAGATCCGTCACATATCATGGGCGGCGACCGCCAGGCGAGGCAAGCTGATCACCCGACAATATACGGTCGAGCGCAGTCAGAATATCGTCGTTCTTTTGGACACCGGTCGACTGATGACTGCGCGAATAGGCAAACTGACCAAGCTTGATCATGCAGTAAACGCCACGCTCTCGATTGCCTATGTGGCTGCGGCTGGAGGTGACAACGTCGGGATGGTCGCGTTCTCTCGTCGAGTCGTCAGTTATCTTCCGCCGCGCCGCGGACACGACCAGATAAACAGGCTTATGGAGGAGCTGTACAGCCTTGAACCCCAAATGATCGAGCCGAGCTACAAGAGAGCTTTCAACTTTTTTGATATTAACTGCAAGCGACGCTCTCTGGTTGTCATTCTCACCGATCTGGTCGACCGTGATGCTTCCGCAGAATTGCTGGCTCACACCTCGCAACTTATTCCGCGCCATCTTCCTTTGATTATCACAATCGGCGATACGGATCTTAGAGAGCTGATTCGAGCACGTCCTGATGCTTCGGCTGATGTTTATCGGCAGGCGGTGGCAGAGCAGATTCTTCAGCAGCGCGAAGAGGCATTAACGCGCATCCGCCACGCTGGAGGGCTTGCGTTGGACGTTCCGGCTGGAAGGCTTTCGTTGGAACTGGTGAATAAGTATCTTGAGGTGAAAGAGAGAGGTCTCTTGTAGCACCAGGATCGGAATCCTGCCTCGGAAGCTCAACTGACAGCCATCCAATCCTTTCACATCAACATACGAAAACTATGGCTTCGTGCTCAATGTTCGGCCGCTTCTATCGGGCTTAAGGAAGTAGATAATCATTACCACCGCACTCATTGCTGAGACCGAGAACTTAAAACTCGGGGGAATGCGCGCCGGCGATATGAACCCTTCGATCAACCCGGCAATTAACAGCATTGGTATGCAGCCCAGAACCAGTTTGATTGCGAGCCGGCCATTTTCAACAAGCGCATCGATTCGACGCAGATCGCCGGGTATCAGCAACGCCTTTCCAATCAACAATCCCGCTCCGCCAGAAATAAAGATCGAGGTCAGCTCTATCACGCCATGTGCCGAAACAAAAATGGGTATCTCCCAAAAGCGATAGCGAAAACAGAGGCTCAGAACCATCCCAAGCAGCAATCCGTTTTGCACCAGAACAAGCAATGTGCCCACGCCCGCTAATACGCCGCCGGCGAACGCATAAAACGTCACGGTGATATTATTTTGTTGGATCGACGTTGAAGCGAGTGGATTCGCTTTGTTTATTGCGTCGGTCCAATTATGGTGACCAATGATATCCTGCCTCATGCCGGGGGCAATTCGATCCGCAAACCCTTCATCAAGAAGACACACAACAGACGCAAACACGGTTGCAAGAACGAATGTTATGAAAGCCGTTAGCGTAAAAGAGAAGGTCTTTCTGAAGATAGCGGGAAAATCATAACGAAAGAAATTTATGAACACTCCGAAACCAGATGATTCACTCCGGTAGATCGCGCCGTGCGCGCGGCCGACGAGATAATTAAGATAATTCACCAATCGTTTGTCAGTAACCTCTTCACGAGCGATCGCCAGGTCAGCGGCGGTGCGCCGATAAAGCCGTCCGAACTCACGAACCTCCTCCCCCGATAGATTCTTCAGACGGAGGCGTGAAACCCTCGCCGTCAACTCTTCCAGCCGCTTCCACTTCGAAAGCCTCGCTTCTAAAAAGGTCTTTAGCACAGAATCAGAATACACGATTAACTCATGAACTCAATGCCGGCTTTATTCCGGATTTGGAATCTTGTATTCTGGAGTATCACCCATGCCATTCGCCGCCCTCATAGGAAACGAACGAATCAAGAAACTTCTTCAACGCGCTGTCTCCGAAGCTCGCATAGGTCAATCTCTGTTAATGGCTGGGCCGCGCGGTGTCGGAAAATATCAATTTGCGTTAGCGCTGGCCCAGGCGTTGAACTGCGAACAACCGGCTTCTGGAGACGCGTGTGGACAGTGCATACCCTGTCGCAAGATCGCACGTAACGAGCACGCGGACGTACGAACCATTCTCCGTGAGAGTCAGGATCCTTTGATTAAGAAAGAGTCCCGGAGTCAGTTCATTAAGATCGAGCAGACACGCTTAATGTCAGAGCAAGCACAGTTTCGTCCCTACGAGGGACGACGGCGAGTGTTCATTCTGGACGACGCTGAATGGCTTCGTCGCGAGGCCGCGAATTCACTGCTGAAGACCCTCGAGGAACCGCCCGAAACTTCATTGATCATTCTCATCACGCCCAAGCCGTTCGCATTGATAGACACCATACGCTCGAGATGTCTTCTGTTGAGCTTTGCACCTCTAACGACTTCCGAGATCGAACTGCATCTCCTCGGTTTAAAGAAAACACCGGACGAGGCGCGCCTCCGAGCGAGGCTTTCCGGTGGAAGTATCGGTCGCGCTATCGAGATAGACCTGGACGAGTATCGCGAGATGCGCAACATACTTTTGGAACTTCTCGAATCACTTGCCTTCTCGCGAAGCAGCGCATCACTGATGGGCGCAGCTGAATACCTGGGTCGAAAGATCGAAAAAGATGAGTTTGAAAGACATCTTGAAGCCCTGACCGTGCTGCTGGGTGACCTGTTGCGATTAAAGCTTCGCGAGGGCGAGGGTTCCTTGACCAATGAAGACGTCATCGAAAGACTACAACGAATTGCGGGCACCGTTTCTGAAGAATCGATCATACGATTGGCGGATGGAATCGAAGATGTCTTTCGAGACTTGCCGCGAAACATCAACCGTCAACTCGCAATGGAAGCTATCTTGATACAGGCGTGAGAGATTTCGGCGTGTATGGTTCAGATCGATCGCCCTCGATCTCGTAGTAAGCTCCAGAACTCCTCAACATCCTTTATTCCGTGATCGAGTACAGCATCATAAATATCGCGGCTGGAAAAGGCCTTGCGGTACTGCGGATGTTTCCAGCATGCAGCCTTGATGTCGAGAATTGACTGACGAGTTCGTTCTGTTAGCCGCTTACTGACTCTTTCGCCGTACTCACGAACCGCGCGGAACCCTGCGGAATCAGTCAACCATATGTCGATCTTCCACGCGCCCGCCCGCTCATCCCCGAGATATACGCCCCAATAAAAGCCCGCCGGCAAGCCTTCAGTCGAAATAACCGTCTGATCGCGGTAATGCATTCTGTGGGGACTCAACAGATCGGCAATCCTCGCTCCTATCTCAAAAAAGCTCTTTCGATCCAACTTCGCTTGCACGAGGTGAATGTCCAGATCGCGCCACACCATTAATCGCAGCGCGTAGCTTCCGACTATATTAACCTCTCCATAGTCGTTGAGTATTTCGCGCAAGCCGTCCGCAAGCAAACGATCGGCCTCCGCGCGTAGCTCGTCGTCAGATTCGGAATGCATTCAACCGTTTAGATTAGAAAAGGAATTATCGCCCAGGACTTCTTTCTATACTCGTCGTATTGTGTCCCAAACACACTACGGAGGTTCTGTTCTTCCAGGCGGATCTTGCGCAAATACGCGAAGGAGATCATTGCCACTGCAACTAACCCATGCAGTTCACCGGAAACGAACGCCGTGCCCACGAACATTCCAAGCATTCCTGTGTATATCGGATGCCGGATCAAACGGTATGGACCAGACTTTATAAGCTGATGATCAACCTTTGATGCAATCTCCGCGCTCCAATTACGACCCAGATGCCTTCTTGCGACGATCGATAGAACGGCCGAACTTAACTGAATGAAAAACCCTGCGGCAATGATCCACCAATTCTTTGGCAGCCATCGTAAAGTCAGGCCAGGAAGCCGCACGAAGGCCAATACAAGCGCACCATACATCAAAAGCTGGTGAATCTGCCGTGAACGCGGAGACTCCGAAGTCCTGGTCACGCCCGCTTGCCCGGCAACTGCGCTCCAATAACATATGAATAGAATCCAGAGTACGGCAGACAGCCATAGCAGAGTTTGTGTGGTCCGGCTGATGAGGTATACAACTAAAATGATCAGCGCCAAGGCGACTGCAATGGGTATTAACGCAACCAAACCGTCGCACGTGAAGTTCAACCCGGGAAGGCGGATCGACACAGCCGGAGCTTTGTTCTGTACGTGCTTATTATCTGCCATCGCATTTAGCTACTATGCTTTACGTGTACTCACCTCAAGCGACGCTTGAAGTCGCTTTGGTGCAACCAGACGCCAAGCCTCACCAATGTGAAAGGCAAGTTCGTCATCCTTAATCCTGGCGAGTTCGATGCCGATCCAACCCGCCCCTCCGACATAGGGTGGCCTGTAGAACTTATCCGGCGCCCCTTCTATCAACATTGCCTGCACGCCTGGCGGAGCAGGAACCAACACCGAGATGTGCCCATCGTTATGATGATTATTGGAGAACATCGCAAACACTTTCTTGCGAACGAAGAACGTGGGCTCCCCGTGCGAGAGTCGTTCTGTTGTCTCCGGGAAGGTCGAGCAAATACGCCGCACCCGGTTGAGATGTTTTTCGCTCATTGGATCTCCTCGCCCACAGGCGCTTCCTCGGGTCGCTCGAGTTTTACTGGTCGGATTCCGAATGCCAGCACTCGAGCCGGCAACTCTCGGAGCAAAGGAAGACGCACGATGATTCTCAGGGCAAGCGGAAGAGTAAAAGCCTTGCCGGACTCAAGCGCACCCACGATACGTTTCTGCATCATGGTTTGGAAGCCCTGAATCATTCGCGTGAGCCGTTCGCGTCGACCCTGAACTTCGGCGAGCATTTCCTCTTCGACTTGGCCATCTCGGAGGGCGGGCGTCAGAACATTCGCAGCTTCAACCGCATCGCTTATTGCGCAGTTGATACCTACCCCTCCTACCGGTAGCATTACGTGCGCCGCATCGCCAATCAATAGTAGTCCGGGAAGGTGCCAACGTGGCAGGCAGCTCCCTTCCACGGACAAAAGGCTTACATTGTGCCAGTCATTAATGTGCTCGACCCGATCCGCAAGCCACGGTATGGTAATTTTAATCGAATCCTGAAATGCTGTCAGTCCATTGTGCTTTAACTTCTGATAGCCGCCCTGGGGCATGACGTAACCGACTTGCCATTCAGTCATCCGACCCAGCAGTACGATGAAGTTCCCTTCCCCAATGTTCAACATAGCCTTGTCGTCTTCGTCACTGGGGTTTCGCGGAAGGCGGAACCACAATACTTCCATGGGGTCTGACTGCTTGGCTGGTTCAAGCCCTGTCAATTTTCGAATACTTGAAAAACGACCATCAGTTGCGACTGTTAACGGTGCGACGAACTCGCGCCTTCCCGAAGGACTGTGATATGCGACGCCGCGAATCGCGCCATTCTCTTCAATCAATTCGTGAACGCTAGCTCCCATTATTAGTTTGAAGTGTGGATACTTCGATGCCTTTTCCGCTATGAATTCAAGGAATCGTGCTTGTGGCATCATCATGACGTACGGAAACCGGGTTGGCAGCCTGTTCAAGACAGCGACGGTGGTCGAACCCGCTCGCGAAACGACTCGCATCTCGCGGATCTTGGAGTGAGGCAGCTGGTGAAGCTCGTCTGCCAGACCAATCTGATGCAGGACCTCGAGCGTCGAGGAGTGGATGGTGTCGCCGCGAAAATCACGATCGAAGTCACGATGCGCCTCTAGCAGCGTGACCGGTACTCCCGCACGAGCCAGAAAGAGAGACAGCATCAATCCAGCCGGTCCCCCTCCCACTATCACGCAACCGGTCTCATGTCTGACACGTCCAGGTTCGTCTTCAATGCCGGGAGAGGTCTCGGATAGGTTTGGTACGGAATCGGTCATTGGATATCCTGCAGCAAGTCAGCGATGGCGAAGCCGCGCAAGTAACTGCTTCGGAGCTGTCAATCGATACGCATCAACAATAACGCTTTCGATCTCGTCCCAGTTGACTCTAGGAAGATCAATCCACAAACCTATCCAACCTCTTGACCCAAGATATGCCGGTATGTGGAATCGATCTGGCCCAAAATCCGCAAGGCTCTTGTTAGCTCCCGGCTCGGCTTTGCAATTTATTGCTGTACGTCCGTCGCCATGATGGTCATAAAGGTAGTAACCGAAGCGCCTTCCTCGCACCTCGAGGCTCAGGTGGCCGACACCCAGGTCAATCGCCGACGCGCCGGGAAGTGATTCAACAAGAGCTATTATTCGAGCCCGACGACGGGACGCCACTGAAGGACTCACCACCCCTGAAGTGAGGCTACCCGCGCTGTGGGATTTTTTTGGTCTTTTCGCGAGAGTCACGAGTTTGCCCACGCCTGCTTGAACTGTACGTACTTTCAGCACTACCCGTACAGCCTGCATATTAAACACGCGACAGAATAGCAAACATTTGCACTCGTGGGATAATCAGGACAGAACCGGCAATGCCAGGGATGCCTTTCGTGCAGCCGGAGTTGAAACATAACCTTCGGGTAAGTCTCCATTGTCCGCTCGCAGGTATTGCAAATAGTGCGGTTTCAAGCCAGCAATCAGTTCCTTGCGTGATTTTACTTTTATCGGCTTGCCAACGTATATCTTCCCCAGACGGCTCATCATCTTTTCAGACATAACGCTCGAGAACATAAACAGCGGCCACTTAAAATTCGGTCCGTTCAACTTTCGGAGCTTATACGTCCACAAGGCCAACGCTCCAACTCGCCACGCTGTAGGTGCCCACCATGAGTACTGGCCAGGCCGAAGATTCATCTTCCAGCATTTCATAATCAGTTGCCACTGTAACGGTGTGAGCTGCATCGTTTCAGTGACGCCTTTCTTCATCTCCATGCGAGTATCGTGGAGCGGGGTAAAGATCGAAGGAATAAAGAAAGCAAACAAGCCGCGACGTTCAACTTCGTAGATCAGATCGAGGGTTGCCTTAACATCTTCATCGGTTTCATCAGGGTTCCCGACGATCAGGGTCATCGCCGGAAACCAGTTGTTCTCATTCAAAACTGTCAGTCCTTGAATTACAACACTTGGCCAGTCCTCGATAGAAAAAGGCACACCCTTGCTCGGCATAATCTTCTTGCCCATTGCAACCGATCCGGTTTCGAGGCCAATGAGCGGAGTCAGAGCTTTCTTTTGTGGATGCGAGCTTAAGTACGGCAGGTGAATCGGACTCTTCGGTAACAGGGTTTCTGACAGTTTCTTTATTAGAAGCGGATCCACCACCGCGGGAGCTATTGTCGAATGGCTCAGAACGTGGTGTTCAACACCTGGAGTATTGACTATGTCAGTATAGAGATCGATCAGTGCTTCACGGTTAGGAAAATAGAACGGGGTGTCCGTGTGTACCTGGCCCCAAATAAACATGTCCTCGGTCGCCAGTGAGATCTGCTTATTGCCCTCACGAACGTTCGCACGCACCGCCTTCATGATCTGTTGTTTGGGCAGATCAATCTGAGGATTCAAATCCGGCAGGCAGAACTGACAACGCCGTCCGCAGCCGGTAGTCATCTCAACAACCCCGAAGGTTGTCCGCTTATCCGGGAAAAGAATCGCGTCTCGAGTAGTCGGATGCTTTACTTCAATCTCTCGGGGAAGAGCCTCACCGCGAATGGCTTTACGAAAAAGCTCCAGGGTGTCCAGTGATTCGCTGCGTCCCTCGACTACGCAATCCACTCCGAGTTCTTCGTAAAGATCGGTCTGGATGATTTGCCAACCACCCGAACCGCCAACGATAACCTTAAAATTGTCCCGATATGGATTCTCTTTAATAAGCTTGAACATTAATCGAGCATAATGTGAGTTTATAGGCATCTTCGAAGAGCCGAAGATGGAGGTATAGACACCGGCTGCGAATGTTACGCCAAGCGGATTGTGCGTCGATACCGCGACCACTCTCGTGTTTGGTCCAATAAACTTGTGCAGATCATCTGGCAAACAGGCAACCATGTCATCGGCTTTGAACTCTCGCTGTAGCGACGCTTCCAGAACACGGGTGCCCGCCGGCATGTACCTGGCAGTTCCGTCATCGTTTAATTCAACATCGCGCCATTTCGGGTACTTTCGATTCAGCACTCCTTCCATCCAAATCGGCATAGACGCCATGCCCATCTGGATGAAATAGCCGGCATGGTCAATCGTTTCGGTAAGCGGCGCGGTCAGCACGATCAGCTTCCCGCCATCGGCGGGGCTACTTATCGTTGGTATTCCGAAATCGCCATTTGATTTCGTTTGATTCTGTTTTCCGTTCGTATTCACTTGAGTAACACCCATAATTTACTCGATTTTCCTTTTCTTGCCCGCAATCACTTCGAAGGGCCGTTGAGATACGAGGAGCGATAGCTATTTGCCACCTGTAGAGTTGGACTATTTTATACAAGCTGTCTTCTTTTGACCACTTAAAATATCCGTCCATCGTCGCGTTGATCTTGCCGGTGGCAGGATACGGTGCTTCACACACATCGCTTCGCATGCTATACGTATGAGACCAAAATTCGGAGAACATTAATGAAAGCGATTCGAGTCCACAAATTCGGCGGTCCTGAGGTATTACAGCTTGATGATGTTTCGGCTCTGAGTGCTGGTCCCGGACAGGTTGTGGTGCAAGTTCGAGCCATCGGCGTGAACCCTGTTGATACTTACATTCGTGCCGGGCTTCATGCAGTGAAGCCGCAGCTGCCATATACCCCTGGCACCGATGCCGCCGGCGTAGTCGAGTCAATCGGCGAACAAGTCACCCGAGTTAAGCCGGGCGATAGCGTTTATGTCGCTGGCAGCATTAGCGGTACATATGCGCAGCAGTGCCTTTGTAGCGAAGCTCAAGTTCATCGGCTGCCGCCTCACGTTACGTATGAACAGGGTGCTGCTCTGGGGATTCCCTATGCCACCGCATATCGAGCGCTCTTCCAAAAGGGACACGGCAAGGCAGGTGAGACGGTCCTCATCCACGGTGCGACCGGTGGCGTTGGAACTGCGGCGGTTCAGCTTGCGCGAGCTGCCGGTTTGACGGTGATCGGGACCGGAGGAACTGACAAGGGGCGGAGCAGTGTCTTGCAGCAGGGCGCGCACCACGTCCTGGACCACCACGCGGCAGGCTACACGGATCATATACTTGCGCTGACTGGACCCACCGGCGTCAATCTCATTCTCGAGATGCTGGCTAACGTAAATCTCGCTAAGGACCTGGAGCTCCTAGCAAAGTTTGGGCGAGTGGTGGTAGTCGGTAACAGAGGCAAAATTGAAATAGATCCCCGCGCGACGATGACTCGTGACCTCAGCGTGCTTGGAATGACGCTCTTCAACACTTCGGATGAAGACCGCGCGAGCATCCATGCCGCGCTAGTTGCTGGACTTGAGAATGGAACATTGAGACCCGTTGTCGGCAAAGAAATGCCTTTGGCAGATGCGCCTCACGCTCACGGAGCCGTGCTCGAACCAGGCGCCTTTGGAAAGATTGTTCTGATTCCGTAGATGCGGAATTCGCTCACAGCCACAGCGGCGGTTGAGTATTTGGTCACCGTGAGAGCGTTCAAGCGCAATTGTCATTTAGCCAACCGCAAAATTACTCAACCCAATCCGCAATAAAGACGTTCGTATCCGTTTGAGTTTTGTTGTTCCGATTGGAAGCAAAGACCAACTTCTTTCCGTCGGGACTGAACATTGGAAAGCCATCAAAAGACGGATTGAATGTTAGTCGCTCAAGTCCGGTCCCATCGAGGTTCACTGCATAGAGGTCAAAGTCCCGCCCTTTCGGATCTGCCTGGTTGGAAGCGAAAATGATTCTTTTGCCGTCCGGAAAGAAATATGGAGCGAAGTTTGCCTTTCCGTTGTTAGTAACTTGCCGCTTGCTGCTGCCATCGGCCTTCATGACCCAGATCTCTAGCGTGGTCGGCCTGATTAGATTCTCCCTGAGTAATGCTTTGTAGTCGGCGATATCTTTCTCGGTTGTCGGGTGGTGAGCGCGAAACACAATCCACTGGCTATCGTAGGACCAGAATGGACCTCCATCATACCCAAGCTCGGTAGTCAACCTCTTAACATTCTTGCCATCGAGATCCATAGTATAGATATCCAGATCGCCGTCGCGCATCGATGTGAACGTTATCCTCTTACCGTTGGGCGAGATGACGGCCTCGGCATCGTAGCCCGGTGTTTTTGTGATCTGCTTTATGTCGGTGCCATCCGCGGCAGCAGAGAACAAATCGTAACCTGGATAAATCGCCCACACATACCCTTTCGAATAGTCAGGTTTAGGCGGGCACTCAGGACTCGATAGATGAGTCGAAGAGTAGGTTATACGCTTCCCGTCCGGAACGAAGTACGAGCAGGTCGTTCGCCCCTGTCCGGTTGACACCATTTTAACATTCGAGCCGTCGATATTCATGGTGTAGATCTGATCGCAAGCCCTGCCGTCGCGCGTAGATTGAAATATCAACTTCTTTCCATCCGGCGAGAAATATGCTTCCGCATTCTCGCCGCCGAATGTCAGTTGGCGAATGTTGCGCAAATGCTTCTCTTCCGGCAGTCGAAGAGGATCATCGACAAATCGAGATCTGAATCCCAACGAAGCGCCTGCAATAATTAGCAGTACAATTAGAAAAGCTCTCATCTTTCCTCCGGAAACTTCGAGACACTTCTGTTTGTCGCCGCTCGATAAGCGCAGCCAAATCAGTTGATCTTCTATCTCAATGAGACCGTGAAGTTTGTCGAACAAGTTTGGCTGCTAACTTAATCGCTTCAACCATGCTGCGGTGATCTGCGATACCTTTGCCGGCAATATCAAACGCGGTACCGTGGTCCACCGATGTTCGAATGATCGGCAGGCCAAGCGTCACGTTGACTGCTCGTCCGAATGACAGACACTTTACCGCTATGAGTCCTTGATCGTGATAACAGGCACCGACTGCATCAAACTCACCTCGCCAGGCGCGCAAAAAAAGCGTGTCGGCGGCGAAGGGACCAGATACGTCGATTTTGTGGTCACTTCGGCACTCCAGGATCGCGGGTTCAATTTCGCGCTGTTCCTCAGTTCCGAACAAACCATGCTCACCTGCGTGCGGGTTCAATCCGGCAACAGCGATTCGAGGGTGCTCAACTCCGAATCTCCGAAGTTCGCGATCCGCCAGAATTATCGAGCGGACAATCCGGTTTCGCTTGATAACGGAAATCGCATCTGAAAGGCTGGTGTGGATGGTCAGTAGAAATACTCTCAGATTGCCGGCAAAAAAACACATCAGTGAATCATCAATGCCGCAAAGTGAAGTGATCATTTCAGTGTGGCCCGGAAATGGGGAACCTGCGAGTTTCAATGATTCTTTGTTGATCGGCGCCGTCGCCATAGCGTCCAGCTTGCCAGCCCGACAAAACCTGACGCAAGTCTCAATTGCAACAATGGCAGCCCGGCCGGCACCCGCAGAACGGGTTCCCCACGAAATGCTCTCGCTCGGGTCACCTGTGTCGTAAATGAGCGCGGTCGATCCGGTTGGAGAAACGTTCAGTTCCTCGGAATAAGTCGAAAGGATCGCAGCGTTGAGCCCAATCTCAGCAGATTGGCGGCGAAGTTCTGAAGCCGGGCCGAAGAGCACAGGTGAACAGACAGCGCGTACTTCACCCTCTGCAACGGCCTTTAGAACTATCTCAGGGCCGATACCTGCCGGATCTCCTGTTGTGATTCCAACTTTCGGTTTGTCGGGACTAATGGGTGCTCGCCTCACAAGGATCCATTGTGGCGAGGAGAGGATGAGCCGGGGCGGACTCCAGCCGTCACGTTATTCTTCTGACGATTCCTCATTACGATCGTCCATCCGGTCCTCGCCGTCGCCGTCGCCCCCTTCGGCGTCTTCGGTCTTGTACATGTACTTCACATTATGTTTTAGCACGAGCAAGTTGGGACCTTCAGTGCGATGCAGCTTTATACAGCCTCGGTCATACCATTCAATGCTTCCTCGGAGTTCTTCGCCGTCCTGAAGCACGATTACCATTTGAGTCCGGTTATCCATTTGCTTCTTATAATAGAAGCTCTCGGCGTGCGTTTGTTCGGGTGGCACTCGTTTTCGATTCGGATCATTTGCCTGGCGACGATGCTGAGTCTCGCGATCCGATCGCTCTCGCACCTCCGCGAGGGTCGGTCTTATCAGTTTTCTATTCACCACACATCCTCCAACTATGAAGTAATCCTAAACGGTTTTCGAGCGCGCATGGCCTCTGCTGTATCGTTCGGGTGCAACCCAGAGCCGAACCGGTAAGATCATTCAAACGACGACGCTGATTCCCCGGTAGTTTTCCAGCTAGAAATGTCGCGGGTGATTGTCCACCGTTTAGAATGAGTTCATAGTATCCAAACAAGGAATAAAACGCAAGCGCCAGATTTCTTACGTTATATGCTCTCATAATCGCAGCACAGTTTGCGGCCACATGAGCATTATAATCGAAACCACCGGTGGTTCGTGCGCGTTCGCCTTAGCAACTTGTGACGAAGGTTCTTCTAAGACTTGCTAACTTTAACCACGATCTCCTTTTTCCTTATGAAGCGCCGGTTGGTGTAAAATATCGAATATCGGTCAATAACTGGCAGCGGAGGAAAAGATTATTAGTAATATTGACGGCAATCTACAGGGGCTTAAGCCAAATCATCTTCATCGGCTCGAAAAGCTTTTTAAGAGGCGAATCCCACCTCGGCAAATCGTTACACAGGAGTTTGCCCGCCAACTTTCGGAGGCGTCGAACGAGATTCATCGCCAGGTCGGTGTGCTTGTAAACCGTAACGGGTACGTCGAGCACGTGATCGTTGGAAACGCCAACAGTATCGTTTTACCGGATCTGAAACGAGTGCGAATGGGCGGCGCCAGATTTCGAGGGTTACGCTGCCTGCATACTCATCTGGCGGGCGAAGGTCTCACACAGGACGATTTGACCGATCTCGCGCTTCTAAGGCTGGACCTGATGGCAGCAATAGACGTACGAAGTGATGGAATGCCTGGCATAGTTCGCGCTGCGCACCTCCTGCCCGCCAATGGCCGTTCAGGATCGGGGGCGGATGAAGAACAAGGCGGTACTGAAGGCCCTACTATTTGGGGGTTTCTCGATCCGCAAGTACCGAGTCAGCTCGACGTGGACTTTATCGAGCTTATCGAGTCGCTCGAGGAAGAGGTTGCGCGCGCACGCCACGTGAGGAACCCGCGTGACAATCGGGATCGGGCAATTCTCGTCGGCGTAACTACTGGCAGCGCCTCTTCGGCGCAGGAATCGCTAAACGAACTGCGCGAGCTCGCGCGCTCCGCAGGTGTCGTGGTTCTCGATTCGATAATTCAGCGACGGCCAAAACTCGATCCTCGATCTCTGGTTGGCCGCGGAAAACTCGATGAGCTGATTATACGAAGTCTACAACTCGGCGCCGATGTGATTATCTTCGATCAGAACCTCACGCCGGCGCAGGTACGCGCGATCAATGACTCTACTGATCTCAAGATTATCGATCGAACTCAATTAATATTGGACATTTTCGCGCAGCGCGCCCAGAGTCGCGAAGGAAAGATACAAGTCGAGCTAGCTCAGTTGAAGTATATGCTTCCACGGCTAACCGGATCCGGAATCGAGATGTCACGGCTTATGGGTGGGATTGGGGGGCGAGGACCTGGAGAAACCAAGCTGGAAGTCGATAGGCGACGTGTACGCGAACGAATCCATCTTCTTGAGAAACAGATCGAGCAAATCCGGACCAGCCGTCGAGTACAGCGAACCAGGCGTATGCGCAGGGATTTGCCTGTTATCTCGATTGTTGGTTATACAAATGCAGGCAAGTCGACCTTACTGAATGCGCTAACGGCTTCACAGGTCAACGCAGAAGATTTGATGTTTGCTACGCTGGACCCTACGAGCCGTCGGTTGAGGCTGCCGCGCGATCGTGAAGTAATCATAAACGATACAGTCGGTTTCATACGTGATCTGCCGCCGGATCTGATCACTGCGTTTCGAGCGACTCTCGAAGAGATGGAGGGTTCCGATATCCTCATACACCTGGTTGATGCATCGAGCACTCAGATAGAAGACCACATCGAATCCGTCAAAAAGATTCTCGATGATTTGAATTTGTCAGGAATACCGCGACTACTCGTCTACAACAAGGCCGATTTGCTTAGCGACGAAAAGACCACCAACATGAAAGCTTCTGATGCGATCATCATCTCGGCGCTGGATCGTAATTCGTTGCTGCCGATGATTGAGCGAGTGAGTCAGATGCTGGAAGAGTCTACCAATCCACATTCAAAGTTATGTGAGCAAGACAGTAGTTCACTCAGTTCTGTTCGCGTGAATAGCTGAGATCAAAGGAGCGACTATACACAATGAGCAATTACGAACCTGGAGCTGCCACCGATCAGCGAGATCAGTTTCGTCAGGAATTCTCTCATCAGCAGAATCAGCTTCAACAACAGAAGCGCACACGCTCGCGCTGGGTGATAGGTACTCTTGCCGCCGTGCTTCTGTTGTTATTAATTGTCGGCGGCGGAGCTTGCAATACCTACAATTCGCTGTACGGAAAGCGCGAGGTCGTTAAGAAAGAATGGTCAAACGTTGATGTGAATCTTCAACGGCGAGCTGACCTCGTACCAAATCTCGTTAATACCGTAAAGGGCTACACCAAGCACGAAGAGCAGGTTTTCGGCGAAATCGCTCAGGCGCGGTCGAGATTGCTTAATCCTCAGGCGACACCTGATGAAAAAATCGCAGCGAACGGGCAAATGGACAGCGCGCTAAGCAGGCTGTTGGTGATAAGCGAAAACTACCCGGACCTGAAAGCGAATGAGCAATACAAGAATCTGATGACGCAGCTGGAAGGAACGGAGAACCGCATCGCAGTTTCCCGGCGGGACTACAACGAAAAGGTAGCGGACTACAACACCTCACGAGGACATTTTCCCGGGGTGATTTTTGCTAACATGTTCGGGTTTCAGCGAGAAGAAGAGTTCAAGGTAGATCCAACAAAGCGCGAGGCACCCACTGTAGATTTCAGATAATCCGCTGCATTCCGCTAACTCTAGGTTTTGGGGTATCGTATGCTCAACCGTGAAAGAGACTTCCTGGGCAGGGCTTAATGCCCTGATTTTGAATTGCGCCGGTGCTCTATGAACGACGACAAATGAATACCCAGCCTATGATCCAAGCAATTTTCGCACGCATTGAGAGTGGGGCGCTAAATACGCCACGGAACTGGCTGCGATTAGAGCGGACGTAGAAAGTATTCGTAAGGACATAAGCGGCTTACAAAAGGGACAGGAAGAGCTTCGTACAGAATTCGGGCAGCTTCGTGCCGGACAGCAGGAGCTGCGAAAGCTGTACGAAGGGCTCCGTAATGACCTCAACACCGGACTGCGTCGCGTAGAACGAAAAATCGAGATCCTCAACGACAATCTGCTTACGGTGAAAGCCGATATTCGCGACCTGGAAGTACGGGTTGAGAAGCTCGAATCTGAAAGATTGCGCTAGGATTGCGGCAGACATTTTCGCGACCCGCTCGGCCTTTTCATTAACTCATCTCAAAATGGAGGAGAAAAATGTCCGTGACGGTCGAAAAGAACGGACCAATTACTACTGTGGTGTTGGCTCGTCCTGAGGTTCGAAACGCGGTAAACCGTGAGACCGCTCAACTACTTGCAGATGCTTTTCGAGCATTTGATAGAGATCCCGAAGCCTCAGTAGGTGTTTTTGTCGGTGACAACGGAGTGTTCTGCGCCGGCGCTGATTTGAAAGCAATAGCTGCCGGCAATCACAATCGCACAGAGCCGACGGGCGACGGACCGATGGGTCCCTCACGACTGCTGCTCAGCAAACCAGTCATAGCGGCCATCGCCGGTTATGCTGTTGCCGGAGGTCTCGAGCTCGCATTGTGGTGTGATTTGCGAGTGATGGAAGAAGATGCTGTGCTGGGAGTGTTCTGTCGCCGCTGGGGGATACCGCTGATCGACGGCGGCACAGTACGGTTGCCCAGACTCATAGGTCTCAGCCGTGCTTTGGACCTCATCCTGACCGGCCGCCCTGTTGGTGCTGCTGAAGCATTTAGTATGGGACTAGTCAATAGAGTAGTTCCCGCGGGAGAGTCGCGAACTGCCGCCGAACAGCTTGCCCGCGAACTTGCAGCGTTCCCGCAGACCTGCATGCGAGGTGATCGGATGTCAGCTTACCAACAATCCGACCTCAGCTTCGAACAAGCGATGGCCAATGAATTCAATCACGGGCTGTCGGCACTAAAGGAAGAAACCAATGCGGGCGCGCAGCGTTTCGCGGGAGGAGCTGGAAGGCATGGGACTTTCGGCGAATCGAAAGGATAATATTCCTCAAAGAGACTCGTTGAGTGAGCCTGTTCGATAGCCTTCGAGATCCAAAGTTACAAATTTGAATCCCAGCCGCTTCAATGCGCTTGACATCGCCTGTGTCATTTTCGGGTTGAGCGCAAGTATCATTTCACTGCAACCTAGCTCGATTCGGGCAATCTCGCCGTGGTGTCTCACGCGCACCTGCCTAAACCCCAGATCTTTTAACAACATTTCCGCTTTATCAATCATTGACAGTTTTTCAATCGTCACGACCTGTCCATAAGGCACTCTTGATGACAGGCAAGCTGAAGCAGGTTCATCCCAAGTCGGGAGTTCGGCACGACGGGATAACTCACGAATCTCTGCTTTTGACATTCCGCACTCCTGCAATGGAGACCGAACGCCTCGCTCTCGGGCGGCTTCCCTTCCCGGCCTGTAATCAGTCGTATCGTCGGCATTCGTTCCGTCGCACACAACTCTAAAGCCGCGCTCGTGAGCCATCTGAGTCAGTTTCTCGTAGAGCTCTGCTTTACAGAAGTAGCAGCGATTTGGTGGGTTATTCGTGTAGTCGGGATTATCAAATTCCTCAGTGAAGACGATCTCGTGTAATAGTCCGAACCGATTTGTTAATTTCTCCGCGAGCTCTCGCTGAAAACTCGGATAAGACGCGCTGTCCCCCGTCACTGCAAGCGCTCGTTCGCCGAGCTCAGCGTTGGCAACATATGCCAGGTAAGCGCTGTCGGCCCCGCCAGAGAACGCAACAATTACTGAGCCAAAACTGCGCAGCAAGGCCCCGAGTTGACGTTCCTTTTCCTCACAGTCCTCGGAGCTGCTCGTACGCGCGCGAATCAGGCTGTCAGTCATCACTTGGGAATCGTACAAGTTCGATGGACTACAGGCAACTTGTGTCTCGCGTAATGATTGCTGCGCCCCAAGTTCAACCGGATGGGGCGTCCGGGTTTTCAGTGATTCACGCTTCGATAGTCCGAAAACGGTTTGGCAGGCTTATGAGTGGCGATGTAATCCTGCGCAAACTTCTTGAGCACCGGGCTGGTCAGCCCAACTCTGGTTGACTCCTCAAGCGCTTTTTCTTCAGGCCAGCCCAATTCGACGACTCGATAAATCATCAGAAAGGCGCCAACGCGATTCGCGCTTCCGCAGTGAATCAACATGGGCTGATTATCTTTGTTCTTGACAGCCTTGATGAACTCTTCTGCCTGTTCCGGTTTGGGGGAGTTCGATACAACCGGAATGTTGACGTAACGCATCCCCGCCTTCTCGACTGCTTCCTGCTCATGCTTTAAGTCGACACCCTCGGAAGCCGTCCTCAGATTTAGCACGGCGCGATACCCATTCGTTGCAAGTTTGCTGAACGCAGCGTCTTTAGGCTGACCTGCCGTGGCGAAGTTCTCATCGACGCAGAGCAGATGCGGTACATCATCCTTAAGCTCGTCCTGCATTTTTTCGAGCTTGGTTTTTTCTTGTGCGACACCTGCCACGCAAAGCGCGGCAAGCAACCCCAGAGCAATAAATTGCAGACGCAGATTTCGCATTTTTTACTCCTTTGCTCGTAATCGATCAGAATCTGGTTTTCAGTTCGGGACATGGCTAGTCTCGGAACGGAAGCCTGGTAACCGCTGCTTCCGGGTCCCGGCCCTCTGATATAATCCTCCTAGTGAGGCCCATCATCAATGTCGTTGCATAAGACAGAGGCTTTTTTGCTACGTACCTACGCGCTAAAAGAAGCGGACAAAATTTGTGTGTTTCTAACACGGGATCAAGGCAAGGTGCGTGGTGTAGCCCATGGAGCCCGAAAGATCAGGAGCCGTTTTGGTTCTGCTTTGGAACCATTTACCGAAGTAGCTTTGAGTTATTACCAGAAAGAAGGACGAGAGTTGGTTAGCGTGTCTTCGTGCGACATATTGCGATCGCACTTTGCGCGTGGCGCCCGTGACGTCGGAACCTCAAGCGCGTTTTCATATATGGCAGAGCTGCTCACGGAGTTCTTGCCCGAGCACGAGCCAAACGAAAAGCTCTACCGGCTGGTAGTGGCTACACTTGAAGCTATCGAAAGCGATGCAGGTAATCTCGCACAGATTCTCAGGTATTTCGAATCGTGGCTATTGAAGCTCGTCGGCTTCTTTCCGGATACATCACGCTGTGCCGTATGTGACGAGACAATCCCGCCTTTTGATTCAGTCTTTCTGACTGCGGAAGGAACGCCGCGTTGCCTTTCGTGTGGGGGAGGAGCTGGGCTCGCGTTAAATGCAGATCTGCGAACGGTGATAAGCGAGATGTTCAGACTTCATCCTTCAGCGTTTGCTGGAACTCAGGTCAGTTCTGAACAGCTCTTCAAGATAGGTGAAATCAATTATCAAATAGTGAGGCATGCTCTTGAACGCGATCTCCGATCGCGCTCATTATTGAGGCAGCTCGGCGCATCTTAGCTCTGCGCGGTTACAAAATTAGACAAAGGCAAGGAGGGGCGAATCGCAACTCCTTGCCTTTTGATTTACGGCTGTCGCCTGCTCTACTGACCGCCAACAAATTCGCGAACGATGTTGAACACTGCAGTGAGCGCGATGTGCGTGTAGTAGCGACGGACCATGTGAAAAGGTCCACCACGTTCGGGGCGCTCCCAGGCGTTAGCGGTTACTGAGGCGGCTGCTCCTCCTAAAAGGAATGAATAGTTAGGTTGATTACACCCACAATTATCTCCCTGAGTCACGAAGACTCTGGTTACGGCGTAGACAAACTTGTCCTTGGCACCCGTATATCCGGATCGATGGTATCGCGGATCCTGTCTGAACAATGATGCTAACACCGCCTTTTCATAAAATGAGGCTGTTGTTGCCATCGCATAGGCTCTGGCAGCGCGGGTCATCGAGTCGGCAAAGTAGTTCTCTACGGTATCTTCCTTGAAATCATCATTGTCTTCCAGTTCTTTAACCATCCCGCTGAACACAGCAGAGGCGAAAGGGCCATAAGAAAGAAATCTTGATTTGAACCATGTTCCAAACTTTTCTCCCACGGTCATTGGCGCTGTGCTTACGACGTACGGAGAAGGCTTCGGAGCGGGAGCGGGAGCCGGAGCCGGGATCGGTGGCGGAGTATAGATCGGGACTGCTGGAACAAGGTCAGAGGCACGTCGAGGTCGGGTCGTGGGCTCCGGTGTTGGTTCTGTCCCAGCAGTGAGCGGGGTGCTAAAAGCCGCGAATAGAACGTTGTATGTGGGTGCGCCAGGGTCTGCAGAAGAAGCATTACTAGACGCAGCCGCTGGCTCGACGCTCTTCTCTGTATCTGAGGGAAGATCTGCCGCAGCCGCCCTGGGGCAAGTCAACGATAGAACACCGGCCATCAAAAGCGCGGCGATGAATGGCTTCGCTAACGAGTGAATAAACCTTAACATCTTTGCACCTCTGCCTATTGGATTGGAGAGACCTGAGGCGCTGATACTAGCACAAGGTCCAAACAGGAATCGAGCAAAAAAACCAGCTTTTTCGAACGACTCGCCAGGAATCCAGGTCTGAGCCTTGCAAATGAGTTCTCGCGGCGCGCCAACCCCATTCAGCCGCGCCGCTTGTAAGCATCAAACCGCGAGGATAGAATTGGGCGCCATAGTTGAGCTCTCATACGGGAGGTGAAGCCAATGAAAAGAGCTTTTAGAACGTTTGGTTATTCGATCATATCGATCTCGTTTTTTGTCTTTGCGCTTGCACTCGAAGGGTCCGCTCAATCACAGCTAGGTAAGGTCGTCTTCCCAACATCCGGCTCCCCCGAGGCTCAGACACATTTCCTTCGCGGGCTCGCTGCCCTCCATTCATTCTGGTTCGAAGAAGCGCTGGACGAGTTTCGCGCATCAACAAAGATTGATCCGAATTTCGTGATGGGTTACTGGGGTGAAGCGATGGCACATAACCACCCCCTCTGGGCCGAGCAAGATACGGAAGCCGCCAGGAACGTGCTAACCAACATAAAGGATCTTTCGAAGGTTACCGCGAGAGAAAGGGCTTTTGTGGAAGCGGTGAGATTACTCTATGGGCCCGGAGATAAGCTCGCACGAGACAAGGCATACTCCGCTGCAATGGAAAAAGTCTATCGCGCGTATCCTGAGGACCTCGAGGCGGCGTGTTTCTATTCGCTATCTCTGCTCGGTACCGTTCGACCGGGTGACAAGGGCTATCGACGCCAGGCGCTTGCCGGCGCAATAGCGCTCGATATCTACAAAAAGAATCCTGATCATCCCGGCGCGGCACATTTCATCATTCATGCGTTCGATGATCCGGAACATGCCATCATAGCGTTGCCAGCTGCGCGACGTTACGCCGAGATAGCACCTGAGGCTCACCACGCCAGACACATGCCCGCGCATATTTTTTTGCAATTAGGCATGTGGCCGGAAGCCGCAGCTTCAAATGAGTCAGCATGGGCTGTTTCTGACGCCTGGGTAAAACGAAAGGGTTTGCCTCTCACCGCTCGCGACTATCATAGTCTTCACTGGCTCGCTTATGTCTACTTGCAACAAGGTCGGTACGCCAAAGCTGAGAGTCTTCTTCCGGTGAATCGGAAGGACGGAATTGGGCGTTACAATGAGGATATGAACGCCGCCTTCATCGTCGAGACTGAGAGATGGGACCTTGCCGCTAAACTTTTCGCGACCGATCAGGCGAAGGCGACTGAAGACATGACAGCACACGCCGGTCACAACCAACCTGCTGCTGCGCCTGCCAGGGGTCCACGCAGTCAATCGCTCCCAAGCTTCATTCGCGGCCTGGCGGCAGCGAAATTAAGTTCCCCCGATGCGGCACGATACATCGCCGAGCTGCAGTCCGCACTGCAACAGGTCTCGGACAAAGGCGATGCCTACGCCGCCAAGTCTGCTGAGATTAAAAAACTCGAAGTTTCCGCGAGCGTTGCAGCAGCAAAGCAGAACTACTCTGAGGCGATCGAAATGATGAAACGCGCGACCGCGTTGGAGGAAGAGATGTCTCCTCCGTCCGGTCCGCCGAGCCTCATCAAACCATCGCACGAATTATTTGGTGAGATACTGCTTGCCGCAAATAAGCCGAGTGATGCGACCGAGCAATTTTCGATTGCTCTGCTGCGACAACCAAACCGAGCCCGCTCTTTGCTGGGCCTGGCGCGTGCCGCATCGAAAAGCGGCGATACGAAAAAAGCTGTCGAAACCTATTCGAAACTAATCCAGCAATGGAGTCAGTGCGATCAGAATCTGGCGGAGCTTCGCGAAGCACAGGATTATCTGAAGCAAGCGGTTGTCAGATGACGATAGGCTAATCACATGACGATTGATCGACGAAACTTTGTGAAATTTGGCGGGCTGACAACTCTCGCTTTGGCCGTTGACCCCTCGTTCTTAGATCAAGATGCACCTGTCAAACTGCTTGCAAGTCAGGCCAAGCCAATCAGCCATGAGGAATATCTGCAGCGACAGGAAAATGCGCGACGCTACATGCACGACGCCGGCATTGATGCAATCTTTCTTACCGGTGGCGCCAGCCTGCAATATTTCACAAATGCGCAGTGGGGGATAAGCGAGCGATTGTTCGCGCTTGTTTTTCCGGCAAAAGGCGACCTTGCCTGGGTAGCACCTGCCTTCGAAAAAGGGAGAGCGCTCGAGCAGATCAAGTTTGGAACAGATGTGCGGACATGGCAGGAAGACGAAAGTCCATACAAACTTGTGGCCTCAATCCTGAACGATCGGGGCATCATTTCGGGCCGACTGGGAGTAGAGGAAACGGTGAGGTTCGCATTTTCGGACGGCGTATCCAAGGCGGCTCCAGCGCTCAAGCTAACGAGCGCCGATCCGGTGACAGCACGCTGTCGGCGCATCAAGACGGCTCATGAAATTGAACTCATTCGACTGGCTAACCAGATAACCTTAAGGGCCTTCGAGGTAGCGTTAAAGTCTTTACAGGAAGGAATGACTCATACCGAACTTTCGAGTAAAGTCGCTGCCGCTCATCAGCAGCTCGGCACGCGCGGAGGCGCGCTAGTTCTGTTTGCAGAGCATTCTGCAAACCCGCATGGCACAGTCACACCGCAGAAACTTCGACAACGAGATATAGTTCTTGTCGATGGGGGCTGCAGTGTTGAGAACTATGCTGCCGACATAACTCGAACAACAGTTTTTGGCAAACCAACTGACAAACAGCTAAAGGTTTTTGAGATTGTGAAACGTGCTCAAGCGACAGCCCTGAAAGCGGCCCGACCCGGCGTAGCTTGTGAAGATGTTGACGCCGCGGCGCGCAAAGTCGTGGTCGACGCCGGTTTTGGCCCTGATTACAAGTTCTTCACTCATAGAGTCGGTCATGGCATCGGAATGGAAGGTCACGAATGGACCTACCTCGTTCGTGGCAACAAAACCAAACTTGAGCCTGGAATGACCTTCAGCGACGAACCCGGCATATATATTCCGGGAGAGTTCGGCGTTCGGTGCGAAGACATAATGGTGATTACTGAAAACGGAGCGGAATTACTGACGGGACAAGCACCTTCACTTGAACATCCTTTCGACTAGCGAAGTGGGGGTTGGGAGTTAGCAATAGGAGGTTAGCAATAGGGTTATTTTTTTGCACTTAAGACCTAACTCCAAACCAATTCCCAAACCTATTCCCCAAATCCTTAATCCCTAACCCCTAACCCCCAACCCCTAACCCCCAACCAATATTTCCGATAGAATTACGGGATGAGGAACCACTTATGAACGCAATCGCAGCCCTTCGCGTTTTGGTATTTTCTCCAGTCCTTCTGCTCGCGTCGTTTGCCTCTCCTCCGCTACGCAATTCTCCATCGACCGCGTTCTTAACGCCGGAGGCCGTCGGTATGCCTGTCAATGTTGCCGCAAACAGCGCTCGATACAGGATCGATGCGGGCCAGAGCCATTTCACAGTGCGTGCATTTGCCGGAGGCTTCCTGTCAGCGTTGGCTCACGATCATACGATCGCCGTGCGCGACTTTGAGGGTAATACGGAATTCACCTTTGGCACGGTTGAGCCTGCTTCGCTGCAGATGACTATCAAGGCTGCATCGCTTTCGGTTGTAGACAAGATAAGTGAGAAGGATCGACAAAAAATCGAAGCTACGATGAGGGACGAGGTTCTCGAGGTCTCAAATTTTCCAGAAATCACATTCAAAAGCACTGGCGTAAACGCAACCAAGACCGGCGAAGGACAATATCAAGCGCGCATTTCGGGCGAGATCTCGCTGCATGGTGTATCGCGACCGATTACGATTGCGTCTCAACTTGAGTTCGGTGATAAGTTGCTACGTGCAAAAGGAAATTTTGCACTGAAGCAATCCAGCTTTGGGATCAAGCCGGTGTCGGTCGCGGGTGGAACAATAAAAGTCAAAGATGAAATCAAATTCGTCTTCGATATAGTCGCCCATCCATAGTTCTAATGTTGTATTGGCGATTCAAATCTCTCTGTCCAATATGTCGCGCACCGTTCTTCCAAGCTCATCAACCGCGTAGGGTTTCTGAATCAGTATGGCGCCTTCCTCACTAAGCGCCTCGGTCTGTAAAGCTCCTGAAGCATAGCCGGTCATAAAGATCACCGGCACACGCTTGCCATCAGCACACATCAACTTATAAGCCTCGCTTCCACCCAAGCGTGGCATTATCAGATCCAGGATGACCAGGTCGATTTCACCATCCGCGGCTTTGTATTTTGAGACAGCTTCTTCACCGTTAGCAGCCAGCAAGACTCGGTAGCCGAGGTTACGCAGGATGCTTCGCGCAAGCTCTCTCAGCGTCTCTTCGTCCTCAGCTACAAGAATCGTCTCATCGCCGCCCCGTAGAGTACTTTGAGCTTCTGTCGCCTCGTCTTGAAGGACGACGGGCTGGGCCTTGAAATAAAGTTTGAACGTGGTTCCATGACCCAGCTCGCTGTAAACGTGAATCAATCCATCGTGTTGTTTGACAATGCCGTACACCACTGCCAAACCGAGACCGGTACCCTTTCCGCTTTCCTTGGTTGTAAAGAAAGGTTCGAAAATGTGCCGGCGCGTCTCAGTATCCATGCCGACACCGGTGTCTGTCACCGAAATGCGCGCATACTCGCCAGGTTTGGCCCACACGTGGTCACGACAATAAACTTCGTCCAGGATCACGTTGTGGGCTTCGATTATCAGCCTGCCACCGGAGGGCATTGCGTCACGCGCATTGATAACGAGATTCATTATGACTTGCTCGATCTGTCCAGGGTCCGCAAATACCTGATGAATATTCGGGGACGTATGGAAACTGAGGTCGATGTCTTCGCCGATGATGCGATGCAACATCTTGATCAGATTCCCGATGGTTTCAGTCAGATCGATATTCCGAGGAACGTGCTTTTGGCGGCTGCTGAACGCCAGAAGCTGGCTGGTCAAGGACGCCGCGCGGGTTCCGGCGTCGAGTATCTCCTTGATCTCGGATCGTAGGGGATGGTTTGGACCGAGTGCAGTTTGCACGAGCTGTCCGTAACCGATGATTGCCGTCAGGAGATTGTTGAAATCATGGGCTACGCCGCCGGCCAGCCGGCCAACTGCTTCCAGCTTTTGCGCATGCAGTAACTGTTTTTCGAGCTCTACCTCCTTAGTTACGTCGCGATTGACCGCAACGAAATTTACGATTTTGCCCGATCCATCTCGAACGGGTGACACGGTTGCCTCTTCTTCGATGAAGCTTCCGTCCTTTCTGCCGTTTAAGAACCGCCCGGTCCACGCCTCGCCTTTTGCCATGGCCGCCCAAAGTTCTTCGTAGGCCGAGGAATCCAGCAGGGTTTTGAGGATGCGAAAATCCTGGCCGACAAGCTCGTCACGACTATAGCCGCTGTTACGCTCAAAAGCCGCGTTGACATACTGGATCGTACCCGCCGGGTCAATAATCGCTATACTTTCACTCGCCTGCGCAACTGCAGTAGCCAGTCTTTCCAGTTCTACGAGTGCGGTTTTATGCTCGGTGATATCAACCACGACCCCTCGCAGACCGCTCGGTTGACCGTCCGAGAGAACTCGACTCACTGAACTTCGGATGAAACGAACATCGCCGGTCTTAGTTATTATTCGATACTCAATTGACTCGAGCGTTCCATCCAGGGCCTTTTGGAAGCCTTCTGAAAAGAGCATCGAGTCATAGGGGTGAACCAATTCACTGAGAGGTCTGCCGATGGTCTCGATTGGTTGGTACCCAGTGATCAGCTCGACCGCTGGACTAACGTAATCGACAACGCCGTGCCTATCTATTGCAAATACAGGATCGGTGAGGCTCTCTATAAGCTGGCGATACTGCTCTTCCGAAGCACTAAATTCACCGACGAATCCTTTGGCTCCCGCAGCTTTCCGAATAGTCCCAGTGAAGTAACGCGCGTCGTCCTGAAAGAATTCTCCAAGTGACAGCTCGACAGGAATCTCCGTACCGTCCTTGTGCAAGCCAGCAAGTCGGATCGAATGCCAGGAGGACGGCCTATCTCGGGTTCCGGCGAAGCGCCCGAAACCCGCGCGATGTAGCTCCCACAAGTATTCAGGCATCAACAGCGTAAGATCCGCCCCCATCATCTCGTCCGACGTGCGACCGAATGTTTCCGACGCAGCACGATTTGTAAAACAGATGTGACCTGCTTCGTCAATTATCAGGATTGCGTCCGGTGCCGTTTCCGCAAGGTTACGAAACCGCTCTTCACTGCGCCGCAGTACGTCCTCGACACGTTTTCGCGCGGTGACATCCCGGACCATTCCATAGATTGCAGCCACTCGGCCGTTCTCGATCTGAGGTGTCGCGCTGCATTCCCCAACCAGATACTGGCCGCCTCTGGACAATATGCGCAGCTCGAACGTATCTGATCGCTCTCCCTGGAGTACGCATTGAAGCAATTCAGCTGCTTTTGACAGATCTTCAGTATGGATCAGTCCCAGAAAGCTTTGGCCGATCCACTCTGTGCGCGACCAACCGGTAATTGTTTCAAACGCTTGATTAAGCGAAATAATCGTCCCATCGGGTGACAGCATATAGACGACGTCGGTTGCTCTTTCAATTGCAGTTTTGTAGCGCTCCTCGGATTGAGACAGCGCTTGCTCAGCGAGGGTTCGGCGAGTGATGTCTTCGACCGATGCAATCACTCCCACAATTTCGCCATCCAGGTCGCGCAAGGGGCCGTACGTTGAGCAGGCCCAGCCTGATTTCCCCGTGGAAGGCACATAGTAAGCGAATTCCTCAGTCGAGGTTTGTTCGCCAGCCAGAGCGGCTTCGAGCAAGCGATCGAGACCTTGCTCCTCCAAAAAAGGAAAGAGATCCCAATGATGTTTTCCAAGCACATCCCTCGAAAGCAGACCGGTCATCTCCTCCATCGCGGAATTCCATAGCGCGTATGTCAGATCGCGGTAGTAGACAATGATCCCTTGTTGAGATATCGCCATGAAATGAAGACTGATTTCGTTCAGGATGCGACCCAGTCCGCGCCGCAGAGGCTTCGGGTCAAGGTCTTCGTCTTCTAAAGCTGCACTGCTGACATCCGTGAAAGGCTCACCGCTCTGTAGTGTCAGCGATGAGACATCATCACTATTAGAACTGGCATTATTCGATTTGAACATGATTGCACATCACTTAAGAAAACTTATTACTCAATTTTGTGAATCTTCTTATCTCCGTTCGAAAGCAACTCCAGAAGCACTTCAGGCACTCTTTCGAACTCGTTTGACTTATCAAAGAAATATGCCGCACCAGCAGCCAGACATCGTTTCTTGTACTGTTCGTAAGAATAGTTTGTGAGCATGATTATTATGGGTGCGTGTCGCTCTGCCTTCATTCTCTCCAGAACGTACATTCCGGTCACTGAACCGGGCATATAGATGTCCAGAACAACCACGTCCGGCTTCAGAACCGGTATCGCTTCGAGAGCTGCGAATGCGTCTTCTGCTTGACCGACAATCTCAATCCCGGGGATTTCCATTAACATCGCGACCAGCCTCTCGCGGACTACACTAGAGTCGTCAGCCAGGAATACCTTTACCGATGAGCTAG
Organism: Blastocatellia bacterium; assembly: GCA_035258805.1. Classification (GTDB taxonomy): domain Bacteria; phylum Acidobacteriota; class Blastocatellia; order UBA7656; family UBA7656; genus Onstottus_A. The sequence continues at coordinate 10,178 of DATFWY010000182.1, read as the reverse complement.
TTCGGTTGGGTTGAGGGACCAAAATATTCACCATACAAAAGATAAGTGAATAATGTCACCGACAAAATCGGTCAAAAGAGAAGTTTTTTGTAGGAAGAAGCTGAATCGCAGGTAGGCAAGAAGGCAGTGGAAGTGTAAGAGGTTGTCCTACGTCTTAGCTTAGGAGTTGGTTTTGAATTGCGTAGTGAGTCAACTCGGCGTTTGTTCTCATTCTCATTTTCTCTAAAACCCTCGCGCGGTATGTGCTGATCGTTTTTACACTTAACGACAGTTCCTCACCGATCTCGCCCACCGTCTTTCCCGAGGCAATCATCGTCATAACCTGATATTCACGATCCGAAAGTGATTTATGTCGGGGCCGGTCGCTTTCCACTCCCAACTCCAGAACGAGGGCTTCCGCGAGCGATGAACTTACGTATCTTCCTCCCCGGTGTACCTTTCGAATCGCACTCACTAATTCATCGGGGGCGCTGTCTTTTGTCAGATATCCGGCTGCTCCGGCTCTTAGCACCCGGATTCCGTACTGATCCTCGGGGTGTACACTCAAAACAAGAACCGGGAGTTTAGGCTGCTCGCGTTTCAACTCTTTCAAGATTTCCAGACCGCTTCGACCCGGCATGTTGAGGTCCAGGACAATGACGTTCCACTTATTGGAACGCACCATCTCCAGCACCTCGCGAGCATTCTCTGCCTCACCGCCAACAATCATATCCCGCTGCTCTGACACGATCTGCTTGAGGCCGCGCCGGACTATCGCATGATCATCGGCTATAAGAATCTTGATCATTGCCTGGTCGTCTCCACTGATTCTATGTAAGTGGAATGCGCGCTGTCACGGTTGTTCCATCGTTTGGCGAACCACTGATGGTTAGTTCTCCGCCAAGCAATTGAGCGCGTTCACGCATGCCGAGAAGCCCGAGCGACCGACGTCCCGAGATCTCCGCCAACGATATCCCCTTCCCGTTATCGCTAATTTCGAGGGCAATGTTGTCATGGTACCAGTTTAACGTCACCTCAACCTCGGTTGCGGCAGAATGACGCGCGACATTAGTTAAGGTCTCCTGGAAAATTCGAAATAATGCAGTAGAGCGATCCGAATTCAACTCCACTTCGTCCATACCTGGCGTGAAACTGCATTTGATTCCTGTGCGTTTCTGAAAATCCTGAGCCTGCCATTCGATTGCAGCTACGAGTCCAAGATCATCCAGGATTCCGGGCCGCAAATCCGTGGCGATCTTGCGCACAGTCTGAATCGTTGAATCAACAAGCCCGGACATCGCGGACGTCTTCTCGGTCAAACGCCCTAAGTCCAACTCTCCCGTTTTCCGCAAGCTCCTTTGCAGCGCGGACAAGTCCATTTTCAGACCGGTTAATGCCTGGCCGAGTTCATCATGGATTTCTCGCGCGATCATTGTCCTCTCTTCTTCTCGAATCGATTGCAAATGCGCGGAAAGTGCACGAAGGAGCTCGCGCGACTGCTTTACTTCTTCTTCGGCCCGTTTGCGCTCGGTGATCTCGCGATTAATGCTCAAGACGCTTTGAATAGCGCCCCCCGCATCGAATTCAGGGTAAACGCGCCAATCAAAGATCGCGAGTCCGTTCGGACCTTCGAATTCAAACTCAGTTTCAAAGGGCTTTTTTGTAGCAAGGACATTTCGAATTGCATCCTCTATGAAGGCGGCTTGATCTCTGGTAAATCCAACTTCAATAGGTCTTTTTCCAACAAAATCATCCAGGTTCAGAGTTGAAATTTGAGAGATCCCTGAATTGACAAACAGGTACCGAGATCCGCTGTCAAATCGCGCTATTATGTCCGGTGTGTTTTCGACAAGGGCCCTGTATTGAGCTTCGCTTTCACGCAGTGATCGCTCTGCTCGCTTGCGATCGGTGATGTCATAGTTGATGCCGGTCATTCGGATCGGATTGCCTTGTTCATCGCGCAGCACACGCGCGAATGCTTTGATATGCCGCTCGTCCCCGTTCGGCCAGATGATACGGAAATCAGTATCAAAATTCTTAACACCGTTGATCGCTTGTTGAACCTCATCTTCGACCCTACTCAGATCATCATGCGAGACACGTTGCGCCCAGGCTCCATAAGCCCCCGAAGGACTTTCGGCGTCTATTCGGTAAAGATGTTGCATTTGCTGATCCCACGTCAGCTCGCGCGAGACCAGATCCAGATCCCATACACCGATACCGGCGGATTCCACTGCGAGGGAAAATCGCTCATTGAGTCGCCTTCCCCGGCTCTCACTCTCTTGCAGGGCCTCCTCTGCGCTCTTCCTCTCAGTGATGTCGCGGCCCGTTGACAGAAGCTCAATCAATGTTCCATCGCGATCGAAAATCCCCCGGTTTGTCCATTGTTGCCAGCGCATTCCGTCTCGAACAAAAGACAAATGTTCTTCCGTATACTCAGGATCACCTGGAGTCAAAGCTTTAGTTTTGCTATCAATCTGCTCCCGATATTCCGCCGCTATCAGCGGAAAGAAGCTTGTTCCCACGCACTCGCTCTCCGTTATTCCGAAATACCTGCAATAACTGTCGTTGACAAATGTTCGGGTGCCGTCCGGTCGCCACTTCACAATAAACTCAGTCTGGTTTTCAACAATCAGACGATAACGCTCCTCACTGAGGCGAAGAGCTTCTTCTGCTCGTTTTCGCTCGGTTATATCGAAAGCAGTAGCAATCATCGCGGCTTCGCCCTCAAACTCGATCGGCGCGGATGACTGATCAACCCAGCGAACCTCGCCGTTCTTTGTCTTCAGCTTCAATTCCAACCGGGGAGAGACGAATTCTCCCTTCAAACGCGCTCGTCTGCGCTCGGTGACCTTCTCCAATGAGTCGGGATGAATTAGATCCCGGATTGTTATCTCCAAAAGCTCGGGTTCAGAGTAGCCGAATATTTCCTTCATTGCCCTGTTGGCGTAACGTATCTTGCCATCGTCGAAATTGTATACAACGATCGCGGATGGTGTTGTCTCGGCTAAGGTTCGAAATCTCTCCTCGCTTTGACGCAAGGTGAGCTCGGCGGTTCGCAGAGCTGTAATACTCCTCGTGACAGACAGGGCGCACTGCTCGCCATCCAATTCGATAGCTTTGGCTGATAAGAGCCCATAGCCGACAGTGCCATCTTTAACCCTGTACTCGCCTTCGAGGTTTCGGACGACACCTTTTTCGAGTAGCTGCTCGATATACTTTCGACTAACCTCCTGATCGAGAGAATTAAAGTGATCACCGGTCTTTCCGATGGCCTGGCCCCGCTCGCACCCCGTCTCATCAGCCCATGCATCGTTCACATCCAAAATCAACCCATCTCTGAGCCTTACAATAGCAACTGGATCTGGGATCGTCTGGAAGATAGTGGAGAATTTCTTTTCGCTTTGCCGAACAAGTTCTTCAGCCTTCTTTCGTTCGGTGATGTCCACCATCACTCCAATGAGCTCGCGAACAATTCCCTCCTCCACTACAACCCGAACAATGTCGCGAAGCCACACGACTCTGCCGTCCGCAGCTATCATCCGGTATTCAGAGACTAGATCTCGCTCTTCGTCCTTAGCTTTCAACCAGTGCGAAACGGCCCGGTCACGGTCGTCGGGATGAACGTGATTGCGACAAAAACTCGGATCGCTAGTCCATTGATCCGCAGAGTAGCCGAGAAGGTGCTCAGCCTCCTTACTCACAAATGAGAACTGAAGCGTCCGTGCGTCAGCCCTCCAGACGATAGCCTGTACTGACTCAATAAGGGTTCGATACTCAAGTTCCGCACGTCGAAGTGCGTCTTCCATGCGCTTGCGCTCGGTGATGTCCTGGCTCATCACCATTCCACCGATAATCACTCCGCGCTCATCGCTCACCGGGACGGCATGTCGCAAAAATGTACTTCCCCTGATAGAAATCTCCTCGACAGTCGGCTCTCCCGCGAGCGCGGTGCGATAAACAGGCTCCAGCATCTTGCTTACATCGGGCGGAAACACTTCCCAGATAGTCCGGCCCTCTAATCCCTCCTTCGAAAGTCCGACTCGCGACAATTCGGTACCATCCGCAACCAGATAACGCAGTTCATTGTTAAACAGGGCCACGCCTCCGCCCGGAAAATTTCGTGCAAGCAAGCGATAAAGCTTCTCACTCCTGCGCAACGACTCCTCTGTGCGCTTGCGTTCAGATACATCGCGCGCTATGCCAGTGAGAAAGCGCTTGTCGAACCTAGTGAATTCACCCAAAGAGATCTCAAGCGGTATCTCGCCCCCATCCTTGCCTACACCTGACAGCTCGACTGCCGCCCAGGATCGGAGCTGTCCGTCAACGTTCGAGGGAGCATCCATTAGTTGGAAATAAGACATACAGTCGGGTAGTAAAAGTGACAGATTTGCGCCGAGCATTTCCTCTCGCGAATAGCCAAATACTGTCTCGGCCGCGCGATTAATGAATGCAATGCGACCGTTGGTATCGATCGTGAAGATCACATCAGATGTGCTTTCAGCGAGGGCCCTGAATTGTTCCTCGCTGTCCTGAAGGGCTTGCTCAGCGCTCTTACGCTCGGTGATGTCCAAATGTGAACCAAGCATGCGCATAGGTTTTCCCGAACTATCGGTGAAGAGTTGCGCTCGCGAGAGGATCCAACGATATGAACCGTCCTTGTGTTGTAAACGAAATTCAACTTCGTAGTTTGACCACGGATCAGCCAGGTAGGCGTTGAGTCTTGAGAGAACCCGCTGTCTCTCCGAAGGGTGAAGCCGTTGCTCCCATTCGCCCAGGCGGTTAGGCAGTTCACGATCCTCATATCCGATCTGCGCCTTCCACTCAGCCGAAAAGTAAACCTCTCCCTTCTGTACGTCCCAATCCCAAAGACCGGTGTTTGAAGCGCGTAATGCCAATCGCAGAGCCTCTGCGGTTTGCTGCCGCTCGGTGAGTTCAGCCTGCAGCCGTGCATTTGCTTCGCGCAGTTCTTCAACCTGCGCGGCTAACTGTTTGTCAAATGCGTTACTAGTCATGGGCAGCCCTCCATTTTTCGCCCGCTGGTACAGAGAATTTGATTTATACCATGCGCGAGGAGTGATGCGTGAGGAGTGATACGTGAGCAGTGACTGGTGAGGAGAGCAGTGGCTCGAACGGGTTCGTTTGGCAGGGAATGGTGAGTGACGAGCGAAGTGATGCGTTGACTCGACAAGTACTAATCACGCATCAAGAATTACTACTCTATTTCACCGTGCAATAATAAAACCCGACTCTATTCTCCACGCGCTAGACGGCCAAGTGCCCCGCCGGGATGCCAGCGCGCGTATTGTTCTCGTGTTAATCCCTTATGAGCTTCAAGCAAGACTGAAAGGGCACATAGCAAATATATTTTCGCAAGGATACTCGCGCGCGGCACAAGGTTGAGATCTCCGCCTTCATTTTCGACACCGGCGTCGAGGAGCACGTCTGCGTTGGCTGCCAGTGCTGAGTCGGGGTTACCAGAGACGGCGATAATCCTGGTGTCGAACTCGCGAAGCGTTTCTATTGCCGAAAGCAACTCCGGCGTTGTGCCGCTATTGGAAATCGCAATCACAACGTCATTGCGGCAGACTTGTCCCGCCGAGCCGTGGATGCATTCAGTAGCGTGTAGGAAGTAAGAAGGTGTTCCAGTGCTTGAAAGAAGCGAGGCGACGTAACGAGCGATATGTTCGCTCTTGCCGATTCCGGTTACGTGGACCCTGCCTCCGTTCGACTCGCAGTCCAAAATCAACCTCGCGGCACGTTCCAGCGAATCCAGTTCTGCTCTTGTTCGGAGGGCACTAAGTTCGTCAATCACCAGGTCGAAGAACCTTTCGACCGGGCTTGACGAAGTTCCGCATTCTTCGGCTTCGGGTCTATTCACCGTGCCGTGCTCAGGCGGGGAGGAAAGTCCCACTACTGCCTCGGCAGTTTCCTCAATGCTCGACGATTCAAAGGCCACACTTTGAATCGGTTTCTGATCGCGAATAATTCCCATCGAATCCCTGCGAATTAGCGGGCTTGATAGAATATGGCCCAACATCGGCAGCCGTCAAGCAAACGCCCGAAGCATGTTGGAAACCTAAAGGCTTCATAAAATCTCGCGCTCGTTGCCGACTCGACGCGTTACGTGCTCGCGATCAAGGTATTCAAGCAACGGAATTGCATGTTTTCGCGTTAAGCCACCAGTTAGCTCCTTAAAAACCGCTACATCGATCCTCGGGTTCGTGGGTTTTCGTGCTCTGATGCGCCTCTTCAGGTCCTCTATCGAATCAACGTGAAATACAAACTCGGCGATGCGCACTACCCTTAGCTCCGCTGTAAGCAGGTTGTACAGTTTTCTCGCCAGCTCAAGTCTTGTTCCTGTTGCGGCAGCCGCTTCTTCTAATGTTCCAGCTTGCAGACCAGAAGCTTTTAACCACGATTCCAGAGCGTGCTTCGCCGATTCGTCTGACGCGGTGAGAGCTGGACGATGTGACGACAGCTTGAGTGCGTCTCGCTCGGCTGTAATCTTTCCTTCGTCAACCAAACGAGCGACAACCGACCGAAAGATCTCCGGACGAACCTGACCGAAAACCCGATCGCGAACTTCCTCGCGACTGACGCCCAGCGATAACGGCTCCCTGCGGTGATGCTCAGAGAGCAACTCAGTCACTCTGTCCGCCAGCAATCGATAATTGTCCTGCGAAATGAGCAGGAGCGGAGCACCCGTCGCCATCACACGCCCAGTGCGGATCAGTTCACGTGTTAGCGCTTCCAATTGTGAATCTGTCACGCCGGTACGTGATGCCAGCTCGGTTGCCGTAGCACCGTGCGTTCCCGCCATCTCGATGAAGAGAGCAAACCGTTCGCCAGCGCTGGCGGCCTCCAATTGCTCGAGATGCCGGCGTGCGGTCTCGTCACGTATTCGATGTTTCTCGGGCAAGGCATCGAGAATCACTCCGCCGCCGATAGTGATCTGCGGCGAATAACTTCGAATAATAAAGCGGTCGCCCGGCAAAGCTGTCAGCGGCTCCTCGAGCCTTAGCTGTATGATCGCCTTTCCACCGGGACGAACTGCGCCCCGCTCCGAAAGCCGGATTCGCGGTTCTTTCAGACCGATTGATTCGTTACTCGAAGCCCCAATCTCAGAGCCGTGCGGTTCGAAGTCAGACCCGGAGTTCTCAGAGGTGATCTCTTCGCGTTGAAGTATTACGACGCGCGCCATCACTTCTGCTGTCCCGTGGTGAAGGCGAACCCTTGCTCGTTGAGTAAGTGGTCGCGGAGCGGAAGGCAAAAGCTCGAGACGGGCGTCAACCATAGAAGTTGAACGGAGCTTTCCGGCGGTGACGAGCACGCTGCCGCGGGGAACCTGATCCACGTTAACTCCCTGTAGGTTTATTGCTGTGCGCTGACCCGCAGTAGCTACTTCCGCATCCTTGCCGTGTACTTGTACATTGCGAACTCTAGCCTTGACGCCTGCCGGCATCACCTCGAGCTCATCTCCAGATGTTATTTGGCCGGCAATCAGAGTGCCTGTAACCACTGTGCCGAACCCCTTGATCGAAAATGCTCGGTCGATTGGCAGGCGCGGTATCGCCGAAACTTCCTTAGGTTCCAGACGCTCAGCAAGGGTCGCAAGAGCCGCTTTTAGATCTGTTATGCCGGCACCGGTTTTGGAACTGACGGGAATGATCGGCGCGTCCTCTAGAAATGATCCTCGAACATAGTCCTCCACTTCAGCGCGTGCGAGTTCGAGGAGGTCATCGTCGACCATATCTGACTTAGTCAAAACTATGAGCCCGGACTTGATGTGCAAAAGACGACAGATATCGAAGTGCTCACGGGTTTGAGGCATGATCGACTCATCCGCGGCTACTACCAGCATAACCATATCGAGACCATGAGCACCGGCAAGCATGTTCTTCACGAATTTCTCATGCCCAGGGACATCAACAAACCCGAACCTGAATTCACCAACAGCTAAATCAGCGAATCCAATATCTATGGTAATGCCCCGTTGTTTTTCCTCTTTTAACCGGTCGGCGTCGATGCCGGTGAGTGCTTTAACCAGTGCGGTCTTGCCATGATCTATATGACCGGCCGTTCCGACGATGATGTGCTTCATTGGTTTGCTCTTGCGCTGAAGATACCGGACGACTCTTGGATGCGTCAATTAGCGCAGATTTCTCAACGTAATCGACCAACCGGGTCGGACGCAGTTGGGGTTCCATCGCAGATCCCGTTCGACGTTTTGATCGTCAGCGAGGTGAGTTACATAACTCACATTGTGATACAATGCCGCAATCAGTTAGCTTCAAAACGTAGAAAAAGCGAAAATTGCGAGCGCTTGATAATCCTTTGATCTCAAGCGCGCATTCTTTAAGGAACTTTGGTCGAACGTTCGCTTCATCGACGCTGCCATAGCGATGCGTGTTGGAGGTTGGCCATGAGCTACCGAAAGATCCAGAAAACCGTGAATAGCGCAATTGTGATGATCGGATTTCTTGGCGGCCTTTGTGTCCTTGCACAGGAAAGAGAGCAGCCTACGAGCATTCGGAAGCAGAGCGACGAACAGGAGATCGAGAAAGCCAGCCAGGCTGTCAAGGAAAACTCATACTCTCCAGAAGCTCACTACAGATTAGCTCACCTATATGCCGACGCGAAAAAGTACGATAATGCAATTGCCTCATATAAGCGAGCGATAGAATTGAAGTCATCGTTTCGAGAGGCTTACCTGGGGCTCGCATCTTTATATCGAACACAAAACAATCGCGATGAAGAGATGGAAGTATACCGACAAGCGATCGCCGCCTTGCCAAAAGATGTGATCTTATTGGAAACAGCGGCACAAGCAATGCTGGAGACCGAAAGGTATGCTGAAGCAATCGATGTACAAAAGCGGGTCGTTCAAAACCAGCCTGATGATCCAGACTCTCATGAATCGTTGGGAAGTTATATGTTTAGGGCCCGCCGCTATCAGGATGCTATTGGTGAGTACGAGGCATCAATAAGACTGCGACCTAAGAATGCTCGTGCCCATCACATGATTGCGGCAGCTTATATGAACTTAGGGCGATGGGAAGATGCCATATCGTCTTACTCACAGGTACTCGCAGTCGATCCCAACTATGTACAGTCTTTCGCGATACACAAGGATATGGGAAGTGCTATTCTGCGTTCGAGGGGTGCTAACGAAGCACTCGAAGAACTGAAGCGCTCGATCGAAATAAATCCGCGATACTCTCCAGCTCACTACGAAATGGGTATCGCATACCATAGCCTCGGCCGTTATGAAGAAGCTGTTGATTCCGTTAAGAAAGCGGTTTCATTCCAACCTCGTACCGTCGCATTTCACACGATCCTCGGGGATTTGTATCAACACATCGGCAAAACCGCTGACGCTGAGAGCGAATTGCGAGAGTCCGTCAAACTTGATTCCGAAACACCGCAAGCGTCGATTGCTCTGGCGGCTCTGCTGTTTAAACAGAATAAGCTCGAAGAAGCTGATCGACTGGTGCGGGAATCGATGAAGAATGTGCCTAAGAACAACAACGGTTACTTACTGGTTGCCAATCTGCTTCAGCACTTGGGCTATACCGTTGAACAAGAATCCGCGTTAAGAAAAGCGCTGCAAGTCGAACCGAACAATCCAACCGCTCTCAATAATCTGGGTTATCAAATGATTGAGCGCAATGAGAAAGTTGATGAGGCGCTTGCGATGATACAACGCGCCGTCAAAGCACAGCCAAAAAATGCCGCGTTTCTGGATAGCCTGGGATGGGCTTACTTCAAATTAGATAAGCTTGACGAAGCCGAGCGCCACTTGACAGAGGCTTCACAATTCGGGGCCTCCCCAGTGATCCTGGACCACCTTGGCGATGTAATGCAGAAGCAGGGAAAGACCGCGCAGGCTCGCGATGTGTGGCAGAAAGCCCTGACCCTGCGAATGAACAGTCAACTTGCTTCCAGCATCCGCGCGAAACTCGATCGCATAACCAACAAATGATCGATGGGCAGGCGCACCTCCAAATGGGGATCATTTAACGTAGACTGCTCAGAAAATAGGCGGTAGCGGTGAATTGGGAGTACACAACCCCCTCCCCTGTTGCGCGTAAGAGGTGTGCCGTGCGGGGTAAGAAGGCGAGACTTCACGTTCGTAGTGTCTGCTCTTCACTTCGAGGTCGCAAAGCCTCCGCCATCAAACCATGTCTGCGACAACA
>DATFWY010000181.1:0-12563 GCA_035258805.1 Blastocatellia bacterium | reverse complement strand
CGCTTCAGCTTTAAGACGCAACTGGAGACATGATTGGCGCCTTGGTAACAGGCCTTGGCCTCCAGAGAGCCTGGAGTGCTGCCATACATCTACGGCCAGGAACGAGAACTGATGTAACTATTCATACATTGCTCGCGTCAGGGACGCGCATGTTTCGGTTGATAAAGTCCGAGCTGTCCGCCACCCGGCAATTTGATGCTGGTGAGTATGCCCCAGGGGGTCTCTTGCACATTCGTGCATTCGATGCCCTTCGCATCGAGCGCTGCGATCGTCTGTTTTAGATCCTCGCACATCAAGTACAAGTCATGCTGATCGTTTTCGTCCCCAGGATGCACTGCGACTTCGGCTGGTGGGAGAGCAAAGATCAACCAGCCATGTCCCACATCGACTGAACGAAACCCCAGCACATCTTTGATGAATGCGCGGTCAGCTTCCGCGTCCTTACTGTAGATGATCACGTGGGCACCGCTAAACATCGCTTTTTCCTCTCAAGTTGTACAAGACCTGTCTTTCTTATAACACCGTGTGATGGCGCGATGGAAAGAACTGGCAACACGAGATTAACTCTCAGCTCTCTCAATTCTGGCGTAGTAACAACCTGACTCCCCGTCGCGTAAGTGGATATACGCGACTGTAGGATCGGCAAAGAAAAGATCGATGATCGTTTCCGCATTGCCGTCTTTGATAAGTTTGGAATGTACCTGGTCGTCCTCTTCGGTGTAGGCTCGAAGGAGTAGCGGCAGCTCGCGGAAATCATCAGGATAGCCAGTCAGGATTTCCGACTCAGGCTGGCAATCGGTTTCGTGTATGTAAATCGGGCCGGCTTCGGCAAACACCCCTTCTTTCTCGAAAGGTCTGTATTTGAACAGCAGCCTTTGTTCGCCATGATTGAACCGGCGCAAGCACCGCCGACAAATACTTCGTCTGGACTGTGCTTCCTCCACCTTGGGTTCATTGCCAAACTTATCGCGCATCGTCTCTTTTAGCGTTGCCGCAACTTGCTTCGCTAAGGGATAGATTAAGAATGTGCTCATTTTCTTTTCTCCCATCATAAAAGATTCGTGCCGCCGAGAACTTCTAAAGTTGCTCCTTCCGGCCGACGCTCAATCATGGGCATGTCGTTGAAGAATTAAATAACAGTCTTTGAGCTTTGAAATCTATCCGATCGTTGCGCTCAAATTTTCGCCTGCGAATATTGCGAGAATCAAAATCTGACATCCAGGCCAGGTTTCTCGCGCCATGCCCTGATCGCTTTGGCATGCTTCGGATAATGGCCGTAAGTGTCTAGCCGCAAGCGACGGCGGAAGCGCTTGTCGTTGATGCATTGCTCTTCAGGCACACTCTCGATGTAAAGAACGAGCCGTTGGTGCGTTTCATCTCGCTGTCTCAAAACCTCAGAGAGTGAAAGCCGCCGTTTCTGTTCCGTCATGAGCGCATTGAATGCATCGATGCCGCCGTACTCGGCGGCGTACGTTCGTGGCCTACCACCCTTGGTTATGAGCGGCAGATGTTTCAGCGCCTCCTGTTCCCACCATGTCACGTGCGCGATGATGTCTTTCACGGACCAGTCGCCTGTGACACGGGATTCTGTCATCTGTGAATCTGATAAACCCGCGTACGACTCATTGAATTCCGTCCATCTCTTGTCGAGTTTTTCCAAAAGCTGTGATCTATTCATGGTTCAGGACTCCAGTCAATAACGAGTGCCGCGCCGATTAGGAGTAATCGCGCCAACCTACTCGCTCACCAATGGTTCCGATGGTGAGCAATGACCCCGCAATCACAACTTCGTAGATATCAACAATCCACAGGAGCTGTGCGCTTCCAGGTGCTAGTCCATTGAGCTTCGGAACGGCCAGATTCCGAAGGTTCAGATCCATTGAGTAGATCAGGCTGGGCAGCCTAAGACTGATAGCCTGATCCACTCTCGAAGCGTCGCCTCAGGTGTGCCGACAAGCGTTCTGATTTCGACCTTCATGCGCTCACGGGCTGCCCCAGGGCGAGCAAATTCCCCTCACTATCTCTGAACCAGGCGGCTCGCTCCCCCACACCCTTGCCTGGATAGTTGTCGTGGATCGTAGCAATTCCGTTCACGGTTTTCAGGCCCGGCAAGTCGTAGTCCTCGAACACAACGCCGCGTTTCCTAAGTTCGTCGACAGTCGCCTCGATGTCAGCGATCTCCCATGCCATTTGGGTGTAGGTGCCCGACGCGGCTCCGGAGGACTCGAACAGAGCGAAGTTGCTGTTGTCGCAGCAGTACAAAAGCCCACCGGGCCTCTCTTCGATGGGCTCAAGCCCAAGCTTCTCAGAATAGAACCTTCTCGCTCGCGCGAGATCCTTGACCGGAAGACGCGTTGCCACTTTTGAATATGCGAGCGTCGTATGTCCAGCGTGCATGATTTTTTTCCTCCGCTCGGTCACATTTGACGTGTTTTCCCCGTCACCACTATGAAGGGCAGTACAAAAATGTGACAACAGGAAATGTCGTCACCAAGAAAGGAAATTAGCATGAAACGGAAGTCAATAAGTTATTGGGTAGTCACGGCAATGGTTGGGTTCTTCATCGGTTCGGGGGGCGCGGCCGAGTTGGCGCACATGCCGGGAAATGTTGAGGGACTCGTTCAACTTGGATATCCGGTGTATTTCGCGACTATTATCGGATTCTGGAAGGTACTCGGAGCAATTGCCATATTGGTGCCCGGTTTTCCAAGACTCAAAGAATGGGCGTATGCCGGCATCTTCTTTAACATGACCGGTGCGGCAGCTACGGGTTTGTTTACTCATAGCGCGGCCTGGCACGTGATCGTTGACCTTGTTTTGGCGTCGCTCACGGTCGTATCGTGGGCGCTGCGCCCGGAAAGTCGTCGCCTTGAAGGTGGCTATTTTAATAAGCATGCTGAGGTAGTGTCGTGAGCGAACCTAAAGATCTGACAACACTGTTTGAGTCGCACCGCAGTCATCTGCGCGCCGTCGCCTACCGTATGCTTGGCTCCGCCAGTGAAGCTGATGACGCTATACAGGAAGCATGGCTGCGACTGAACAGTTCCGACACCAGTGATGTCGGGAATCTTGGTGGGTGGTTAACGACTGTTGTCGCGCGGATTTGCCTGGACATACTGCGCTCGCGGCGTGCGCGACGCGAGGAAGCTCTCGATGAAGAAATCGTCGAGCCGATTGACGACAGTAAAACCGATCCTGAGAAGGAAGCGCTGGTGGCGGACTCTGTTGGTGTCGCCTTGCTGGTGGTGCTCGACAAGCTTTCGCCAGCCGAGCGGGTCGCGTTTGTGCTGCATGATGTATTTGATCTTCCATTCGACGAAATTGCGCCGATAGTGAATCGCACACCAGATGCCGCCAGGCAGCTCGCCAGTCGCGCACGCAGACGTGTACGAACCGGTGAGATAAGCTCTAATTCGGTTCTCACGAGCGAGCGCCAGACGGTCAATGCTTTCCTTTTGGCTCTGCGCACGGGCGATTTTGAAGGAATGCTTGCTGTGCTCGATCCGGATGTGTTAGTGCGGATGGATACGGGTATTCCAGGCGCGGCTCGGGAGTTTCGCGGAGCAGCAAATTGGGCGCGTGGAGCGACGGCCGCTTTTTCGCCCTATGCACGGTTCGTGCAGCCGGCCCTGGTCAACGGATCGGTGGGGTTGGTGTTTGCGCCCGGCGGTAAGCTATCGCGGGCGCTCCGCTTTACCTTCGCAAATGGAAAGATCGTAGAGGCTGAAATCATCACAGATCGCGATCGTCTGCAGCAACTCGAGTTGTCGGTCCTCGACGACTGACACGAGTCGTTTGAGAAAGGCATGACGAAAGGAACTAGCTAATTAGGTTGGGAACGAAAACTTACGGCGCGTAACACATCGAGGTTTCAGCGCGCATTGACAAGAGGTGGAAAGAAGAAGCGGTCCGAAAGGCAAATGTGACAAAAGGAGAAACGAAATGAAAATCAAAGTGACCAGCATATACGTGAACGACCAGGAGAAGGCCCTGTCCTTCTACACGGAGGTTCTGGGCTTTGCTAAGAAGTCCGATTTTAGTCAGGGCCAATTTCGCTGGCTGACCGTGGCTTCCCCGGAGGAACCGGACGGCACTGAGCTTCAGCTAGCACTGAACAGCAACCCCGCAGCCAAAGCTTATCAGCAGGCGATGTTTCAACAGAGTCAGCCGGCGGCCATGTTCTTCACCGACGACGTCAAGGGCGACTACGAGCGGATCAAGGCCCGCGGCGCCGAGTTCACGATGCCACCCACCGACGTGACCGCCTCGACCATTGCGATGCTGAACGATACTTGCGGCAACCTCATTCAGCTCACCCAACTGGCACGGTGGTCAGGCTAAGGAGAAGAACCAACGAATCCGCGGGTCACAGTTGAGTGGATTTTGAAAGGAGAGAGTCCATGGGAGATGAAGGAACGTCGATTCCGGACTTCGTTGGCACCTGGAGGCTGATCTCCTACGCTGAACTCGACGACGCCGGTGCGACACATCCCTGGGGTGAGAGTGTCGTTGGTCGCATCACGTATGAACCAAGCGGCCGAATGGCGGTCCAGATGGCAAAAGCGAATCGCCCGCGCCTGAGTAATTCCGATCTTACGGCACTGAGACAGGATGAATACCGGGAAGCGTTTCTGTCGTACTTCAGCTACTTCGGGCGTTATACGGTGCAGGACGGAGCGGTCGTCCACCACGTCGAAAGTGCCTCGATTGCGGATTGGGTCGGGACCGATCAAGTCCGCTACTGTGAGATGGAAGGGAGACGGCTCACATTGCGAACGGCGCCGCTGAATGGGCGCGAGGCAGTGCTCGTCGCAGTGTGGGAGCGGATGGAGTAGACTACGCTGCCGAACTAGCGGTTGCAACGGAGCGGGTGCACACGTCAAACGCGACCAGTCTCCCTTTTCCAGGTCAGGTCAATTTTATCCAATACTGAAACTCATCTGTCGTTGGATAATAGTGCGAAGATCTATGAAGCGAACCTTCGTTGTTATTCTCGCCGCCCTTGGTGCAGCCGCGCTGTTCGGGGGGCTTGTGCATGCTGTGCTGGTGACCGCGCATGTTTCGGAGCCAGCCGCCACCACGGTTTACGGCTTGACCTCGCGGCGACTATGGGCGACTGCGGTCGTTGTCCTGTCGCTGGTTGCCGTGGTCATCGGTGGGCTGGCTCTGGCTCGCCCGGCCAGTCGGTTCGGAATCTCCGGGCGAGTCGGAGCCGTCGTGGCCCTGGTGGCGGGACTAGCGGCCGTGGTCAACGGCGCGCTGGTCTTAGCCATTGCCACCGGTGGTCCCGGTAGCGGCAACGGAGTAGTCGGTGGCGCTGGGGCGTTCGTGCTGGGACTGATCGCCGTGGCCCTCGGTGGGCTGGCGCTGGTCCGCGCCCACCGCACCTGCTGACCCGACCATGATGCCACATGTTGGCAGGTCGCAAGTCTGGATCGCGATCAGTCTGGCAACGTAGTTAAACTGTTTCTCCCGAAATAGTCGATTGGTCGGAGCTCCCGAACATTTGCAGCCAATCCTGACGCGAACGGTTCCGTTCGTGTTTTCGGAAACTAACTGGCAGATTCCAAAACCGAAAGCGCATAGTCAATTTCCTGATCCGTGTTGTAGAGGTGTGGCGAAAACCGAAGCTTATCTTTTGCTAACGTTTGGCTCCGACGAATTTGACCAGATACTCCTGTACTTGACTCAATGAATTGTCTGACGAGATTGTTCCGACATGGTTGTCAGGCCTCAACAGAACACTGAAATCTTTGTTCGTCCCGAAAATTTCTTCCACCTCGGGTGAAATCGCGAAGGCATTGAAGTCGACGAGTTCCGGATATCGGCTTGTGAGCTCATCCTTCAGCTCCCGGAAACCCTTTGATTCGCTTGAGAAGATAAGAAAATGAAACTTAGGTTGTTGCAGTCGGTCAAAGATGTTCTGACCGTCAACCAGGCAATAGGGCAGGCGGTCGCCAGCTTTTACTTCAAAGTCTTCATCTCCGGCGTGATTGCTCAGTGAGCTGTGGCGATAGTTGATTCCAATTTGCGAGATGGTTGGAAATGCAAACCTTCTAACCGCGTCGAGACTGAATATGTGTTTGGCGATCGAAGGCAACACGTGCAGGCGGAGAAAATTCATTAGCCAATCAGTGCCGGCCGCAAAACCAAAGAATCGATCGGTCGTATTCACCAGACGCTTGGCATTTTCCAGCCGCTCTTCGTTGTAGGTCTCCAACAATTCTTCATTCGCTCCGCGAATCACCAGAGCAATTTTCCACGCGAGGTTATAGCCGTCCTGGATACCCGTGTTCATTCCTTGTGCCCCGGCGGGCGTGTGAACGTGCGCCGAGTCGCCTGCGAGAAACCCGCGGCCGGCGCTAAACTTGTTCACGTGACGCGTGTGAACTTTGTAAGTTGAGAACCATTCGACGTCGTGAATGTCCAGATGAAGTTTGGTCTCACTCTTGATCCTCGCCTCAATCTCTTCATACAGAATGTCGCTTTCGTCCTTGTTGAATTCTTCGGGAAACACGCCGACGATGCGATAACGCGTTTCGCCTTTAAGCGGAAAGAAAACCACGAACGAATCTGGCGAGAAACAAACGTGCAACATGTCGTGACTCATCTGCCAATCAACCTGCGCATCGGCAACGTAAAAGATTCGTTCGAAGGTGCTGCCTTCAAACTTAAGACCCAGAGCTTGACGCACCAGACTCTTCGGGCCGTCGCAGCCAACAATGTATTTGGCAGAGATTGTCTGCATTTCCTCGTCGGAGGTTCTAACCTGGGCCAAGACGCCATCAGGGTCTTGCCTGAAAGTTTCGAGCTCGCTTTTCCACAGAACATCCTTCTGATGACTTTGCAGATATTCGTAAAGCAGCCGTTCCGTCTTGCTTTGCTCCAACATCAGCACAAACGGAAAGGGACTCATACCCTTGCCGACATCGGAAAAACGGAGTTCGCCGCGTATTTCGCCGTCAATTATCAGGCGAGCGGTCCCAGCAAGTGTGCCTCTCGCCACAGCTTCTTGTCCTAAACCAATCTGGTCGAAGATTTCCAGGGTGCGCGCGTGCACGCCGATAGCTTTTGAGTACGGAGTGATTCCTTCGTTCTTCTCGACGATTATGAAATCGATCCCATACCTTTGTAATTGGCAACCAAGGCTCAGACCCGTAGGACCAGCGCCGACGATGAGTATGTCCGTTTTAATTGTCGGTTTCATAGAATTACTTCTAGCAATCTTTGAGAACGTCGACTAGCTTCGTTGCGAATGCCTTGACCATAGCCAGGTTCATTCGAGCCAATAATCCAGCGTTCCGTCGGACCCTTTTCCAAAGTGGCCTTCAAAGCCACCCTCGCCCGGTAGCCGGAAAGTTCACTTGTTCCCGATCCGGGAACAACAAACCATGTCGCCTTGATTTTGTCATCCTCGACGATTTCTGAACCTTGAAGCACGAAAGTGCCTTGGCGTCCGCCCAGTTTTCCTCGGAATCGTTGCACGCTGACGAGAGTGGCAGATTGATCGTTGCGTAGGACCTGTAAAGCCCGAACCGTTGATTCGCCATCAATATCTCCGGTAAACTTTTCGCTGAGACGGATCTCCATTAATGACGGGCTCACGGTTTGGTCGTAGGGCTTGGCTTCGGAACTTTGAACATAAATCTTTGCTTCAGCTCTTCTGCGAGTACCCGCTTTCTTCTGAGATTGCCCGATCGCTGGAATAGATGGTACCTGATTGTTTAGTTTCCTCATGCTGCGCTCCTCAAACTGACTGATTCTTTTTGCATCTGCGCTTTGGGAAGGACAAATCCAGCAACGATCAGCCAGATGAAACCAGGAAATCTTGTTAGCGGGATGAAGAAAAGCAATTTTGGAAAGATCAGGCTGAACCAACTTAATTCACCGAACACCGCAATCAAGAGCCCAAACGCCACAAGCCATGTCGGCAGGAGTTTCATGAATCCAGACGGTACCGAAACGCCAGCAATCAATAGGCCCATAGGTACTGAATACCCGACGCCGCCCACCGCAAATGTGATGTAGTACAGGGATCGAATGACCGACGTGTCCTGCGCGATCCCGGGATATGCCATCACCCAAAGGACAAGCGCCGATAGAGCCAAATTGAATGTGGTCATGAGCCCGCCGAAAAGAGCAATGTGAACGCCGGCGACTCTTGCGCCCAGAAAGCGCAATCGGCTGACGACGGTCGCGGTAAACAGGCCAAGCGGTACCGCCGAACCAAACTGAAAAAACGCGCACATCAAAACGTCATTGGAATGTTCCCGAAAATAGGATGAGATAATCTCTGCGTGCTCCCACGGACCAGGAAAGTGTGGTGCGTTAGCAGAAAAGGAGATGACAAAATAGAGCCCGACATTAAACAACGCAGTAAAGACTATCGCCAAAATACCCAGATGCGGTCCTTTGTGCTTTCCGCTTTCTATCGAAAGGTCTGAAGCGTTCATTTTTCAATCCCGCACGATGAAGGTTGTCAGCTTCCACAATCCCATAAAGTGCAAGAATCGAGCCAAAGACGAGGCGAATGACGTGAGCGCAGCTCCGCCTTACGTGACAAGGAAATGATGCTTGTCTGAACTGCGGTGGCGAGATATGGTCACCGACGCAATACAGTCACACCGAGGGAAGAAGAATGTCCAGCTGCACAAGCTGAAATGTAAGTAGCATCAAGGACCCCTGGATTCGTTTGAGGGATGACAGCGGTCGTGCCTGATACTCAGAGACTCCGCCATCCAGTAGTACTGTTCCTAGCAGAAACTGATTGCCACACATCTCGCCTCGCAAACTCGTTTCGACTAGACTCTCGCTATTTCTTCGTGGCGGAGTTGTGCGCGACTGCGGCGCGAATCAGGGCCTTCAACGCGGATTCGTCGATCTTATCGTTCTCAGTGAAGTCGATAGCTCGTGTGGCCTTTGCGTCAAGGCCCGCATTGAACAATCGTTTCGGGTCTTTCAAAGAGGCACCTTTGAAGAAATTAAGCTTCACATGGTCTTTGAAAGCGCCGGCTGCGCAGACCATGCCGTTGCTTGTCCACACCGCAGTACCCCACTTCCATTCTTCAGTGACGTTCGGCGCCGTATCCAGGATCAACTTGCGCAACCGGGCGAGTAGCTTACCGCGCCAGTCGCCAAGCTCGTCGATCATATTGGTAATGAGTTGCGAGGCTTTCACATCGCCTCCCTTACTTTTATTCATGAATTCTCCTTCATTGGTAACAAGCTCCATATGATGCGGATTCGATTTTAAGCTAATTCTTCTTACTCGGTGGCCGGCGCTCGGAGTCCTCGCGAAGGAGTTCTTGTGCCGTTCGGCGAATTGACTCGGGTGGCAGTTGTTTCGAGCTGCAAAGTGCCGCTCCTTCCTTAGCTAGTCTCTGATTCAGGTTGCGAACCACGAGCATATTTGCATAGGCGTGCGAGGAGTCCTTCTTTTCGCTACGATTCTCACACATCAGTTCCAGGGTGGACGCCTGACTGGATTGTGCCAGCGCCAGTTCGACGAGTTTGGCACGATACTCCAGCTCCCAGCTTTCCAGGCTTCCAAATCTTGCCTTATCTGCGAAATGCTGTGTCTCGTGTGCAAGGAATCGCACGGAGAACGTCTCGTCGCTCAAGCTCTTGTACGCAGGGACAACTGCAAATAAACCTTCTTCCGTCGCCCAGCCACCAGCAGATCGTCGACCACACGTTGCGTAATATCCCCAGCCACGGAGCACGAAGTCGTCCAGGAAATGCACCTTCACCGTGTAAGGTCCTTCCGGCAGTTGAACATCCCTCTTCTCGATGGTCAGTTTCTTCCACATCATCAACTCTCGCAGCGGTGCGGTCCGTCCTAGCAGCAAATAGAATCCACGCTTTCGCGCTTCCTGTTGGATTAAATCTTCAGCCTTATCAAAGTCCTCGTCATTCTGGATCGCCCGGCTTAGCAAACCGCTTAACTGAGTTCTCAATTCCTTTTCTGCATCGGCTCGTGCTTCGGGACTCATCAGCGCGAGGTGCCAGTATTGAAGATATTTCTTAGCCAGCGAGTCCATCCATGGATCACCGCTGGTGGAGTCAAGGTTCGCACTCGATGCTGGAGCAAAACGAGTTAGCATGCAGTCGCGGAATTTGCTGTCAACGCCTGCGAAGGCCGCTCCAGATACCTCGGAAAGAATCTTTACTGCAGCGGTTGCATTGCCTTGTAACGCGGCCCCCACGGCACGACTCGTGGCGTCTGGCGCTGACGACGTCTGGCCTACGCCAAAAGCTACAAACCCGACAAAGTAAGGAATGAGGAGGGATAATCGACAGCCGAGCGCCGGATTCAGTCTTCGGTAATCACTTTTCAAATCCCCGTATCTCCTTCCTGTCCCTTCTCTCTTAGACGCTTTTGATACCTTTACTTGCCTGGATTGATCTGCGGCGTCTGCTCGCCGATCTTTCCCGAATAGATGATGAACTTGAAAGGATCCGTATTCTGATTCTTTTCCATCAGCTTTAAGTAAATGAGCCGCCTCTCGCGTGCCAGCGATTCGCTCTTTGGAAATTTTAAGATCGCGGGTTCAAGCAGAGATGCTGCCAGTTCAAATTTCCCGTCAGTCATTAGGCGATCTACCGCGGTGGCAATTTGGCTCTCCGAGACGCCGAGGTAGTCGACTAGCAACTCCGCGCGGTCCGGGGTGCCGATATGGTCGAGCCCCTGCAGGTTTGCTTCCCAGTAGCCCACGTTCTGATCATAGATCCGGTCAATGACATGCTCGCGCAGAATCAGATAGGGCTGATAGGCGTCCGGCTGGTTGGCAAGGAAGTCCGGAGGAATCAGGTTCGCTTGATGTATCGCGGCGCGTTCATCTCCATGGCGGATCGCCGTCAGCACCCGCTCTCGCAGCCATGTGAGATCTGTCTTCAGGTGCGCAAGCAAGGATGGTGACGAGAAAACTCGGGTGATCGGTTCATGACCGTGCAGCAAATACTGGGGATTTCTGTCCACCACTATGTCCACTGCATCGAGTAAGCCCTGCAGGTCGCCGTCCTCGTCGAAGGGAGCACCGATATAGGGCATGATGAAGTCGCCCATGAACATTACCTTCTGATCCGGCAAGTTGATGAGCATCGCATCGTGAGTCTCGCCGCCCTGAATCGGGATCAGTTCCAGGCGAGTCCCCCCGATCGTCAAATCTGTGCGTTGGTCGATGGCAACGTCGGGCTTATAGGTATGCACGTCGTCATTGCTGAAGGACTTTCCGAAAAATTGATTGGCGAAGATTCCGGGACCGTTGAACTCCCGCACCATCTCTTCCTGGTAGTTGCTCCGGCCGTAGAAGCGGGGTCGAGGACTCAGTGACTCGTAATACAAATGGCCCCCGACATGGTCCCAGTGCGCGTGGGTGACTAAGACGGTGGACAACGCCGGCAACTCAGCGGCGTATGCCCGGAGCGCTTCGTATGCGCCTTTTGCGAAGTCCGGACGTGTTCCCGCATCAATTCCGATCAATTCACGCCGATCTTCTGACACCACAAAGTAATACTCCGTGAACTCGAAACCGGTGAGCATGTAGACACGACCGGGAACGATTTCGGCGATTTGCCGCGGAGCAAAAGCATGCCCCAAGACCGTTTCTTCAGAAAACGGTGTAGCGAGCGTGATCGGGTGGTCAAAGTCGGTATAGCCACTGCGACGGAGATAATCCTGAGCTTTGTCCTGGTCGCCATCACTACGTGCAAGTTTCGCGAGATGAAAGTACACCTCACGCAACCAGCCGGTATGAGGCGCCTTGTCAATGTTTTCGACGCACCATGTGAGTTCAGCGCGCGCGGCCTCTCTCTGACCAAACAACCCTGGAATTTCGGTGTAGACGATGCCGGCGATCCAGTGCACGACAAAAATCTTGCCCTCAGACATTTGCTTTGCTTGCTCAAGAATCGCGATCGTTTCCTTAACATAGCTATACCGGGACAACAGCGACAGCGACGCAGCATGCTGGGCCCGCAATAAACCGATGATGCTCAGATAGAGCGACTTTTGGATTGGCGTCAAACGACCCTCGAATTCCTTGAGGCGTGCAGAGAAGAATTCAACTCCCTCACCGGGCCGGTTGGCGTTCGCGTATTGCGTCAGCAACAGGAATAGCAACTGCGGGTCCTGCGGAGGCCCGGTGCTGTTGATCGCTTTGAGGTATTCAAGGTCGGGCAGCGTCGTCGAGGCAGAATGAGATTCATCGCGGCCACTACGCATGACCAGAAAGCCTCCGACAGCGAGCAGTACCAGCAGTCCAATCAACAATACGATTCGCGCACTACGTGACATCCTCATGATTTTGATCCTCCGAGGTTTCTATTCTTTCTGGAAGTTCAACAATCAGTTGATGCCGAACTTGTCATGACTGAGGCTCAGACGAGGTGCTCTGACTTGGTTCCGCGTTCTTGCCGCTCCCGCGTTTACGGCGGAGCAGCGCATCAAGACTCCAACCGCCGCCCCCCTTCGCGGCCAGGTATAGGAAGATGAAACAGAACAGGACCGCAGGCATGCCCTGGTTCTGTACGGGCCACATGCCATTCGGTGCGTGAAACTGCCA
>DATFWY010000180.1:0-3444 GCA_035258805.1 Blastocatellia bacterium | reverse complement strand
CCACGGCAGATGATCCAGGAGATTTTGCGACTTATCGCGGAACTGCGGCTGCTGCCGCCGTCGGCACCGGCATGAGACGTCCGATCTTCATGCATCAACGGCAACCAACGGGAGGAGTGCGTCCGAATGCCACGCAAAATGGCCAGACAGACCCCCGAACGCCATGCAGGAGCCTGCTGTGGCGGAAGTCGCCCTTATCTCGGGTCGGGACTTCTAGGCAGTCCAGAAAATCGCTACAATTTGCCCCACTTCCGAGTTCATCCGGGGAATCCCGGCGTAAATGGGTTTGCCCCGGTGCTTCCTGATCAGGAGGATGAACTCTAAATGTTGGACAATGATTTCATCAACCCTTATCCCGGGACCGCGCCCTTTCAGGACCGCAAAGAAGATCGTCTGATCTTCTTCGGGCGCGAGCAAGAAATTAGCCGTCTGAAGGCTCTTGTTCTATCAGAACAACATGTTCTGCTGTTCGCCCGCTCTGGTCTCGGAAAAACTTCACTGATCAACGCTGGCTTGCTTCAAGAACTGCGCGAGAGCGGCTTCTTCCCTGTAGTCGCTCGCGTAAGCGGCAGCCTGGAAGAGGGGCCGATCGTATCGATTCTCGACAGTTTCAAAGAAGAGGCACAAAAGCAAGGCGTCCGAATCGACGGAATTTCCGATGCGTCAAGTCTTTGGGAGTACTTCGATAAACAGAAATTCTTCTCCGCGAGCGGCGAGCTACTCAAGCCTATATTGATACTCGACCAGTTCGAAGAATTGTTCACGCGATTGGATCGGTCTATGCGTGAACGCTTTGTTGAGCAATTCGCTGATCTCGCAAGTGGGCGCGCTCCTCGCGAAATGCGTAATGCAGCTTTGAGAGAACTCGATGAACCGTCAGGGGAAGCCAATTTGGGGCAACCTGACGCCCACCGCCAACGACTGCTCGATATCGCATACGGCAACATGGTAGTCGACGTAAAAATTCTAATCTCGATCCGCGAGGACTTCCTTGCTGAACTCGAAGTGTTCAAAAGCCGAATACCCAATCTCTTCCGCCATAGGTTGCGACTCGCGCCGCTTAGCCGTGCACAGGCAGAGGAAGCGATCGTTAAACCGTCGCAGCAAAAAGAAATTCTCGGCGCGAACACAATAGCAATCCAACCTGAAGCGGTACGGGAGATGCTCGACTTCCTGTCGGCTCAGCAAGTCGGCGGAAAGCAGACTGATGACATCGAGCCGGTTCAACTTCAAATACTGTGTCACAGCCTTTTTGATCGTGCTCACAAAAAGGAGCGGAACGAGATTCTTGTTCAAGACCTCGGCGGTTACAAAGGAATGGCACGCATCCTGAGATGGAACTACTACGAAGTCGTCCGGCAATTTCCAATCCTGCGGCTCGGATGGAGTGCGCGCAAGTACCGTCCTTCACTCAGCAATGTTTGGCTGTTTAATTTACCTCAGTATGCCATTAGGCAGCTTTGCGAGTCCGGACTAATCCTTAGGACCGGTTATCGTAACAGTTTGGAAAGCGGCTACATCGCAAGCAGGTATGGAGTACCGGAACGCGATCTGGAAGAACTTGTTCATCAGAGATTGCTGCGCGGCGAGAGCCGGCTGCGCGGAAGATTTTATGAGTTAGCACACGATTCTCTGATCGGCGTCCTCATCAACGCCAGAACTCGCCGTCGAATTGCCCTAGCGCTCGGGACGGTCGGGATTGTGGCGGCCATATTCCTTGCGGAGCCGGCGTATAAGTCCGTTCAGTATGTTCGAGCGATACCTCTTCGATCGACCATTGCGTTGCAAGACGATGAGCAGACGCGGATTGATGCGATCATCAAGCTTGGAAAACGATCAACCGTGATAAACTTGTCTCGCCTTAAGCTGGATAACCTTAAGTTAGATGAAAGAGTATTCAGCCAAACATCTCACAACCAATGGGATTTCAGTTCATCTACTTTGAGCAACTCTAGCCTTATCGAGACCGGCGTCGCCCGTGGGGAGAGGGACGAACGACAATTCGTATTTGACAAATCCAATATTAGAAACACCAGCTTCGATAAAACTGATCTTTCATTATCATCTTTTGACGGCGCCAACATCGAGAATGCAACCTTTCGAGACGCAAAACTCTTCGACGCAAGCTTTGTCGGCGCGACCCTGATCAACGTCGATTTTTCCGGTGCCAGCCTATCGGCCGAGCATGTCGATTGGCTGTCTGCTAATTTTATGGGCGCAAAATTGACTAACGTTAATTTTTCAAACGCGGCCCTGAGAAACGCTCAGTTTCCTCGGGCGGAAATCAAGGAAGTAAACTTCACGGGTACTGCATGGTGGTTAGCTCGAGGTTGGAACAAACAGCAAATCGATCAACTGGAGAAAGCATTTCCACACGCACAATACCTAAAAAGCGACAAGTATCGCAGTGGTCTTAAAGAACGAGTCGAGAACACTCAGAGCGCTCAAGGAGGCGCCACCGCGCGTGCGACAGCATTAAACGAAGTGGCGTGGTATCGAGCTATTCACGGCCTGGAATTGGTAGAAGCGGAGGAAGAGGTCTCACGCGCACTGCAGTTGGATGAGAACAGCATGTATCTGGATACTAAGGCCTACATATTAATGCAGAAAGGAGATTTCCAAGGGGCGAAGCGCCTTTTGGCGTTGGCGCGAGATCTGCTCGATCGTCCAGCTCTATCACCCGATGAGCTCTGGGGTAAGCCAGCAGTTCTGTACAAATATGCCCTGGCTCTCGATTACTTGGGAGAGACTATGGAGGCAGATAGGTATTATCAGGTTAGCAGCTCCTACCGCCCGACGCATGAAATGCTTCTTGTGCCGAGACCCGAACGGGCAAAGCGTTAAAAGCGGGCGAAGATGGATCGTCTGGTGCGGCGATATTGATGCGCGTATTCCTGGGCTGGTTGCGCGGTGAGCGGGGGCACTGCGGGATGGTGGCAATCCCGACGATGGAGGAAGAGGATGCGCGGCGTCCGAGCCGCGAGCGCGAGAGCCTTGTCAACGAGCGCTCACGCATCATCAACCGCATGAAGAGTGCGCTTGCCCGTCTCGGGATCCGGGGATTCAAGCCACATCTGCGCAGAGCGCCATAGCATGTCTGCGGACAGCGGAGCGCCTGGCCACAACCGGTGAGGTACCGGACGGTGTCGAGTTGCGGCCGGCGGCGTGAGCAATACTGTAGAACGAGAAAGGACAAACAGAGTTCGGCAGCTGACTGCGCTGATGCGCGGTAGCCGATGACGATCCGAGGTGGCGGCAATCCGTATACGGCTATGGCTACAATGCCGCTGGGAGAATGGACCCGCCGCCTCGGAGCCTTGCCCGCAGAAGCGTATGACTGCTTCATGGTCGGGACCCTATATGGGTTCAACCGAATACAAGCGTGGTTCGCGCGCGATTGCTCGTGGCCAATGGCAGGCTCCCCTCGGATCATCGCGTGGCAAA
>DATFWY010000179.1:0-55719 GCA_035258805.1 Blastocatellia bacterium | reverse complement strand
TATTCCGCCGAATCAGGTTCGCGATGTCGTCCAAGACTATATACAAGAGGCGCATAAGCGTGGTGTGCGAACTGTGCGGATCATTCACGGCAAGGGAATCGGTGTTCAACGTGAGATGGTTCGTTCGATCCTTTTATGCAGCGACATTGTTGTGGAATTTGGCGATGCTTCTCCCGATTTCGGAGGCTGGGGCGCGACGGTGGCGAGACTTAAGGCAGAAAGCGGGAGGCAGTAGGCAGAAAGCAGTCGGCAGAAGGCAGGAGGAGAAGGCAGTCGGCAGAAGGCGGTAGGCAGAACGCAGGAGGCAGAAGGCAGGAGGCAGAAGGCGGTCGGCGGGACGCAGTCGGCAGAAAGCGGTAGGCGTGAGAATTGGCGGAAGTTTCGCGACTAGTTACAGGTCCACTGCTTTCCGCCGACTGCCTGCTCCCTTCTGCCTCCTGCCAACTGCCTTCTGCCTACTACCTACTTCCTTCTGCCTAACCCCCAATCCCAACCCCTAACCCCCCACCTTCTGCCCGCTGTCCCTTTATGCTAAATTATTTCGCTATGAAATTGATCTTGAAGCGATATTCAATACTGATCTTGGTGGCTGTATTTTTGTCTGCGTGCTCGGCGGAGAACGGGAGTTCCTCGAGCTCAAACAGTTCTCCTGCTCAGACCAACAGTAACTCCAACTCACAGCCCGCTGTTGCGCAGAATGGTACCCCCACCTCTGTTCCAACATCACCCCCAACGGTACAACCGATTCCGGCGCCGCCTCAGCCTGACAAGACCGCGACGCCGCAAAATGCCAATTCTGCAAGCGCGCCGCCCGTAGCTACGGCGCCTAACGGTAAAGCGCCGAAACTTGTCGTATCGGAAGCCAAGATAGACTTCGGCACGCAGTATCAGGGCAAAACTCTGAATCGGGCATTCGCCATACGGAATGCAGGCAAGGCTGACCTGAACATCGAGTCTGTTGTGCCTAGTTGAGGCTGCACCACAGTGGACTTTCCAAAAGTCCTACGGCCTGGTCAGGTCGGAAAGATCAAAGTGAAAGTAGAAACCGGCAATACCTCGGGACCGAAATCGAAATCCGTTACCATAAAAACGAACGATCCCGCTGATCCTTCTCATATCGTGCAAATTTCGTTCGATGTTAAATAATGGGTGACGGGTAACTGAATGCACAAAACTGAAATCGAATACTACGACATGCTTTCAGTGCTCGGTCGTAGCCTCCAGCCGAATGCTATTCGTAAGCTCACGCTGTTGCTTGGCAACAAACAGGTGATATCGCTCGCAGCAGGCGCACCGAGTTTTGAGACTTTTCCGATCGAAGAGCTCGCGGAAATCAGCGCCCGTGTTATTCGTGATCGCGGGCGAGTGGCATTGCAGTACGGCCCAACGAGAGGACAGCCGGCGCTTGTTGAAGAAGTGGCAAGCATTCTTCGAACACGAGGGATCGAAGGATGCAAACCTTCTGAGATCGTTATGACAAGCGGGTCACAGCAGGGCCTGGATCTTATATCTCGGGTACTACTCGATCCCGGCGACATCGCGCTTGTCGAGCTCCCCAGTTATATTGGTGGGCTCATTGCTCTGCATAACGCGCAAGCGGATCTCGTGGGCGTGGAGCAGGATGATGGCGGAATCGTCATTGACGATCTTAAGGCAAAGATCAAACGCGCGAACTCGGACGGTAAACGCGTAAAGTGTCTATACACGATTCCAAACTTTCAGAATCCGTCGGGTGTTACGCTCGCCGCTGACCGGCGAAGCGAGCTTCTCGACATAGCCGATGAGCACGACCTGCTGATCATTGAGGACGACGCTTATTTCGACCTCTTTTTTGATACTGAGATATCGCGGCTGGTCCCGCTTGCGGCGTTGAGGCCGGATCGGGTCGTTTATCTTGGGACGTTCTCAAAGGTTCTGGCGCCCGGTGTACGCTGCGCGTGGTTGCGCGCACCCGAAGCGCTTGCTTCGAAGGTTGAGATAGCCAAGGAAGGCGCGGATCTTTCATCGAGCGTGCTCGACCAGACCCTTGTCGTCGAAGCTATTCGCGAAGGTTTGATTGAGCGCCGTCTGCCCGAACTTCGCAGGTTTTATCACGTACGTTGCGCCGCGATGCTCAAAGCGCTGGAGAAATTCGCTCCTGCCGGCGCGCGTTGGACGAAACCGATCGGCGGTTTCTTTATTTTGATGGAACTTGCGTTGGGAGCCGACACGACTGCAATGCTTCTCGATGCGATTGAGAGTGGTGTTGCTTATGTGCCTGGCCAGCCATTCTTCGTCGATGGAAGCGGCGCCAATACGCTTCGTCTCGCCTTTTCCAAGGAGAATGAAGACGCGATTGCCGATGGTGTAGAACGGATGTGCCGCGTGTTTCAGAACGACGCCGCGGGCGCGAATGCCTGAAAACTTCGGGTGACAGCCAATGGTAACCGGCATATGACAACTGTTGTCATTGTGCGTGTTATCACTCGGTCATTATCGAGCATTATCGATTAATCAGCTCTTTCATTCTGCCTGAACCCCAAGTCTACTCTTACCCGACCTTGTCATCGCCATTGCTGATTTTTGGTGCATTTTCGGCGGACGCAATCGAGCTCTTTTATGGTACGGCAGTTGATAATAGTAGGGCAGCCCCCAAGCACTAATAGCTAAGTATTGCGAGACGTTTATTTGTTCTGTCGCCCTCACGCCCCTTCGGACTAAGTCCCCCAATTTAGTTCGAAACCGTCGCCGCTGCGCTGATGATTTGGTCCGGTATCTCCATCTCATTAGCGCGGCGGCGAATCGTGTTTTTGAAGGACTATTTTTTGATTGCGTTCGCAGGCTGGTCTTTAGGACGCATCGCTCTGGCCACTACAAGTCCGTTGCTCGTCGCAAGGTAGAGCGTGTCATTAGAAAAGATTGGATCGGCCACTATCTCAGTATCTTTTTCAAGCTTATAGAGGTTCACTCGCCTTCCGTCAGCGTTCAGAAACACCGCAACATAATCGCCTCTCAGCGGTGCTACCAGGTTGGCGTCGCCTTCAACTATTACCGTTGATGTGATGCGGTTTTCCAAACGCCGTTTCCATACCCTGTCGCCGGTCGATCTGGATAGAGCGTAAACGAAGTTGTCGTACGAAGGAATCAGCACGAGATCTCCCACCAGAACGGGCGAAGCTTCAATTGCAGCACCGGTGCGTGAACGCCATTTGAGCTTACCGTTCAAATCGAGCGAGTAGAGATACCCGTCGCCGGCTCCGAAGTAAATCGCCCGATCGTCAATTGCGGGTTGGCCGACAACCTTACCTGAGACCTGATACTTCCAGATGATCTGGCCTTTATCAGGTGAAACTGCGCGGAGCGTCCCGTCATCGCCCCCAAAGTAGACAGCTGTGGGAGTCACGAGCGGGCGGCCGCGTACTATGTCTTGAGTTTCAACCTTCCAGATTACGTTGCCGTCCGTGAAGTTGAGAGCATAAAAAGTTCCGTCCGCGCTGCCGGCATAGACACGATTGGGTGCAAGCACCAGAGGCGACGTAAACGGTCTCGCGTAGTCTTTTACCCACACCGTCAGGCCGGTATTCTTATCAATGGCGCGCAGGGAACCGCCGGCTTCCGATCCGTCGTCAGCAAGCTTTTGTGTAGCGATGAAGACCGAGTGTTCACCAACCGCGACAGGAGAGCTAATGATCCCGCCGGGATCGGCAATCCACCGCAGCGAACCGCTCTCGCGATCTAGACAAACGACTCTTCCGCCGGCGAGAGGCAAATAGATCCGTTCGCTGTCGATCGAGGGCGACAACGAAGAGGCCTCGTCGGTGAGATATTTCCACAAGCGCTTGAATGGAAGCGCAAGGTGAGACGTGGAAGTGGCTCCGCCTTCGGCTGGAGGCGGCTCTTGTTCGGTGGTTGTCTTCTGTTTTGCTTGTGCTTTTCGGTCCTGTTTAGCCTGAGGAAATGCATTTGAACTCGGTATAAGTGATGTGCACAGGCCTAATAGAGATAAGAGTACGCTCGGGGCGATCAAAAAACGATTGAACCTGCTGCTCATCTCTGAGGATTTTATCCGGTCAGTATCCAACCGCCAAGGTTGCGCTTCAAATACCATCTACAGCCGAGTGTGTGAAGGTACTGTTAGATACCACCATCGGGCTTAAAGCCCGATGGTATTGGGTAGGCGGTTGTGATTGTTCGGAACAGACTGAAACTGCGGTTCAATGTTCGTGCTGTCTGCTCAACGAATAAAACCATCGCGGACCGTGGAACCCCTCGATCCGGACGAAATCGTCCACCAGAAATCCATTCTCAATAGCAGCCAGAAAAGCCGCGCGCGTCGCTTCTCGCCACTCAATTCCCAGCGCCGGATCTCGCTCTTTTATTGCGTTGATGTCACGGGGAATCTCGATCGTGCAGCGACCTCCGGAAAGAGCGGTTTTGAACCCCCCCATGACCGGTCGCCCTCCTTCGCTGTAAATGAGAGCTGATTCCAGGATCACAGCAGCATCTTTCGAAGCCTCAGCCATCCTGATTGCGCGCTGGGATGGCCCACGCGAGACGCATCGCTCCACCCGGTCACTCTTCAGAAGCCAACTCACCCAAAGCCGATCGGTTCCGAAGCCGGTATGCAGCGGGCTCGAGGTCGCTTCTCCGTAGAAGTTCACGAGGTATCGTCGAGATACAACGCCGAGCTTTGAAAAATTCAGATGCGCGTTCAGACTCTGAAGCGGATCAAAAGTCCACGTCACTTCATCCAGGCCCTTCGCAAGCACTCGTTCGCGCTGTACTACCTTCAGGTAAAAGCCGGCCTGGCAATTCCGATACTCCGAGAGGACCGCGAGCATATGAGAATGCATTGAAGTGTGCCCATCCTCAAAAGCAGGAAACGCATAAGCAAAACCGATCATTTGATTGCCATCGAATGCGCCGAGGACGATGCCACCGGCGTGCTGCGTCGCAATAAATGTGGCCGCCGGGACGATATCAAGATCGCTAAAACCCCAGGCCTGCTTCTGAATGTCTTCAATTAAATGAAGCTCAGGTTCGCTCTCAACGTCTCGAACGTAAAAGTGCTTATCTTGAGTATCCCATTCAAACATTGGTCGTCGCTAAACGTCCTTTCCATCCTGTATCTGGCAATATAAGCACAATGATATCTGATCAAGGTTCATCTGCCATCCCCCACGAGCACGAATCCCGCCCAATAAAACGGATGTCGAGTTTCAGGACTCTTCATCACCTGCAGCGCCGCTTGTCGCAAGGCATCAGTCTTCGTTGGTGCCGCCTTATCAGCTCTCAAAGGTACGATCAATGACCTATGAAAGCTCACCATCAAGTCTCGTGTGCTGGCAGCCTCGACTTTCCATTGACTAACCACTATTGAGGGAACGCCGGCGATGAACATCGCCCACGACAATCCGATCATACCTTCGCCGGCCCCGATCCGTCCCCGAGCGGTTTCACAGGCTGAGAGCACCGCCAGTTCTGCTTTCAAATCAAGCTGCATAAGTTCCCAGGCTTCGAGCAGACCATCTTCATTCGTACTGCCCGGCGCCAGGACCAGATGTGAGTACATCGGCGAACCGTTGTCGAGCATCCCATGCGTCGCGAAGTGAAGGATCTTTGCCTTACCGGCCTCACGTTTGACAAGGTCTTCGCGCGCTCCGGCCCGAACATAGACCTTGCTCCGCGTACCGTACAATCTTCTCAACGCGATAACTTCCTGTTCCGCTTCTGGCAGCGAAGTTAATCCTGCATGCCGCAGCGGCAGCGGTTCGCTCGTAACCGTACTCTTTCCAAGCTGCGGATTGCCGAGCGCAAGCAAAGTTGTCCCTGCACCCTCGTGCTCTTTCCGCCGCTTTGTCATTTCACGCAGCACTGTTAGCGACGGCGTATAAGCGATAGCCGCGTCCTCTATCAGGAACCGGTTCGCGCCTGTGAGCAGCGCCTGAAACGGCAGATCCCACAACTTGTCATCAGCCGCGATAACAATGTTGGTCTTTCCGCGAAGCTGCGCCTCCGCTGGTTTGATCAACAAGTTGTAGAGTTTGTGCGCCAAATCGCGGAAGCCCAGGTTGCGTTCTGCAAGCTGTCGTCGAAACGATTCAATCTGCTTTGACAGCTCATCGCGTTTGAGGGCCACTGTGTAAAGATGAACGTCAGCATCAGCTTTGGCGACTGGCTTTGTGACGGCAAAGATATAGACCTGATCCTCACTGACGACGTATTCGAGGATGGCGCTTGTGGAGCCTGGCAGCAATGCGGCTAGCTCTGAGGGGTCGATGATCGGCGCTTCTCCACGTTGAACCTTCAGCTCGGGATGCGCGGAATAGAGCGAATTCTGAAATGCTTCATAATTGAGGCGAGTTTTTTCCAGCCGAGCTTCCACGTCGGCGATGCGCTTTGCATCCGGCTTGTCCGACTGTTTTACGCGACCCAATTGCATGTTCAGTTGAACCAACTCCAACTTCAGCCGGCCCTCCTGCTCTTCTTCCTCCGGCGTCATGGCTTTGTGAACGCTCGTGCGCCCCAATTGCAATACGTCCAGCAAAGCACGCGCTTTGGCGCGTTCCGCAAAGCTGAGAGCTTCACGTGATTGTTGTTGCTTGACCAGGAGGCTGAGCATCCCGTAATGCGCGCGCAATCCGCTTTCAAAATAGCGCTGGCGTTCATCCTCTCCACCGGCTGTTTGCGTGCGCAGCTTTTCAATAATTGATATTGCTTCTGCGAAGGCCTGTTTTGCTTCGGAAAAGTGATTCAAGCCGAGGTGGCAGTAACCCAGAGAAGTGAGCGCCGACCATACTTCACGTTGAGTTCCATGTTCTCGGGACTGTGAGACTCCCTTCTCAGCGAGTGGCAAGGCGTCGACATATTTTCCCTCGGCCAAATAGACCATGCTCATGTTGTTGAGCGTTATGCCACCGCTTTGGTTCGTAGCTTCAAATGCGGCAAGCGCCTGCTGGTAATAATGGAGCGCTTCTTCATATTTGCCCTGCGCAGCCAAGATGCTGCCGATCTGATCCCGGATCATTGCCCCGCCGCCAACGTCCCCAAAGCTTTCGGTCTGTTTTAGAAGCCCCTGGTAGATCTCGAACGCCCGCGCATAGTCGCGTAGACGGATATGTTCGATTGCGATGTCGTGTCGCAGCGTGGCGGTCAGAATTGTGTCACTGAGTTCCTGAGCGATAGCCAGGGCTTCTTCCAAATATGACAGCGATTGCTCAGGATTGTTTTGCCGTCCATAGATGATCGACAGTTCAGTAAGCGCCAGAGCTATTCCCCTCCGGTGCTTTGATTCTTCACTCAGTTTTAATGATTTTTGCGCGCAGTCGAAGGCCTGCCGGTGATCACCAAGGCCAAGATAAAGCCTGCTCAGTTTCTGCAGCGCGCGTGCCACGCCTGGCTTTGACCCAATCTCTTCATAAAGCGCGAGTGCCTTTCGCAGAACCGGTAAGGCGTTTTCGAAGTCTTGTTGTGCGTTCTTTATTATTCCGAAGTTGAGCCAGGCCCCGGCGACTCCTACCCGGTCGCCTATCTTTTCCGACACCGTTTGCTGCAACTGAAAACAGCGTATGGCAGCATCGTAGTCTCCGCGCTCTTGATAGCGAAGCCCTCTGGTGACCAACGCACGGACGAGGACGTCGGTGACGTAGATTTTTTCCGTTTCCAGGAGCTCATTGCGCTTCTGTTCTGACGACGCCGCGTCAAGCTTCGCGGCGAGATCATCCTGAACCAGGATCTCGCGTTCGATCTTCCAACCGGTACCGGTCTTGATCCATTCAAATGAGCGGCAAGCCCCGTGAAATGGATCATAGGTAAGTGTTACCGCGCCTGTTTTCTTGTCGAGTTGACGCTCATCTGACGTCAAATGTGAGACGGCTCTTTCGCCACTGACCTCGAGACGCGTAACCTTGGCGTTAATGAAACTAATGCGAGTTTCTGAGAACAGCTCTCTATAAAACCTCACACGTGACGCAAGGTTCCGCGACTGTGGATTCCAAAATTGGCGAATCTTCTCGAGTTCGCCTTCCGTGATTGCCGAGCCGTATTGCTCGGTAAGCTTGCGTACTGTCTCTTCGTCCGAAGGTGGACTTTGCACTGACGTTAGAGCAGGTACTGAGTCAGGCTTACGGTGAGCTGATTGTGACATCAAGGCTGGGTTAATTCCGAACAGGCTTATGGCCGCAACACACAACAGTAGGTGGGGTATCTGCGACATATAATTCACGGCAATTTCAATTAACCCACGCAGAGCTTAGGAATCCACATAGTAATATGATCGAAAGTTCAGCAACTTCGTCATAGGTGGATATAGTGGTGGAGTAAACCTTCGCATGAGCTGCTAACCTGGCTGGAGTTTAATCCATCTTACTGAAAAAGCAAGGACTGTTGTCGCCTCCAATGACCTTTGCGGATCTGGTTGGGGTGTCAACAGACTATGCTCTAGTTGTTTTTATACCGCTTTATCGGACTTTATAGGAGAAAGAACAATGACCAGGACATTCAGAACCATTTCATTCGCCGTTATAACGGCATTATTGCTGTCTTGTGCCTTCGCGCAGAGTCAGGCACAGAATAGAGCGTCCGTTCGACTTCAGAGTCAGTCAACCGCTGCGCCGCAGGACGGCAGCACACCAGGTCGAATCGCCAAATTCACCACAAACAAATCCGTAGGCGATTCCAACATCACCGAGAGCGACAACGGTAACATCGGTATCGGCACGACGTTGCCGACATCACAGCTTACAGTAAACGGAATCATCGAGATCATGAGCGCGCAGGGCGGTATCAAGTTCCCTGACGGAACTCTTCAGACTACAGCGGCGCTGCCGGCCGTCTCTCACGACGATACTCTGAAGGGTAACGGCACCGCATCCTCACCTCTCGGGCTGGCAGTTCCTCTCGCACTGACTGGCGCAACAGCGCAATCAACAAGCGTGCTAACTGTTACAAACACCGGCTTATTTGGCGACGGTGCCACGGTGAATGGAGGGCCCAAAGGCATTGGCTTGCGTGTCCAGGGCGGTACCAGCAGCACTTTCGGCAGCGCGGCTATTATCGCCACCGGCGGCAAGAGTCAATGCTGCACGATTGGTGGCGGCTCTGGCTTGGTTGCCAGCGGGGGTGAAAGCGTCAACGGAGGCGGCGGCACTGGAGTGTTTGCTTTTGGTTCCGGCGGCGTCGGCGGCGGAGGCACTGGCCTCTATGCGGTGGGAGGAGATGCCACTGCCGCGAACCGTACGGGAGGAACTGCGATCATAGCGTACTCCGGTCGAGGACTGAACGGGGCGACCGAAGGATTGGCTGGAGACTTCAACGGGAATGTTCAGGTCATCGGCACGCTCTTCAAGGCTGGTGGTTCGTTCAGAATCGATCATCCGCTTGACCCCGAAAATAAGTACCTCTCACACTCATTCGTCGAATCCCCTGATATGAAGAATATCTATGACGGCGTTGTGTCTCTCGATACGAATGGCGAAGCAGTCGTCGAGATGCCCGAATGGTTCGGCGCCTTGAACCGTGACTTCCGCTACTTGCTGACTGCAATCGGCGCGCCGATGCCTGGTTTGTACATTGCCGAAGAAATCGCCAACAACCACTTCAAGATTTCGGGCGGAACCGCTGGGATGAAAGTCTCGTGGCAGGTGACCGGCATTCGACAGGATGCCTGGGCAAACAAAAACCGCATCCGGGTCGAAGAGGTCAAGTCCGAAAAAGAACGAGGCCACTTTCTTCATCCCGAAGTCTTCGGTCAGTCAGAAGAGCGTGGCATATCGTGGGCACATCATTCCGAAACAATGCGTCGGATCAAACAAAATGCCTCAGAGACGGAGCAGGAGCGCCAGCCACGCCAGTAGAAAGTGCTGGACAATGATCGTGATTCGGATAGATGAATGATATCTCTGCGAGCCACTGCGTCCTTTACGGTTGAATTCTTATCTGCCAGAGAGGGCGCAGAGGAACGCAGAGGTTTAGTTGCAACCTCATCGTTCCGAGCCGGTCTCGCGACTTTGCAGAATACCATCTGGCTTTAAGCCGATGGAGCTTCAACTTCTACCTAACAACACTGAGCGCATTCCGAGATACCATTTGAGCCACAATATCGCTGCTGGTGTCTGACTGCAGGCAATTCATACCAACCCAGTTGCCGGGCCAAAACCCGTCGGATAGAATTTGACGGCTCGCACCGCCTCTGCGCTTGAATCCGTAGTTCAGGTAGAGCGGTCCTCCGCGATCAAATTTTCTAGCAAAAGATTCCAGCGGTCAGCTTGCACGGGGAGATACCAGACCATGGCTATCAGAACAATCTCCGACGTCGATACCAGACCCGACCTGGATAAACATCCAAAAGGTCTATACGTGCTCTTTGCCACCGAAATGTGGGAGCGCTTCAGCTTTTACACGATGGTGTCGATGTTCACGCTCTATTTGCGCGATCCGAACGAAGGCTTCGCGTGGAGCGCTGCGCAGGCGTCGACGCTTTATGCGAACTACATGATGTTCGTTTATTGCAGCCCGTTGATTGGAGGTTGGATCGCCGACAGGAAGCTTGGCTACCGGCGAGCGGTGATGATCGGGGGTTTCTTTTTTATGGCGGGTCACCTGTTGTTGTCGGTGCGCTCGCTTGCCTTTGTTTACGCGGCGTTGACTTGTTTGGTAATCGGAAACGGGTTCTTCAAGCCGAACGTCTCGACAATGGTCGGGAATCTCTATCCTGACGGGAGTCACCTCAAGGACCGCGCTTATAATCTCTTCTACATGGGGATTAACATCGGAGCGTTCCTGGCGCCGGTGACTGCAACAATCGTTCAAAAGTATTTTGGATTCCATCCAGCGTTCGCGGTGGCGGCGTTTGGAATGGTGATCTCGGTCACCATTCTCTGGCGATTTAAGCACTATCTTGAGAATGAAAAGGGCCGCGCAGCGAACGCGACTGCTGCATCATCATCGTCCGCGTACAACAAGCACAGCGCCATGGAGGCGGTTGCCGAATGGAAGAGAATTGGTGCGCTCGTCGTGGTGTTTGCGGTGGTGGTTGTCTTTTGGATGGTATTTCATCAAAACGGCACGACGATCACCTACTGGGCTGACGAGAACACCAATTGGAGCGTCAGGGGCATCATCTCAAACGCGATAAATCCGGCATGGGTCATCCTTCTGACGGTGCCGCTCATCACATTTTGGAAGTGGCTCGATAAAAAGGGTAAAGAACCGGCTACACCGACGAAAATGGTGCTCGGTATGGCGATGACGGCGGCGGCGTTTCTTGTCTTTTACATTGCCGCTAAGGTGGGAGAATCTTCTGTGACCGGCGACAATATCTATGCGTTTAAGGTATCACCGCTGTGGTTATTGGGGGCTTATGGTGTACTGACCCTGGGTGAATTGATGCTTTCGCCAATGGGGCTGTCACTTGTGTCAAAGGTCGCCCCAACCAGGTTTCGCGGAGTAATGATGGGAGGATGGTTTGTAGCTACCGGGCTGGGAAACAAGTTGACTCAGATCGCAGTGTTCTGGACAGAGTGGAAGCATTCCTCGTTCTGGCTGGTATTGAGTGCAGCGGCGATGGGGATGGCAATTGTATTGTTGGTGTTGCTCAGGCCGTTGAAGAAGGCGATGCCCGGCGTTTGAGAACCTTTTGAAGGGACATGCTTGAATATGGCTACTGACGTAAGAACAGATCGACAAGTAACGACTGCCACTACGGTTAAACACCCACCAGGTTTGATGACCTTGTTCTTCACCGAAATGTGGGAGCGATTTAGCTACTACGGTATGCGCGGTCTGCTGGTTTTGTTCCTGACCGCATCCCTGGAAAAGGGCGGTTTCGCGCTAACCGCCGTCACCGCAACGGCAATTTATGGCTTGTATACGTCGAGTGTATATCTGTCTGGACTGCCGGGAGGCTGGATCGCGGATCGAATTCTTGGTCATCGCAAGTCGGTATTTGTTGGGGGAGTCATCATCGCCGCGGGCCATTTCAGTATGGCGCTCGGTTCACCGATTACTTTTTATGCAGGGTTGGTATTGATAGTGATCGGTACCGGCCTCCTGAAGCCGAACGTCAGCGCCATAGTCGGCGATCTATATCCCGAAGGAGGCCAGCGGCGCGATGCGGGATTCTCGATATTCTATTCAGGAATCAATACCGGCGCTTTCCTCGGCCCAATAATTTGTGGATATCTGGGAGAGACGATCAACTGGCATCTTGGGTTCGCCGCCGCAGGCGTAGGTATGGTACTCGGACTTATTCAATACCGGCTTGGGTTCAAGCGATTGGGAACCGCGGGTTTGAGGGACATCGATCCCATCGAGCGTGGCCGGTCCGTACGATATTTGTTGGCCGGGATTGGCGTGGTTGTAGTGATTGCGGGCTTGTTGGCGGCATTAAACTCAAGCGGCACGTTGGTTCTGAATCCCAAGAATGTTGCTGAATCGCTTGGTTACGTGATTGTTGGAATTGCGACCTTGTATTTCGGTTATCAGTTGATATTTGGCGGATTCGACGCGACAGAAAAGAAGCGCATTGTAGTAATTCTGGTTCTGTTTGTTGCGGCGACAATGTTCTGGTGTGGATTCGAACAGGCAGGGTCATCGATGAATCTTTTCGCCAAGGACTACACCAACCGAATCTTTTTCGGTAAAGCGATGCCGGCATCGTGGCTGCAATCGGTCAACGCTCTGATGATCATCGCTTTTGCCCCGATATTCGGTATGCTGTGGCTGAAGCTTGGGCAGCGACAACCTTCGATTCCAGCGAAGTTCGGGCTAGGTCTGATCCAGCTCGGGATTGGCTTTGCGGTGCTTGCGTGGGCCTCTGTGCAGGTAGGGGATACAGCAAATCCGAACAAAGTCAGCGCGGCCTGGCTTGTAGCGACTTATTTCTTTCACACCACCGGAGAGCTTTGCCTGAGCCCTGTTGGCTTGAGTGCGATGACTAAGCTGTCGCCCGCGAAACTGGTCGGACAGATGATGGGTATATGGTTCCTGGCGACATCGTTCGGGAATCTGATGGCCGGGCTGCTGGCTGGAAAAATGGAAAGCATGGGGCTGGTGCAATTGTTCAGTGCGGTTGCGATGTGGACAGCGGCGCTTGGCCTGGTGCTCTTGTTGATAAGCCGGCCGGTTAAGCGGCTAATGGGAGGGGTGGAGTAATTGAGACCAATAGGACGAATAGTTCAAATAGGACCTATGTGGAACTGGAGGCTTTCATGAACTGGCATCATGCTCTTTTAAAAACAGGTGTAACCACTTTCTTGATTGCGGTGCTCTCGGCAGCGCCCATTGGGACTGCGATTGCACAGCAAAAGAACACGGGCTCGACATCAGCGAGCGGGACCGGGAACGGCAAGTTCGAGCTAACCATCGACAATATTATGCGTGGACCCGGTCTCGTCGGTAACGAGCCTCGCGCAGTCCACTGGTCTCCCGATTCCCAACGCGTCTATTTCCAATGGAAGCCGGCAAACGAGCCTCGCGAAAAAGACTTCGATACCTACGTCGTAAACCGCGATGGAAGCGGTCTCAAAAAGCTCACCGAAGAAGAAGCGAAGAACGCTCCTCCGCTGTTTGGCGAGCTCTCCAAAGATAAGAAATTCACATTGTTCGTCGACAATGGAGACTTGTTCCTCTATGACAATGCCGCGAATCAACGGCGGCAGATCACCGCTACTAGTGATGCGGAGACTAACGCCCACTTCACTCGAGATCAGAAACATATTTACTTCACTCGCGGCGGTAATTTGTATGTGATGT
Source organism: Blastocatellia bacterium (assembly GCA_035258805.1). Classification (GTDB taxonomy): domain Bacteria; phylum Acidobacteriota; class Blastocatellia; order UBA7656; family UBA7656; genus Onstottus_A. The sequence goes on along the minus strand of DATFWY010000179.1, from coordinate 41,988 downwards.
CACTTGAAACCGGCTCACTCGTGCAGATGACTGAAATAACCACCGGCGGATCGGGTACGCCACAAGTGGCGGGCGGCGGAGGCTTCGGACAGGGACGTGGCCAGGGACAGGGCGGCGGCCAGCGAGCGCAAAGCAGCAATTCCTCCGAACAAAAGGGCACCGAAAGCCAGGAATATCTCAAGAAGGAAGAACGAGAGCTGCTCGACATCGTGAAGCGTCGAGCGGAAAAGCGTGAACAGGACGACGAGAAGCGCAAACGCGAACACCCGCGGAAACCATTTCAACTTAACGGGCAGCAAACCGCGATTAACATGCAGCTTACGCCCGACGAGAAATACGTGATTGCAACGGTCAGCGAACAGGGCACGGGATCCAAGAACACAATCGTACCGAATTATGTAACCGAAACCTCATACACCGAGGACATCGGCAGCCGTTCAAAGGTCGGGGACACCCAGAATCGGCTACGCCTCGCAATTGTGGCGATCGACACCGGCGAGGTGAAATGGGTGGACCACGGTCAGAAGCTTGCTCAACCGCCGGTCGAGAAAGCGGAAACGGATCAGCGCGAACGCGGTCCGCAAGTAAGCGGAACACGCAGCGGACAAGGCCCGCGGGCCAATGAACCCCGTGAACGTGAAGTCCAACTCTCTCAGCCGATCTGGTCCGAGGATGGCACAAAAGGGGTTTTGATGGGCCGCGCGGCCGACAACAAGGATCGCTGGGTGCTCGCGCTCGATCCGGCGACTGGCAAAACTCGTACGATCGTCACCGAGCACGACGACGCATGGATTGACGGTCCGGGCGCGTTCACCCTCGGATGGATGAAGGATAATCAGCATATCTATTTTCAATCTGAGCGCACAGGCTATGCGCATCTTTACAGCGTTCCTTATGAAGGTGGAGAACCAAAACAGCTGACCTCGGGAAAATGGGAGGTCAGCGGAGTTCAGTTGTCGGATGACAAGAGCCGTTTCTTTCTGACTACCAGCGAGGTTCACCCAGGCGAGCGGCAGCTTTACTCGATGCCAGTTGATGGAGGTGAACGGACGAAAATCACATCGATGCCCGGTGCGAACCAGGCTTTTGTTTCGCCCGACGAGAAGATGCTCGCGCTGATCTATTCTTACAGCAACAAACCTCCTGAGCTTTACCTGTCTGAGAACCGACCGGGCGCGGAAGCAAAGAAAGTCACATCATCCCCTGCGCCGGAGTTCTGGAATTACAGTTGGATTGATCCGCCGATCGTGACCTTCAGGGCTCGCGACGGCGCAGAAGTTTACGCCCGGATGTACAAACCCAAGAGCTTCAAGAAAGGCGGGCCGGGGGTGATTTTTGTGCACGGAGCGGGCTACGCTCAGAACGTTCATCGCTACTGGTCGAGTTACTTCCGCGAATACATGTTCCATCACTTTTTGATGGAGAACGGTTATCTGGTGATGGACGTCGATTATCGGGCGTCATCAGGTTACGGCAGAGACTGGCGGACGGCGATCTATCGACACATGGGAGGAAAAGACCTGGATGATCAAGTCGACGCTGCAGCGTGGATGGTTCGCGAGCAGGGCGTTGATGCAAAGAAAATAGGCATCTACGGCGGAAGCTACGGAGGGTTTATCACGTTGATGGCGTTGTTCACGCAGCCCGACGTGTTTGCGGCGGGCGCTGCATTGAGGCCGGTGACGGATTGGGCCCATTACAATCACCCGTACACATCAAACATCTTAAACGTGCCGCAAAAAGACGCCGAGGCATACAAACAATCATCGCCGATTTATTTTGCGCAAGGGTTGAAAGGCGCGTTGCTGATATGCCACGGGATGGTGGACGTCAACGTGCATTTTCAGGATACGGTTCGACTGGTGCAGCGTTTGATCGAGCTTCGGAAGACGAACTGGGAGCTTGCGGTGTTTCCGGTGGAAGATCATGGATTTGTGGAGCCGACCAGTTGGGCGGATGAGTACAAGAGGATATTCAAGTTGTTTGAGACTAATTTAAAGCGGTAGGCGGAAGGCGGAAGGCAGAAAGCAGAAGGCAGAAGGCAGAAAGCAGTAGAAGACAGGCGGCTAGGATACCATCGGGCTTTACGTGGGTGGTATTCAGGAGTTTTTGGACAGTCTCTTTAGCCGATGGAGTTTCAGTTTCGGCCTAACCAACGAGAAGCGGCTGCGAGTCATATTACAGATTTCAGATTATTTCAGATTGAAAATTTCATAATCAAAGAAACTACCGCTATTCAAATTCACCGCTATTTCAAATTCAAAAACTGCGGTAGCCGATCCGCGGCCCTTCCAATCGCCCTCGCAAGACTGAGCTTCGCAAGGTTGTGAGCAAACACGCTATTAATGTAGTCCAGCTGTGCAGTAGTCAACGATTCCTGAGATTGAATAACCTCCACGTTGTCACTTACACCCGCCTCGAAGCGCTGACGAGTGAGATCCAGGTTCTGCTTCGTGACATCGATGTTCTTCAATGCAACATCGACCTGGCTGGTCGCCGCCTGCAGATCCAGGAAGGCATTGCGTACGTCACTTTCAATTCGACCCTTAATGTCCTCCAGCTCAGCGCGTCGTTGGATAAGTGCGGCTTCCGCTTGTGCGATGTTTCCCTCGGTTCGCCCGCCTTGCCAAATGGGAATGTGCACAACTCCGACAACCGTGAATGTTCCGTGCGACTGCGCCGGGTTTGTCCCGATAGCGCCGTAGTCCGCGCTCACCGAAACCGAAGGAAGCCGCTCCGCGCGCGCGGCGGACCGCGTTCTCTCGGCGGCACGAACCTGAGCCTCAGCCGCCTTCAAGTCAGATCTCTCCTCCAAAGCCTGTCGCAGCGCGATCTCTAGAGTTATGGCTGGTGGGTCCGAATACGGAACACTGTCTGAAATCTCATACATTTGATTCGGCGGCAAACCGGTCAGGCGCGCAAGAATGATCTTCTGCTTCGCCAAGTCGCTTTGCAGCGTCACCAGTCGTTGCTGCTGGGTCATCACTTCAACCTGGCTACGGTTTAGGTCTACCTGCGCAACCACGCCGGCCGCTCGTTGCTGAGACGTTTGCCGAAGGAGCGCATTCGCCGTTTCAAGTTGGGCCTGCGCCGACTCTATCTTTGCTTTTGCCGATATGACCTGAAGGTATACTCCACCGGCGGCAAGCACCACGAGATCGCGTGCGTCCTCGGCCGACAGTTCGTTCGCTCGCACGCTCTCACCCGAAGCCCGATAGTTATTCAACGCGGTCAAATCGAATAGGGTTTGGGAAAGATTTGCTCTCACGTCAAAAACATTGAAAGGACCCACCACTCTGGGCAGCAATATACCAGGAACCGGAACATTGAATTGCAAACCTGAGGCCTGGAGATTCAGCTGCTCAACCATTTCGCTGATATTGATGCTGAGATTCGGAAGCAATGCGCTGCGAATACTTCGGCGCAGACCTCTGGATTGCTCCGCGGTTTGATCGAAGCCAACGCGACCAAGGTTGTATTCGATGGCTCTTTGTACGGCATCGCGAAGAGATAGTCTTCCAGAGAAAGGTAATCTGGTGCTGGGCGCACTCCCAGAATAGACACCCTGAATCTGAACCGTGGGATTAGTTGTGTTCACGCTGCTCGTAGTGCCCGGCACTGGTGTTTGTGTAGCGTTAACAGAACCGGCCTGGGCGCTTCTTCCGGAGAGCGGCAGTTGAATGGCTTGTGAGCCGGTGGGTTGAGCTCGTTGTGGCGGTTGCTGGGCGATAACGAAGTTGTTAATCGACAAGCCTACAATAATTGCGGTGCACACTTGGCGAGCTGATTTCAAAGAACTTCCAACTTGTCTCATTATTAGAGACCACTCCTTTTCTGAGACTGCCTTGAAACTTCTAAAACTCACTCACTGCCGGAGTGGGCTTCGACGCTTCGCATAGCCTCGGTAGACTCAGACCAGCTGTTTTCGAAAGCGCCACATGCTCAAGGAAAAAAGTACGATTGTAATGGCCAGCAGGCCCACGAAGTGCGGCCAAAGATCGATGAACCCGCTTCCCTTTAGAAGATTTCCTCGTACGATAGTCGCGAAGTGATAGATAGGGTTGAATAGGGTCAGCGGCTGGAGCCATTTAGGCATTGCCTCTACCGGATTGAATGCTCCGGATAGAGTAGCCAGGGGTGGATTTACAAAGAAACTTGTTAGAAGGGCTTGTTGCGCGGATTTGCTGAAGGTGGATATGACCGTCCCAACGCTGATACCTGAAAGGACACACAGCGCCGCGCCACCCAACACCAGGAAGATGTTCCCGTGGAACGGCGCGCCAAAAGCAACCTTTATTACAATTATTGCCAGTACAGCCATTCCGCATAACAAGAAAAACAGCGGCGTTACCTTCGCGATTATTATTTCGGATGTGCTTGCCGGGGACATCAGCAACTGTTCTATCGTTCCCGCTTCGCGCTCCTTTACCATCGCTCCCGAGGCCACCAGCGAGCTGTTCAGTATCAACAGCAATCCGAACACTCCGGTTACGATGAACCAGGAATCCTTGAGGCCAGGATTGTAGAGAAAGGCCGGGTGAAGAATCACTGGAGCGGCTCGCGTGGACGGAGTTTCTTCCAGCGCCGTTCTTTCAGATCCATCCGTCGCGCCGGATGTGCTGGTCGGAGCTAATGTGGAACGGTCTTCGCTCCCTCCTCCGCGCGGGGCGAGGTTCCGCTCGCGCAATTGGTTGTTGTAGGACTGGATCACCCCTTCGACGTAACCCTGCCCAATTGCTGCTGTGTTTGCATTCATCGCATTAAGCAGCACCTGAACAGTTGTCGTTCGTCCTCGGTGAAGGTTTCGAGAATAGTCGAACGGAATTACAACACCCGAATCGAGATCGCCGCGATTGATTGAAGCCCCGAGCTGTTCGCTCGAAAAGAAATAGCCGGCCAGTCTGAAGCTCTTGCTTTCAGTCAGGACGGCAATTAGCTCGCGGCTTTCGGGAGTTCGGCTATCGTCCACAATTCCAAGTCGCAGGTTGCTAACGTCAGCGCTTAGAGCGAATCCAAAGAGCAGGAGTTGAAGCGTAGGTGGAAGGATCAGTGAAATCGCAAGCCGGCGATCGCGCTTGATCTGATTGAACTCCTTTCGCATCAAAGCGCGAACGCGGCGGCTGAAAAACTGTTTCAGAACGTTCGGCATTGCTAATTCTTGAGCTCCATTCGCCGCATGCTCGACCAGGCCAGGGCGTAAAAAATGGAGCCGATAAGTCCAATAATTAATACCTTGTACCAGACAGCCGGCCAGCCACCGCCCTGCAAGAGAGCGTCGCGAACAATTTCAATGTAATATCGGCCCCAAACAAAGCGTGACAACCATCTCAAGCCGGCGGGAATGTTCTCGATAGGAAAAAGCAGACCAGATAGCAGGAACACCAGGAGAAAACCCCCAAGCGCTACTGCCTGCATTGCAGCTGCCTGATGCGGGATAGCCGCTCCAATCATTGTTCCAAAAGACGCTACGCAGAACGCATACAGGATTGTCGCCACTACGAACGGCGTCGGATCTCCTGCCAGGCTCACTTCGAAGTAGGTAAAAAGCAACAGCAAACCCAGAACGCATTCCGCGAGAGCGACGAGTACGAACGCAATTATTTTTCCAAGAAGGAACTCGCCCGCCGAAACATTCGATACGTAAACTTGAAGGATCGTCTGCTGCTCGCCTTCTTTGGCCATCGCCAGTGCCGCAAGGAGCGGCGGGAACATAGAGATTCCGAGCACGAATATTCCAGGGCCGTAGAACTTCTTGGAGGATCGATCCGGGTTGTACCAAAGCCGAATCGCAGACTGTACCGGCTGGAACTGTGTTCCTGCATTCAGGCGATTGTAAGCACGCGTAATCTGACCTGAGTATCCGGCCACAAGCTTCGCCGTATTCGCGTCCGAAGCATCGACCAGCATCTGAACCTGGGGTCCGACGCCTCGTGCCATATCGCGACCAAAATGCGGCGGGATGATCAGCGCTGCGTGCGCAGCTCCGGAGGTGAATGCATATTCTGGCTGTTTATCGGTTGGCCATGGCGCGACATGGAAAGTGATCGACGCGCGAAATGCATCTATGAAGTCGCGAGAGACGGTCGAGTCATCAAAATCCTGTACGATGATTGGCAGGTCGCTCGCAGTTAGAGAAATGGCAGATCCGTTCAGAATGAGAAGGACTAACGGCAGCACGAGGGCGAGAGTCAGCGTTCGCCAATCTCGTACAATCTGGGTCAGTTCCTTGCGAGTTTGGGCGATTATTCGTCTGAGCGGACGCGGTTTGCGCGTCCCACCAGTCCGCCTGATTGCCAAAGCCTACCTCATCGAATCTGCAGCAGTCTCCTCACATCGTACTTTCCACAATTCGTCTTTCATCGATCACTACTCTTCAACACCGACTTTTCCTTCACGCCTTGCCCTCTCGACAACGCTGATGAAAACGTCCTCCATTGAAAACCGTCCCTCATGCATATCGATTATCTTTATCCCGTTCGCTGTAAGCCTGGAATTAACAATGCGTTTGCAGTCGTCGACCGACTTGCCGGTGATGACATGAATACGTTGGCCGAATAGCGATATGCGCCATTCATCAGTTCCGCGCTTCAGGAGATCCGCTGCCTCCTGCGGTCGATCCACAATGACCTCTAAAAGATGGCCGGGCTGCTGCCGCTTGATTTCATTGGGACTTCCTTCCGCGACCAGTTCGCCCGCAACCATCATACCGAGCCGATTGCACTGTTCTGATTCTTCGAGATAGTGAGTGGTGACGAGAATCGCCGCCCCGGAGTCTGCAAGACTGTTTATCATCCTCCAAAAGGCGCGTCGTGCTAAGGGGTCGACCCCCGAGGTTGGTTCATCGAGGAATATCACGCCTGGCTCGTGCATTATCGCAGCACCGAAGGCAACACGTTGTTTCCATCCGCCGGGAAGGCTGCCCGTGATCTGATCTTCTTTTCCTTCGAGCCCGGCAAAGGAGACCACCCATCGCATCTTCTCCTCACGCTCGCGTGCCGGTACGCCGTACACGCCTCCAAAGAAATCAAGGTTCTCCTGGACGGTCAGATCGTTGTAGAGCGAAAACTTCTGCGACATGTACCCGAGTCGCTGGCGAACGTCGGTCGCCCGTAGGCTGCCCCGCTGACCTGCGAGTTGTACGTCTCCAGTGGTGGGCTCAAGCAACCCGCACAGCATCTTGATTGTCGTCGTCTTTCCCGCTCCGTTTGCACCCAAAAGCCCATAGACTTCACCGTATCGAATCTCGAGATTCACATTGTGGACCGCCCTAAACGTCCCAAATTGTTTGGTCAGATTTATAGCGCCAATTGCGAGCTCACCCCTCAATTCTCTGCGGTCGCGAAGATTCGGGAACTCAGTCTCGTGCGCCTCTCGCCCCAATTTCCGCAGCGTCGCAACGAAAGTATTTTCGAGTGTAGGCTCATCGACCCGCGTTTCCTGGATTTCAATCCCAACATCATGCATTCGTTCTTCGACAACCTGCTGTGCAACCACGGGATCACCAGTCAAAAGATCCAGCCGATCGCCGAATCGCTGCACATCGAGAATGGGTTTGTTCTCTCCAATGTCACCTTGAAGCAGTCGAGCCGCTTCTTTAAGGTTTGTGGTTCGTAACTCAATTCGGCTGGCATTCAGACTGTTTCGCAGCCCCGCCGGGGTTCCAATCTCCCTGATCTCGCCTGCGTAGATCAATGCGACTCGATGACACCTTTCGGCTTCGTCCAGATAAGGCGTTGCCACAAGGATCGTGAGGCCGTCCGCAGAAAGGTGCGCAAGGGTATCCCAGAATTCGCGACGAGACACGGGGTCAACCCCCGTTGTCGGTTCGTCCAGCAACAACACTCGTGGCTCGGTCACAAGCGCGCATACCAATGCCAGCTTCTGTTTCATACCACCGCTCAGTCTGCCTGCAAGACGTTCCGTAAACCGATCCATATCGAACATCTGCAGATAGCGCTGGGCGCGAGCGTGAATGTCGTCTGTCGACACGAGGCGGAGCTCGCCGATGTAGAGTATGTTCTCTTCAACCGTGAGATCGGGATACAGGCTAAAGGCCTGGGTGAGATAACCGGTCGTTGAGCGCATCTCTCGCGCCGGCTCTCCAAATACTCTAGTGACGCCTGAGGTCGGATTCATCACGCCGGCAAGAATCTGAAACGTGGTGGTCTTGCCGGCGCCGTCCGGCCCGATAAGACCAAAGATCTCACCCTGACTTACATCCAGAGAGATTCCACGCACTGCTTCGACCGAATCATAGCGCTTCCAGAGACTCTCAACATGGATCGCCTGCGAGCCGGTGTAATCGTCGTTCGAAGGCTTGGGATAAACTTCTGCTGATTCGGTAAGAGCGGTATTCATGTGGTCCGTTTACGAGTAGGCCAGCTATCTCCAGCGATAAGAATTTCGCCATCTGCAGGCATCCCCGGCTTTGCGAGTCCAATACCGCTTTTTAGCTGAAGTTTGACTCCGACGACCTGCTTTACACGTTCGTCGCGGAAATAAGTGTTTTCAGGTGTGAACGTTGCTGCGGGATCGATACGCGAAACATAAGCTTCTACCGGTTGGCTGGGATCTGAATCGAGATAAACACGAGCGGGTTGTTCAAGCTTTACTTTTCCGATTTCTCCTTCGGGAACATAGCCTCGCAGGTATACTTTGCTTAGGTCCAACAGCGTGACTATTGTCGTACCTGCGGGGACCACTTCTCCGGGTTCGGCAGAGCGTGTGATGACGGTTCCTTCAAAAGGGGCTGACACAACAAAGTCTTTCCGATTTGCCTCGGCTTCTTCTACCTGGCCTTGAGCCTGTTCTATGCTGGCATTAGCGCTTGCCACTTCGGCTTGTTGCTGGGCGATTTGCTTGCGCACGGCTTCGGTTTCAGCGCCACGAATTCTTGGATTGGCCAGGTTTGCCTTTGCCATAGTCAAAGCGCCTCGTGCAGCCTCGACCCGTCGCTTCGCCGCTGCGACAGCTGCGGCCTGTTGAGCGGCGGTTGAGGCGGCCTCTTTTCCCTTTCGCTCCGCGACCGCTCCGGTCTCTGCAAGCTTCGTGTAAGCTTCCTTATCAAACAGCGCGAGTCCGTAAGCAGCCTCTTGCTGTGCGAGATCCGCTTCGGCGGCTTCGACTTCTGCCTCGCCCTGGCGAACTCGCCCTTGAGCATCAATTCTGGCTTGTTCAATTTGAATGTTATTTTGCTTCCATTGTTCCTGGAGGACCGCGATCTGATCGCGCGCGGCTTTAGCCTTTGCCTGCGCGACCAGTAGTGCAGCCCTGGCTTGATCCTCGCGAGCGCGAATCTGCTGGTCATCCAGAACAGCTATGATGTCTCCGGATTTTACGCTATCGCCTTCTCGTACGCGGATCTCGAGGATGCGCCCACCTGTTTTTGGAGCTACGGCTGAGTCGTCGCCCTCGATACGTCCGCTAAGAGCGATGACAGTGTTGGGAGCTGCCGTCTTATGAAGGAGTAAATAGCCGATTACAGCAGCAATAACTGCCAGCACAATGAGGACCAGGAAACCACGGGCACGTGTTGAAAGCTTCCGTCCTGGATTCGTCGTTGCGTGAGGCTGATTGTCCTGCTCTTTTGACGAGTCGTGATGCGAATCCTGCGCTTCAGCATCTGTTCTTGGTTTAGTCTCGACCATGAAGATTACTTCAACAAGCTATTCTGACAATTAGAACTCCGATTGGAATTGATAACAGGCTGGTGTGATTAACGCCCGTTCAAGCGTCTGTAATGAGAATAGTGCATTGATATGAGTAGGTCAATTCTTACAAGTTATGGACACAAACTGGATGATCGAATTCACCTTAACCGGCTTGTCAATCCGGGACGAACCCACTGAACTTCTCCACCTTTAATTCCTCAAGGTACAAGTGCTTGCGGATTCGTTGCTTTTTGATACAAACTGAAATTGTTAATGCACCTTGCGGGCGGCGGAAAGCACTTATTTTCAGCCCTCCCGATTCGCCTCGAAACCAGGAAGACCATGAGAATATTTGCCGCGGTGGCAGCGCTCTTGCTGCTGAATCTTATGTCTCAAGCTCAAAATGAAACCCTCAAGTCCCGCGCAGAACAAACCAACTACGAGGAGACGAGCCGGTATGATGACGTTCTCCGTTTCTTCGATGAGCTGCAGCGGCAAAGCCCGCTGGTGCGTGTGCAGAGCTTCGGCGCGTCGGTCGAAGGTCGCGCGCTTCCGCTTGTAGTCTTATCAGATCCGCCGATCTCCGAGCCGCGTGACGCAAGAGCATCGGGCAAACCGATTGTGTTTGTATTTGCAAACATCCACGCCGGCGAGGTCGAAGGCAAGGAAGCGATGCAGCACATGGCGCGGCGAATTGTGCTTGGCGATCTGCGCCCGCTTCTGGACAAGCTGGTAATCCTGATTGCACCGATTTACAACGCTGACGGCAACGAAAAGATCAGTGTGTTGAATCGCACTGCGCAAAACGGTCCGCCCGGCGGAGTAGGCGTACGAGAGAATGCCAAAGGGCTGGATCTGAACCGCGATTACATAAAGCTCGAGTCTCCCGAAGCTCAATCCCTTGTCCGCTTGTTTAACCGCTGGGATCCGCACTTGACCGTCGATCTGCATACGACCAACGGTCCGTATCACGGCTATCATCTGACTTATTCGATTCCTTTAAATCCGACGATTGACCCCCGCATCATTGCCTATCATCGGGAAAAAATGATGCCCGTGATCGCGAAAGCCATGCTCGACCAGCACAAGTTTCGAACTTATTACTATGGAAACTTCGAGGGAGAGGCTCCACAACCGGGAGCTCCCGACAAGCGTCGCTGGGAAGCGTTCACCCACCAGCCGCGCATCGGCCAGAATTATGTTGGTTTCCGAAATCGGCTGACGATCCTGTCCGAGGCGTACAGCTATTTGGATTTTCGTCGCAGGGTTGAAGTGACAGAGGCTTTCGTTGAAGAGATCCTCAAGTTCTCGGCTGCCCACGGAACTGAAATGGCACAACTGGCAAATCAGGTCGATCTCGACACTATTCGTCACGGATTGAATGGCACCGCTTCGCAGATCGGTGTCGAGTACGAAATGAAGCCTCTGCCAAAGCCGGTTGAAATCCTGGTTGGTGAAGTCACCAAGGTTAAGAATCCGCGTTCTGGGCGTGATATGACGGTGATGCTGGAGGACAAATTCACGCCTTTGATGATGCAAGACTTCGGGTTGTTTGCAGCAAAACGAAGCGTCCCAATGGCGCGGGCGTATTTGTTGCGCAAGGAAGATGGAACGCAAGCAATAATCGAAAAGCTCCTTCAACACGGAATTGCCGTCGAAGAGCTAACAGCGCCCCTGACTTCCGAAGTTGAAGTATTCGCAATCGAAGGAGTAAAGAAAGCAGGCCGCGCGTTTCAAGGTCACACTGCCGTTTCGCTGACCGGGAAATACAGGAAGGAGTCGCTCGAGTTTCCAGTTGGGTCGATTATCGTTCGCGCGGCACAACCATTGGGGACGCTAGCCGCTTATTTGTTAGAACCCGAGAGCGACGATGGGCTGACGACCTGGAACTTTCTTGATAGCTATCTCGAGCAGGGCAAGGTCCATCCGGTGGCCAGGATGATGGGAGATGTGAAGGTTTCGAGCCGGCTAGTCGAACGACATTGATTTGAGGGTTTTGTTTCCTTTCAAGGTCATCTGCGTAATCTGCGGATCAGTCTTGGTTCATCCACAGGTGGCGCAGATTACGCAGAAGGAGAAAACGAGGGAGTCTTGATCGGGGTTAGTGAGCCTTTGCGGTGTTTTGCGTCTTTGCGATAAATTTGAATTTGAAAGCTTGGTTCTGGCAAAGGCGCAAAGTCCCGCGAAGGCTCGCAAAGATGCGACGAGTCGACCGCTGAAACCGCTAACAAAATCGCAGCTACTAATTGGAGACAAATGAAAAACAGAATCGCATTTACAAAATACGCCGGAATCGTGGTCGCCCTTACTATGGCGCTCTCGATTTTGCCTCTCACGTCGCGCGCCCAGGATCGGCTCAAAACGATGCCCGGCTACGACCAGTTTCAAAAGATGTCCAAGGAGATTCCGGGATCGGTGAAACTGGGAACCGCGAGCGTCAAGTGGCAGGACGGCGGTAAAGCATTCGATTACTACAGAGACGGAAAAGCCTATCACTATGACATCGCAACCCGCGCAACCACTGAAATCGGCTCGGCGCCTGCTGACGCAGAAACCGGAAGAATGGGTGGGCGCAGGCGCGCCGGCGGCCCCGAACGCGGCCGTCAATATGCCTCGGCCGTATCCCCTGATGGAAAGCTCAAAGCGTATCAACGCGATCGAAACATGTGGCTCAGTGAGGCGAGCGGAGCAAACGAGATCGCGATTACTAGCGACGGTAATGAAAAAGCTCGCACCAAGTACGGGATCGCAAGCTGGGTGTATGGCGAAGAGCTCGATCAGACTACCGCGATGTGGTGGTCGCCAAACAGCAAGAATATTGCCTTTTATCGATTTGATGAGAGTCAGGTACCCGATTATTTTCTCCAGCTCGATCAGACCAAGCTTCAAAGCAAGATGGATGTCGAGGCATACCCGAAAGCGGGAGTCAACAACCCAATCGCCGATATTCTCGTCTACGATATTGACAGCAAGAAGACCGTCAAGCTTGATGTCCGCGACGGCAAGCCATTCGACAATTCAGTTGTGGGGCATTACGTCTACAACGTTCAGTGGTCGCCCGATGGAACCGAGCTGCTGTGCAACCGCACAAATCGACGACAGAACATAATGGAATTCATCGCCTGTAATCCCGAAACAGGAAAATCACGAGTCATAGTTCGAGAAGAATGGCCCGCGAGCTGGACCGAGAACCATCCGCCGCTGAAATTTTTGAAAGACGGGAAACGCTTTATCTGGGGTTCGGAGCGAACTGGATGGAAAAACTTCTACCTATATGATCTGAGCGGAAAATTGATCGCCACTCTAACCAGTCATCCATTTGAAGTCGGTACAATAGTCAACGTCGACGAGAATGCAGGATTTCTCTATTACATGGCTCGCGATGGCGACAACCATATGAAGCTGCAGCTTCATCGAGTCGGGCTTGATGGAAAAGGCGACAGCCGGCTCACAGATCCAGCTTTCAACCATTCGGTGGATGTTGCGTCCGGAGGCAATTACTTCATCGATGTAGCTCAAACCCACGACATCCCGCCGGTCACCCGCCTGGTAGATGCCGATGGGAAAGTAATCCAGGAGCTGGCTAAGAGCGATACGTCCAGGTTCGAGCAACTTGGCTTAAAACGCGTCGAATTAATCAAGTACAAAGCGGCCGATGGTACGACTGATCTTCATGGTCTGCTGCACTTTCCGTCGAACTTCGATCCATCGAAGAAGTATCCTCTGCTGATCAGCGTCTACGGCGGACCAGCAACCAACGGTGCTCGCGAGACATTCACTCTGCCGAATCAGTTGACCGAGTACGGGTTCCTGGTTGCGACACTTGATTCACGCAGTGCTGGCGGACGGGGCAAGCGGTTCCTGGACGCGATCTATTTGAAGCTCGGAATTCCGGAGATCGACGACCAGGCCGCCGGCGTGAAATCGCTCTGGTCGAGACCTTACGTCGACAAGGGCCGCGTCGGGATTTTTGGGACATCCTACGGAGGATATGCGTCGGCGATGGCGATCCTGCGTTACCCCGATGTTTTTCAAGCTGCGTCGGCATCCTCTCCCCCGACCTCCTGGTACCAGTACGACTCGATCTACACCGAGCGGTACATGTGGATTCCGCAGGAAAATAAGGCGGGATATGAAGCCGGCAACGCGATGAACTTCGCCGACAAGCTTAAAGGCCGGCTCATGATTTACTACGGCACCGCCGACAACAATGTGCATCCAAACAACTCGATGCAGCTTATTCAGGCGCTTCAGAGAGCGGACAAGAGCTTCGAGGTGCAAGTTGGACCCGACCAGGGACATTCCGGTCTTCGTAACGAGCGTATGATGGAGTTCTTTATCGAGAATCTGGTGATCAACAATCCAGTGAGTGCAAGCGCGATGGGCGCGGGAACAACGCAACGTTAGATCAGCATGACGTAGCGTAGACTGTCCAGTCCGCGCAATGCCAGCTACTCAAGCGTAGAGAATCTACGTCATGGGCAATGCCAGATGCTCTCTAGGTTTAGCGGATCATGCACAGACTGTCCAGTCTACGCTACGGCATGCGCCGAACTTTGAGTCTCTCCGCCTGCTCGCCACAATAGTCAACTTAGAATAACCCTTAGCCTTTCAACTCGGACCCCGCTTCGTAGTATCATTTTAGGAGAAGCGCCGAGGAAGCTTAGTATGAAGTGCCCAGTCTGCGGAAAACCGACGCGGTGGGAGGACAATCCTGATCGGCCTTTTTGCTCTGAGCGGTGCCGGATCATCGATCTGGGCCGGTGGGCCAGCGAGGAATACAGCGTCTCGGTTCCGTTAAACGACGTCTCCGAAGACGCAGAAGAAAGTGGACCTAAGTAATCCATCTACTCTACGGGTGACCGCCAGGAGATAAGAAGAGTCGTGGAAAATATTCAAAAGAGCTTTTGGACTACAGGTCGCATAATCGCAACCTGTGCGGTAGTAGTCCTAATCGCAACTGTGGGTTACAAGTTATTGAGCGGGCATCCTGAGGCAAAGATCGATTCAAAGGTGGTGCTCCCGGGCGCGCCGACCTCTGGTGGATCCGCGAGCGCGATGCCCGATTTTGATGTGCGGACGGTGGATGGCCGCTCGATAAAGCTCTCAGATTATCGCGGCAAAGTCCTGGTGATGGACTTCTGGGCGACGTGGTGTCCACCGTGTAGACAGGAGACCCCTCAGCTTGCGAGGCTGGCACGGGAGAACCGTGACCGCGGACTCGAAGTTATTGGAATGCATATTGATGATCGTGGTAGATCCTCTCCCGAGGCGATTCGAAAATTCATCGACCATTACGGGATAACTTATACGGTAGGTCTGGCCACCGATGATATGTTCGTTTCCTATTTGGGCGAGGAAGACGACACGATTCCGCAGACTCTCGTATTCGGCCGCGACGGCAGGTTGATCAAGCACTTGATTGGTTACAGTCCCTCAGACGGCAAAGAGCTTGATGAGGCGGTTAATCAGGCGCTGGCTGAGTCCTGAATATCGATTAGTCTCCATGCGCCGTCGGTTGATCGTACGATCTCAAGCACCAGCCCCGCTTCGGTCAGAACCTTGTACCAGCGGAGCTGCTGATTAGAATTGAGTGGCACTTCGAGGTATTCACCAAGCAAGCGACTCACGAGGTATACCCGGTTTCCGATAGTCACTCGTCGTGGGTGTTCCTCGGCCCGTCCACCCGCATAGCATTCGACAAGAATGTGAGCCTCGATCATTTGAGCTTTAGTTTAGCATCGGCAGACACGCTGTGTTAAGATTCGATTCCCCGATGGCCTCATAAATCTAGTTCTCTTATTGATCGCATTTTGGTTGGCTTTTAGAACTTCATGTAGTCTGGAGTGTGTTTCATAGGAAGGGCCCGCAGTTGAGCCTTGCCAGACATCGAACTGCGTGCCCTTGGGAACCGTCAACAACTTGTTCAGGTGAGACGGCTCTTGGACTCTAAGACGCTCGGGAGCGGCAATTAGATTCAAAAAAATCTGATTGGCTGGCAGAAAAACTCTCGGTGCCACGAGCCATCGCGCCTGGTAACACTCGGAGACAATCCGAGAGAGGATAGCGCGTGGCCTGGCAGATTTCGTGTGCTCAAACCCGGATATTACTAATCGTGCTCGTGCTGGCGGTTACGCTGGCAATTCGGGTAGTGCACCTCGACGCCGACCCTTCGGCTCTGATAAGCCGCGATTTCATAACGGACGAAGGCCAGTGGGCGCACAACGCGCGAAACGCTCTGATCTTTGACCAATTGCGCCTGGACGATTACAACCCCGGGCTTTATTCGGCTTATCTATATCACTGTCTGCTACAGCTTACTTTCAGAGTGTTCGGAATGAACATTCTTACGGCACGGTTGGTATCGGCTGTTGCCGGATGGCTCGCAGTAGTTCTGCTGTTTGATTGGGTCCGACGCGAGACCAATACGAGAACGGCAGTTATTGGGGCGCTGCTTCTGGGTCTTTCTTCCCTCCACGTGCTCTATAGCCGAACAGGATTCGTCGAGAGCTTGCTGGTGTTCTTCCTGTCCTTGACCTTGTGGCTATGGACGATGAGGCGAAAACACCCCGCATTTGGCGTTTTGTCAGGCATCGCTTTCGGCCTGATGGTGCTTACAAAAGTAACCGCAATATACATTGCTCCGGGTCTGTTGTTGTTTGCGGCTGCAGAGGCAATCCGAAAAACAACCAGCAAGCGCGATGCGCTGCTATTCGTGTGCGGGGCTTCGATAGTCTTAGTTAGTTACGCCGTTGCGTTTGTCGTACCCAACTACACAGATTGGATAAATTACAATTTGGCAGCTGGGTATGACAACGAATTCCCGAGACATTGGGCGGAACTCGCTCACTCCTGCTTGAGCCTTCTTGCTTCACGGTTCTACGCACGCACGCCGATACTGACAGCTCTGACTTTGGTATCTTTTGGTTCGCTGATTGTCCGTATCTCAGGGAGCGGAGTCAAAAAAGCCGTGCGTGAGGCGCAGGACATAGAGATCACCGCAATCGCGTTGCTGGTCGGGTATTTGTTTTCGATCGGCCTGACAGTCTATCAACCTGAACGACGGTTTCTTCCGGCACTATTCCTGATGGTGCCGATCTCCGCGAACGTGTTGGTTGTCGGCTGGGGTTGGTTTGAAAAGCTGAATAACCGCCCCCAACTGATAGCAGGAGCATGGTTCTTTTTTTTGTTCTCTCTGCCTACCTTAGCGATCATCGAACTAAAGTGGGCACCGTTGGGTACTCCTCTGAGCTTTCGATCCTGGCTGCTCAAAGCTATACCGATCCTAGGGCTAACGCTTTTCTCTGTATCGCTCGCAAGGGGCCGCGTGTCGCCTGTCTTGAGAAGCCAACTGCTCAAAGCATCGGAGGCATTCTTCGTCCTCCTGTTTTCCGCGCTTTCGCTGGGCCTGATCTATCAGTCGCTAAGACTTTGGGGATTCAACCCAAAAGAGCTTCGACCGGGGAGATTGATAGCAGGTTTCACCGAGGTCGCTATCGTCATTGCGGTCGTCGTCGGCTTTAAGATCAGGCCCAAACTCGCACAAGTTACCCTCGTAGCATTCATCTCCATCGAGGTGCTTCAAATCTCCACCTGGTTTCTACAACAAACCTACACACTAAAGCGGGCGAATGAGATCCTGGTTGGAATGCTAAAGGACGGACAGACCGTCATAACCCACTACGAGACGATGTTGCTCTCATCCAGTGCCATGGCAATCTGTTATTGGCCGAGGGCTGGATTCAACGTGGACGCATTTGAACGGTTGAATCCTGACTATATACTAATCCTTCGTCGAGATAATTGGACTGACCACGCTTTGGGGGACATGCCAACAGATGAATGGCCTCCTCCGACCTCAGCCAGCCCGGAGTTTGTTGCGAGGTTTGATTTGTGCCCAACCGAGGGCCGAGGGTTCCGGTTCTCCCTGGAACTGTACAGACTCGTGGCCAATGAATGCGTTCACAGACGTCAACGATCCGCGTGCCCATGAGCTCCTCTCCAGATTGACGGTATGGTAGCCCAGCTGCTTCTGCCCAGAATGGCAGGTGCTTTTGACGCCATGATAGTATGACCTCTCTCGAGCAGCGATAATTGCGAAGGGGTTTAGGGGGGTCGCAACTGCTACAGAGGTTATGAGTACAGCTGAAAAGATAAGACAAAAGCTCCTGCGCGGCGTTGGCAGCGCAATCGCCGACTTCAATATGATCGAAAACGGCGACCGAATTATGGTCTGTCTTAGCGGAGGCAAAGACAGTTACACGCTTTTGACCCTTCTCCTCGACCTGCAGCAGCGCGCTCCGGTGAGATTCGATTTACTCGCAGTCAACCTGGATCAGAAACAGCCCGGTTTCCCCGAGCAGGTGTTGCCCGACTACTTAACCGGCAAAGGTGTCCCCTTTCGCATCATCGAACGGGACACGTATTCGCTTGTCAAAGCGCTTGTTCCTGAAGGCAAAACAAGCTGTTCTGTTTGTTCGAGGATGCGGCGCGGGATACTTTACAACGCTGCGATCGAAGAAGGCTGCACCAAAATCGCACTGGGTCATCATGCCGACGACATACTGCAGACTTTTCTGCTCAATCTCTTCTTCAGCGGTTCACTGAAGGCGATGCCGCCGGTTCTTCGAAGCGATGACGGCCGCAATATGGTGATACGTCCGTTGGCATATTGCTGGGAATCGGATATTGCGGCGTTCGCCGAAACAGAATGCTATCCGATCATACCGTGCGATCTGTGTGGCTCGCAGCCGAACCTGAAACGCAAGCGACTAAAACGACTGATAGACGAGTTGCAGGGTGAGATTCCGCAGATTCGTCACTCGATGTTGAAGGCGCTTTCCAATATTTCGCCTTCCCAGCTTCTTGACAGACGCTTGTTCGATTTCGGCTCGCTGTCCGAGCTCAAAGCAAATCTCTCAGACGAGCTCGACAGCGCAATCAGCTCGCACAGTGATCTCACAATGGCGACGTTCGCACCAGTAGCTCTTACTAGCGCTTTCTAACCGAACCGCTCTTCTCCTGATGATAAATGCAGGACCCGCCGAAAGCCTTATCACTTTGAGCGGCAACACTAGTTCGACAAGCCAGTTAACCGTACTGAAGGTCTTTCTGGTTGTTGCGGTCGCCAGCCTTGTCTTACGAATTTTTTACAGCGGACACCTTTACGAAGACGACGGTCTGTGGTTCACCGCCGCGGAAGAAATCACTCGAGGCAGGGCGCTCTATCGCGAGATTTATTTTGATAAGCCGCCCGGGATTGCGCTGGTCTATGCGTTTCTGTTTTGGATATTCGGCGCCCACGTGCTGACTATCAGGTTGTTCACAATTATCCACTCAATAGCCATATCGGCGATTCTCTATCTGTTCGGTGCCAGGCTCTATGACACGCGCATCGGTCTATTGGCGGCAGTAATGTTTGCGATCTTCAGCACCACATATACGACTGGTCACGTTCAGGGATTCGGAACGGATTTCCTGATGGCGCTGCCTCACACCGCAGGCACTTATTTGCTTGTGCATTCCAGGTTATTGAGGAAGGACGGAGTTCGCAGCGGATCGCAGCAGGCATGGCTCGGTTTGGTGGGTGGTGCTCTGATTGGCATTGCATTCCAAATCAATCCCAAAGGTATTTTTGATCTCATCTTCTTTGCTTTGTTCCTGGTAATTTGGGGCTTGTGGAGGTCTCGTCTTCGAACAAGTGAGGTCACCGACTTCGGGCCGGCCCGAGGGGAGAACGAGGAAGGCCATTCATCGATTAAGTTGATTTCGCTGGCGATTGTTGGGTTTGTGGTCGGTTCGGCGCCGTTTCTGATGTACGTTGTTGCAACCCACTCGATGCGTGAATACTGGCTTTACGTATGGGATTGGGGAATGCGCTACGGCAGCTACAATCCCGCTTCAAAGGTAATTGCGTCCGGCGTAACTCGGACTATCGATTATTTCGCACTCAACAACACATTTCTGATTGCGCTGGTGTTCGTTGGAGCAACAACGGTTCGATGGGCAAGAGATTTCTTTCGCAACAAGAAAAAGTTGGAAAGGGACAAGGACGCATCGATCGATCATACAAACCCTTTTTCAGACGCGACGCTACTCCTGTGGCTGATCGTTTCTTATGCTGGTGTGATTCTTGGCGGACGCTTGTACTCACATTACTTCTTTCAGATCCTGCCGGCTCTTTGTTTGATTGGCGCGCGCGGTCTGACAGGTATCAGTGCGAGCCTGAAGAAACGTGACCCGGCACTCCGCCAGGCGATAACGCTAATCATAATTGTCGGTTTTGTATTTACACTGATTCGATTTCACGGACGCACAGCCATCCTCGCTGTTGATTTTGTTCGAGGACGAAAGAGCGACATGACTGAAGGCTGGTTCCACGAACGCATCGATCATGAAGAGCGAATGGTAGCGGCGGCGGTTAGAGACCTGGCTGATGGAGAGAATTCAGTGGACCGGTACGGCCTTGAGGGGATGCGAGCGGGCGGTCCACGCAAGCGAGATGTTCGCGGGCCCGAGGATTATCTTTTTGTGTGGGGATATCGTCCCGAGATTTACTATTATTCCGGACTGCTTCCAGCGTCACGATATCTGAGCACCCAACCACTGACAGGTGTCCCTGCGGATGTGCACTACTTTACGGATTACCGACCGATTCTTAGCGATTCCGAGACGTCTCAAAGCCGGCTCCAGCTGCTTCAGGATCTGCAGGAGACGAGGCCGAAGTACATAGTCGATGAGCTTGGAATGTTCAACTCGGAGCTTTCGATAAACAGCTACCCTGAGCTGGGTGATTTTCTGGAGGAGTACAAGGCAACGGGGCCCGTTGAGCGGTTTATGATTTACTGCCGTCGAGATCTTTTGAAGAAGAATCTGCGGAAATTGAAAGAGCAGTGAGAGACGTATCCAGGCCGCAACCTGTCAAGATGGTAAAATAAGCCACCATCGGCTTAAAGCGTGATGCTATTTTAATATTCTTCGCTCTTGCTCTCGTGGAATACGATAATGTGGGTCGGCGGTTCTTACCTTATAAAGAATCCCATCTCCTGTGGCGTGGGCAGAACCTGTTCCTGGCGATATTGCTGGTCTGCCGCACGAACTTTCTGAATCTTAGCCTGGAAAAGCAAAGCGAGATTGTCATACCGCACCTGAACATTCCCCAGCCAATACGGACGATTCTCTTTAAGCCACAAATCTGAATACAGGCCGCGCAGTCGTGTCGTTGCGTCTCTCAGGTCTTCTAATCGTGCGTTGACGCTGGTGATCTCATTCAAATCACGGCGCACTCTCGAGCGGTCGCTCATATTCAGATACGCGTCCCAATAGTATTTGCTGATCTCATTTGCGAATTGGATTTTCATGCCAAGCAAGTCCAATCTCATTGCCGCAAAAATCAAATAATCGAGCGTATCTGCATTTATGCGAGCTTTGTTACGATTTCGATAGAGTGATGCGAGTGCTCGCTCAGCGGATAGACGAAGTTCGCGCGCCGCAGGCAAAACCTTTTCCGCAGAATTAGCGCCTGTTTC
This sequence comes from Blastocatellia bacterium, assembly GCA_035258805.1. GTDB lineage: Bacteria > Acidobacteriota > Blastocatellia > UBA7656 > UBA7656 > Onstottus_A. The sequence goes on along the minus strand of DATFWY010000179.1, from coordinate 20,810 downwards.
GGAGAAAGGGTCTTCCCAGAATACCGAATCAACCGAATCGCCTGCACCCGCGGCCCTCAAAAGTGAATGCGATCGCCCGAGATCCTGAATGGCATCGCGAAAAGTATTGTCCTCGTTTCGATAAAATGCCCAATCGTAATTTCCCTTGAAGCTTTCGATTGCAGCTTCCCCCTGCCGCCACGAACACTCTGCGCCAAATACAATCGCCGGCCAGGTCATCCCGAATAGCGATTCACCATCGTCATCCCAGGTTGTGTTGAGCATGCCGAGGGCTCCATATTTCTGCCCGTCCCGAACAAAGTTTTTGATGTTAATAAACGCGACATCGAGGTTAGGGAAAATACGGTTCCAGTTGTTCGCCCCCGGAGATACAAACAGATCGAGTCCGGCGTCCTTGTAAGGCTTCAGCTTGTTGTCAAAGTTCTGAGCCGCGCTATAATCCCAGGCCACCGCAATAACGTCTTTAGGCAGGATCTGAAGCAGCTCCGGATAGCGAATCGCAATATCACCCCAAAACATCAGCCGCTTGTTATATGGCTTCATTATCTCCGCGACCCGTTTGAGATGCTCGAGATAGATCCTCCCGAGACCGACTTCGTTAGCACGATCTTTCGTTTGACCGCGGCCGAGCTCGAATGTCTCGTCCGCACCGATGTGGAACAACGGTCCGGGAAATAGCGGCACGAGTTCGGCATACAGATCTTTGATCAGTTCATAGGACTTCTCATTGACTGGCGCAAGCACGTGTCCATGCGGAGTCTCCGCGAGATCAGTATAGAGTTCGTACTTCAACACGTGATGGAGGTGTCCAAATGCCTGTTGTTCCGGAAGAATCGTAACGAAGTAGCGCCTTGCGTATTTCACCAGTTCCGCGACTTCTGCAGCGTTGAGAGAACCTTCCTTCGGACCGATCAGAGGATGGCTCTGGTAATCAAAAACGTGTTCGATATAGAGCGAAAACAGATTTAACTTATAAGCGGCGCAAGTGCGAAGCTGTTTTTTTATGTAATCGATGGTGGGCACCGGACCGCGACTGATGTCATCGTGAACGCCGCGCCATCTCATTGCCGGCCAGTCCTTGATTGCGACCGCCGGAACTCGGGCTTGATTCGCGTCGCCTCGATGAATCAGCTGTCGAAGAGTTTGAGCCCCGTAGAACACGCCCTCGCTCGTTCGCGCTCCAACAATCACGCGTTCAGGGTTAACGTCAAGCGCGTATCCTTCGTCATTGAACTTATCGTCAATTGCGAGACCATGTGCTTCAAGAGCTGCGCCCAAACGTTTGTCATCGGCAACTCGGGCCAAATAGATGGCGCCGGATTTAGGCAATGACTTTGAAGTGGTGATCTTTAACTTCTGCCCGGTTGCAGTTTCAATTTCTTCGGAAAGAGTTTCAGCAGCAGTGCGATTTTCATCGGCATGAACGGCGTTGATCACGATGCGTGTTTTCGGGCTGATCGTAAAACTACCTTCCTGCCGTTGAATCTGTTTTGGCTCAGGGACGAGCTTCAATTCCTGAGCAGAAGCATGAGCGTGGACAGAAAATAGTGCTGTAGCGATAAAAATGAGTCGAAAGCTGTAATTCATATTTACAAGTTGGTGGGTGCTGCCAATCGTTGTGTCGACGCAGACAAATATCATCCTATCAGGAAAGAGCGGATCGCTGATGTCCCAATCTACCTATCTTGCATCGGGAGCTACGGCACTGGAGTTCCCATTCAAGAATCGATCGAACCAATAGACCTGCCAGTTCAGACTTTCTACCAGGTGCTTCGGTTCACCGGTCCTGGTGAGATTGTGATTCTCGCGCGGAAAAATTACGAACTCCGTTGTGACCCCGAAATGTTTTAATGCCCGGAACCATTGCTCGCCCTGCTCGAGCGGTACTCTTTGATCGTTATCCGAATGGAGAATTAAGGTTGGCGTCTTTACATTCTTCGCCCACTTCAGCGGTGAGCGATCCCAATACAGATCGAACTTCTCAAATATATCTCCGCCAAAATCGCGCTTGTGGCCGTAGGCTCCATCGCGTGTTCCGTCATCGCTGATGAAATTCACAACACTGCGCAACGTGACCGCGGCCTTGAACATATTGGTATGGCTTACGATCCAATTGGTCATATACCCGCCGTAGCTTCCGCCGGTCACGCCAAGCCGGTCGCGATCTATCCAGGAATACTTGTTCAATATCGCGTCTACGCCATTCATCACGTCCTGGTAGTCTTTTCCGCCCCACTCGCTCACAATGCCGCGCTCGAATTTTTCGCCGTATCCGGTTGAGCCCCTGGGATTAGTGAAGAACACCGCCCAGCCACGCGCGGCATATACTTGAAACTCGTGAAACCAATCCACGCCGTACATTCCCGCCGGCCCGCCGTGAACGCTCAGGATCATCGGATACTTCTTGCCCTCCTGAAACCCAACGGGCTTGACGAAAAAGCCGTCGATGTCCCAGCCGTCGGCGCCCTTGTAAGAAATTCGTTCGACGTCCTGAAGTTCGAGTTGTCGCCAGAGTGCTTCATTCAAGCGAGTCAGCTTGCGTTCATTCGCACCCGAGAGATCGCTTACATAAAGGTCATCTAGATGTTTGAAGTCGTTTGAGGTATAGACCATCTTTCGAGTCTTGTCATTGATGTCTACTCCTCGGACTGCTCGAGCTCCCGAGGTAACCGGTCTAAGTTCCTTCGACGCGAGATCAACGCGGTACAAATGCGTCTCGCCTTTAACCCCTGTCTGGAAGTAGAGCGCTTTGCCGTCTTCAGCCCAATCAAGATCCGAAGGAATTAAATCGAGATTTCTGGCGGCGAGCACGGAGGATGATCCTCCTGCGCTCGGCGCAAGCCAGACCTTCGGATGCTCTTCCTCGCGGACTCGACCGATGTATGCAATGGTCTTCCCGTCCGGTGACCAGCGCGGGCTGTTGTCTCCTTCTTCGTGATCCGAGATTTTGGTGATCTGACCGCCGTCCGACCCTATCACCCAAACGTCAACATTGCGGTTTTCGTCGTATTCCTTTCCAGTTCGGTTCGAGACAAAAGCGATCCTGGTACCATCAGGCGACCACTGTGGATCGTTATCATTCCAATCGTCACCGGAAGTGATTTGTTTGGCCGTACTCGTCTTTACATCAACGATCCAGATGTGACTCCTCTTATCGTCGAACCAACCGGTGTCATTAAACTTGTAAGAAATATGCGAATAGTGACGAACGTCGCTTTTGTCTTTGCTGTCCGGGCGATTGTCGCTTGGACCTGTTCTGCTGAGGCAGGCCAATCGTGTTCCATCGGGTGACCACTGGAAACTACTTGCGCCGTTTTTGAGATTGGTTACGCGCCGGGCTTCACCGCCGCTCATCGACAGAAGCCAGAGCTGCGGTCTCGACTCGGTTGCAGGAGGTCCATCAGTGCCAGGTCGTGACGATATGAAGGCGAGGCTTTGGCCGTCCGGACTCCAGCGAGGCGAGTTTGAATTTTGAGGACTGGTTGTGAATCGCCACGGAGCCCGGCTGCCATCTATGGCAGCCATCCAGATCGATGAATTACGGCGATTCTGCTTTTGGTCGACTGTTGTAACCACGTAAGCAACCAGTTTGCCGTCCGGTGAAATGTGCGGATCACTGATGAATTCAAAGGCAAAATAATCCTCGGGCGTTACTCCTCGCTTACCCTCGGCCTGATAAGCCCGAGCGATCGTCGATACCAACAGTGCGCACAACAAAATCGAGACGAGTGCTGTCTTCAGATAACATCTCATTGATCTGACTCCTGTTGTCTGGATAGCAATTACGAAGAGGATCGCGCTCATTCGTGGGCTTTTTCAACTGATGGTTCACCCGCGGTAACGGACGATCACGCATGCTCTCTGCCGCGTGCGGGATCACTGCTGATGTTCGGGGTGCGTGCAGCCGGTGTATTCCTTTAAATAGGAATTTCCTTTGTAGTGCAATTCTTTGTGTATGCCAATCTCCGACGTGTAGTAACCTTCGGCGGTCGCGTTCTTCACGGTGCGGAAGAATCTTTCTTCTAAAGTTTGCGGCGATCGCTCGTTCTTGCTGATTTCGGTAAGCAGCTGGACTCTTTGATCTGCGCTCGAATCCGCAAACGCCTTTCCGAATTTGTCGCGACTCATCTTATTAATTGTAGCCAATCCCTCGCGCCAGATCTGTTTTGTCGCCTCGGGCGACTCGCTCACGATAAGGTCTATGTACTCGTTGACCGCGGCCGCCCTGGCGCCAGGAGAGTGATCGTCAGCAGGAATGATGCACTCCGACAATTCAATGAGGGTTTTGTTTTCATCTTCGGTGAAGAACTTGAGCGGTTGCTTTGCGGCTGCAACAGCCGGAGCCGAGTGATTTGCGTGATTATGTTCCTGGGCAACGGCGCCATTATTCAACACCGGCAAGCTCGCGATTACGCCTACCCCCACACCAATTGTTTTGAGCGCGTCACGTCGCGTCAGCTGATCTTTTTCTTCCGCCATCATCGATCCTCCAGCAAACGTTCAGCCCAACCTCCACGGCATCCATGCTCCCATCCACTGCCGCCGGCGAGGGTTTTCGGGAGCCTGAACAACCTTGCAAAAAGTTTCCGTGCCGACTCGTTCAAGATCCTCGAGCCATTCAGCGCGAGCCAGAAGGAAACTCAAACCATCGGAAACGAGCACGCGGTCCGGATATTGATGTTCCCATTCGACGTGAAACGCCCGCCCCCAAAAGGCATCTTTTCCTGTGATTTGGATTCTGATTTGGTGCTTCACGCGAGCTCCTTTTTGGGCTGACCAAAACTATATCAGGCGTAGTCGAATGTCAAAGATGAACGTTATTTTATATCACTCACCCAAATATCAAGCTCGGTTGAAGCATGCGTGAAATAGATCCGGCGCTGATTTTTAGACAAAGAAAATCCAAAAAAGCCAGCCGGCGCTATATCAAGAACGGTCGAGACTCGCTTCGTAAACCTGTCTACTATTTGCAGCTTATCGTAGTCAGAAAACAGGATCCTTCGGTTATCGCTCAACCATCTGGGGCTCGCTCCTCTTTCGGTCAGCTGCTCATAGGTCTTGTTTGTAAACGAATAGACCAGTATTCCAGCAAACTGGTTTGAACCAACCTTGCGCCAACCCGCCAGCATGCTTCCATCGTCGGACCAGGACGATGGGAGGAAATTCTTAATGGTCGGGTCTGCTTCCGGAAGCGGTTCTGGATTCTGTGCGCGCCAGTCTCGCGAACTCGCGTCTACAATAAACGTGTTGATGTTGTTCAGATAATATGCCAGCCGAAGACCATCAGGTGACCAAACTGGACAGTAGGTATATTCGGTCTTCGTCGCCACGCCAGTAAGCTGTCTCAAATCTGAACCGTCTTTGTTGACTATCCAGATCTCGTAATTCCCGCTGCGATCCGAATAAAAGGCGACCTTCTGACCATCGGGTGACCACCGAGGCATTCGATCTTTGTAACTGTCTGACGTTAGCGCGACCTTCTCTCTGGAACCGGATTGCAGCGAAATAGTGAACAGGTCTTCACGCTGCTCGCCAAGAGAGCTAAACACCAGTTTCCGCTCATCGCCCGACACGTCCGGTTGGGTAGCGAGACTAGACCCCTGGAGGATTGGGCGTGGTGTTCCCACAATCTTTGCAGTCTTGTCATCGAAACTTATCGCTTTTATGTTGGCTTTCTTATCGACTCGCGTGTAAGCCATGCGTTTTCCATCGCGAGAAAAACTTACTTGTTGGATGTAAGCGGACGGAATCGTAATTGGCTCCGCCGGTCCCGAAGGCGCGCCGCTGACTTCATTGATTGGCAAGCGCCAGAGATTCATCGTTCCACTTCGATCGCTCACAAAGTACAAGTGTGCGCCGTCGGGAGACCATACCGGGTTCCAGTTTTCGAAATCGTCGTCGATCGCGACCACGGGGTCTCCACCATTCGCAGCGATTGTCCATACGTTCCTACGACCACCCCTTTCGACTTTCCAGTACGCAATGCGGTGTCCGTGCGGCGACCAGCTTGGTTGTACCGCGTCGCCTTTGCTGATAAGGCTCTTCGATCCGCTTTCGACATCTGTAATCCACAGCTGACTAGGGATGTTTGTGCGATCCGGACTTATAACTCGGTCCGTAGCGTAGACGATTTCTTTTGAATCAGGTGACCACGCGGGATTATAGCCCTCATCAGTAAGTCTTCTGATTCCCTCACCGGTTGCATTCATTACCAGGATCCCATCTGACCGAAATGCGACTTGCTTCCCATCGGGTGAGAGCGAAGGCTGAGTTGCGGATGGCGAAAAATCGCGTGTCAGGTTAATAGCCTCTCGTTCACCTATTCGCTTGAGATATATATCCCAGGTGCCTGACGCCGCGCTTGAATATATCAACGACACGCCGTCCGGGGAGATCGATGGAAAGGCTTCAGTCCCTTGCTCTTGCGCGATCGCGAATGAATTGGCGATAACGAGCGGCTTTGCACTTAAGACTGTGCTGTTATTGGAATGACTCTTCACATAGAAGAAGACCGTTACCGCAAGCAATCCGCACACTAGCATACCGGCACTGGCAATCCATTTTTTCTGTCTCGGCGTGATTGTCTCGCGCGCAAGCATACCGAGATCTTCGCCGAGCTCGCTTGCCTTTTGGTATCGTGCATCTCTCGATTTCTGCAAGGCTCGCTTGATGATGCGTCTCAATCCCGCGGCCACATGTGCTTCCTGGTCAAGGTTCACCTCGTGTCGAAGAATCGCTTCGAAGATCTCACCGGAGGTTTCGCCTTTGAAAGGTCTCTTGCCGGTGGCCATCTCGTACATCACAACGCCCAATCCGAAAATATCCGCTCGGTGGTCGACATCTTCCCTCAACACCTGCTCCGGAGACATATAGCTTACTGTTCCCACATAGATCTCGGGGTTCGTTCGAATAATGTCTCTGGGCGAAGCCTGTATGCTTGTGCTCGCCTCGGGGCTGTTGAGCGGCTTTGCAAGTCCGAAATCGAGCACTTTAACAAGCCCATCGTCGCGTATCATCACATTCTCAGGTTTGATGTCCCGATGAATTATGCCGGCCGAGTGAGCGGCTGACACTGCCGATGCTATTTGCGAAGCAACATCTATTAGTTCCCGCTGAGTAAGTGGACCATCAACAAGCTTCTGACGAAGCGTCCGACCTTTTACGAATTCAGTGGCAATGAACTGGGAGTCACCGTCCTGTCCTATTTCGTATATGGTGATGATGTTCGGATTGTTGAGCGCCGAAGCGGCGCGAGCTTCCCGCTCAAATCGTTGCACGTGCTCACCGTCGCGAACAAACTCCGAGGGCAGCATTTTGAGGGCTACGGGACGATCAAGGCTTAAGTCCCGCGCAAGGTACACTTCGCCCATCCCACCGCTTCCAAGCAGGGCTTCGACTTGATAGTGGCCAATGCTTTGTCCGATTAACGATTGTCTGGTGGTCTGGTTGACGACAGACGATATCGCCCCTGCAAGCGGAGGCCGTTCAATGAAGTCGCCGCACTCTTGAAGCGACGCCAGCAGCGCGAGAACATCGCGCTTTAAAGCGACATCCTCGCCACAAGCCTCGTCAAGATAGCGGTTCTGTTCGTGTGGAGGGAGTTGCGACGTGTCGTGAAAGAGTTCTTCGATTTTCTCCCAGTGCTCAGGCTTCATTGTGTGATTCGTTCTTGATCTCCTGATAAAGCCACGCCTTTGCAAGCTTCCAGTCGCGCATTACGGTCTGAGGCGAAACCTCCAGCAACTCGGCTGTCTCCTCGACGCTCAGACCTCCGAAAAATCTCAGCTCGACTACGCGGCCCTTTCGTTGATCGACCACCGCCAGGCGTTTAAGCGCCTCATCGAGTGAGACCAGGTCCGCTTCTCGCCCCTTCGTAAGATTCATCGCATCATCAAGCGAGATCTTCCTCGCCGCGCCACCCCGCTTATCGCGATGCTTCGTCCGCGCATGGTCGACCAGAATTCGGCGCATCATTTGGGCGGCAACGCCGAAAAAATGTGCGCGGTTTTGCCAGCTAACCTGAGACTGGTCCACCAGTCGAAGGTAAGCTTCGTGAACCAGCGCGGTCGGTTGTAGCGTGTGGCCAGGTCTCTCCTGCCGGAGATACCGGTCCGCCATCTTGCGAAGTTCGTGATAGACCGCGCGAATAACCTCCTCCAGAGCAGTGGTGTCGCCGCTGTTCCAGGCAATTAGCCGTTCGGTGATCTGTTGCGGCCCCGGTTCGTTTTCTTGACGTGGCGACGTCTCTTCCATATGCGTCTTGGCGGTGAGGTACCAATTGGCTTGCGCTGAGCCAAGATGTTCAATCTAAAGGAATCGTCGCGGGCTGGTTGTATTTTCTACGCCGATTTGTCGCGTTATTCAATGTTGAACGAAGAGCGAATAAAAGCCAGCCGAACAGAACGGTTATCAATGACACCAACCGTCTTTGCCCTTGTCGTAACCGCAGCGCGCCAATCGTTCCGTCCGAACCCTGAGTAGGGGGAACACGATGACTACCAGAAGCCAGACTAGACGTGCCTCAATGGTCTCGACAAGCTTTTTAGCCCGGTGTCTTGGTCCGGAGTGATTGTGCTAACATCCGTTCATGCTATTGACCCGAATTGAAGCCTCAGGTTTCCGCAACCTGGATGGTTTCGCAGAACTCGGGCCAGGTCTGAACATCTTCTACGGCGACAACGCTCAAGGGAAGACCAACTGGCTGGAAGCAATCTACGTCCTGGGGACAACTAAATCATTCCGAACCAGCCAGCTTCGAGAAACCATTTGTTTCACTCAACAGCAAGGCCTCCTGCGAGGCGAGACCCTCCACGGCTCAGTCACTAAACAGATTCAACTTCTGGTAACACCGGATTCCAAGCAACTCTTTCTGAACGGAAAGCGTGAGTCGCTGGCCCGGTATCTCGGCAATCTCGCCGTATTCATCTGCTCGCTCGAGGAGATGGATGTGATTCGAGGTGATCCCGGTCAACGACGTCGGTTCCTGGATCGGGGTGTCGTAACCAGCAGCCCCAGATTTCTAAATACGCTTTCGCGATACAACCAGGTGATCAAGCAAAAGAACCATCTACTTGGGGAGGCGAGCAAGAGTGAGGATCCGCAGTTGTTCGTGAGTCAGATCGAGGCCTGGAACGAACAGCTAGTCGAGCTTGGCGCCTCAATTCACAATGAGCGAACCGGTTATGTAGAGCGATTGAATGAGGTGCTCGATCAGAACGATCATGGTCGGGCTATTTTCGGGGCTGAGCGAATCAACGTCCGCTACCGTTCGCAGTTCGAAGGTAAAGGTGATTTAGACAGCTACGCGGATTTATTTCGCGAACGGCTGGCGCTTCGGTTGCCGGCTGAAATGTCGGCCGGACACTCGCTTATTGGCCCTCATCGCGACGATTTGGAGATCCTCTCCGACGGCCGCGAAGTATCCCGTTACGGAAGCGCCGGACAACAGCGAAGTGCCTTACTTTTGCTTGATTTAGCGCAAGTTTCCATCTACAATTACATTTACGAAGAAAGCCCCGTTTTGCTGATCGATGATATCGACGCAGAGCTTGACCGAGGACGAATCGAGGCGCTACTTACGGAGCTTGAAGGACGCACTCAAACCGTCATCAGCACTTCGCGTAGGGCCATTGCCAACCGCTATCGCGACCGCGCCTCCGTCTGCTATGTCGAAGGAGGCCAGGCAGTGAGCGAAAGTCCATCGAGCCCCCCGCGTCCGGCAAACTTCAGTTTGTCGTCAATGTAAAACGTGTTGGCTTTGGATACGTCGGCAACCTCGGTTTGTCGTTCTGTTAATGGTGCGTTTGAGGGACAAACTGAGTGTCGAACCAATTAAAGGAGCATAGCGTGGCAACGAATTCCCAGGAGTACGGCGCGGCTTCGATTACCGTTCTCGAAGGTCGAGAGGCGGTGCGGAAGCGGCCGGCGATGTACATTGGCTCAACCAGCGAACTTGGACTCCATCATCTGGTCTACGAAGTTGTAGATAATTCTATCGACGAAGCGCTGGCAGGTTTCTGCGATCGTATCGAAGTCTTTATTCACGTCGACAATTCAATTACCGTAATCGATAACGGACGCGGCATACCGGTTGACATCCACCAGAAGGAAAAAGTCTCTGCCGCGGAGGTCGTTCTTACAAAACTCCACGCTGGCGGCAAGTTCGATTCAAATGCTTACAAGGTGTCCGGCGGGCTACACGGAGTTGGCGTTTCAGTAGTCAACTTTCTGTCTGAGAAACTTACGGTGGAAATATGGCGCGACGGCGCAACTTACGAGCAGGAATACAATCGAGGTATAGCGATCGCTCGACTAAAGCCAACAGGTAAAACCAAGAAACGAGGCACAAAGGTATTCTTTAAGCCCGATCCCGAGATCTTTGAACTCACCGAATTTAATTTCGATACATTGTCGCAACGATTGCGTGAAAAAGCCTTTCTCAACTCGGGTGTTCGAATCAGCATCACCGATGAAAGGAACGAGAAGTCTCACGAGTTTTTCTACAAAGGCGGAATCGCGGAATTCGTAAAGCACCTCAACAAGAACAAGAGTGTTCTGCACACACAGCCGATTCACCTCTCGAGACAGGCTACAGCCGCCGACCCGCTGGCCATTGAGGTCGCGATTCAATACAACGACGGGTACAACGAGATCGTCCACTCGTTCGCAAACAACATTAATACCGTAGACGGCGGGACGCACCTGACTGGATTTCGCGCCGCGCTGACCCGAACGATAAACAATTACGGCAAGTCATCCGGCCTGTTCAGAAAAGACGACGAAAAGCTTGCGCCCGAGGATGTCCGCGAGGGGTTGGTTGCGGTGATCAGCGTCAAGCTGCCTCAGCCGCAGTTTGAAGGACAGACAAAAGGCAAGCTCAACTCGGATGTAAAAGGACAGGTCGAACAGTTCGTGAACGAGGGTCTGGGCCGGTACTTCGAGGAGAACCCAACTACTGGGCGTAAGATCATCGCCAAAGCCATCGACGCCGCCCGTGCTCGCGAGGCCGCCCGCAAGGCTCGAGATCTCACGAGACGTAAGGGCGCGCTCGACTCCGCATCCCTCCCGGGAAAGCTCGCGGACTGTTCTGAAAAGGATCCGTCGCTGTGCGAGATATTCCTCGTCGAGGGAGATTCGGCAGGCGGCTCGGCGAAGCAGGGCCGCGATCGGCGCACCCAGGCGATCCTGCCGCTGAAAGGAAAGATCCTTAACGTAGAGAAAGCTCGCTACGACAAGATGCTGGGTCACTCCGAAATTCGCACGATGATCACCGCTTTCGGAACGGGCATCGGAACGAATGACTTTGATGTGTCCAAGCTTCGTTACAACCGCATCATTCTGCTATGCGACGCCGACGTTGACGGCTCTCACATCCGGACGCTGCTGTTGACTTTCTTCTACCGTCAGATGCCCGAGTTAATCGACCGGGGCCACGTGTACATCGCCCAGCCGCCGCTGTTCAAAGTCAAGAAAGGCAAGAACGAGCAGTACATGCGCGATGAAAAGCAGATGCAGGAATACCTGATGCGCAAGGCTACCGAGAATATTTCGGTCACCGTTAAAGCAACGGACGCTCAGTTCAAAGGCGCGGAGCTGCGAAAGAAACTCGAGAAGCTCGCGGAGCTCGATGGGTATCTCGATAAACTCGAGCGCCGGTTGCACGATCGCAGGATCGTGGACACGGTGATGAATGCGCTTGCGGGTCCGAAAGGGCTGTTAACTACGAAGGCCGCAGGAAAGCTACACGAGGTATTTGAGAAGGAGAAGCTTCTGCAGAAGGTCACCGCGGCTCTGGAGGAAGCGAGCTTCGAGACCGAGATCGAAGACGACGAAGAACACGGCACGTCGTCCGTTGTTGTGTCACGTGCTCGCGGAAACGGAAAAGTAATCATCGGTTGGGAACTGGCGACTCACGTCGAGTTCCAGAAGGCTTTGCAGTTGTATGGTGATCTACAGGATTTGAGCGGTCCGCCGTTCATCATCAGCGAGAACGACAACCATACTATTGTCGAGACTCGACAGGCGTTATTGGAACACATCATGAACTCGGCTAAGAACGGGTTGTCTATCCAGCGTTACAAGGGTCTAGGCGAGATGAATCCGGAACAGCTGTGGGAGACGACTCTGAATCCCGAGACGCGAACGATTTTAAACGTCCAGGTAAACGACGCGGTTGAGACCGATGAAATGTTCACGGTGTTAATGGGCGACGCAGTGGAACCGCGAAGGAAGTTTATTGAGGATAATGCGCTGGATGTGAAGAATTTGGATATTTAACAGTAGTTCTGAAGCGATGTCTCAACAGGGCCGGGACTGGGATGTCTCGGCCTAGTTTTTTAGAAGTGGATCATTTCTCTTTCCGATAAATAGGCGATCCTAATATTGTGTTTTCGATAATTTTCGATTATTATTCGGTTCGGTTTTATGAGTGATAGCTCGAGAATAGAGTGGACAGACGCTACTTGGAATCCAGTGCGGGGCTGCACCAAGATCAGTCCTGGCTGTACGCATTGCTATGCTTATACCTTCGCTGAGAGATTCCGTAATGTGCCGAATCATCCTTATCAGCAGGGCTTTGATCTTCGTCTCGTGCCCGATAAGCTTACGCAGCCACTACTATGGCGAAGACATAGGAAGATTTTTGTGAACTCAATGAGTGATCTGTTCCATGAGGGCGTGCCCGATCAATTTATTATGGACATAGGGCGCGTGATGACCACCGCTAAGTGGCATACTTTTCAAGTATTAACTAAACGCTCAGAACGCATGCTTGATTTGCTGAACTCAAAACTTATATCGGCTGCGTTGGAGCCGCATATCTGGTGGGGCGTGAGCGTCGAGAATCGAAAACACGGACTTCCACGCATCGAACACTTGCGTGAGTCCTGCGCGCTTCAGCGCTTCCTTTCCATCGAACCCCTCTTAGAGGATATAGGAGAGCTTAATCTCGATGGCATTCGCTGGGTAATAGTAGGCGGAGAAAGCGGTGCCGGTGCGAGACCGATGCAGACGTCCTGGCTGGAGAGCATCCAAGATCAATGCCGAAAGGTAGGTATTCCCTTTTTCTTTAAGCAATGGGGTGGTGTTCGAAAGGCCGACGCTGGCCGTTTACTCAATGGTCGAACATATGAGGGGATGCCGCCGTGTGCTCATAAGCCTGACTTCAATCATTGTGAATCCCTGGCACTCCGCAGTGAAATCGAGAACGCATATGCGCTGAAGGAGCAATGAAAGATCCAACTCTATACGAAGGTCGAGAACAAACCTTAGTCAAACACCTTATACTCAGCAGATATCTGGAGCGCTTCGCTATCATCATAGGATTTAACTGGACTTCGATTACCTACATTGATTGCTTCTCTGGACCTTGGAAGTCTCGGTCCGAACAGCTGAGAGACACATCATTCTCAATCGCACTCACTGAGTTGAGGAAGGCGCGTGAAGTGCACCTCAAAAGAAGCAAATCGATTGTGCTTCGAGCCTTTTTTCTGGAAAAACTACTAAGTGCCTATTCGCAGCTTAAACAGTTCTCAAATGAAATAACCGATGTAGAGATCATGACACATAACGGCGAACTAGAAACATCTGTTACCAGAATACTGAACTTTATTAAGCAGGATTCAAAGACATTTCCTTTTATATTTATAGATCCTACTGGTTGGACGGGCTTTGCTATGCAAGACATAGGACCGCTGTTGAGGCTTAAGCCTGGCGAGGTCCTGATCAATTTTATTACAGGACACATAGAACGATTCATTGAATCGCCTCAGGAACAGACGCGGGAAAGTTTCATAAGGCTGTTCGGTTCTGATCAATTCAAGCCCGTTTTGGAGGGTCTACAGCGCAAGGATCGCGAAGACGCGATTGTGGCGGAATACTGCGAAACTGTGAAGCGCACAGGTAGATTCAAGCATGTCGCGCCAGCGATCGTTCTTCATCCTCAAAAAGATCGGACGCACTTCCACTTGATCTATGCGACCCACAATGATACGGGGCTCGAAGTGTTCAAGGATGCTGAGAAGCGAGCAATGACCGAGATGGAACATGCTCGAGCAGAGGCTCAGAAGCGACGACGCGAACGAAAGTCAGGACAATCCGAACTGTTTGGCAGCGACGAGATGTACAATCCAAGTTACTATGAGTCGATTCGAAATCGATACCTTTCGAGGGCGAAAGACATTATCTTAGATCGGCTGATGACGAAGACTCGTCTTTCCTATGATGATGCGTGGACGCTTGCTCTCTCACAACCGCTAACCTGGGAAAGCGATTTAAAGAAAATGATTGTTGACTGGCGCAAGGAAGGATTAGCCGTTATTGGCTTGACTGATAGGCAGAGAGTTCCAAAACGTGACTGTGGACATGTCCTCGTGTGGGAAGCACACAGAAACTCCCACTGAGCAATTATTCTCAAATGAGAGACTATGGGCAGAACTATGGTGCTGCCCGAGACAACATGTCCGCAAAAAGTTCTAAGTTAATATTTCGCCCTGTGATGACTGCCGCAATTTTATTCCCTTCAATACGTTGGTCATTTAAGGCAGCAATGCTTACTGCAGCCGAGCCTTCGATGATTATATGTTCCTCGCGGGCGACCCCAGCAATTCTCCTTCTGATCGCTTCTTCGCTGACCAGTATCATCCCATCTATCAGACGCTGAATGATTGGAAAAGTCACCGAACCTGGTTCGACGTTGCCAGCGCACCCATCGGCAATCGTTGTCTCCTCTTCGATCTCGATAATGCGACCGGCTTCTAGCGCTGCGCTCATGGTCGGCGACACAGCCGGCTCCGCACCGTAGACCTTGATCCTCGGCGCAATCGCTTTCACTGCTACTGCCACTCCCGCAAGCAGCCCTCCGCCGCCAACCGGAACGACAACCGCATCCAGGTCCGGCAGATCATCGAGAAGTTCGAGGCCGATAGTTCCCTGGCCTGCGATTACATCACGATCGTTGTATGGCGAGACAAATGTCTTCCCGCTCTCGAGTTCCATTTCGCGCGCGGCGCGTTCGGCGTCATCGTAGGTTGCGCCTCGCTCGATCAAGGTAACCGGGTACCGCCTTATGCTGTTAACTTTGGCCCGCGAAGCTGATTCTGGAACGACAATGGTTGCATCGAGCCCAAGGACCTCAGAGCAATGAGCAACCGCAACGCCGTGATTGCCTGCTGATACCGTAAGCACGCCTCGGGAGCGCGCCTCTTCATTGAGCGATGATAGTTTCGCCATCGCCCCGCGGAGTTTAAAAGATCCGGTTAACTGAAAGCACTCGAGCTTTAGAACGACATCTCTCTGCAACTCCTCAGAGAGCCATCGGGAATGCACGAGCGGTGTTCGGATCGCGGTAGAAGCGATTCTCTCTCTCGCTAGCCTGATGTCGTCAATTGTAGTGACGTTAGACTTCATAACTTATTAATAAACATCCAGATCTCGGCCCGATACAACCTTGCCCGAATAAACAGCTCTGATTTCATTCAACAGATCTTCCTCCGTCGTCCCCCACCACAGCTGATGATAAAGAATCAGCAACCCCGGCTTTGCCGATTGGGCCAGCTTAGCCAGCTCTTTCGACGAAGTGTGATAACGCGAATGATATTGTTGCCACTCCGCTGGTCGAGTCGCGAAGCCCGCCTCCGAGTACACTTCGTGAATCAGAACGTCGCAGCCGTTGCAGTTCTGAATGATCGAAGGACTCGGCCTGCAATCACCCGAAATCACAATTGTTCGATCGGACGCTTCGAAGCGAAAACCATAGGCCTCTTCCCAGGAACCGTGATCGACTAGAAAAGCTTTGACGGTCAAATTCTCGTCTTTGTACACGACTCCGGGTCTCATTTCATGAGCGTTGACCCTATATCCCGTCTTGTTTGAAGGCTCGCCTCCTCGCAACCGTATGTCGATGTCTTTGCGGTAGGCCTTGGAGATATTATCGGTCATCTCTTTTACACCCCTGGGACCGAAAACCTCGAGAGGTTCCTTTCGACCAAGCACCCACGGCGTCAATAGCAAATCTGGTAAGCCAGTGGTGTGGTCAGAGTGCAAATGAGTAACAAACACGCGGTTGAGCTTCTCGACTGCCAGGCCTTTGATATTGTGTCGAAATGCAGCGGCTGTTCGCCGGACAACACCTGGACCGCAATCGACGAGGTAAGGCGTTTCGTTCACGACAATCGCTACAGACGGCCCCGAACGATCCGGGTCAGCGTTTGGAGTTCCAGTCCCCAACAACACAACCTGGGTATTTGTGGTCGCAGACTGAGTTGGAAAAACTACTGGTCTACAGGTCGGCAGGGCGGCGCAAATCACTGTTGACGCCACAAAAGCAATAACTAACATCAAACAACAAAAGATTTTTATCCGGAGACTCGTCATCTTTTTCTTCTCAGCACCGCCGCAAAAAAACCGTCTGTGCCATGTCGATGTGGATAGGTTCTAACAAATCCCTCGCGGGTTACCAAATCCGCCGGTGCGCCGGGCTCGATAACATCGAACTGATCTGCGCCCTCGAGGAACCGCCGCACAACGCCCTCATTTTCTTCACCCTCGAGCGAGCAAGTCGAATAAACGAGCCGCCCTTCGATCGCAACCGCCGAAGCACCGCGATTCAGCAACTCCAGTTGTAGGTCCGCAAGTCGAATAATATCGTTCGGAGTAAGTCTCCATTTTATCTCCGGGTTACCTCTCAATGTTCCAGTTCCGGAGCAGGGAGCGTCTACCAGAACTCTATCAAAAACATCGGCTCCTGAAATAAAAGGCAACGGCTCCTTGCCGTCCAACGCGAGTGCTTCTACTGACTCGATTCCAAGGCGTTTGCAGGTAGCCACGAGATCGATCAGGCGATGGTGATGTAAATCGCACGCAATAATCTGAGCAGCATCCGCCGCGAGCAGCGCGATGTGGGTTGTCTTCGACCCCGGGGCGGCGCAGAGATCCAGGATCCGGTGCCCGCGCCGCCCGTCCAGAAGAGTTGCGATCAACTGCGACGCTTCATCCTGGATATAGATCTGCCCTGCTCGAACCGCATCTGCAAGGACTGCCGTCCGACCGCTCTCCACCACATAAGCTCCAGCTGTGATGCGCGATTCCCTGACTCTGACACCATTGTCGCTGAGAGAAGAACGGACTGTTTCGGCGGACGTTTGAAGCGTGTTAATTCTGAAAGCTACAGTCGGAGCTGAATTATTAGCCAGAGCGAGTAGTCTTGTGTCGTCCTTTCCAAATGCCCGAGACCAGCGTTCAATCATCCAGCGAGGATGAGAAAGGTCTACGGCTTCAGATTCAAGCGGATCGGTGACGCCATCGCTGGCTGTTTCGTTTGGCTGGTTCGCCGCCTTTCTCAGCACCGCGTTGACCAGAGGGGCGGCGCTGCCAACCCGCGCCCGCTTTACGAGCTTCACGGACTCGTTGACAGCGGCTGATTGTGGAACACGTGTAAGATTGCGTAGCTGATACAGGCCGATGCGCAACGCGATGAGAACCTCGACATCCAGACGATTAATCGAACGGCCGGAGTATCGTTCTATGAGAGCGTCGAGCGATAACTGCCAGCGCAGCACGCCCAAAACAATCTCCTGAGCGAGTGACCGATCTTCGCGGGAGAGGTCGTCTGAAAGCGAGGCAATAAGTACCGATGCGTAGGAGTTTTCTTTTGCAACTCGTGAAAGTATATCGAATGCTGCTGAGCGGGCAGGGCTTACCGATTCACGCTGCTTTGGCATCAATAGTCAGGTAGTAACAACTTCAGACTTACAGATTCAGACTGTTTCACACCAACGCACACGTAGTAGCGACGCACTTGCAGATTCAGCCTGTTTCACATCAACGCACACGTAGTAACGACTTGAGTCGTTCGATTGTTGATTCTTAGTAATGAAAGTGCCATTACGACTAAAGTCGTTACTACGTGACAAATCTACATGGCAATGTATTCGTGGCAAATCTGCGTGGCAAAGTATACGCGGCAAAATCTACGTGGCAAATTCACTTCACGCGGAAGGAATGAATTCGGGATCGCATTGTCGTCGCCGCTCCGACGCAAGAAAGTCGTAATATCCGCATTTCTTTGTATCGGGATACTCGCGGCAAACAGCCGGCCTGGCCTGGTAAATGGTGCACTGACGTTTCTCCTGATCAAGAAACTGGCATACCTTATTGTAGATATGGTCCTTTTTGTGTCGCAGGACGCGTCCATCAGGAGATGGTTTGGTGTACCGCAGTTCCGCCTTCTTGTAAGAGATACCGAAGTGCTTCGCTATGCGCAGGAGATCGCGCTTGGTTACTTCGATGCGATCGTAACTGCAGCAATACGCCGGGCACTTGGAACAGTTATACAGCACGCGCAATGTGCGTGAACCCTTACCGTTCGAACTACCATTTACGCTCATTCAGCATCCCTCAATAGTGCCAAACTTCGATCTATGGTTTTAACGCCGTTGCGAAAACGTTGATACGGTGTCGCAACTATAAACAATTCAATCGGACTCTTAAGTTGAAGAAGAAAATGCTCGGAGGGGAGAGGTTTTCAGAAGTTAGTGTCAGCGTAACCCGATTGCACAAGTGCTGATTGAATATATAGACCTTTAACAGGGAGCCACTTATGCGATTACCTAACGGGCTACTCAGTCCAGTCCTCTTCTTCCTCTTCCATTGCCACATCCAATTCAATCGGATCCAAGCCGACCACCTCCAATTGAGTGCCGCAGTCCGAGCATTCGACAACGTCGCCTTTGTCAGTATCTTCGTCTACCTGAACTTCAGCATCACATTCGGGACAAGTCCCTCTTGGCATCTTCACAATCCTCCGATGAATTTTGCGCCGCGTCCTTTTATTGCTGCTGCGCTACTCAACAAAATTATCTAAACCGAAATGAGATGGATTTGCAAGAACTAAAAAATGGAAAGATCATCAAACTCTCACGAATTCGCTTTCAATCCACGTAACAACGAGTTTATTCGTTCGCTGCAATCATAAACGCCATCCACGTAGTAACCAATTCATTCGTTTCTTCTGTCAATTAAATGTTTATTAAAACGATTCGAACGAATAAATGCGTTACTACGTGAATAAGAAAGGCGAGCGTTGAGACATACTGTGACATCCTTCAACCCCTACCTGAAATCTTTTTGGCGTTTGCGCCAAGTCGTTCGCGTGCCACCGCTGCTTCCTGGGATTTCGGAAACAGCTTTATCACATCCCGATACACCTTTCCGTCGTACACAAACTCAGCAGTTGACTCGTTGAAATCGAATGCGACCCCCAGCTTGCTGTAACGATCGAGGCCGGCGTCACTTAGATAATAGTCGCGGACTGCCACGACGGCGTCGCGTACTTCGCCGAGCCGTCTGCGTATCCTTTGGGTCAAGCTAGCCGCGACTCGCTCGGCCTCTTCTCCTAACAACAGCATGCTGTTTGCTACCAACCTCGAACGCGAAAAGCTCTGGCAGAGGAGCCGACACAGAGTAATTCTATCGGTTCCCTCAGCGCCCTCGATTAGCTTCAAAATGCGCTGATCCTCACCGGGATGGCCTTGTACCGCAAGGGCGGCTTCGTGAATCCACCCGCGAGTCCTCCTGCTTACGGCGACGCGGTAAAAACGCGGCTCGCGTGGCGGTGCTTTGGAAGTACTCACGATGAACGCGACGTGTCCCAGTCGGACCCTTCGAATTACTTCGCCTTGCAAATCGGGCTTGCGTCTGAGAACGGACAAACGGTCGTCTATAACAAACGCTTTTTTGAAGGTTGGGGCCGATGGCGATGGCTTGACTGGATCTTGAGGGCCGGCTCGGTTGGCAAACGGCGGCTTTGGGGTTGTGGTCTGCCCCGAAGCCGCAGAGACGGAGATCAGCAGAAGGAAAGAGAAGGGGGCGAAAAGGAACAGAAAACGATTTCTCATAGCTCCTGTCCTTCCGAAGAACCAAGTGAACAAGTTGAATTTATTCAGGAAGTGACGAAATATAAACAGACCGCGTTTTGATTAGTCAAGAGCGATGTTTCTGTGACAGCGCAACGTTTCTGTGGAGTTCTCGTTGGGGAATCTTCCCGCAGACAATCTAAGGAGTTCGCAGGAGATGTCTTTCTTAGCTTCGCTTCTCAGAGAGGCCTGCACGAATGGAATGCTTTTCGTCGATGAAGAGTTGAATTTTAGGGTAGTGTCTTATCTGTGTGCTGCTAGCAAACAGTCTTGTGGTGTTTTCGCGCGCCAAACTCCAGAAAGCAAGGATAATCGCGTAGCGATATCCTGGATAGAAAGCAAGGGTAACCGGATATCCTTTAGATAGAAGGCAAGGCTAATCGCGTAAGGCTAACCGCGTATAGATAGAAAGCAGGCTAACCGCGTAGCGATATCCTCTAGATAGAAAGCAAGGATAACCGTGTAGCCGCGGCCTTTAGATAGAAAGCAAAGATAACCGTATAGCCGCGGCCTCTAGATAGAAAGCAAGGTTAACCGCCTAGCGGTGACCTCTCGATAGATTGCGTGATTGCCGGACCTCCTGGGCCGCGTTCGGTTACCTAACGACTCAACTGTTTTGGATGCAACGAGGTAACCGCTACGCAATCACGCAATCTATCGAGAG
Source organism: Blastocatellia bacterium (assembly GCA_035258805.1). Taxonomy (GTDB): domain Bacteria; phylum Acidobacteriota; class Blastocatellia; order UBA7656; family UBA7656; genus Onstottus_A. The sequence continues at coordinate 236 of DATFWY010000179.1, read as the reverse complement.
GACACCGCGGTTAGGATTTGCAAGTCACCTAAAGTGTAAACCATAGCAGCATGCTTTAGGACACCACCGATTCTGGCAAAGACTGTTGCATTCTGGCAAAAACTTGACGATTCAAAACAAAGTTCTGTATCTTCAAAGGTCGTTTTTGACTCCAAAAAGCCAGCGTAGCTCAGTTGGTAGAGCATCGGTTTCGTAAACCGGAGGTCAAGGGTTCGAGTCCCTTCGCTGGCTCCATA
>DATFWY010000178.1:0-8400 GCA_035258805.1 Blastocatellia bacterium | reverse complement strand
ACGGACAGCAAACGGCTACCGTTGAAGAAACGGCATCTGCAAACGTGAGCAGTCTCAGCTACGATCCGGTGACCGGCCAATATACCTATATCTGGAAAACTGACAAGGGGTGGAAAGGAACTTGCAGGCAGCTCGTTTTAGTCTTCAACGACGGGCCGCCGCACTCGGCGACCTTCTCGTTCAAATAGTTCACATGTAACGCTGGTTCAGCCTCCAGGATTTGGCCAATACTGAACCAGTAACTTTCCATCGCACACCTTCGCACCGCGCCTCTTCCAAGGGCGCGGTGCTTTGATTTTAGAAAGGCTCTATATTTGATAAAGCCTAGCATTATTCAGCTTCACAACGCCTGGATTCTGGCGCCGCTCGTTGCTTGTTGTTAGGTGATTCGGGTGACTTGATAAGCTACCGTCTGCCAACGTCCCTGCCGCTTCAGGTAGACACGTGTAAATCGGAGTTGCGTGCTCTCTCTACCCTCGTGTTTCGATGTGGCCCGGCCAGTCAACACAGCTGCATCTCCATAGACACGGATACTCACATTGTCCTCGACGACGGATTCAAACTTGAGCGCGCCGGATTTTAGGGCGTACATCATCTCGGCCTTAGTTTGGACTTGACCAAACTGATTCACGACGCTGTAGTCATCGGCGAAGATCTGGTCGAGTGTTGTGGTATCACCCCGTAGAAGGCCTTCACGTCGTTTGTCTTCTACCTGCCTGATCTCTTGCTCTGCCTTGGCATTTGTGACTGCCCTTGTGTTCCTCACCTGGCCTACTGAAATGAACGTCTGGGTTATTGCCAACAGCCCGAATGCGAATATCAGTTTCATAGATTGAGTCCTTTTCAACGCATGGATGAGACCTATCAATGGAGTTTCCCGGGCCGACGCAAAACAGGGAGAACTATGAAACCAGCCGAGGACTTTAAGAAATAATGAACGTGCGCTGGCACCTGCCCTTAGCTTATCGAATCATTGAGACCTCTTAACTCGAAAGCCGCATAAATGAATCAGGCGGCCTTTGGCTACAAGTGCAGCCGCCGACAGTCCGGCTTCTTCGATGCGAACATCTTCCCCTTCGCCTGTTGCAGTGAAACTGCACCCTTGAGAATTTGACACTGCGTCAAGGAACTCTCGCACGGCTTCTTCTCTCGGAGCTTTATCACCCTCGGCAGCGCGACGGGACAGCGCTTGAATCGCGTAACTGCTCACCAGCTTTGGCAGCAACTTCGCAAGAGTTGAAGCTCGGTCGAAGAGATCGAAGCCAATGATCTCGCCGTTGATCGCGAACGCCGCTCCGACCTGCGCCTCCACCGGCGAGAACTTTTGAACGCACTCATCAAGGTTGGCCGAGTAGGATTGGTATATATCCGACATCGCACTTGTCGCTGAGGTGACCTCCAGGTCGTCAGCCATTCGATCAATGTCGTGCCAAACCGCACCCTGGTCAGAATCGGCTCGTCCCCTCTCTCTCAACGAAAAGGAAACCGAAGCGAGCTTGTTCGCCCGAGCTGCGGCGAACTGCGCTCGCGGTGCCGATGAGAACGCTGCTGACCTGTAGCTCCAACGGCCCCGCTCAACACACGAAACCGGAATATTCAACTTCTGGTGCGCCGGTGCAAGAATTGAAAGATTGAGAATTCGATTTTGTTTGGCGCCAATCAACTCTTCGCCGTCCACAAGCAGTACTGGCAAGGCGCCTTTATTATTGAAGCTCAGCTCGGGCACCGAACCGGACTTTGACACTTCGGTGACAACAGCCTGTCCTTGCTTAATCGCATCGTCGAGCGTCAAGTAATCCGCGATCTCCTCTCCTCCGTTAAGGAGTGGGAACATAATCAAATTTCCGGAGCTGACCGGCTGCCCAACCGTAGTATGTGACAAAGCATCAGTGATGATTTGCATTTCATCCTCCTTGAGCCTCTCGAGTCGCTATACAACTAGAAACATGTTGCCGCCGAACCGCTGCGCGGGCAAGCGGCCGTCGGGCTCAAGACTTGAACGCGGGTCTGGCGAACGCCGGTCTCTCATTTACCCACGCGGTCGTCAGTAATCTCTTGGCAGGCGACGCATCTGGTCATTCCTCTTTCTGCACAAACCGCGACTTAGCATTGTCGCTCTGCGTAATCCGGTGGAAAAGATCAGGAATGACCAGGCGCAATTGGAGAAACTCAGCGACCTCATCGTGCATTTGCCCCCAGCCTGACGGCCAGCGCTTCGAGGGCTAGCCTCCGGTTGAGAGGACGCTACGCAGAGTGTTGACACGCTCCCAGGGGGCCCAAATCTCCTGCAGGTTCGTCGGCGGAGAACCGATGCTCCACGTCATAAGCTGATTGTTGAGAGGAATATTGACGGCCCTTGTTGCTGCAATGATCACGAGGGTCGCGCACGCGGAGGCGGCAACAAGCCAGAACTCCGCCGTTCTCCACTGTACTCTGAGCAGCGCAAGCCATAGCAGGCTCGACAAGAGCGCAGTGAAGACGAGGGGAGGCATGAACCTCATGTAATGCACACCGATAGTCTGCCCGAGCTGCACGAAGCTGGACGGGCTGAGCTCAGGGAGCGCGTAGTGCAAGCCAATACGGTGGCCGAGAAAGATGCCGGCCATCAGCCCAGTCGACACCAGTGCCACAACTCGCAGTATCGTTACCATGCCATAGCTGTCTTTCATGTGCCGAGCCGTCGGAGGCGCGGGCCTGGTCTGCTCAAGGCTCAGGTCGGCTTGATGTTTTGATTCATCCTGAAGAAGTTCGTCGGGTCGTACTTCTTCTTGAGCTCCACGAGCCGCTTGTACGTCGCACCGTAAGCGAACGCGATCCGGTCGGTCTCGTCCTCGGTCATGAAGTTGATGTACGCGCCGCTGCTTGCAAAAGGCCTGGACCTGGCGAAAAACTCTCGCGCCCAGGCGATGCAACGCTTGTCCTCTGCCGCAGATTCCCATCGGCCGTGCACGTTCATCACATAATTGGCGTCTCGGCCCGAGTAGGCCATCGCCTCGGGCGCTACGCGTGTCGTTTGGCCGCCGATCGTTCCAACGAAGATCTCGCAGTGCGGAGACGGCAGCGTGCTGGCGTATTCGATGATTGTGTCGATCGCCCCCCCGCTAAGCTGCGAGAAGTTGTGTGACTTCCAGTAGTTTCGCGCGCCCGGTGTCAACAGCGGATCGAATGCCTGCTGCCAGGCAGTATACGGCTGCACCCCGAAGTGCTCGCCGTGCGCATCGCCGAAACCGCGCAGAGGCTCGATCAACTTCTCGCCCTCAGTAGGGTCACCTGCATAGCAGAGAGCGAGCGCGACGATCTCTTTCCCGTGGACGTGTTCAGGCAGGAAGGGCAGTGGTGGGGCTTTCCGGGTGACCATCCACACGTTGAGCTCCTCCGGCATCGTCTCTGTAAAACGGGCGAACTGCGTTAGCACGGACTTCGCCTGGTCGAACGGAAACACGATGAGCCCACTCAGCACGTCGGGACCTACGGGATGGAGCTGAAAATCGAAGCTGGTGACAATACCGAAGTTCCCACCGCCGCCACGAAGTCCCCAGAACAGGTCACCATTCTCCGTTTCGCTGACCTGCAACCGGGTGCCATCCGCTGTGACGACATCTGCGGAGAGCAGGTTGTCGACGGTCATTCCGTACTTCCGGCTGAGCCAGCCGAAGCCACCGCCGAGGGTCAAACCGGCCACGCCCGTCGTCGAATTGATGCCCAGCGGTGTGGCGAGGCCGTACGCTTGCGCGGCGGCGTCGAAGTCGGCCAGTGTGCAGCCGGACTCGACGGTCGCTCGGCGGGCGGTTGGATCGACATGCACGCTTTTCATCAGCGAGAGGTCGATCATCAGTCCATCGTCGCAAACCGCATTTCCCGCTATGTTGTGCCCGCCACCTCGGATCGAGACGAGCATGCTGTGCTTGCGCGCGAACCGGACGGCTTGGACGACATTTTCGGGCGAGGCACAGCGAGCGATCAGCGCGGGCTTGCGATCGATCATGGCATTCCAGATCTGACGCGCCTCGTCGTAGCCCGCGCTGCCAGGAAGCAACACATCCCCCCGGAAGTGTGCTTTGAAGTCGTCGATATTTTGCTTTTGTAACCGTGTCAAGTTCCCTCCTATCGGTTGCGTTTCACGCTCGGAGCGTCATCAAGACCTCTGCCACGTAGACTCTCGGGTGCCGCTGATCTCGTAGGCTTCCGCAACCGTGCGAGCGAGATCAGATTCGCGAAATTCCTTCAGAGCCTCTTGACAGTCCCGCAGATTATACTGCGCCGTACTCTTGAGTTGCAGGGAATCTGAAGTAGTACTTCCGAATTAGCTCTTGCAGCGCTCGGTACTGCGGCGCCCGAGATTCGTACATAGGCTGGACTGGCTCGGTCTGACAGTCCAAATCCTAATTGAACGATTTTGCACAATCACTACTGTCACCTCCATATTGTCTATCTCATCACGAGTCGGGTCCAATATCGAGTAGTAATCGTTGGCTTTAGGTCTGCCAAGTGGACGGCTCTGGTAAAGATTATGAGAGACTGATTGGGATTGTTGGCCGATATGCCCTTCGCCCAGAGTATTGAAATCGATTAATGGACTCCAGGAGGGCGCACTGAAGTCACTTTTGACTACTTGACCTCTTCAACTCGCAGATGTGTCTTCATGAATTCGAGCGCGCTACGAATGATCTCGCGGGACCTGTCATCGTCCGTTTGATTGTCAAAGCCGTGAACTCCTTGCGGATGATTGACGACGATGATTGAAGCGTTTCTGGAAATGGCCTCGCGGACGAAACGATCGATCGAATCATTCATCGCAGGTATTTCATCCAAACCGGCTCGCGCAATGAACATCGGCGCAATCCTGGAGGCCTCGTTAGCCAGATAAGTAATAGGCGAGAAGCTCTTCACCATTTCAGGCGTTTCGTTCGCGCGGTGCGGCTGAGATCGTTGAATATCCAGGAAGGCATAGAAGGCCACCAGACACTTCACGTAGTCAGGTTTGTCACGCATCGCGAGGCTCAACATCGGGCCGCCAGCGGAATACGTCGCCAGACAGAGCCGGTCCCTATCAATCTTGAGCGAATCGGCGTTAACTCGGATGTAATTGATCGCTGCGGTCACATCGCTTGCCGCTTCTGCCAGCATGGGCTTTGGATAGCCGAGCCGGTGCGTGAAGGTTACTCCTATGAAGCCGGAGGCTGCCACGAGTTGCCCCCACGAGCGATAGATTCCCCAGTCCTTAGGCTTGAGAAACGCGCCGGCGCCTCCGTGAATGAACACGACAGCCGCCCGCCGCTCGCCCTTCGCGAGCCCCGCCGGAGCGTACACATCCATCAGCAGGTTCGGATCATTGGCAGTGGTGTACTTCAAATCCGACTTGGTGATGACCTTGTCCATTCCCGGAACGCGGTAGACCACGGGCATGTTCACGATCTCGCTCATACTTCGGCGAGGAGGCTGCGTCGCGGGTGGGCGGGGATTTTGTGATGGCTGCTGAGCGAAGCCGAAGTTAGCCGACGTGCAAAGAAGAACTGGACAAATCAATGCGACAATGACCCTCACCCTGATGAATCGCAACTTCATAGGCAGTTCCATCCTACTTGCGCGGAAATACAAACTCTCCCGAGTGAAAATGAGTCATCGGGAACTCCAGCTTGCGGAAGTCGAAGACGGCCTATTTCCTACCATAGACAATCCCCACTTGCCCCAAGATCTTCGGGTGCCGCAATAATAGCGGCAACTCTATCATCTCTCGAAGCGGTTTAATCTCGAAGTGCGGTAGATTCAAACTCCGAAGATAGTTCTCGAACTCGGCGGCTGTGCCATAGTGTTTCGCATTATAAAAATAATCCACAAAGGCGAATCGCCCTCCATCCTTCACTACTCGCAACGCTTCACGAACAACTTCACGCTTATCAGCCACGGAACGTACCTCATGGAAGGTGAGATTATTCACCGCCCCATCAAAGGTGTCGCTCGCAAACTCGAGCGCCGCCGCATCCCCCTTTTGAAAGTGAACCCGATTCTCTACGCCGCCAATTCGCGCATTCTTGTCACAAGCCCCTTTCGAATACTCCCATTCCTTCCCCCAGTAATCCATACCCACAACTTCGGCTTCATCGTGCTGTTGCGCCAGCTTCACGGCTAACACGCCATTCCCGGAACCAATATCAAGTATCCGTCCGGTGATAGGCAAGCCTAAATGCTGAATGATCAAGTTATAGACTTTGTCTTGTATGTGCCCACCATTCTGCGAGAACATCACATAGGAATCGACGGGAAACAGAAAACTAATGAAGGTCATCACGAACAGAAATGCCATCGCGAGCTGATAGAGGGAACCAAAAGGCAGAAGGCTCAGAACTCCGATACCCAGAGCACATATTCCCAAGATCAACAAGATCTTTTTACGGATCCAATTGCCATAGTTTAATTGCGTTTCCATATTTCGCGCTCACTCTTGAACGTGCGCCTAACGCCTCGCGTTCAGCGGGGCCGCGGGAGACGCTCCGCCGAGAACTACGCACGTCTTCGACAGGTGAAGACGGTGTACGACCCAACGAATCTGTTCCGCTTGAATGCGAATCTCCCGCCAGCCTAGCGTTGTTGCGCGGCGAAAATGGAGATCAGTGGAGACAAGCCGGGTTGAGTATGCGCTCACGGGACCAGATCATGATCCTACTGGCACGCATCCAGGAACGGCGGCTCAGTCTCAGAAAGAACAAAAGCGGCACTCGCAGCCAAGACGGCCAAAGGCTGCATTGCCGGCTCTCCTCAGAATCTCACAAGAGAAGCTACCCTCAAGACTGCCGAGGCTAGTCGTCGGCGCGCTCGCGAGCATCCCGCAAATCGACAGGCCACAGAACTGGCTTTGCTGTATCGACATTGCGGACTTAGCTATGCGGGGATTGCGGGGAAGTTAAACTCAAATGGCCACCAGAAGAGGCAAGAGATTTACAGCATGCACGATCCAACGACTCCTCAGGCGAGCAGACGAATCACTCAGTGCTCTATCCGCATAGTTGTCACGTGCACTTCCATCCAATTCTTTTGACAGAAAAATACGACCACATCATCGACAGCCTCGGCCAGAGTAACTGAAGTGTGCCGCCGCTCGATTAAGTCTACCTTAACTGGTCCCACAATTCGAATCCGGCTGTTTTCTGACGCCGAACGATGGGTTGGGCCGCGCATCTATGAGGTCCGTATGCCTTACAGCGGCTCGTTGGCGTCGATTGTTGCTAAGACTGGCGCGAAGCTATTGGACTTTGGACTGGCGAAGCTGCATGCGAATGACGGTGGGACTGTCTTTTCAGCAGATTCTAACCTGCCTACAGAGCAGATCAGCATCACTGGAGCAGGTACGATAGTAGGCACATTTCAGTATATGGCTCCCGAGCAGCTTGAAGCTGGGGCAGTAGACTCACGGACTGACATATTCGCATTCGGAATGATTGTGCATGAGATGGCAACCGGAAAGAAAGCATTCACGGGTAAAAGCCAGGCCAGTTTGATCGGAGCGATCCTGCACGGTGAGCCTTCTTCAACCAATGACGCCTCGGGCCCTGGACCGGGTAGTAAAGAGACGCCTGGCAAAGGACCCGGATGATCGATGGCAAAGCGCTCGCGATTTGATGAACGAGCTCAAATGGATCTCCGATGACGATACTCCGGCAACTCCTTCAACAGTGATCAGCGCGCGGCGCACTGGGCGAGAACTGTTTGGATGGATCGCAGCTCTCGTTCTCCTAATCGTGACCGCGCTGCTGATCGTCGGGTTAATCAAAAACGACCAACCCAGGACTCACCGGTCGTGAAGCTCGAGTTACAGACTGAACAAGGAGAAAGCCTCATTTTTAATTCCTCAGCCATATTGCGCCGGATGATAAACCAACCTACGCAGCGGAGTCCTTAAGGAACATCTCATTCAGTGCGTCGTTAATCGTAAGAAGCAAAGGACGAATGGTAGAGACGCCGTTAGATCGCGAGGAGGACCATGTTCATTGATGACAAATTGTGAAGAATCCTAGTGCGGAACGCCGAATTTCTTGGCATTGGTGCCAGCATGCTCCTCGAGTGGGTTTCACCCTTTCAGGCGACTGGGCGTCCTTAGACTGCTCGGCCCGTTGCTCAATCGAAGCAGGAAGTGATAATTAAAGCCTCTCTGGAAAAAGTATCAGAATTTAATATGGACTTGATTAAGGCCCTGTGTCGCTGGAACGGAGGAAGCCATGAACATCGAAATCAAGCGCTGTTTCACCTGAATCAACATTCTTCTGGAGGCCGGGCGCCTCAAGCGGGAAATTAGGAAGCAGCTGAATCTCACGCCCAAGATGAGCTCAGCCGGGCGGGGTGTACTGGACGTGGTGGTGGACGGCAAGACCATTTTTTCCCACCAAGCCGAGCAGCGTATGCTGG
>DATFWY010000177.1:0-12785 GCA_035258805.1 Blastocatellia bacterium | reverse complement strand
CACCTTTACCTGGAAAGGAGTTAGTTATGCTTATGACCCCATTGCGACAGAAGATGATGGATGATCTGCAACTGCGGAACTATTCCGACCGAACCATCAAGGCATATCTCCGATGCGTCTCTAATTTCGCTCGGCACTTTGGTAAAACACCGGATGAGTTGGGGCCGCCCCAAATTCGTGAATACCAACTTTACCTGGTGAAACAGAAGCAGTGCTCCTGGGCGGTGTTCAACCAGACGGTGTGTGCGCTTCGCTTTCTCTATAACACGACTCTGGGTTGCAAGGAGATGATCGAAGAGATTCCTTATCCGAGATTCGAAAAACGGCTGCCGGTGGTGTTGAGCCAGACCGAAGTGGCGACGTTATTGCAAGCGACCAGGAATCTCAAACATCGGGCTCTCCTGACGACAATCTACGCCACCGGGCTTCGGGTTTCGGAAGTGACCAATTTGGTGGTCAGCGACATCGACAGCAGCAGAATGATAATCCAGGTGCGACAAGGCAAATGGCGCAAGGATCGCTTCGTAATGCTGTCGCCCAATCTGCTGACTCTGTTGCGTGAGTATTGGAAAGCTTATCATCCCAGACACTGGCTGTTTCCGGGGCAGAATCCAAGTCGCCCCATCGACAACGCCACCGCGTATCGTGTATGTCAGCGCGCTGCAGAAGCAGCCAAACTGTCGAAGTCTATTTCACCCCATACGCTGCGCCATTCATTTGCAACGCATCTTCTGGAAGCGGGCACCGACCTGCGCACTATCCAACTGCTGCTCGGTCACCGCAATCTGAAAACCACCGCAGTCTATCTACACGTGTCAACGTTGGCGCTGCGCTCCACCACCAGCCCTCTGGACCTGCTTGGCACCAGTTCCTCACCTGAGACGACCCAGACAACTTGACCAGGCCACATCTGGAACTGGCGGATGTCTTCAAGTCTCTCGACTCAGATACAGAATCACTCTCTTGCCAACAGCGTCGTGTGATTCGAGACATCATCCAGTGTCGTACTGCCGCACTCGGTGGGCATGTGGAGCAGTGCACCAAGTGCGGCCATCAGCAGATGTCTTACAACTCTTGCCGGAATAGGCACTGCCCGAAATGCCGAGCCGCAGCCAGAAAGGAGTGGATGCAGGAAAGGGCAGCCGAGTTATTGCCGGTCGAATACTTTCATGTGGTGTTCACGCTGCCCGAGCAACTCTCGGCTTTAGCTCTCCAAAACAAGCGGGTGATTTACGGCCTCTTGTTTAGGGCCGCCTCGCAGACTTTGTTGGAGATTGCCGCCGATCCAAGGCGCCTTGGCGCCGCCATCGGTTTCCTGGCAGTGCTGCATACCTGGGGCCAGACCCTCCAACACCATCCGCATCTGCATTGCGTGATACCTGGCGGTGGACTATCACTCGATCGGTCGCGGTGGGTCGGTTGCCGGAAAGGATTTTTTCTCCCAGTCAAGGTGCTCAGTCGTCTCTTCCGCGGTAAGTTTGTTGCTTATCTCAGGGCTGCAAACGAACGAGGCCGTCTCGCGTTTCACGGTCAATCGAAACATTTGGGGGAAGCCACTCACTTTGCGGATCTGCTGGATAAGGTTGGCAAGCTTGAGTGGGTTGTTTATGCGAAGCCGCCGTTTGGCGGACCAGTGCAAGTGTTGAAGTACCTGGCGCGGTACACTCATCGAGTTGCCATATCCAATCAACGACTGATCGCGCTTTCGGAAGGACAGGTGACCTTCCGATGGAAGGATTATGCTGACGGCAATGCAGTAAAGGAGATGACTCTCGACGTAAGAGAGTTCACCCGGCGATTCTTGCTCCATATACTCCCGAGAGGGTTTGTCAGAATCCGCCACTATGGATTTCTTGCCAACCGTTCTAGAAGTGAAAGGCTGGACTGCTGTCGGAAACTACTGACCCACAGTGCAAACCAAGCAGCGTATTTCGAACAGGCTGATATTGGCCCGGACCAATGCGAGACTGAGCAGGACTTACAGCTTTGTCCGGTGTGCCGGGAAGGGCGGATGAAGATTCTGAAGATGCTTGAGCCGGAGGCAATCCCTCTCCGTGCAAACTTCAGACTCGCTGGCACCGCTGATACTTCTTGATTATGAGAACCATCGCATGCATGTCAGTGAGGTCAGTCGATGCGCAAGAGGCTGATTAGGAGAGGTGTGCACATACCAACTGAATTTTGGTATCGAGGCTGGTGCAGAATCGATTCCCACGCCTAAAACCCGCGAGAGCTAACGATGAGTGACTCGGTCAACCACCCAGGCTTTTCGTTTATTCCGCGTTACCGGATACTCCCCGCACCGAAAAGCCCATTCGAATGCCCATAGCACTTACCCCGCGGCTTAGTTCAATCGATTGTATCCGAAACGCTCAGGGACAGTGTGTCCGTTTACTCCAAGTTCTGCGCCTGAGCGTTTCGGATACAATCCTCTGCATTATCCTGCATTCGCACTCCGACACAATATTCTCCAAAAGCAATTAGGATTTGCCGGGCTTAGCCGACTCGTCGATTCTCATTCTCATTCGAGGCAAGATTTGGTTTTAGTCTCTGCGCTGTTTCGCCTGCTCGACATTTTCTATGGTATAGCGAAAGTGAGATCAGTGCAGATTTCAATCGAAGTGGGCCAAAGCGACCGCTGAGCTTATGATCGTAGACTCTCTGGGGAGCGACGAATCATTTCGCATCAAAGGCGAGGGCCATCGTCGCCCAGTTGCTTGCCGCCATCGAAACCCACTGATCATGTTCGTGAGGAAACCCGCTCTCAAAGTATGGTTGAAACGGTATGGCTCGGCTCTTCACATACCACGATCCGTCTCCCAATTGCGTCTTTAGGAGAAATGCGACCCCTCGCTTAAAGGCCGGATCGGTTGCGCGCAGACCGCCAGCCTCTCTCAACGACACCAAAGCCTGCCCCGTCGCATAAGCGTCGCTCGCAAGGGACGGGAGTTGAGCCCAACCACCGTCGCTTCGCTGTTGCGCAAGAAGATCTTTTGCGCCCGTTCGCATAATCGCTTGCTTGGTATTCAGGCCTACCCATCTCAAACCGAGAAGTTGAAAGACGCGATCCTCAATCGTCTTCGGCTGCGCTTTGATCAACCAACCCGCGGCACGTCTAACCGCCGCCTGATATTCGGCACGCTGAACCTTTGGAGCGTATAGCTGGAGCGATCTCATTGAAACCGCGGTTGCTTGAATGTCGCTCGATTCGATCGGCGGTCGATGCGCAAAAATTCGCCAACCCCCGTCGGGATGCTGTTGTCCTTTGACGAATCGGGCCATCGCGGCGGTCGCTTCATCTGGCGCGTGATTCCCGGCTGCCAGCCCAAGCAAAATATAGCCGACCGTGTCCGAGTCTCCGGGGATTCCGACGCCTTGCAAGGCACGCTCTCGCCACGCCTCGATGTACGCCGCGATCCTCTTAACTTGATTGCCCGCAGTCTGCTCGTTAACTGGAAGCCCGCGTTTCCGAACGGCCGCAATGGCCATTGTGGTTAGCGTGTTGTTGTGACACGATACACACCCGGACTTTTGAAGGAAGATTGAATCCGATTTCTGGAGAAGCGACACGCTTCTTGCAATTGCCTCGCGGGACGAACTCGCAGGCATGGGCTTGGCAGATGTCAATTTGAACGGCGCGGCCTCCTCAGCACCTGCACTAGTCAGGAGATCAACGATCGGCGTCGAGCCCCTCAGCTTAGCAAAGTCCATCGCCGATCTTCCTTCAGCGTTCTTCGCATTGACATCGGCTCCCCGCGCGATCAGAGTCTTGACCGCTTCAACCGGAATCGCGTCCGAGCTGGCTGCCAGCATCAGAAGTGTGTTCCCGAATGGATCCTTTACGTGCACGTCCGCGCCTCGACGCAACCAGCCAACTAATGCTGTCGCGTCCATACCCGGGGGTGCGCAGAACAGAGCACCCATGTTGATGATCTCGGGGTTTGCGCTGGCAGTCAGCACGTCGATGCACTTCTCGCACTTTGCATACTGGCCATAAGCGAGCGGGCCGGGACCGGCCGCTTTCATGTCCGCACCTCGCTCTATAAGCAGGCGAAGAAGAGCTTCGTCGCCGAGTCGGGATGCTTCGGTAACCGCGGTCATGTCTCCACCAAGACCCGGTGATTTCGCGTTGATGTCCGCGCCCCGATCGAGGAGTAGCCTCACAACCTCCTGAGAACCAAACCGACCGGCCGCGATCAAAAGCGCCGTGCGACTGTCTTCGGAGCGAGCGTTGACATCGGCACCTCGATCCAACAGGAGCCGGGTTTTTTCGAGATCGCTTACCGCCCACATCAGGGGCGTCGCTCCCGCTTCATTTCGCACGTTCGGATCTGCGCCACCTTTCAACAGCAGGCGAACCGATTCTGCGTCTCCGTACAGCACGGCTTGCATAAGCGGCGTAGTGCCGCCCAGCCCGCGCATATTGCCGGAGTTCGGAGCCTGCCGCGCCAGCCTCCTGAAGGTTAGCTTATCGCCGTTGCGCAGCGCCTTCATGATCGGAATCGCCTTCGGATCGGTAGGCGGCGCCGGTTCTTCACCTGATGCTTCGTCGGGCCACTCCGCTCCTTGATCGATCCAGGCTTTCAGCACGGTGATCTGGTCTGGTCGAAGCGCCCCGGTCGGCGGCATCTGCGGACCGTACTGGTCACCGATGAGCTTTAGGTAGAACCTACTGCCCTGACTGTTGCCTGGGGCGATCACCGGGATCGTCCCACCCCTCATCGCGTCGCGACGGCGGTCGAGTCGAAACGCGTTCATCTGCTGCGCAGGTCCGTGACAGCCGACACAATACTGCTTTAACAGCGGCTGGACATCGCGGCGGAAGTCAACTTTGTCAGGGTCCTGATGGGATTGGGCTGAAGTTAAGGTCATCGCGGCGAGTGCCAGCGCAACAACGCAACATTTCAAAAGTCCGAACGCGCTTGCGTACATGATCGAATCCCGCTTTCGTATATTGGGAACTGCGAACCAAACGAGCCGAGTCTATTTACAATTAATCGAGAGCATTGTCAATCGGTGGGTTCGGGCGAGTGCTGTCGACGCGGCAGGAGTTCAGGGAACAAAGCGAGGCAGAAGCACGCACGATAACTCGATCTAAAGTGTGTTGAGGAAAGCGATCAGCGACTTCTTGTCCTCCGCCGAAAGCTTCAATCCGAATTCGTGCCCCTTTACCGCCCGCGTCTTCACTCCGTAAGCCTTGAACCCCGTCGGCACGTAGTCAGCGCGCAGGCGTTTTGGATCGAACCAATCTTCGAGCGTCAGCACCGAGCCGTTGTGCTCGAATGATCCGCGATACCAGACTCCTTTGAGCGATGGCACACGATAGTAGCCAGTCCCCTTTCTGGATCGCAGCGTCAAGCGGGTATCGGTGCCCACCGAGAGCGGCAGAATAGCGAACTTCCTTTGGTGTTGTTCCGGCACATTGAAACCATCCGCGGGCATCAGCATGTTGTTGGTGTAATGCGGCGGGCTGTGACACACACCGCAACTCTCCCGCTTGAAAACCTGTTCGCCGTATCCGGTTTGCGAGTTCGCCTTGTTGGGGTTGGGCGGTGGCTGGAGCGAGTAGACGTAAAGAGCAAGGGCATAGAGCGCCTCGTCACTGTACCGGCCGAGACTCTCTGGCGGCGGCAATTCACCCGCTGGCCGGAATCCATCGAAGTTAGTCAGATTCTCTGCGACATCGATCAGCGTAGCATAGCGCATCAAGTCGCCAATTGACCGGTGCCGGACAAGCCCGGTAGCGTCCAGGTATTTGCGCTCAGCGACGCCGATCAGACTAGGCATCTTCGGCGGATAGAAATGGCTGGTTCCCGCCCGAAACATGGTTCCGGGAGGAATTGACTGCTCCACCTGGACCGCCTGAGCGAGTGACAGGCCTTCGTAATCGTCGGCAGGATTGGGCGTCAACCACGGCGCGCTGTAACTTCTCTTCCGCTCTTTGAGCCACTGAGCGAGACTAACACTGAAGGGGCCGCCACGGAGGGTAGATGTGTGAAACACATTTTCGTTCATATTGCCCTGGGCCCCTGGAACAAGGGTTCCGTCCTCCAGCACTCTGCTATGGCAACTACCACATTCCGTGAAGAAGCCGCGAACATCGCCTTTCTTAACCACGTAGTAACGCACCCATGGGTAGGTACCGTCCTTTGCCGGACGCGGGTACAGGCGCGAGCCATTGAACTCACGCCACTGTTCGGCAGTCGGCGCGATTGACAGTGTAGCTCTGAATGGAGCATCGAAGACGAGCTGGCCAGCCTGGATCCAATCTTCTTTCGACTTGAGCGTGCGAAAGTCAATCGCGTCCTCCGGCTCCTGCTGTTTCAGCCACTCCAGATAGTCGGCTGGTTCGCGGCGCGGCGCGTAAACGGGATAAGTCTTCGGGATCCGCGTCACGGGTATCCGATAGTAGTAGTCCGCTGAAACGTGCTCCGCAGGTCTATCCAGTCCGACCAGCGGAAGTGTTAGTTCATGTACCGCTTCATCGTCCCAAACCCGGGGAATCTCTGGTTTCCAAGCTTGCCATCCGAGGACAGCCAAGCAGAATGACACTACCAGCGCTGCGCGCATACGTTACCTCCTTAGAAGTTGAAAAAGTAATTTCTTGGCCTGTCCAATTTGACCTTTCAGTTTCCAATTAATGGCTCATCTCTGTTTTCACTGCCGAAGCGTCAGCCTCCAAGGGCAACTGTAATTATTCTCCTTTAACAGTCATCATAGGGCGACGCCGTTGATTACTTTTAGCGTGAGTCATGAGCAGGCGTTCACCAGCTAGCTGAAGAATCATTCATGGCTACAGTCCACCAATTAACCCAACTATGACTTCCGGTTTCCAATGGTGTGCGTCATCAACGCGGTCAGTTTGGTTAAATCCACAGGGACCATAAGGTTCCCCTCTCTTTCTGATCGCACAGCCGACAAAAACGTTTCGTAAGAATCATGCTGGTTTGCCGGTAGGGTCGTCGCGTCTGCTTCGAGGAGTTTGCGATTAGGCGCGGCAACCTTTCTTTAATACTAGGGCGCCGGCGGAGAGTGTTAATGATGACGCTGTGCTTCCGCCCGCGACTATATACCGCGGTCAGTTGAATCGCAATCCGAAAGCGTTCTGGTGCGTGTTTGCAATTCTCTTCGCCCTGACAAACCGGCACCAAGACCATGTCATCGTAGAGTTGATCAGAAGGAAGTAGCGTTCGTGGAATGGTTCTTCTGAAAGTCGGAATAGAGCGACACTTCTCGGCGAGGTCTCAATTAATCTCGACCGTTCGGTTGTCGGCTCGTGGATACTTCCGCAAATCACTGTCACCACTCAGGTTAGCAGGCCCACGGATCTGGTCATCTCGAATACACGATAACGGGAGTTATCTTGCATCCATAATCCACTCCATAGCTTGTTGCACCGCTCCGCGATGGAGCGTCCATCCCTCCCTCCCTGGTTAGATCACCAAATCTTCGCCTTTGCCGTGCGGCCACCGGCCCTAATAACCCACTAATAAATAATTAATCGGGTATTAAAGACTTTCGACTGTGATTGCCGGTTATGATCAGCGCAAATGTCGGAGGATTTGAAGTATTTTGAAGCAGTATTCGCAGAACCATCCGGTCAGCAGGTGTGTAATAATGATTGCCTTTCGCACCGAGGACGAGCGCGACGCGAGTGACGCTGAAGACATTGCTCTTAGACGGGCTGAGTTGATCTGCTTGTTTAAACGGTAGCATCACGATTTGCTTAGAATACTTCTTATCATTACCAGAAAAACCCGCGAGGTTAAGACCGCGAATCTCCTTTGACGGACCTCCCGGGGTTCCTTGAAAGCGGCCCGTCTTTATACAAAAAAGACGTCCAAGGCGGGTCGCCTTTTTTTATTGTTTCCGTGCGCAGGAGGGGAATGGTATTTCTTTAATCAATAGTTAACGTTGAATGTTGCTTCCGACTTAACGGCTACGCCAACACCATCGCGCAACATTCTTGTTTCGTCCTCATACCATCTACCTGGCAAGGAAATTGTTACCGTGTGTGAACTTGGACGGGCATTGTCAGCGGCCACAAGCAGATCAAGTTCGTATTCGCCAGGACCTATGATGTGCCCCTTATGATTCGGTTGAGCGATCAAATCGAACGTCAGCGATGTTTGCTGATCATTGAGAGCAAGTCTTGCTGCGTTTTCATTAATAACTGATCGGCGTGCTGGGTCGACGATGTGCCCTAGGTCGCAATGCTTGCCCATCTTCGCAGCAATACGCGCAAAGTAAAGGCCACCAACATCGCTCCATTTGAGGTTCATTGGCGGAAATGCATCCACGCGCTGCCACCTTCCATCCGCTAGTTTCCGTCGCAGTTCCTTCGCATAAACCTCAACCTGTCTGGCTGTTGTGTTCCCTACGTTCTCAACCCATAACCGCAGGTAGAATGCGGTCAAAAGGAACGCGCCTTCTGCCGTGGTAAATGGCACGAAACGCAATCAGGAGGTTCAGTCTTGATCGACACTCGAAGCTTCGGTTGATAGAACCATCCTCGAATAGTTTCTTGAAAGACCGCAACTCCGGCGACGAGGAGTGTGCCCACGGCAACCACCCACTCAGCAATCATCAGATATCTGGAAATGTCGGACACATTTTCATTCACTTTGGGAGTGTCCTCCGGTTCATAATATTTTGAGGCGTGTGATGTTTGAGGGTGTTATCACTCCTTGAATAGTGTTTTACTCGATTGTCAGCGGTGGTACTGCCGTTTTCTTATATCAAAGTCAGAAATTTCAAAGAACTTTGAGCATGCAATGTATGCCGATTTGATCTGGCGATACGACTTCGTTTATTGCTTATTCTTCGTGATCCGGAGGTTGCATGTGGCCATTGTGTTCGTTATCCGGCGTGGTTTTGTCATTCTCCTCAGTAGCCGCCAGCGGTTGCTGCTGTACGTTCAGTTCATCACTAAAAAATTTCATATTATCTTCAAGATTTGCAAGAACTGAGAGGAAAGAGAGAAGTTGATGACGGCGCCCTTGAACAGCTGTGGAGGCTGCATCGCTCCAAGAGCCTGAGAGCCAATCAGTAGGAGGTGGTAATGAGTCGATTTCTTTCCTGATTTCGTCTAATTCTTTGGCAGTCGGAATTTTCTCTCCCTTAACCTTTGCCTTATTGACAAAGTCTGGGAGACCTTTATCGATACCGTCAAAACAATATACCTCGATTGCGCCGTCGCTATTACGGACTAGATCTTGGTAAAGGAGCGGATTTTAAAAAAGTTTGCCTAAACCTTTGGTGAGGTAATCTGAATCCTTACTAATAATCCAAACTTTTGATGTATCTTTGGAATGAGCCAATAGTAGTTCCCACGTAATTTGGTCACCAAGCGGACCTGCTCGCTTTCCCGGAGGAGTCCCAAATTCTTTCCGTCGTCTTGCGAGTGTGATTACTTCGTCCGTGTGTGGAACCGCACGCTTAAAGATCTGGTCGAGTGCCTTGGAAACCCCGTCCTCCGATCGGCTGATTTTCTGAAGGGTGTCGGCAAAAGATGTCTCTAAGCGCTTCTTTATTTTTTTTACGTCTTCATTAATCTTCCTTAGATCGTCCCGCAAATTGGATGTCTCCGCTGATAATTCCAAAAGGTGATCCGGCACAGAAAATTCATTAATCTTGAGCTGCTCCAACTTTCCTCTAAAGAAATCAGCGGCTACTGTTAATTTGTTTCGCTGAACTTCCTCAACAATTTGTGCGGATACGAATATGAACTCGCTCTGTTCAATCAGCGCATCGAGAAGTTTTCTGCCCGCAATCGTCCTGTAAAAATCAAGGTACTGATTCGCATCCAAGAAAATCAAAAAATCAGTGTTTGCCATAACTTCTATAACCACAAACAGAAACGCATCTGCTAAAACGAAAGAAAGTGTCTTGCTACCTACGAAAATCTACGAGACTCGACCGCTCTGCTGGCTTATACCTCGTTGAAGTAATCTGAATCAATCTTCTTGAGTTCGTATACTGCCATCACACTGACACCAACATTGAAGTCAATCATGAACTGCGCCAATTGCTCGCCATCAATCAGAGTAACGCGCGTGTCGATGCGTGATGCGTAGTCATGCGCGTCTTTAGAGAAGGTCGACGTTGTTATGAAGATTCCTTTCCTGGCTCTTTGACCTTGCAGTGCGCCGACGAATTTCTGAATTTCAGGTCGACCAACCGTGCCGTTGTCCCACCTCTTTGCCTGTACATAGACAGCGTCAAGTCCGAGCCGGTCTTCATTGATGACACCATCGATCCCGCCATCCCCACTACGACCAATCGCACGACCAGCGTCTCGTCGTGTGCCTCCGTATCCCATCTTAAGCAGGAGGTCAATCACTAACCGTTCGAAAAACGCAGGCGAACACTTTTTAACGGTCGCAAGCAAGTCTCCTGCAAGATTTTCACGAAGTTTCTGGTGTTCGTCCTCGATGACTTCTTCGGGCGTCGTATCTTGCATTAACGATCTAGTGACCCCTCCGTCGGACAATACCGAGTCGTCTTGCGTTTGAACGTTGCGTCGTGTCCGAAATTCGAGGAACTCTGGAAAGTTACTTAGGAAGGCTAAATTGATGCGCTGCGGCGGTGAATTAACGACCGAAAGGCCGCGAGGTGTGACTCGAAAATATCCCCTTCGCGTATATTCGATGAGGCCCGCCTTTTTCAGATAAGTTCTAGCCCAGCCAACTCGATTGTCGAATGTTGTTTGCTGCCCGCTAGGGAGGAGCTCCTTTCTTTCCTCGTCTGAGAGTTGAAATTGCTCCGCGAGGCTTTCAATCGCATCTCGGATCGAGTGTTCCTGCTCGTCCTTTGCGTATAGCACGAGAGGCAGCATCAGACTTTGGTAGTCGGGAATGGCCACGGAGAGAGCATTTTAGTCAGAACCCGTGAGCACGTCTATGTTAAATTCGCATACAATTCCCGAAAGCAATGTTCATAGGAGTAGGCATAGGTTTTTCTGATGAAATCAATACCGGGTCGCAGAGAAGCGAAACCGATGCGGTGGCGTCAGTTGATAATGCAAGTGAGGAAGAAACTCAATGACAAACGCGAAAGAGGATGTAGTCGAGCGAATGCTCAGGTGGATGAAAGAAAACGTCAATGGAGCGTACTTAGCTAAACACCCGGAGGCCATAAGAATCAGGGAAAGTACTGTGTCAACTAGGGATACATAACGCGCCCTTTCGTTCAACCGATCGTTGATAAATCGCTCATTGACTTGATGAGGCTCCTTATGCCTAAGAAAACTCATGCTTCGCCACCAAAGTTCCCTGCCACATAGATATCTGTGCCACTAATGGCCCTGGGCTTTAGCCGCGCCGAACACGCGTTTTTTTGCGTGCGAGGTGTCGGCTGCAAGCCCTTGTTATGCCGCCGCGCGGGAGCGGATGTCAACGAAACACAAACAGATCAATCGGCTCGACGATGGCCTCTGCGACACCCTCTGCGCCGTGACGACGAATGGCCGCCAAACCACTCTCCAATTCCTGTCCGCTTAGTCTTGCAAGGATCGAGTCTCCTCCGGCCGAGAGCTTGTCCGCATAGGCTTTCCAGCTTGGGGCGACCGTTTGCGTAATCACCTCCCAGGCAGTCATTCGGAATCCTCTTCTCTCGAATGGCTCGCGAAGTTCGGTGCGATCCGGCAACAATTCCTCAAGCATCGCGCCACTCGAGGGAAAGAATGGAGCATACGGGTATGCTCGAATCTGTTCACGAGTGCCAGTTCTGACAAACACCACGCCTTGCTCACGAAGCACTCGCCGACATTCACAAGCGGCTAAAGCGCGATTACTGAAGTGATGAAAACTCATGGACATAAAGATCATGTCAACCGACCCTGATGGAAGGGAAATGGCTTCCGCTGAACCCCGCTGGTATTGGATGCGGCTATCACGCTGCTTTTCGCGCGCCCGTTCCAGCATCTTCGCCGAAGGATCGATTCCCAGAACTTCAGCCTTGAAGTAGTCCGCGAGGGACTCGGAGAACCGTCCTGTGCCGCAGCCGAGGTCGAGAATTTTGATGACGTTGAGATTCTGGAGATGGGCTTCGAGGGCGTGCATCCAGAGGTCGAGCACCTCTGGACCGTGATCGCGACCACGGTCATAGACCGCCGGGATGTCTGTCATATCGTAATCCATGATATGGCTCCATTGGACAGCATCAGGTTCATGTGCACAAGCAAGAGGAACGACAGAACGTTCGTCACGCTTCGTCATCCATAAGGCGGCAAAGCTCGCCGCGGTTGGGTCATCATAGTGGTCGTGTTGCACCCGTTGAACCGTTGAGCTCTCACCTTACGATCTGACAAAAGGTAGCGCGTCACTTTCCGGCACCGAAGCTAAAGGGTCCGGACATCACCCATCCAGCATTGCGTCAGTGTCATAGGACCGATCACGTTTGGCGTCTCGGGGAATTACTCGAGCAGTTGAGTTAGCCTGCCAGTAGTCCGCTCGTAGTAATTTTCGAGACTCCCTGTTAATCTAAGGCCTCGAATAGCTCGCAAATCTCCACACTGCCATTATATGTTGGCCCGTTTCAGATTTAAGGCATTACCACAGTTGATCGTCTCCGTCGGCGAAGAAGGCTGCAAAAACAGGAGTCACTATTTTGCGAAGGCTGCGTGTTGGGATTCTCGACCTTGCGGCCAAATGTCCTAATCGATCATTGTTCGCGCGCCTGATGAATGCCAATTTGGCAAGCATTATGCCACAGGTCATCGCGGCGTGGTGCGAGCAGGAAGGACACGTCGTCACATTCGTGTGCTATACGGGTCTTGAGAATCT
>DATFWY010000176.1:0-3829 GCA_035258805.1 Blastocatellia bacterium | reverse complement strand
TTCTTTTTCTTCGACAATGGAGGGTGTATGTTCTGCTCAGGTTCAGGCACAGGACAAGCAGAGCTGAGGAAGCAAGGTTTAAAGGGTTCGGCCTTCATCTTGCCTTTATTTAGAATTGCGATCCTATGACAGGAGATGTTTGTGGCAGAAGCATGCGAGCACATTAAAGGGCTCACCGCAGAAAGGTTTCCACCGCCGAAAACTCCCAATGCGTGCGAAGAATGTCTGGCTGAGGGATCTGTATGGGTCGAGTTACGGGAGTGCAAATCGTGCGGCCACGTCGGCTGCTGCGATTCCTCCCCCAAGAAACACGCGACTTTGCACTTCCGGCAGACGCAACATCCGGTCATGCGTGCAGTACCGCCTGCGGTTTGGACTTGGTGCTATATCCACGAGGTCATGGGTAGCCTCGATCAATCTTGAACTGCCCCCCAGGTGCCGTGCCCGGTGGCCTTTTGCGGATATTAATATCGCGAAAGGCTGATCTGTATATTACTACTCGACGGATACGAACCAGCAGCAGCGCACGACGCGGCACGAATGAGCGTGGAAAACAAGCGCAGGTCTGCGACAATGGGGAACTGAGAAGGATTCCAATGAAACGCGAGCCTTTCGCCGCCGCGCTGTGCCTCGCCATGACGATGGCCTTGGTCTATCCTGCCGCGACGTTATCAAACCGGCGCGGGTGAGTTCTTTCAGTGGAATAGCCGCATAGTAAGTGACAAGAATTAGCGACATCCGTCAGCGTTCAGCCTCAATGCTGTTTAGCGCCGCCTGAGCCTTCTTCGCGACGGCGGCTGGCAGTTGGATGTAGCCGAGTTCAGCGGAGTAACGTTGGCCGTCTTGCAGGGACCATTGGAAAAGTTCGCGTACAGCTTTGGCGGTTTCGAGGTCCCTGTACTTCTTGCGCAGCAAAATCCAGGAAAACGTTACAATCGGGTAAGAGTTTACGCCACTCGGATCGGGGACAAAGATTCGAAGGTTCTCCGGCACTTCGGCAGCGGCCAACGCCGCACGACAACTCTCGACCGATGGTTTTACAAACTTGTCCTCTTTGTTTTCGAGAGCGGCGGTATTCAATCCTATTTTCCGGGCAAACTCGTATCCGACGTATCCAATCGCCCCGTCAGACTTTCCGATCAGACCAGCGACTCCCTCATTACCCTTCGCTCGCATCGCGTTGCCAGGCCAATCGATTAGTGTCCCAAGACCGAACTGGCTGCGCCACTTTTCGCTGATGGCATCTAGGTGCTTTGTGAAGGCGAATGTCGTACCGCTGCCGTCCTGTCGAACCGCGGTGACAATCGTCAAGTTCGGCAGCTTGACTTCGGGATTTGATTCAGCGATCAGCGGATCGTTCCACTTTTTGATCTCGCCAAGGAAGATCCCTGCATAAGCTCTGCGCGAAAGTTTGAGCTGGCCCTGGAACCCGGGCAGATTATAAGCCAGCACGATGCAACCGGCGGTAACCGGAATCATCAGCGCGTTGTTGTCGGCGCGTTCGATCTCCGCATCAGACATAGCGGCATCGCTGGCACCAAAGTCTATCCTTTCTTCCTCCGTAGCGTTCTTTCCGATAAAGCGACGCACTCCTTCGTCAGTACCGACGGATGCGTACTTAATGGTAACCTTGGGGTTGTTATTATGGTAGACAACAATCCAGCGGTTGTAGAGCACAGAGGGAAATGTCGCCCCTGCCCCGGTCAGCAAGACGGCACCGGCTGTCATCTTAGTCTGAGCCTCTGGCTCCGAGCGTGAACAGCCTGCCAGAATAAACACTAATACGCCAAAAAAACCCGCCCGGATAATTTGAGTCGAAGACGTTTCTTTTAGAGCCATGATAGTCCCTCCAAGCAGCTTCGACACGAGTTTGAGTGGGGACTAAAAAGGCTCCGCTCAGAAAGGCGCTACCGCTGCTGCGCCTCGGCAATTGCAAAACAGTACCGAGGAGAATCCTGACGATTCAAAAGATTTCTTGTTCGTGCAATTTTGTCGCTTAACGCAACGCGCATGCCATAAACTTAAGCTAATGAAAATCACAATTTGGAGAGGAGAGAGACAGCGTAGTGCATCAATTCGACGACAGGGAGTAAGAGATTTGCTCGCTAGCAGACGGATGGAAAGGCCACAGTCGCTAGCCCGAGTTGGCCCATATTTTTGGCCAGGATTGAACTGCAAGCTACCGCCCGAACGGTGAAATCTGTTGATATCCCAGTTCAAAACAGGCTGCGGTACACAGTAGCTACAAGCGATACGAAACGGAGAGTAGTCATCTTGCTACACCCTGTGTAGCAAGATTGATACAGTAGAGAACTGTAAACAAACCGAGGAGTTTGAACAAACACGGGAAAATTTCCCGCAGGATTGAACGACGCGTCAATGCAATCACCGTCGCGGCTTTAGTCCAGGATGAATTCATCCCTTTAGCTTTTTCACGGACCGGTACCACTCGAGAATCTGCTCGCCCGTCCAGAAGAGCACACCCTTCTGCTTTTTTAAGTAAGCAAAAGTTCTCTCGAAATACTTGATTCGATGGGGGACGCCGCTGATATACGGATGAACCGCGATCGCCATCACCCGAGCGCTCTTCGCTCCTTCGGCGTATAGGGTCTCGAACTGATCCTTGCTCCGGCGGAAGAACTCCTCCGCCTCGTGGTGTTGAAGAACCATCATCGGGATGTCATTCAACTCTACCGTATAAGGGAGAGAGAAAAGCGGGCTGTGGGAGGTCTTGATCTCGTAGGGTTGGTCGTCGTTGACCCAGTCGGCGACGTACTGCAGTCCAGCCTCGGCGAGTAGATCGAGAGTTTCTGGCGTCTCGGTGAGCCCTGGACCGAGCCAGCCCGACGGTGCCTTTCCGGTGAAGTTGCGGAGGACCTCGACGGACTTTCGAATCGCCTCCCGTTGATCCTCCAATTGATGCATCGGTTTTTGGATGTAACCGTGGCCCATGAACTCCCAGCCGGCTGCTTTCGAAGCTTCAGCAATTTTTGGATAGGTGAGACAGACGGAACCGTTGATTGCCAGGGTGGCTTTGATCTTGTGCTTGTCGAGCACCGACTTCAGACGCCAGAATCCGACCCGCATTCCGTATTCAGACCAGGCGAAGTTGGGGACGTCGGGGATGACTTGCGCCCCGCTCGGCGGCGGGAGCACGGTGCGCGGCATCGGACCTTGAATGTCCCATTGCTCTACGTTGACGATCGTCCAGACCACGACCCGAGCAGCTTTTGGCAGACGCAGCGCGGGGCGGTCGATGATCGCCGAATATGGAATTTGATCGCGTGGAAACGCCATGATGGGCCTCCTTCTAATTCAGTCTGGGGTTTCGATTTCCGCGTTACGAGTTAAACCCGAAACCTGAGACTCGAAACTCGGAACGCGATACTTTTTTTATGGTATGCAGCCTATGAGCTAATTGACAAGTGCTGGGGGCCAGTGGTAGCGAAGGGTGGCCCAACGATCCAACTTCTCGAATCGAGACAGAGCCATGGAATTCTGGGTGACGCAGACTTTCAACGGCATCTCCTACGGTGCGCTTCTTTTCCTTCTCGCGGGAGGACTTTCCCTCATCTTCGGGATGATGCGGATCGTCAACATGACGCATGGCTCTTACTACTTGCTGGGGGGGTATGTTGCGCTCACAGTCATCTGGAAGACTGGATATTTCGCTCTCGCGATCCTCGCTGGCGCGCTGGCTATCGCCCTCATAGGTGTCTGCGAATGGAACGCGTTTCTCAAGCGGCTCAGTGGGCAGGAGCTTGGTCAGGTGCTCACGACCATGGGATTTGCCCTGATCTTCCAAGACCTGGCGCTGATCATCTGGGGT
>DATFWY010000175.1:0-58550 GCA_035258805.1 Blastocatellia bacterium | reverse complement strand
CTTGTTGTGCAGCTACCACCCGGGCAAGGCTGATCGCAACGAACCTTCGTCGTGCTTACGTTGACCGTTACAGTAACTGAACCGGCTGCCATGCCTGTGGTATCCAGAGTGACTTCAGCGCCAGTCGTCGACGAGAGCGTTCCACCGGTCGTTGACCAGCTGAACGTTGGGCCTTCGGCTCCACTTGCAGTAGCACTGAGGGTAACGCGATCACCAGCATTAACCGACGCGCTCGAAGCCCTGATATCGCAGGTGACCGTCGGACACGGCGGTTCGGTAATTTCAAAGCCCACCGTGCAAGTCGTCTGACCGGTAGTTACACAATCGCTCGGGCAGTCGACTGCCGGTACCGTTGCGGTTACCGTGGTCGTTACTGAATACCTGCCGCAAGGTAGACTTCCGGTCGGCACATCAACCGAAGCCCCTGTCCCGCTAACCGTAACCGGTCTGCCTTGACCATCGGTAACGACCCAGCGGTATTCATACGTCACTACCGAAGCTTCATAACCTGGAGTGGTAGGCGTCGTTGTCAGTGTGAGTCGCTCACCCTTGTTCACAACCGGTGCGCTGCTGGCCAGAACGCAAGTGGGTGCAGGCGGCACCGGACAACGTTTTCGAGTTCCCCAGGAGAAATAGCCGACGAACCCTTCTCCACCCTCTGACTTGAAGGTTTGAGGAGTCGTGCTAAATAGCGGATTGATAATGAAGAACTGCGGTCTGACTGCTTTGGACTTAATAAACACAGTGTTGGCGGTAAACACCGGCAGCGTTACATCATCGACGTTGGTAAAGTTGTGCCGCCAGCCTCCGCCAAATGAGAGTGCGCCGTTCAGGAAGAAGAAGCGCAATCCGAGGTTTAGGTCAGTCGGACTCAGGCTTTCACCCAAAAACGGAAACAAACTGGGGGTGCGATGAGAGATGTAATGAGTATGGGCTAACTCAGCCACAAACTCGACGTGCCCATGCGTGTCCAAGCCGACGGAAATCCCACCGTTCAAGAGAAGCTTGTCCGGGAGGTCAAGTATCTTGACGTCGTTGATGCTCGGGTCAGTTGTCTTGATATATCCGACGTTCTCATAAGCGCGGAACCTCTTGCCGCCGCTTTCCTGGCCGAACATCAGGATTGGCCCGAACTCATATTCGCCGCTGGTGCGGCCTCGAGCGCGAGCGCTGTCCTCGCTGGAAATTGGAATCTTCAGATAACCGCCAATCGCCAAGCTGAACCAATGGTGGTTCGGATCAATCAGGTTAAATTTGGTGCCGAGGTAAACATCACCGGTGCCGTTTGAAGACTCGCGCGGTCCAAAAACTGCGTTTCCAGCGCTGTCAAACCCTTGAAAGTCGAGTTCACCAAAGAATGGCAGATCAGGATAAAAACTCGGCAGATTGATGGCAAACGCTGGCCCCAGTCCCCGCACCTGTCGGTTACTGCCGATCCCAGCTGGCGAAACAATGCTGGTGGGGAAGCCGAATTGTTGAACCTGCTGCGGCGTGAAGATCGGACTACCAAATCGCCCTAAAGCCGGCAGGATACCTCCGGCAAACGCGCCAGTTCCCGGAAAGAAGGCTGCCGCGGCATCGTCCCCGCCAACTGGAGGACCGAGTAGGACGAAGGGATCACCGAAGAACCTCGTCGCGCTCAGCTGATATCCGCTCAACAGGAAAGGCTGTCGCGAGGTAGTATTCGTCCAAACGTTCCAATCGACCCACAGTTCCCACCTGTTGGTGATACCGATTGTAAAGTTGAACGGTACCTGGTTAATGCTCAAATCGCCGGGGTCTCGGGTGAAATTGTTCCAAAATAGGGCGAAATTGAACTCACCCTTGCATAGTGTTCGAGTCGAAAAAGTGTTAAATAATCCGGTACCGCCGAGCACGGTCGGCGCTTTCTGCCGCTCGGCAAGATTGCCGTCATGATGCTCCTGCGCGGAAACAACCCCCGCTAGGACCAAAAGCACCACGACGAGCGCGCCTATCTTTCTAGCCGCTTTCATCGTTTGCCTCCTGAAGTTTTCATCCACGGAATGCAGTTCGCTTTCAGGATCGCCTCCAAATACTGAGAGAGGTGATTGTTGCCTCCCAATATGAACCAGAGGGGGGCGGGATGCAGAGCTATTAGCGTCCAACTAAGCCCTTCCTGCGGGGCTCGCAATGAGTACGGAACTGCTAAGCCGATGTTGCTGGCTTTATTTACGGGCTATAACAGTAATATCTATACTCGCAATCCGGTTTGCGGTCAACATAAAAATTACTTTTTTTCCAACAGCTCTCGTGGTTTAGGCGGCTCCAAGCCTCATAAATATTGTTTTTTCATATGTCCAATTCGTCACAGTGGATTCCCTATTCGGGTCGCGCCCCTTTTACCCCAGTTGGGGACTCCCCACCTAAGCGTAGATCCCCCGCAAACGGGTGTCGTAAGCGACCCGGTCGATCGCCAACATATAAGCAGCCAGACGGGTGTTGACTTGATACTTATTCGCAAAAGCAACCACGTCGTTAAAGCTGCTGACCATGATATCGTGCAAACGTGAGGTAACCGTATCCTCATTCCAAAAGAAACCCATTCGATCCTGAACCCACTCGAAGTAGCTGACTGTCACACCGCCCGCATTAGCCAAAATGTCCGGAATTACAAATATTTTCTTGGCCGAGACGATCTCGTCTGCATCTGCGGTGGTCGGCCCGTTTGCTCCCTCCGCCAGAATCCTGCACCTGATCCGGTCAGCATTATGGCTGGTTATTTGATTCTCAGTGGCAGCGGGCATAAGAATCTCGCAGTCGAGCTCGAGTAGCTCTGCCGTCTCGATTTGCTCGGCCTCGGTGTAACCCTCTACTGTTTTGTTCTCTTTCAGATACTCAAGCACTCCTGGGACATCGAGTCCCCGCGGGTTATACAGCGATCCGGTTATGTCTGCTATAGCTATGACCTTGTACCCCTCCCTGTGCATGAGGAGCGCTGCAGTTCCGCCTACGTTTCCAGCTCCTTGAACTGCCACTCGCGTGTCCGAAATATTGAACCCGAATTTCTTGCAGGCCTCGTTGCAGACGAACAACAGCCCTCGCCCCGTAGCCTCCCTCCTTCCTCGTGATCCGCCTATTTCAATTGGCTTGCCGGTCACTACGGCGGTCACCGTATGACGGGCATGCATAGAGTAAGTATCCATCATCCAGGCCATTGTCTGCTCGTTTGTATTCATGTCCGGAGCAGGCACATCTCTTTCGGGACCGATGAAATCAAGCAGCTCGGCGGTGTAGCGTCTAGTCAAGCGCTCAATCTCATAGGAACTCATTTCCCGCGGATCGCATATGATTCCGCCTTTTGCGCCGCCAAATGGTATATTCACCACCGCACACTTCCAGGTCATCCACGCTGCAAGCGCGCGCACTTCATCCAGCGTCACATCAGGGGAATAGCGCACTCCACCCTTTGCCGGACCACGCGCGAAGTTATGTTGTACGCGATAAGCTGTGAAGACCTGATAGTTACCATCATCCATCATTACCGGGATGTAGATGGTGATCTCACGATTCGGCCATCGCAGTATTTTGTAGATGTTTGGGTCGAGATTGAGTCTGGTTGCAGCCTCATCGAAGCGCTGCATCATTGATTCAAACGGATTCTCTTCTTTGATCTCTTTGGCGTCATCAACAAAAGCGCTCGGCATTGACTTCCTCCGGTTTTCGGGTGTTAAGTGCAGAAGGTGAGCATTATTTCGTTGAAAAACAGTTCAGAGCAGGCTGCTATCGGTGGGGGTTTTAATCCTATGCGTGGTGTCTCCGCGTTCCGCGCCTTTGTGGTGAGCGATTGTCGAAGGTGCGACCGCAGAGACTCAGAACACGCAGATGGTACACAGAAATGGTCCAAATCAGCCGCTCTCCCGTTCGATGCGCGGCGATTATACCCAACCATCAAATGTCAGGCAACGAGTGCCGATATTCACAGAGTTCAACGAACCTCAGCGCAGTGTCGTTTTATCTGTCGCGCTTAAACGGCACTCGTGATCTCGTTCAACAGGCGCAACGCTCTTTCACGGACACTCTTGACCAAACCTGATCACTTTTCACCGATCATAGACGATGCCGTGGCCCGAATCTCTTCGGATAACACATCCGGCGCAGCGGAGATCCTGTCGCGGACCGGCGAAGTCTTCTCGTTACTTGCGAAGCACCGTTCCGAATTTGGGATTCTGGACCTGGAACGCGCCTATCAGGTGATATTTGAAACCTGCTTAAAGATCTCGAAAGCGCAACCGGATATGAGCGCTCTCATCAGGCTTTCGAGCGAAGCGCTGTCCGCGGTTCGCAACGCAACTACTGCGGAAGAGTCTCTGAAGTTCGCAACCGAAGCAGCATCGAACTTTATTGAGAATGCCGGTCGAGCGTATCGAACCGCAGCCTTACACGCCGCCGCACTGATAAGCGAACAAGCAACTCTGTTGACACATTCTCGAAGCTCAACCGTGCTTAATGCCTTACTCGAAGCGAAGCGGGCCGGGCGTTCTTTCGACGTTGTAGCTACTGAAAGCCGGCCCATGCTCGAAGGACGATCGCTTGCTACGTCCCTCAGCAGCAAAGCCATATCTGTAACATTAATTGCCGATAGCGCGGCAGCGTTTGCGATGAGCAACGTCGACTTTGTTATGCTTGGTGCTGACAAGCTTACCGCCAGTTACGTTATCAATAAGATCGGTACGAGAATGATCGCTCTCGCTGCGCGCGAACAGGACTTGCCGGTGTACGCGCTCTGCGATACATCGAAGTTTATTCGCGAGGATTATCTCGTCGGAACCGCCCGTGAGATAAACTCCCCTGATGAATTATGGGATGATCCGCCTGCCGGCGTGAAACCGGAAAACCGCTACTTCGAGCCAACTCCGATTGAATATTTTACGGGTATCGTGACAGAGGAGGGGTTGCTATCAGCTGATGATGCGCGCCGCCGCGCCGAAGGCACCGCGATCGATCGGGACCTCGTGGATAGGCTGTTGACGTGTTAATCCGCTAGATGAGCGCTAAGATCATGCGCTCCTGAGAAAATTTGTGGCCATCGGACGATTGGCTATAGAAGAGAAGTCCTTCATCATTACCTATAACTGAGGAATCAATCCAGACGATGTGCAATACTCCGCGACTGTCAACGACCATTGCCGGACTATGACCCCTTCCCTTGCTTGGGATCGCGCTCGAAACCTGTACTACCCCTCCAAAGCTAACGCCTGCGTCGTCGGACTTGGTCAGATACACCTGTCGACCTTTCATTTGCTCTTCTCCAAACAAGTCCCCATTCTGAAATGCAAAGTAAACAACATTATGAAATGTGGTCAGCGTGGGCTTGTGGATATCGCCGTTTGGAAAGTCGCTTACTTGAATAGGATGCGAAAAAGAAGCTCCGTTATCAGTCGAGCGCGTATAGAAAGCCTCAGAATGACCTGGTGTCTGATCCACCCATGCGATGCTGATTCGCCCATCATTGTCCGTAGCGATGGCTGCTTCAGTGGCATCACCCGTGCCGGTAGAGATTTGTTTCGGCTGCGAGAATGTGCGCCCGTGATCAGTAGACCTCGAAAACATAATTACGCTTTTACCAGGAGCGGTATCTTGCCAAGCCACGTTGATTGCATCATTGGGGTCTATGGCGATCTCCGGATCGAAGGCGACCCCGGCCGACCTCGACACATCGAGCGGCTGGCTAAACGTCAATCCCAAGTCGGTTGATTGTGCGAGGAGTATCTTTCCCCGGCCGTCGTTCGTATCGCCCCAAACGACATTCACAGTTTCGTGCGAATCTAAAGCTACGCGCGGCGCGAAAGAGCCGCCATTGCGAGGAGTAAGGCAGAGCGGGGCCCTGAACTTGGTCCTCTTTTTAGAGCTGATCAAAAACGCTTGTGTGGTCCCCGACGAGTTATCGGTATAGGTGACATACACGCGCACTTTTCCATTCCGATTGACAGCCAATGAGGGCCCAAACGCTTCGCCAGGCGATTTGGTGAGGTTGCGTGTCTGGGGCGTATTATCCCAGTTGACACCCGAGTCAGCTGACATTGCGAAGAAGATCTGGCTATGAGGTCTGTGTTCGCTTGCGGGCGCGGTCGCTACTGACATCATCAGGTAAAGGTTGTCGTTATTATCGACATCGATTGCAGGCCAACGTTGCGCGCCAAAAAATCCCTGAGCACGAGTCCTTTTGATTATCGATGAAGGTCCGACGCCGGCGAGGATGAGTGCGGCGATCACAACCAGCAGGAAAGCTCTTCTTCTATTCATAAAGTAAACCGCAACCGTAATTTGATCGAATTTCACAGAACGAAGACGAGACGATGTTACAAGAGGCCCTTTCGGTTTTTCAACTGTTGATTCAAACGCGTTGCTTCAATGTCTTGCGCTTTTGAAATTTGACAGCCCTATCAGCCGAAAGCATACTCGAAATTCGACGTACCATAGACTGTCTGGTCTGTAGTGATCACAAACCGATATTACTGATAGACAATCTCAGTAGATCCGCAGTTAAAAGGCGCAGTCTAGCAGTCGACGGCGAATTGGAAGGAGATTGATGACCGCACAACTTCTTGATAGTGCGAGCGTGGCGCAAGCGATAAAGGAGGAAGTAGCCGCCGAGGTGCTCGAGTATTCAGCTAAAGGCTTGCGACCTGGCCTTGCAGCTGTTCTGGTTGGTGACGATTCTGCCTCGCACATTTACGTTTCGGGCAAGGTTCGAACGTGCGAACAGCTCGGTCTCTATTCTGAAAAAATAGAGCTGCCTGCGTCCACTTCAACCGACGAGTTGCTTGCGCTGGTACGAGAGCTCAACGCGCGAGACGAGATCGACGGCATTCTGGTGCAATTGCCGCTTCCCGAACAGGTTGATGCACCACTGGTGTTGAACTCAGTCGACCCTGCCAAAGACGTTGACGGTTTCCATCCGGTCAATATCGGCAAGTTGACGCTAAACGAACCCGGTGTCAGGCCCTGCACGCCGAACGGGATCATCGAACTGCTCAAGCGAAACAACATCCCGATTGCCGGCTCGCGAGCTGTCGTGATGGGACGAAGCAGAATTGTCGGATTACCTATTGCTTTACTGCTATTGCACAATCACGCAACGGTGACGATCTGTCATTCGCGCACCAAAGACCTGCCGGCGATTGCACGAGAGGCGGACATTCTGATTGCTGCAATCGGGCGCATGGGGATGGTTGACGGAAGCTATATCAAGCCAGGCGCCGCAGTGGTGGACGTCGGAATGAACAGAGTCACAACACTCGAAGATCTCGAACGATTCTTTGGAGACAATCCAAAGCGTCGTGCGGCGTTCGAGAAAAACGGGTACACGCTTATAGGTGACGTCCACCCGCGCGAAGCCGCTGAGGTAGCCGGTTATCTCACGCCGGTGCCCGGTGGCGTCGGCCCGCTGACAATAGCAATGTTGATGAAAAACACGCTTACGGCGATGAAGATGCGCCGTGGTTAAAGGGAATCGAGTATGCCAAGTATAAAATCCAGCGAATGCCCACATTTTAAAGAGACCAACAGCCAGGCCATTGAGGTTAACAGCACTAGATGCGCGGAGTGCGGATTGGAAAATCCGACTCGCGTGTGCATGACCTGTGGTCACATCGGTTGCTGCGAGAGCAGGAACGGTCACGCGTTGGCCCATTCGAAATCAAGCGACCACCCGTTAATCCGACAGTTGCCCATTTCGGACAACTCCTTCACGTGGTGTTACGGCTGCAACGCGTATCTGACTTAGTTCGACTTGCAGGAACGAAGATTCCATTCGGGTTTCGTTACGCACTCTCTGTCTTGCAATACAAGCGCGGGTGTCGATATCATCGCGAAGATTTTAACGAAGACTCGATAAAAATTCCTCCGGCTCGCCCGAAGGTAAGCCAATTTGCTGTATCAATAGAAGAGAATCGATTCAGAACCGAGAAACGGGTATTAAGTCGGACGCACCCAAAAAGATTTTCCAAGAATTTGAAATCAACCCGCCTTTGCCGTGGAAGATCGCTGAGTCCCGTAAACTCACTCAACTCTGGAGTTAATCAGTAAAAGAAGCTGTCCGGACTTGCCAGATTCCTTCGGTAAACTTATGAACGCGACAGAGTGAATCTGTCGTTATCATTTTGTAGTGAGC
The DNA here is from genome assembly GCA_035258805.1 of Blastocatellia bacterium. Taxonomy (GTDB): domain Bacteria; phylum Acidobacteriota; class Blastocatellia; order UBA7656; family UBA7656; genus Onstottus_A. Next base: position 50,416 of record DATFWY010000175.1, on the reverse strand, counting down.
TATTGAGGCTCTATTGTCTGCAGGAACAACGGTCCGACTATTGCGTACCATCTTATAATAGGTATGGAGTTAAGAAGTAGAGAGAGTGAGTGAGTAATGTCTTAAGCTGGACTGGGAAAAATTGAATGGGCACAGGCGGCGTTTCAAGCAAGAAGATCCCCCAGAACCCCGGCGCACCCAACGCGCCGTGGTTGGTGCCTCGGTGGCTCCGATTAACCGGATACGTGGCACTGGGTGCAGCCGGGTCCCTGGCAATCGCGCTCGGTGCGGCAAGCTTTCCGCTCTCTGGTCTTCTAATAAGACCAAAGCTCAAGCGACTCTCCCAGCTCAAGAGCCCACATTTGAGACACCTCATGCGCCGCAAGCGAATCCGATTTGAGGATGTCGCTATTAGGTCATTCGATGGCACTCGCTTGTTCGGTTGGTGGATGAGTGCAGGTCGAACCGCGGCCACCGTAGTCTTTCTCCACGGTGTTAAGAAGAATCGGACCGACGTTCTTCGGGCGGCCCTGGTACTCAGGCGCGCCGGCTTCAACGTGCTGGTCTTCGATGGGCGCGCACACGGAGACAGCGAAGGTCGATATGTGACCTACGGTTTTTACGAGAGGCGCGATGCTGAATCCGCCATCGATTGGCTGGTCGCTGAGAAGAAGATTGACCGCGATCGCATTGGGTTGGCTGGAGAGTCAATGGGCGCTGCAATCGCGCTTCAAGTTGCCGCTCACAACCCGTGGATACGAGCCGTATGGGCGGATAGCCCATTTGCTTCTCTGCGTCGCATAACAGAGGAATTCGTCAAACGGGTGACCGGCTTGCCAGGTCCAGTGTTGAACCCGGTGTTGTGGACCGCGATACAGATGGCTAATTACCGCGGCAAGTTTGACGTTCAGTCGGTTGATCCACTGTCGCTCGCTGCGCAGATTAAGTGTCCAGTCTATCTGGTCCACGGTACGGCGGATCAACTCATAGCGACCGCACATTCCGAGAGCATTCATAACGCTCTTTGCGGAGAGAAAGAGATCTGGTTTGTGGAAGGTGCCCGGCACGCACGATCCGTGCGGCACGTTCGGGAAGAGTATAGCGAGCGTCTGACAAGCTTCTTTATTCGGAAATTGAATAACTGCTGACAGCAGCCCTCTTCGTTTTTTCAGCATCGGTGTAAATTGAAGTTGGTCGAATCGGGTTCTTCATAATCACAGCTTCTCCCGACATCACTTCTAACGAGCATCATTGACACCAAAGCGTTAGTACAGGATCTTTTCGCCGAGCCATTTTAAGGTTCGCTTAGGTCATTAAAAGGAAGCTACAAACAAGACTGTCGCTCGCAACTGGTGCGCCCGCGCCTAAACAAATCTTTCGTCTCAGGTGGCGGCTTCCTGTAATCGTAAACACAAGCTTTAATGTCAGAGGCGAACCGTTCGTTTGCAGCATCGAAGACAGTTATCGTTGTTTTATGAGAACTGAGATGGATGCTTTGGTGCTCGAGACGTGCGTGCTGGAAAAACAAAATCAGCCGAAGTTTGTTGATGACTCCGACTGGCAAAAGGAGTTCGATCTGGATTAGCAAAGAGGTACTGTAGACTGTCTAGTGTGCGGAATCGGGTTCGTGCTATTTAATGAACGTTCAATGATTAGATAATGTTGAGAAAGTCCGCAGGCTGGACAGTCTACGGTACGTCGCGATGATTAGATAATATTGAGAAGGATCCGTAGACTGGGCGTCTACGGTGCTTTGCGATGATTAACATTCTGGACAAAGCAGTAAAAGTAGGCTTGATGGTTGTCATCGTCTTCACCACACTTGCTCTCGGCACGGTGGAAGCCTGGTCCATCGCTATCTTTCAATTGATTGTTCTTGCCCTTGCAGTGCTTTGGGCAGCTAAAGCTATCCTTGAAAAACATCTCGAGATCAAAATTCCGCCCGCAGGTCTACCGCTGGCTGCTTTCACCCTTCTCGGTCTTGCTCAGAGCATAGCGGTTACAGGAACCAACGGCCAAACCACAAGCATGTCAATGGATGTCGAGGCGACTCGCGGCGCGGTGGTTACAATCTTCTTCTTATTTTTAGCTTTTTTGATTGCTGCAAACTTCTTTGACAACCTCGCTCCGCTGCGTACGCTGGCGAATTTTCTGACTTTGTTCGGATTGGCGCTGGCTGTTTTTGCGATGATCCAACACTTCACCTGGGAAGGCAAAATGTATTGGTTCCGAGCTATCGAATCCGCTGGAGCCGGTACTGGTGGACCTTTTGTAAATCGAAATCATTTCGCCGGCTACATGGAGATGTTGATTCCGATACCGCTGGCGCTGGCGTTGTCCCGCGGCGCGGTGCGCAACGAAGCGCGTCTCTTTTCCGGATTCGCAGCAGCCATAATGAGCATTGCACTGGTTGCATCCCTTTCGCGCGGAGGTATGTTAGGTCTGTTGGCAGGACTACTTTTTCTGGCTGCGGTGACCGTTTCTCAACGACGGCCCCGCTCGCATTCCGCGCCGGGGCCTCGCTCGGCATTCCGGCTGGCGCTGGTAATCATCGTGATGCTTGTGGCAATCGCCGCCGGTATAGTCTGGATTGGAGCCGACTTTGATGTCTTAAATCGTCTGACAAATGATCCCTTGACTACTAATGCTGCGACTGATCGTCGAGGCGTTTGGGGCGACGCGCTCACGATGTTCCGTGCAAACCCGATTTTCGGCATCGGATTAGGCGCTTTTGAAACAGTCTATCCATACTACGGTCGTGGTGATGGTTCGTTTGTAGTCCAGTTCGCACATAATGACTATTTGCAGGTCTTATCAGACGGCGGTGTTGTTGGTGGCGCAATCGCACTTTGGTTTTTGCTGGTCATAGCGCGAGGCATGGCGCAGGCTTCAAAAGCTTCGAATCCTTTCATGCGAGCGTTGGGTATCGGCAGTGCCGCTGGAGTATTTGCACTGTTGGTTCATAGCATTTTTGACTTTAATTTGCAGATACCGTCAAACGCATTGTTATTTCTGGTACTCTCCGCGATAGTACTGCGTGTCAGCTCCGAGGAAAGGAGCGAAGCGAGAGACGAGACTCATACTCGAATTCGCAGTGCGGCCTTCGCGGGCCAATAGTAAGACTTATAGGACCTTATGGGGCTAATAGATCATAATCCATCGGCGGCCCGATAGTATCGACTCATCAATCCAACGAACGGCGTTCAAATTGCCGCAAACCCAGATAAGTAAACAAAGCACAAAACCCCGCCAGTCCGCCAAAAATCAGCCACAGTGACATGTGCGGCAACTGAGGAGTTAACGCCGCGCGAAATCCTTCACTCGCATAGACCAACGGGTTTATCAAAACGAACTTCTGGAACCACGGAAGGACCTGCAGCGCGGCCCACGGGTAATACGCACACCCAAAAAAAATCATCGGCCCCAGTAGCACATTGAACATCAACCCGATCTGCTGCGGCTCAACCATCGTGCCCATAACCATGCCGAACGCCGCAAATACCCAGCTTGTTATCAACGCGACCGCAACCAGCAGAAAAACGTTCTGAAGCTGAAGGGTCAGGTGGGAACCCATCATCAGCCAGGCAAGCGGCAGCACAAAAAGACCCGCGATGACTGCTTGAATGATTCCGACGATTATCTTCTCGACGGCGACGCCCATAATGCTGATCGGCGCAAGCAAACGGTCTTCGATCTCTTTGGTCCATCCGAACTCGACCACCAGCGGCAGCGCCACTGACTGCATCCCCGAAAGAGTCATGCTGAGCGCGAGTATACCCGGCAAAAGCAAATTCGCGTAGCCGGTTTGGACGAGTTGGATGCGAGGCATTACATAGCCAAAGATGAAAGTGAATAGAATCGGCTGGATTCCGACTCTTAGAAAAAAGAATTTCAGTTCGCGGCGCGCTACCCGCATATCGCGATGCAGAAGCGCAATCAATGTGGCCATATGATTGGTCCTATCTGTACTATTGGTCCTATCTCCTCGTGTCTCATTCCCTCAAGCTCCGCCCAGTCAAATGCAAGAACAAATTTTCCAGACTTGGCTCTGAGACATGCGCATCGGTGACGATCACGCCACGCTCCCCCGCAACGCGCATTGCATTCGCAAGCAAACCTTCCGCCTTGTCCGCATATACCCGCACAATGTTGTTCTGAGCTTTGACCTCGACCACACCCGGAAGCTGGGGCAGCGCTGAAGCCAGCTCAGTAACAGCACCGTCGGCGCTTTGAACCTGTAGCTCAATCAAATACCCTCCCGGAACGCCGCTTTTAAGCGCAGCGGGGGTGCCCATCTGCAACACTTTCCCTTTGTCCATGATCGCTATTCGCCGGCAGAGCTGATCCGCTTCATCCATGTAATGCGTCGTTAGAAAAATGGTTTGTCCTTTTGCGTTCAATTCACTTAAGAGGTCCCAGATCGCGCGCCGAGCCTGGGGATCGAGGCCGGTTGTTGGCTCGTCTAAGAAAAGGATCGCCGGATCGTGCATCAACGCGCGGGCGATCTTCAGGCGCTGCGCCATTCCACCCGAGTAAACTGATGGTTTTTCGTCAGCGCGTTCGGCGAGTTGAAAGCGATCCAGTAGTTCCTGGGCCCGATGCTCACGCACCCGCCTTGGAATACCGAAGTACTCCGCGTGGAAAACAAGGTTCTCGCGCCCGGTCAAACTGCGGTCGAGGTTGTTGACTTGAGGGCAAACGCCGATGCGACGCTTAACGGCTACCGGATCGCGTTGCACATCAATACCATCGACGAGCGCACGGCCGCCAGTTGGAAGCACACGCGTTGTGAGAATACCGATAGTTGTCGTCTTTCCTGCTCCATTTGGGCCGAGTAACCCGAAGAATTCGCCGCGCGGGATCTCAAACGAGATGCCATCGACGGCTTTAACTTCGACAGTCTGTTTTCGGCTTTTGGGTTTGTAGACTTTTTGCAGGTCCTCGACAACGATTACTTTGTCCATTGCTCCCCTTCGACCGAGAATAAACACGATGTCTAAAACTGGCAACCCACAGAAATATAGGTCTGATTTGTTCTGTCGGTCCTATATTGATATTATGAGCGCACAAACATTCGATTTGATCCTTGAAGAAAGGAGCTGAGCGCATGCGCAAGCTGCTGATCCCGGGAACTTTTCTAACACTCCTTCTTGTGGCAATGAGTCTCTCTGTCGGAGCGAATGACTCTAAGGTCGCCAGCGTTACTTTCACAAAGGACGTGGCCCCGCTGCTCTACAATAACTGCGCGGAGTGCCATCGCCCGACAGGCATAGCGCCTATGGCTTTGATTACTTATAAGGATGTCAGACCCTGGGCGAAATCCGTTAAGCAGCGAGTAGCCGAGCGCTCGATGCCGCCCTGGTTCGCCGATCCCAATCACGGCGAATTCTCAAACAATCCCAGCCTCTCTCAAAAAGATATCGACACCATTGTTGCCTGGGTTGATGCCGGCTCTCCAAAAGGCGATGACAAAGACCTGCCCACTCCTCCAAAATTCGTCGAGGGATGGACGATCGGACAGCCGGACGTCGTTCTGAGCATGAAAGACGAGTACTCGGTTCCGGCTGACGGTGTGATCCCTTATCTCTATTTCACCATCCCGACGAACTTCACCGAAGATAAGTGGATACAAGCCTTCGAGATTAGACCCGGCGATCGGCGCGTCGTCCACCACGTCATCGCCTCGCTCGAGGACGGCAAGTCTCCAGCGAGCAACTCCCAGGGACAACGCGGCGTCGGACTCGGCGGCATTACGCCAAACAAAACCGGTGTAATTTTGCCGCCCGGGACCGCCAGGCTAGTGAAAGCAGGGTCAAACATAGTTCTGCAGATGCACTACACAACAATCGGCGAGGCCGCCAAGGACCGCACCACCGTCGGCCTGGTGTTCGCAAAGCAACCACCGAAGCGAGTGATCGGCGGCGGCAACGCATTGAACGCCCGTTTTGTAATTCCTCCTGGTGATCCAAATTACGAAGTCAAATCATCCACAACCTTTAACGAGGACACGTATCTGACGGCGATGATGCCTCATATGCATGTCCGCGGAAAAGATTTCGTTTATACCGTTGTCTATCCCGATGGGAAATCGGAAATCGTGCTCAACGTGCCAAGGTACGACTTTAACTGGCAGTTGACCTATGAGTTGAAGAAGCCGATGTTTCTTCCAAAGGGCTCGCGTCTTGACTGCGTCGCGCACTTCGACAATTCAACCAGGAATAAGTTTAATCCGGATCCGACCAAGGAAGTGAGATGGGGACCCCAGACCTGGGAGGAAATGATGATCGGCTGGTATACGACAGTCCGTTATCTCAATCCGGCCGATAAGCCGGATGCCGCCTCCAGATAACCCGCGAATCAGATCAAACCGAACGGGGGGCCTCGCGCCCCCCTTCTTTCAGGTACTACTTACTGCTTTAAAAATAGGTCTGTGGCCTATTTGTTCCGGGGCTCGCCAGACTAGGAGCTCGTCCCGTTGATCCCCTTGCTCACAAGTATTTTCACTTCGACGCGTCGATTCTGGCGTCGTCCTTCTGAAGTTGCATTGTCGGCCACCGGGCGAGTCTCGCCGTATCCGAAGGGAGTGATCATCCGTCGCAGCGGGATATCATGGTTTTCCTGCAGGTACCGCACGACAGCGTCGGCACGTTGCTGGCTCAGCACTCGATTTCGCTGCACGTTGCCCGTCGAATCTGCAAATCCGGCGATCTCTATTACATAACCTTTTGTAGTAGAGGCCTTGTGGGCGAGATCGTCGAGCGCTCTTCTGTCTTCAGGCGAAATCATCGCGCTGTTGACTCTGAAATAAACGTTCGCGGAATCCTGCACCGTATAATCGTCAAGCGCCGAGATGCGCTCGTGGGCTCGGCCAGCTTCGCCTCTCGCAGATTTCGCTATCTCGCTTGCTTCTTCAACCTGTCCGGATAAACGCCTATTTGCCTCCTCGACCGGGGCTACGCGAGAATCAACCACGCGTGCCGTCTCGAGATCGGATGATGAAAAGCGTATTTTTTCCGCCACCAGCTGTCCTTCCGAATTACCGCGTCCCTCTACTTCGACTTTCAGGCCTCGCAGAAGGCTGGTGACTTCGTAGTCCTTGCCGAACCGGAAAAACCCGCCCTTGGATTTCACGCTTGTACGGTCCGTCAGAAGCACCACCGTTTCGACATTCGTATTATCCGAGACACTGAAAGTATCGGCCTCACGACGGACTATTATTCCCTTGGCCTTTTCCTTTGCACCGTTCGGGATCATACGATTGCCGGGTTTAACAAGGGTATCGTGAGGCTGCGTATTCTGCCTGGTATCCTGAGCTAGTATTGACCCGGAACTGAGCACCACAGCTGCCACTACAAGACTTAAAAAGCGAAAAGCTCCAGACGCATGAAATCTCATAAATTCCTCCTTGGGAGCATTCGGAAATCCACCGCCGCGACTCGTCACAACCTTCTTCTCAGCAGTTGCTGGGAATAAAGAATCTCCGGATACGTTGAGCCGCAACGCCCGTCCACATTCAATCAATTTCAACTATTGTCAAGTGAGGATGGGACAACTAAATCGATGGACTCTCTGGCGGAGTCTTCCGCGAATTCGTATGAATGTTATGTTAGACAATCTCGGCGCTTGGCGCCAGCAAAGTGTGTGGCAGGAACGTGAAAACCTCTCTATCAGGAGACCGAGCACAGACCCTAATCGTTTGCTAGTTCGGACTTTAAGGCGAAAGTTTGTAATTTATTCATTTTTCAAACATACAAACTTCCGCCCAAAAGCCGAAATACAAACCAAACTGTGGGAGCCGATTATTTAGCGACCACAGTCATCTCAACCGGCTTTGTCTTATCCTCCACAGTTGGATTGTAATATTCATACACCCGCGAGACGAAGGTCTTTGCCCGAACCGGGAACTTGGCCCGGAGCTTGTACGAAAAATCAATTCGCTGCCGAGCATTCAAACCATCGAAATATAGGATGACTTGCTTGGCGGTGATCGTATACTTCTCGAGCTTGCCTCCGGCCTTGTTGCGCGTTGCTTCTACCAATGCTTCGAAGTCTTCACCCGAAGGTTCAAAACCGGGAGGAATACCCAAGTCGACCATTATCATCTTGGCTTTTGCAGGGGTGTTATTGGTGACCTGTACCTTTGCAGTCGCAACTTCGTCTTGTGCCAATCGGGTCCGATCATAGCTGACGTCTATCGTTAGCGGATCGCGAGGTCCTTCCACTCGCCTCGCCCAAGGCGTGTAGTAGCGGCCGACTATCTGGTACTGCATGCTTCCCTTCCCGGCAAACGAAAGACTCAGTCTATGCGCCCCACTATGGGTGTAGGCTTTCAAGTCAACCATCTGCAGCAAGTCATTGTTGTCCTTTGTAATCTGCAGCCGATCTACAGGCTTACCATCGATAGCCACTTCCAGCGCACCGGCTGTGTCTGCGTTTGTACCCTTTGTGAACGAGAGCAGAAACGCCTTCAACGATAGTATCGTCGCCTGCGTGCTCTGCCAGTTCCCGAATGCATCTTTCTTTTCGGTAAGGTAGTCGAGCGCCTTCTTCGCCAGGCCGCTTTTCTGCCCGCTCTTAAGCAGCGCCTGCGCGGCCAAGGCTGTCGTCTCGAGATCAGCGGAGTCGTTGCGGGCCGAGGTCGGCGTCTCGCCTTCCTGTTTCCAGTAAGCGGTTCTTGGTCCTTCAGTGACACGTGCCGCTAGCGCGTTGATCGCAGCATCGGTCCAGGCCTTGTCCTTGCCATAATCCGTCGCAAAATTCGCAATCACCGACAGAGTGTAAGCGTCTTCTTTGCCGGTCACGTGCGAAGCGACAAACTGCCTGGCTTTCTCGACCGCTTCACCTTTATAGCCTGTCGACGCTAGCGCCCATCCAATGTAGGCGGTTATACGAACAAGGTCAGTGTTGTAGCGGGTCGTCGCACCTTCGTTGATAAAGTAGGTGTCCGGTTTAAAGCTCCCGTCCGGCTGCTGTTGCGATGCAAGCCAGCTCTGCGTGCGATCGATCAACCGCTGATCCACTTCGTGCACTCGCGACATGTCCGAGAACTCCATCAGCCCGTAAGCCGTCAGAATTTTGTTCGCCGGAGCCTGACCAAACCACGAGAATCCGCCGCCAGGTACTTCGAATGTAACCAGCCGTTGGTACCCGAGCGAAATGAAGCCTTCGGCCTTCGCTTGAATCTCCGGAGTGATTTTCTTGCTCGCCTTCAAGTAGTCCATCACCAGAATGTCCGGATAAGTCGAAGACGAGGTTTGCTCAAAGCAGCCTCCCGGCATCTGTAAAATCGAATCCAGGCCCTCAACGACCTGTGAAAGCGCACCGGGATAAAACTTCACAAAGATCTTCGAAGCATCGGTGATCGCTCCTTCAGGAATCACAACGTCCTTTGTCACCGATCCTTCGAGCCGTTCGTTGATCACTACAGCGTGTTCCTCGCCGTTTGGCAGTACGTTGACCGATCGTGCAACCGCATCACCAGGCTGATTCGCTGGCGCATCGACCAATCGCGCGGTAACTTGTAACTGCTGCGCTCCGATGCGAGAAGCCTTTACGCGGAAAGAAGCAGATGTAACCTCTCCTGCTCCTACTTCGACCTGTTTGCTTGGATCGTCTCCGTCAAGTGAAAACCATGGATCCTGTCTCAGCTCAAGTGACACTCTTTGCCGCTTGGGCAAATAGTTGTAGACGGCGACTGGAACTGAAACGATATCTCCCTCGGTTAATGAGACCGGAAGATCGATATCAACAAAGAAATCCTGGAACACTCGAATCGGCGCGGTCGATGAGCCAAGAGCGCCTTTCACTGTCGACGCCAGCGATGTTATGCGCCAGGTCGTTATCGAGTCGGCAATTGGAACGTGTATCGAAGCGCGGCCCTGTCCGTCGGTGATAAGTGACGGATTTGTATACAGAGTTTCGGGGAAAAAGCTGCGCACACGAGGACCCGCTCCCGCCTCATCCTTTTTGTCCCGTGCTTTAAGAGACTCGGCCGCCTTAGGTGGTGCTGGCTGGGCCATCGGCGCGGCCACTTGTTGCGCGCGAACCAAAACATCAGCTGCCGCCCCATCTAATCTCATCCTCTCATTGGCTTCAAAAACTCGTCCACCGGCTTTACCGAGGCCCCCAAGCATTTGTAACCGTTCGTAGGCCGCGTACGCAGTCAACGTTACCGGCGTTATCCCGCGCGATTCGAGCGATGCTTCCACAACGATTCGAGCGCCAGGGCTAAGCGACGGCGTGCGATAGACCGTCGACTGAAAGGGCTCGGCCTCGAAGATGACTTGATAGCTCCCCGGTGGAAGATTGGGAATCGTGAACCGCCCTGAAGCGTCAGTGTAACCCAACGTGGTACTGCCGTTAGAACGACGAGCAGACACTTTAACGCTCTGAATCGACTTTCCATCTTTGTCTCGAACCGTTCCTTCTATCGCAACACGACCTCCGCCAACAGCCTGGTCCTGCACAATCGCTTTGCCCTTGAAGGAAGAATATCGATTTGTCGGTGTTTGCTGTTTGCGCTGAGCATAGATTTGAAAATTGATATCGTCGGGCGTGCCCGCTCGGCGATCCGGACCCAGCGAGCGAAGCGTCAGGTATGAGTAAGCAGCTGAAGTAAACTGTCCCTCTCCGATCAACGCGTTGCCCCAGGGATCCTCGAGCGTCCTGGCCTGTGCGGCGCCATCCGCAGCAAACAACTGGAGATCGCGACCAAATCCCGCGGGCGATGGCGGGTGACTGTCGTAATAACCGGTCATCGCTCGAGCTATAGCCTGAGCTTTTTCGTTCAAACGTCCTGCGTATACTGAAAGAAACTGGTCTCTTTTTGCGTTTACCGCCTCGCGGCCAAACTCAGCGCGCACATCCTTGTCTCTTACCGCGCCCGCAGCGGCGAGCAAGACTCGAGCAGCACGCTCGCGTTGAGCAACAGGTCTCTCGCCTTCAAAATCGTCGAGCAGCACCTTTTCCATCGAGAACTGATGCACTTCGTAGCGCGGTGTTAGCAGCTCCTTCTCGAGATACATGAAAACTTTTTCAAAGCCCGGTTGCTTGTCGGAGAGCGCGAAAACAGCTTCGTCCACGATCTCGACGCCAAGAGCCGCGGAAACGGGTCGCCCGTTGCGGTCAGTCACGCGGAAATGAACGCAGGCGTCATCGCCTGGCTTATAGGTTTCCTGCTCGGCGGATACCTCGACTTTCAGATCATCGGCCGGATCAACATAGACGAGCCGCCTGTCGGAAATCGGATCGGCATCGGAGGTTATCTGGTAAGCTCGGACCTCGAGTGTTCCAAACATCGAAGGCGTCAAGTCCAGCGACAGACTACCTCTTCCATTCGAGCTCTCAATCGCTCGAGTTATTAATGTCTGACCGTCCTTAACAACATCGATATAAACTGCGCCTCGCTGCTTCGTAGAGATAGTCTCGAGTCGAAGCGAATCGCCGATCTTATAGACAGCCTGATTGGTGCGAAGCATCAAGCTTTGCGTTCCGGCGTCGCTTTCGAGCTTCACATCTGCCGAGGCATTCCGTCCTCTGGCGTCTACCGCTTTGAGGCTTAGAGTCATGGCCTCAGCACCGGGACGTATCGATATAGTTGCAACACCGCTCGCGTCTGTCTTGATTTGGCCGGCGGTAATGTTGCCCGAAATGGTCGTCTCCGCCGGTGTTCCATCAGGGTAGGAGGTCAAAAGGTAAACGCGATTTTCAAGACCGGGCAGCAACCTTCCGCTTTCCGGAACCGCCATGATGAGAATTGGGGTTTTGGAAACCAGAACGTTCCTGGATTTTGTCTCGGTGTGTTGCGCGGTGTCCTTGACCTCAACGCCAATCGATACTGGCGCGCTTCCTTGTTGAGTCGAGCGTCCCGCAAAAAAGTCGGGCAGCTTCGAGGAAAAGGGGAAGTGCCCTTCAGCATCAGTCTTTCCGGTAACCCGCCCCAGCTCGACGGACTGCACATCGAATGTGGTGAGAACTACAGTCACGTCAGCGTTGATGAGCGGCTTGCCAAACAGATAACGAGCAGTGATTTTTCCGGTCACTGTTTCTCCGGGAGCGTAGTAACTTGCCTGTTGCTTAGCCGCATCTCCCGATAATTCAACTTCAACTTTGAATTTCGGTAAGACATAGCGATCTACGGTAACGGTCTTTTCCTGCGTGGACGGTGACTCGGCGTCTCCAAGAATGGCTCGTATGTGGTACGGCCCAAAGTTGACTTCGTCGGCCAACTCGAAATCCGCCGCCGCGATACCGAAGCGATCGGTTCGATCTCGTTTCTTGAACACCTTGTTTCCCTTGCCGTCCTCAACCTCCAGGATAATTGGTTGATCGCCAATCGCTGAGTGACTGGGACCATCCAGTGCCAGGGCTCGAATGTGAATCGTCTGGCTTGGCTGATACAGCGGCTTATCGGTGGTCAGTAGAATTCGATCCCTTCGTTCAAGTTGAATCGGTTGATTAGCGGTGACATTGCCGATCGTGGTGTCTGCAGTAACACGCAGCTGGCGCGATCCGTAGGAATCGGCCGGCAGTGTGAACGCTATTTGCGCTGTTCCGAATGCGTCAGTCCGCCCGGTGAACAACGTTACCGCACGATCGCCATTCATGAGCTCGAGCTTCACACGGCTATCGCGAAGCGGATTGCCTGCTTTGGAGTCGACCGTTATTACGCGGACAGAAGCAGGGGAACCGGCTGCGTATGATCGCTGCGCGAATATCCGGACAACAGGAAGGCGTAAGATCTCCGATAGCGATACGATTTTTGACGATTCCCCGGCAATGATCTTCATGCGATCCCAGGCTAGATCCTCGAGTGCAAGGCTCTTATCAAGCGGAATCGTTACCCTCAGCGCGCGGTTGTCAGAGGGCGAGATTGGTCGAATGGCTCTCGCGACTAGCTTATCGTTCGGGTCAACTATTTCAATGCTCAGGGTGCGGCTGTTAGCTGCAGTTGGCTCGCTCGGAACGTTGACTTCCAGCGAACCATTTCGATAGATGGCTGCAAGTTCGTTGTCGTCGGCGAAAACCTCGTTAGATGGAGTAAATGAAACAACGAAAATTGCGATAGCAACACAGGCAATAACAAGAATAGATCTACACCACCCGTTCTCTCTTACGAATCTCATTGGGCACACCTCCGCTCAGCGATTTTTCTTTTGTGCGTGGCTTTGCCGGCGCACGTTATTTCTTATGGCGCTCGATAGGGACCTCTGTTCTTTACGGGCTGTTCGGCAATACTAAACCGCACCTATAGAACGAGCGTTGCAAAGGCTCTTGCGGCTGATTTGTGAGGCGAAAGATGTACGGTTTCTGGTTTCTAGTTTCAGGTTGCGGGCTCCTGATTTCATCGTCTTTTTTGCGTAAATTTGCGTAATCTGCGGATCCATCTTGTTTTCATTCAAAACGACTGATCCGCAGATTACGCAGATTACGCAGAACAACAAGCCAGTAACCAAAACCCAGAAACCGAGCGTTGTCCCTTGACCTTTATCTTTAAAGGCTCTATAGAGCCTGAGCGATGAACTTCGAGACACTAGATCTTCAACTGAGCGGCGCAATTTGTCGACTGACACTTAACCGGCCCGATAGGCTAAATGCGATGAGCTTGGTGATGCTGCGCGAACTCGTTGAGGCCGCCAATTGGCTCGACACTCAACCTGAAATTCGCGTCGTCATCATTTGCGGAGCTGGTCGGGCGTTTTCGGCTGGCGCTGATCTTAAAGACTCATCCAGAACCCAAGCCGAAACGTGGTTTGCACGCCGCGAGATCGCCAAGGCCGGATCGAAAATGATGGACGCGATCGAGTCGACGAACGCCCTCACAATCGCAAGCGTTCACGGATATGCGGTGGGTGGCGCAGTGCTTTTGATAGCCGCCTGCGATCTCCGGGTCGCAGCCGCTGACGCGCGCTTCTCGATTCCGGAAGTCGAACTCGGTATCCCGCTGACATGGGGAGGCATTCCCCGGTTGGTGCGCGAGATCGGTCCGGCAATGACAAAGGAGCTGGTCATTACCTGTAGGGAGTTCGGCGCCGATGAAGCCAAAGCAATTGGATTTATGAACAAGGTTGTACCGGCAGATCAGCTTGCGCATCATACGACTGAGCTTGCAGAGAAGATCGTTGCAATGCCGGCGGTCCCGGTAGCAATAACAAAAGAGCATGTTAACGCCGTAAGTCGCGCGATTGCGGGCAACACTTCGTATGCCGACGCCGACGTGCTGATGAGCTCGCTTGCGTCTGCAGAGGGGATGGACGCCCGAAAGGCTTACATCGAACGGCGCCTGGATCGGAAGCGTAAGGGATGAATTTCGATAACGACAAAACATCCGGCCCGTTGACCGGAATCCGCGTGCTGGACTTCTGCAGCTTTATCAACGGAGCCTACAGCGCTTCTCTAATGGGCGATCTCGGGGCTGACGTAATCAAGATCGAACCTCTGTACGGCGATCTTGCACGCGCCTGGGGACCATTCATCAACGGCGAAAGCCGCCCCTTTCAAACGTGGAATCGCAGCAAGCGCGGAATCCGTCTCGATCTGACTCGAGCAGCCGCCCGGCAGGTAATCTACGATCTCACCGTTCGCGCTGATGTGGCGATTGCGAACTTCCGGCCAGGCATCGCAGAGAAACTCGGCATAGACTACGACACTCTTCGCGAGATAAACCCGCAACTGGTGTATTGCTCCTCCACTGCCTTCGGGTCGAAAGGGCCTTATCGCGACCGGCCCGGCTACGATCCAATACTGCAATCGATCAGCGGTCTGGCAAAGGAGACCGGCAACTACAGCGGCCGTATTGCGATCTCCCCGGTAGCCGCTTCTGATTACCAGGCATCCATGCTGGTGCTAACCGGCGTGCTTGCAGGTCTGTTTCACCGCGAAAAAAGCGGAGAAGGTCAGCTTATCGAAACATCGCTCTTGCAGGGAATCATGTCGATCCAGACACACTTTTTCTATCAGCCGATCGAGGCTGAGGCACAAGGTCGCGTCGGCATCTACCCGTATCGTCTGTTCGAGACAAAGGATGGCCAAATTTTCATCGGTGGCGCAACCGACAAGTTTTGGCGGATGCTCTGCGATGTACTGGGACTACTGGATCTGGCCAGCGATCCGCGATATGACACAAACGAAAAGCGTACGGCAAGGTCTGCCGAACTTGCGCCAATCCTTGAACCACTGATTCGTGAGAAGACCACTTCCGAGTGGCAAACTCTTTTAATGACGAAAGGTGTTCCGAGTGGGGCTGTGAGAGAATGGTCTGAGTTCTTCGATGACGAGCAGGTCAAAGCTATGGAGATGAATCAACAGATCGATCACCCAGTGATCGGCCCCGCCTTTGTAACTGGCGTACCGATCAACTTCGATAAAACGCCGGGAAAGATTCAACGCGGGGCGCCGGTTCTCGGCGAACACACGCGTGAAGTGTTGAGGGAAATCGGCTACGGCGATGAAAAGATCGATCATCTAGTGGACGAGGGCGTCGTTGGGACCAGGCTTGACGCTTAGTATAGGATCATTCCAGACGTACGCCTTATCGTCTTTGAATCAAATCCGTAATGATTAACATAGCTTTTATAGTGTTGGCTCTTAGTCTTGCCACAGGAATTATTCCTTCGGGCTCCTTAGCAGCAGTCGCCGATTTTCAAAAGGAGAAAACCCAAATGCCCGAGTATGAAGGAAAGGTGAATGCCCCAGAGTTCCCCGACGGACTCGAGTGGCTCAACACCGAGCGACCGCTATCGATTCGCCAATTAAGAGGAAAGATTGTGCTGCTCGACTTCTGGACCTACTGCTGCATCAACTGTATGCATATCATTCCCGATCTAAAGAAACTCGAACAGAAGTATGCCAATGAGCTAGTGGTCATCGGAGTTCATTCAGCAAAGTTCACTGCAGAAAAAGGAACCGACAATATTCGCCAGGCGATCCTCAGATATGAAGTTGAGCACGCGGTGGTGAACGATCACGATATGCAGATCTGGCAAGAATACGCGGTGCGGAGTTGGCCGACTCTTTACCTGATAGATCCCGCGGGCAAAGTCGTCGCGTATATGAGCGGCGAAGGCGTTTATGCGCAGCTCGATGGCTTCATCGCCAAACTTATCGAAAGATTTGATGAGAAGAAGCTGATTGACAGGCGTCCTCTAAACCTGAAGCTCGAACGTCATCGCACCCCAACCTCGGTACTGGCGTTCCCAGGAAAGGTCCTGGCCGACGAAAGATCAAAGCAGCTTTTCATCGCAGACTCGAACCACAATCGAATCGTCGTTTTGTCACTCAATGATGCGTCCGTAAAAGAGGTCATCGGCAGCGGAGAGGTTGGCTTGTCGGACGGAACCTTCGAAACGTCCACATTCAATCATCCGCAAGGTATGGCCCTGGACGGCGGCACGCTCTACGTAGCGGATACCGAGAATCACGCAATTCGAGCAATCGATTTTGAAAAACGCGAGGTGAGGACAATCGCCGGCAATGGAGAGCAACTACAACGCCGGGTTACATTTGGCGGTCAGGGCAAATCTACTCAGCTCAACTCACCGTGGGACCTCACGATGCAAAACGGCATCCTTTATATTGCGATGGCTGGACCCCATCAACTCTGGCAAATGAACCCCAAAACAGGTGGTATTGCTCCTTACGCCGGGACCGGTCGCGAGGCGCGAGTCGACGGCCTTCTCACCGAAGCCGCCCTGGCCCAGCCATCTGGTATAACCACCGATGGTAAGAAGCTCTATTTTGCAGACAGTGAGGTCAGCTCTATCCGATCGGCCGATCTGGATCCCAATGGTCGCGTAAGCACGATCGTCGGCGAAGACCTTTTCGAATTTGGCGATCGC
Source organism: Blastocatellia bacterium (assembly GCA_035258805.1). Taxonomy (GTDB): domain Bacteria; phylum Acidobacteriota; class Blastocatellia; order UBA7656; family UBA7656; genus Onstottus_A. The sequence goes on along the minus strand of DATFWY010000175.1, from coordinate 33,602 downwards.
GATGGCAAAGGCTCGATGGTTCGATTGCAACATCCGCTTGGGGTCACGTATCACGATGGATCGTTGTACGTGGCGGATACTTACAACAACAAAATAAAGCGTGTTTCTCCAAACGAACGTACATCGGAGACGTTTGTTGGAACCGGTGAAACCGGCATGCGTGACGGTGATCACGCAACGTTTGACGAGCCGGGCGGAGTAAGTATTGCGTTAGGAAAATTGTACATCGCAGACACAAACAATCACCTGATCAGAGTTGCCGACCTCAAGACCAGGAAAGTCGAAACGCTTCAAATAACCGGGCTAGAAAAGCTGAGGCCTCGAAAGTCCAAAAAGTTTTTGGGTGAAACAATCGAGCTCGGCCAGCAGTCGATCGACCCAGGTGATGCCAGTCTCACGTTACAATTGGAATTGCCTTCGGGTTACAAGTTGAACAAGCTGGCACCTACAGCGGTGACCGCAACGTCCCAAGGCGAAGCCTTGTCCCTGGGAGCCGGCTCGGCGCAGAGCTTTGCAAATCCTACCTTCCCATTAAGCATTCCTATCTCTGCGCGAGAGGGTGAGGCGTCGATTGAGCTTGGACTGGTCGTGTACTACTGCGAATCCACGAAAGACAGCCTATGCTTTTTTAAAGAGGCGCGGTTGAAGCTCCCGGTCAAAGTCAGTAAAGGGTCCGGCAAGAACAAGCTGGTTGCCGAATACAAGCTTCAGCTGGGCGGTTAACACGCCAGGGTTGGGGGTTGGGGGTTGGGAGTTGGGGATTAGTAGGGGATAGAGTTACAGGCGTCGGGGCACGCCGTTGTTCGCACGGAGTTCTAACCCAGTCCTTATCCCAGTCCCCGACCCCCAACTCCTATTCAGCGCTGCTTGTCATCGATCGCTTCTGACTTGTAACCTGTCCCGCATGCCACTGTGCCCACGTTGCAACAAGCGCCCGGCGAAGCGCTTCTGTCCGGCGCTCAGAACCAGGATCTGTGCAATCTGCTGCGCGCGCGAACGCATGATCGAGCTTCCCTGCCCGGAGTCCTGTACATACTTGATCCAGGCTCGCGCCAGCTCGCGCGAACGCGAGAGCGCGCTCAGACAAAAGGAGAGTCCACTGGGAACCCACGATATCGGTTTAAACGAGCGCGCATTCGTGGCGCTCGACAACATCCAGAGCACAATAGTCGACGCGCAACGAGGTATTGGCCCGTTCGCCTTTCGAGATCTGGATGATGCCTCGACCCTCGCAGCTATCGAAAACACGATAAAGAATCTGGAGACCGAAGAGACAGGATTGATTTACGAGCACCGCGCCAGGTCAGCAAAAATCGGCGACCTTAGCCGTCGAATTCGGGAGCGACTGGATGATATTGCCAAAGAAGTACCGCCAGAAGTGCGCCCGCGACGGAGCGAGATCCTAAAGGCTCTCGTCTTCCTCCGCGAATCACTCAATGCTCACATAAGCCGGGCCGCCGGAGACGCTGATGCAGCGCGTTCTTTCATCCGTTACATCACTCTCTTCTATCCCTGGCCGAGAGAGGCAACTGGACCCATGATCATTTGATGCAGGAGCAGTTCAAGTGAGCTCAAGTGTTTGCTTAATGACCAGCATAAAGCCATGTTGAAGCGTATCTGGTTGTCAATCACGTCTCTTGCAAGCCAGGCTTCCTCAGTAATCTTCACGCATCGTTCGCACGCTAGAATCCAGGAGTCGTCAGTTCGATCGCAACGTGGAAGACTGACTTTGTTATGTGCAATTGTCTTTGTTCTCGCGGCCGGTGTCAGGCTTCTGCATTTGGAAGACCGCTTCACCGAAATCGAACGTGGAAGCTCACCGCTGACGTCAATTGTAAAACCATATAGACAAGATGCGCTCCAGATACTAGAAGACAGGAGCTTCTTCGCAAGTAAGAAGCAAGACGACGGCGGCGCGACTCGTCTGCTGCTTCACCCACCAGGATATGCGTTGCTCCTGCTTTCGATCTATGGGGCTGCTGAACCGAATGATTCCTACTGTTTTCTTAGGATTCTTCAGATAGCTGCTGATGCGCTCGCTTCGGTGCTCGTTCTCTTGATCGCTGCGGAAGTATTGCCGCTTTGGGTAGCGACTCTGGGTGCGGTACTTGTCGCGCTCTCGCCGCATCTTGCGTTCTACTCACTATACCTTTCGCCGGAGTCATTGGCTGTGCTGCCGATATTGGTCGCTGTCTATCTGACAACACAGGCGAGAAAGCGTCCTCGCATTTGGCTAATGACACTCGCTGGAGTGATGATCGGGCTATCCTGTTGGCTCCGATCTAATGGGTTGTTCCTGACGATTTTCCTGGCCGCCGGTGTATTCATTTTGTTCGAACGAGGAAAGCGCCTGCGGTATGCAATAACGCTCATCGCGGCGACTCTTGTGACCATCTCTCCGATCACGATAAGGAATTGGCGTCTCTCCGGACGATTTGTTCCTTTATCACTTGGCGCAGGGATAACTCTAATGGAAGGCATAGGAGACTATGATAAAGAAGGAAGATTTGATATGCCTGCGACGGATGCTGCGGTGGCGCTCAGAGAGGTTGAATGGTTCAACCGGCCCGATTACGAGCGTAGCCTGTGGGAGCCTGATGGAATTGAGCGTGAGCGTGCGCGGCTCTCACGTGCATCCAATGTAATACGCTCAAACCCCGTATGGTTCTTAAGCGTGATGTTGCGTCGCGCCGGTTTTATGCTTCGCTACAATCAAGCGAATCCGGGAGGATGGCCGTTCGATACAAGTCAGGTCGCTTACGTATCAGCAGAGCCGCCATTCAGACAGCGGGTGACAGAAACGGACGGTTTGCAATTAGTCGAACAACTCTCAAATCGAGACCTTTTTGGGGACGCTATCAAATCACCGGGAACGCAAATCCTATTCGACTCCAACCGTAAGGCGTTGCACTTAGTCGGTGACAATACAACATTCGGAGATCAACTTATATCAAGACCGATCTCCGTTGATAAATATTCCGACTGCATCCTCGAGGTTACTTTTAACCTGATACAGGGGGATGCCGGTATAAAAATCATTAGTGCTGATATGCGCGATACACTTGAGTCGGCAGGTTTCGCCGCAGCTGCCGACGAACAGAGGTTACTGGAGAAGTACAAACGAAAGGCGCTTGCAAAGTCCGACTCATCGACTGTCGAATCCGATACCGCCAACGCAAGGACGACTTTGGAATTCGCCAGCGGCAATAGAGATCAGGTTCGAATCGCAGTTGCAAACAACGGTCATCCCGCCCCTGCATTGGATTTGGAAGAATTGACTCTAAGAAAAGCCGGTCATACACCCGGATGGTGGACTCGACATCCACGACTGGTGATTCGAGCGTTGCAAAAAAATCTCTTCCTCAGTTCGAGAATGCTCCCATTAATAGGATTGGGAATTGTACTTCTGGTAATTGGGCGACAATGGACAATCCTGCTTGTTTTGTTGGTTGTCCCTTCTTATTACCTTACGGTGCAATCTGCGCTTCACACTGAATATCGTTATATTCTCGCAATCCACTACTTCTTACTCACCACGGCGGCTGTAACTTTGTCATTTATCTTCTTCGGCCTCGAGCGTAGTTTCAGGCTGGCGTTCGCGAAGGTTTGGGGTCACGGACGACGGTTGTAACTCTAAGTCACCGTGCTATAATCCGACGCGTTAAGGGAATACTCCCATTCCTTAGTCATTATATTCAAAACTAAGAGGGAATACGGCCATTAGAGCTCGCAGATAGCCGTACTCCCTCTTTAAATAATTGAGGCCCGCAGCCTAAGCCTTGCCAAGCCGTTCGGCTGCGAGCCTCGGAAAACCATCGCTGCAGACTTGCGACGGCCTATTGCATTAGACGTTCGGGCGGGGAGAAAAGTCACCAAAACTTTTCCTCAAAGCGCTAAATATCACAGACGCGAACCTGGCTGGCTGGTCATACCGCGTTGACAACGGAGGCTTTAAACATCGGGAATCCTGAATGTCGAATCACAGCCACGTTGACACAACTGAACTTAAGATTCAGACCTCGCCCCGCTTCTCAACCAGGTTAATCCGGGTGATCAGAACTTCGGGCAGTTTGCTAAGGACGCGACTTGATCCACGTGCACGCCTTCGCTTCGTTCAACTAGTCATCATCGGATCGATTATCTTCATAACTGCGGTCGGCGTTAGGCTCCTACACTGGCGAGATAGCCATGATGAGATTGTCTACGGAAAAACCTCATTGGGAGGAGTCTTCAACCGCTACGATAAGGAAGCTCGTCGCATCCTTGACGAGGGCGGCTTGCTGTTTCCGGCTAACCCTCCTGAGCGCGGGGATGCTCGCATGCTCGTACATCCACCGGGTTATGCAATTCTGCTGGCGGCTATCTACAAGCTGAGTACGCAACCTTATTTTGCATTGTGGGCCGTTCAGATATTATCCGATGGAGTTGCAGCGGTACTGGTGTTCTTGATCGGTTACCAGCTGCTGCACTATGGCGTAGCGCTGATCGCCGGATTTCTTGTCGCGGTGTCTCCGCACCTGGCTTTCTACTCACTCATATTGTCGCCAGACTCACTGGCAGGGATTCCGCTCCTTTTTGCCGCGCTCCTTGTCGCAAGCGCGCTTCAACGTCCGCACTTCGTCAAGCTTTTCGTTCTTGGAGTCCTTCTGGGCCTGTCTTGCTGGCTTCGAGCAAACGCGTTATTCCTGGCGCCGTTCTTCTGCTTCTTCATACTGGCCAGCTTTCCGCGTAGTAAACGGTTGCAGTACTCAGCGGCGGTGCTTGCCGCGATGTTATTGACGATTGCGCCGATAACGATTCGTAACCTTCTCGTCTTCCATCATTTCATACCGCTCTCGATTGCCGGAGGAGAAAACCTTGTCGTGGGAATCGGCGATTGTGATCCCGAGAATCGTTTTGGTATGCCCCACAGCGATCGCGAAGCAAGGTTAAAGGACGTTGAATGGAGCGGCCGTTCTGACTACGGCGCAAGCTTGTGGACGCCTGATGGGATCGACAGGGACCAGGTCCGCTTTGCGCGGGGTTTGCAGGTAATTCGATCAAATCCAGGATGGTTTCTGAATGCCATGCTGCGCCGCGGCTCGTTTATGCTCAGCTACAATGACTCAAGACCACACCGTTGGCCGTTCAACACCGCCGTCGTTCCGATCGTCTCACTCGAACCTCGATTTGGACATCCTCTTGAAGCTTCTGTCCCTACTGATAAGCCGGAAGATCCGCCACCAGTAGTGATATCAAATGGAGTATTACTGACAGGTGTACGTTTGCCGGCTTTACCTGACCAAACAAACTGGTCCAGCTCTGCCTCTGATTTGGCAGCAAGCGGCGTGTTGCTTTCGAAAGAGGCAGCCATTTCACAATCGCCAGATAAGCAGCTGCTCCAACTCGCTGGTGATAACTCAGCTTATGCGGACCAATTTGCCTCTGAGCCATTCGCAGTTCAACCGAACAACGATTATGTCCTAAGCATCGAGGCGAAAGTCCTGCGCGGCGATATGGCAGTTAAAATAAGCAGCCTCGATGGACGCATTTCAGCGACGACAGCTTCAATACTTGTGGCACAACAGGAATCGCAATCGGCAACAGAACAGGCAGAAACTGTGAATACGCAACCGCTAACGTTGATTCAAACGCCCTTCGCTGGTGGTCAAAATGACAACTTTCGGCTTGTTCTCAGCAACAACGGTCCCGTGGGCTCACGGCCCGAAGTGCTTATAGGCGCCGTGCGCATCTTTTCAATGGGTCCGACTCCTGGCACCTGGACGCGTATTCCAAGAGCTTTAATTAGAGGATTACAGAGAAACCTATTCACGACCTCACGACTCACGCCGGCGATTATTGCTGGCATTTCATTCTTGGCGTTTGCGGGGATGAGAAAAACCGTCGCGCTAGTCCTCGTGATTCCGGCTTATTACCTATCACTCCAGTCCGTATTAAGCACCGAATACCGATACATCTTGCCTATGCACTATATGCTACTGATTGCGGGAGCTGTAACTATGTATTGCTGTCTGAGACTGTTTACCCAGGTGTTGTATTTCCTGTATCAGAAGGCAAACATTCAAGCTCACTAACTGCTTGTACGGAGCATGCATATGCGGACAACTACGCAGGTCGATAGTCATACTACTCAACCAAAATCCTTCACTGCATGGTCAGCTGTTTCAAATTGGTTCTCCGTTTTTGAAATTCAACTCCGGCAAACGAAACCACCACCCAGATTATTTTACCTTTCCATTGCGATTGTGTTCCTGTTAAGCGCTGGTGTCCGGCTGCTGTTCTGGCAGGACCTGGCGCCTGAGCTTTCTTTGCGCGACACACTATCTCAAAACATGGCGCTGCAGTATCGACGCGAGGCAAGGCGGATGCTGGAGGAGGGCACATTGCTTTACCCGCGTAATCATCCGGATACCGATGCGCGAATGATCGTACATCCTCCCGGCTATTCCCTGGTGATGGCTCTCAGTTTCAGATTGTTTGGTGAGAATGATACTCCGCTGCGCGTGCTTCAGCTCACGGCTGACGCGATCTCGGCAGTCCTCGTGTGTTTAATTGCCTCCGAGCTATTTCCTTTTGCAGTCGCGGTGCTTGGCGGGCTTCTGATGGCTCTTTCGCCACACTTCTCATATTACGCGATCAAATTATCGCCTGACTCTCTCGCGGTACTACCAATTCTGTTGGCAGTTTATCTGGTCATCAAGGCGACTACGACAGTGCAGCTTCGTTACGCAGCGGCTGCCGGCGCGCTGCTCGGGATTTCCTGTTGGTTCCGCGCGAATGCGCTGCTTCTGGCGCCGTTGTTAGCTATTGTTGCGGCCATTCTGTTTCAGCAAGGCAAACGGTTACGATGTGCAACGTTGTTGCTTGCAGCGAATGTGATAATCATCTCACCGGTCACAATCCGCAATTGGGTCGTTTATCATCATTTCATTCCAGTGGCAGTGCCCGCAGGGATCAACCTTGTGCAAGGGATAGCCGAGCTCGATACCGAACGGAGGTTCGGAATGCCATTGTTCGATCGCGATGTCTTAGAAAAAGACGTGGAGTGGAACAATCGGCCTGAGTATGGCGGGAACCTATGGGCTCCTGACGGTATCGAACGTGATCGCACGCGCTTCAATCGCGGGCTCGATGTGCTTCGATCAAATCCGTTCTGGTATGCGGGCGCAATGTTGCGCCGCGCGAAGTTCATGTTGAGCTTTAGCGAGTCACGCCCCCGAGGTTGGCCTTTCGATACCGCAACAGTCCCTCCAGTCACAGCCACACCTCCATTTGGACAGTCAGTTCTACCGGTCAATGAAACTGGTGGAAGCGATTCAGTCATCGTGCCCAGTATTCTGCTCTCGAGCGGGAATCGCTTGTCTGAGCAAGCCGAAGTCTATCTGGTAAACGATGAAAGCACGCTTCGTATCATCGGTGTCGGGAGCGACTTTGAGGACCAATTCTTGTCATCTCCAATTTCAGTGCGGCGGAACACAAACTATCAGGTGAATCTTAAAGGCGTGGTTAGACAAGGCCTCGGCGCCACCAAGGTGGTTACCCCTAATCGACAAATCGTTCTTGCGTCGGCAATTCTTCCTTCAGAAAAGGAGATCATAGAAACAAAGTCGAGTAAACATCCGGGAGGTGGCGTGACCGATCTCACACCACTCGTCTTCGCCAGCGGCAATTCGGAAGAAGTGAATCTGGTGTTTAGCGATAATGGAGTAAGTGCGGAGCGACCGGTTATTGAGATTGCGAAAGTGGGGTTAATTGACCGGGGTACGACGCCCACCCTGTGGACTCAAGTACCACGCGTCATCATTCGCACAATCGAGAAGAATATCTACAAAACCGATAGGCTGCTGCCGTTGATACTTGTTGGAATCTGCATCCTGGGCATCGCCCGGCGTGGTCGTGCGATGCTAATCCTGTTTACCGTTCCGGTCTATTATGTTGTTTCGCACGCACCCTTCAGCACTGAGTACCGATATATTCTGGCCATCCATTGCTTTCTATTTTTATCGGCAGCGGTGACGATATATTGCGTCGGAGTTGTCCTGGCAATGGCTGCAAGACACCTGCCGGCAGCGCACTTGTTTTCCCGAGGAGTCACTGACGCAGGCTGACAAAGTTTTAGCGCATCCAATAATTTGGTTCTCTCTAAACTTCTGTGTGTAATTCTTGTCAACTTTTTAGAGTAATGCCTGCAGCTCCTAGTGAACGACTGAGATCCGTAGATGTACTTTCCATAATACGGTCAGCTTCTTCCGCGTTCTCCGCAGAGACGCCGACTACAATCCGGAAACGTACCTCGGGACCGAAATGGCTTGCTCGAGATTTTATGTAAGCCTCGGGGTGCAATTTCGTCACTTCGTGCAGCACACTCGCAAGCTCGGATTCATCTCCACAGTCAACAATTATCTCGCGTTCACGATAACTGCCTTGCCCGAAGAATTGAGTGAGCACATTTTGAAGCGAACCTTCGACTATAGCCTTCAGTTCGGTAGGCACGCCCGGCAATGAGACTATGCGAGCTTTGTTGACTTCAACCACCACTGCCGGTGCCGCGCCGACCGGGTTCTCAATTGCTTGAGCTCCTTCTGGTAATCTGGCCATCTTCAGTCGCGTTTCTGTCATCTGGCTGTTAGAGACATAACCTTTCGATGCCAGCTCACGATAACGACGCTCTACCATCTCGCGCGCCTGGGGATCGACTTCGAGTTCGCGGCCGATGGCGGCAGCGACTCCCGCAAGCGTCAGGTCGTCATCAGTTGGTCCTAGACCGCCACAGGTGAAGATGAACTGCGCGCCGGCAGCAATGGAACTCTTGAGATCCGCGGCGATTGCTTCAATCTCGTCTCGTACAATCGAGATGTGACGTACCCTGCCGCCCATTCCTCGAACGACGCGGCAAAGATAGCTCGAGTTCGTGTCCTCGATCAGCCCGAGAAGTATCTCGTTACCGATTGTCAGTATGTCGACCAACATTACCGTTTAGCGTTCGGCGTTTGGTGTTCAGCGTTCAAGGCTTGATTTTTGTTTCTTTTGTGTCTGGTTTGGCTTCGGTTTCTTATCAAGATGTCTTACTTAGAATCCGGCTTCAAATAGGTGCTGTCAACTCGAACGCTGAATCCTAAACGTCGAGCTCTGAACCCTAAACGCCGAATCCTAAACCCTGAACGCAAAACGTTCAGAACGATAGAAACCAGAAACCACAAACCTTAATTCAGGCATCCTTTCCAGCGTTCTAAGTCTCAAAGAATGGGTAGGGCCGGGCGGTCGGCTGATTTGGTTCGTGCGGCCACGTCCACTTCGCCCTACCACCTCATTTCGCAACCGGTTTGGAGGGGACCCTGATGAAAAAGACTAGTCTATTCCTGGGCATATCATTAGCTCTTTTCTCGCTAGCGCTTACTGGGTGTCCGGAACGAATTCGCATTGCAGACATCAGTAGCAATCCTGGCCGTTTTTACGACAAGGAAGTGACCGTAGCAGGCCGCGTGGTCAGGTCATACGGCGCGGTCGGCGCCGGCGTCTTCGAGATCGACGATGGAACCGGCAAGCTATGGGTAGCCACCGAAAAGTACGGCGTACCGAGCAAGGATAGCTATATCGGTGTAACCGGACGCGTGATCCCGGGCGTCACCTGGGCCGGCCGTAACTACGGAAACGGTATGCGCGAAACAAGACGACTTACGAGAGAAAACAGGTAGCGGCGGACGTGACATTCTGCATCACTAGAAGCTCGTTTGAGGCTTAACAGGATCTAACACTCAATGGGAACGGGATCCGTTCAAACAACGGATCCCGTCCACTGCCATCTCAAATCGAGCTCATGAAAATTGCAACTCCGCTGTTTAGCTCGCTACTGAGAGGTTCTTGATTTCAAGTGCATGCACTTTCAGCCGCACACGCCTTCCGAGCTTGTCTCTAACTTCGCAATCGCGAGATGTCTCTGAGCCGAAGTATTCCAGGTCCAATTCCAATTCTTCGCGGTTTTGGAATTCTTCAACCTCTCCATCCTCGAAGCGTATCGATATTGGCAACACGACATCAGCATCCATCGATTTCGATCTTCTATCCGATCAGCCTTCAACAAGCGCTGTCTGTCCAGTAACTTCCTCCAAGTCCTTTTCCTCCGCCCGCCATTCCGCGTTGCGAAAAGCACCTTCCCATCTAGCGATAACTACCGTTGCCAAACAATTACCAACGACGTTTACCGACGTGCGCGCCATATCCATCAGCTCATCAACGCCCAAAATGATGATCACGCCCTCCGCGGGAAGGTGGAATGAATTCAAAGTTCCCAGCAGAATCACAAGTGACGCCCGCGGTACCCCGGCCACCCCTTTCGAGGTAAGCATCAACGTAAACACCATTGTCAGCTGCTGCCACCACGACAACTGAACGCCCGCAGCTTGAGCCACGAAGACCGAGGCTAATGAAAGGTACAGAGTCGTACCGTCCAGGTTGAAGCTGTATCCCGTCGGCAGTACGAATCCAACGATCCTCCGAGGAACACCAAGCCGCTCCATGTTTTCCATCGCACGAGGCAGCGCCGACTCGGATGAGGTTGTCGCGAATGCGATCGTTGCAGGCGTCCGAACAGCTTTCAAAAAGTCTTTTACGGGTACGCGGAATATCAAAGCTACTGGGAGAAAAACGAACAAAATAAGAACGGCAAGCGCGCCATATAGCGTTCCGACCAACATGCCAAGATTCTGGAGCACACCCAATCCGCTGTGCCCGACGGTATTAGCCATCGCTGCGCCCACACCGATAGGAGCGAACTTCATTACATACTCGGTGAATCGGAACATTATGTCGGCGAGGGATTCACACCATTTCACAACAGCCGCGGCTTTTGAACCGATGCCGGTGACCGCCAGCGCAAACAGGACCGAAAAAACGACGATTTGAAGCACGTCGCCATCAGCCATCGCTTTGATTATCGAAACGGGTGAAAGGTGAGCAATTATGTCACCGAATGTTTGGGCCCGCGCTGGCGGGTCAGGCGCGGTCAGGCCCTTCGCCGCCGCTTCAGCCGCATCGGATGCTTTTTGTGCTGCCGTGTTGGCTTCGGCTATGGCTCGGTTCATCGCTTCGGGACTTGCAGTTCCCTGCCCGGCAGCGGCAACAAATTCGTTAGCGCGTTTTGATGCCTCACTGGCTTCGGCTGCCAGGGCGCGTGCACGCTCCGCCAGGATTCCCTTGTCTTCAGGCTTTGCGATGCCGGCAAGCGAAACTCCAACTCCCGGTTTAGTGAGGTTGACTGCTGCGAGTCCGATGAACAATGCGAAGGTCGTAACGATTTCGAAATAGATGAGGGCTTTTACACCCATTCGCCCGACTTGCTTGATATCGCCAGTTCCCGCGATACCGATTACCAGGGTTGAAAATATGAGCGGGGCGATTATCGACTTAATCAGATTGAGAAACAGGAGAGAGAGCGGTCTGACGGCGACTCCCCACTCAGGCTTGAGATAGCCGAGCAGAATGCCGAGCACCAGTCCGATCATTATTTTCCATGTCAGGGAAACTTTAGGTAGTCGTGGCATATGTGTTTTTGGAGTCCAAGCCTTATAGCATAAAAGCTGATAGGACGGATAGGACTGATAGGTCCTATTGGTCTTATTGGTCCTATTGGTCTTATTGGTCCTATTGGTCTTATTGGTCTTATTGGTCTTATTGGTCTTATTGGTCTTATTGGTCTTATTGATCCTATTGGTCCTATTGGTCCTATTGGTCTTATTGGTCCTATTGGGTCCTATTGGGTCCTATTCGCCCGAATCCCTTCTATTCCTTCGAGTCCGGTACAGCCTTTCGGTGAACCCTCCTTCCTTTAAGAACTGTTGTTCTAGCTGGCGCAGTTGTTGATCCAGCAAGTAATTTGTCTGGTGAATCAGGCACACCAAGGTGTTCGCGGCTACTTCACCCGTGGATTGTTCAATATATGTCTTATAGGTCATATAGGACCTATTCTTTTCGTAGGCCAAGCGTCGAATCAATTGGCACGGTGGATGGCTCTTGCCCCAGAGCCTTAACCCTCGTTGACGCAGGAAATCCTCACAATCCAATAGCAACTCCTCCAGACTCGCCCGGGCGACCCCAACCAACTTCAGCTCTGTTTTCTTCGAAGTCCCAGACGCCTGACTCCCTTCCGCAATATTCTGTCGCCCACTGCGAGCAGCCTGAACCATCTGATCGTGTGTTCGAGATCGTCTGTCAATAAACCGATCGCAGAATTTTACGGTGGCGTCGTAAACCAATTCAGCACTCTGGATTTCAGCTGTCGAAACCCGCCGTGCGCAGAAATAACTTTTTGATCTTTATAGGTCATATTGGTCCTATTGCTTTCCGTCCCATCAATTCAACAACCGATTCTCCTGAAAACTGAAATACCCATCCTTTCCCACGATAATATGGTCCAGCACTCTCATCTCGATCGTCCGCGCCGCCTCGATCACCGCCCGAGTCAAATGTTTGTCTTCTTGCGAAGGATCCGGATCGCCGCTTGGGTGGTTGTGGCTCAGGATCAACCCTGCAGCCTTGTGAGCCAGCGCCGCTTTAATGATTTGCCGAGGGTAGACGATCGCTCGATCAACCGTACCTTCCTGCAGCACCTCGTGATCGATCACGCGATTCTTTACATTCAAGTAAATAACCATGAATGCCTCATGGGGAAGCCCGGCAAGCTTTACTCGCGCGAAATCGACTACTGCGCTCGGCGACGACAAAACGTCCTTTCCTGCAATACGCTCCTCGAGATAAGCCGCAAACAACCGCTTAACCAAACGGATCAAGATTGCAGATGTACTACCTACGCCGCGAACTGATTCCAATTCGTCCTGACTGGCATCGAGCACCGCGTTTAGGCTGCCGAAGCGCTTCATCAAAGCTTTGGCAACAGGTTTCACATCGAGTCTCGGAATTGCGTAGGTGAGAAGAAGTTCGATCGATTCGTAATCGTGAAGGGATTCAGCTCCGGCGTTCAAGAAACGTTCGCGTAGCCGTTTCCGGTGTTCCAGGTAGTCGGGCTTCTCGTTCATATGACAGCCACTCCGCTGCCAGCCGAATTACCCAGGAACTTGGTCTCAGCGATTATACACTCGACGCAACAGGACCAATAGGACGAAAGAGGATCAATCGGACGGTTACCAATAGCAATCCAAATCTCCGGGAACCTTTCAGAATCCCGAGGTTGACGTTCCCTTTCCGCCACAATAGCATACCTTCGATCCATTCAGTGGATGTTTCAACTCACACGCCAGTTTTCAATGAAGGCAAATCTATGAGGCCAATCGCTCCTCTTTCAATCATCTGTGCTTGCCTGCTGCTCTTCAGCCCAGCCTTCAACGCACTCAGCCTGACTCCTGATTTATCTCCTGGACCACAGGCCAAGACTGAATCTGTTGACGTTCTTATTGCCAAAGCACGCTCGGCGCTTGCTCAGACTTCCGGACGTATCGAATTGCAGGGACTTACAAAACCAGTCGAAGTTATTCGCGATCCCTGGGGAGTCGCGCATATCTATGCCCAGACTCAAGACGACTTGTTTTTTGCACAGGGATTCGTTGCGGCTCAGGATCGACTATGGCAGATGGAACTTTGGCGTCGAACAGGCGAAGGTAGATTATCGGAATTGCTGGGCCCCGCCGCTCTCGAACGAGATAAGTTTGCTCGTCTGATGCGCTACCGAGGCGATATGCAAGCCGAATGGAGCAGCTATGCCCCGGATGCACGATCGATTATCCAGGCATTTGTGCGAGGAGTGAATGCTTTTATCGAGGCAAGTCGTAATAACCCTCCAATAGAGTTTCAACTTACCGGTATTCGACCCGAGCCGTGGACTCCTGAAGTCTGTCTTACCCGTATGGCCGGTTACGTGATGACCCGCAACGCCTCGAGCGAAGTGCTTCGAGCGCAGGTAGCTCGCTTGCTCGGCACGGAGAAGACAGACACGTTGATTGAGACAGACCCCTTCAAAAAACTTGAAATACCTGAAGGCCTCAATCTCGACGGCATCGATAGCAAGATCCTTTCTGGCGCCACTGCCGCAAGCAGATCGGTTTCATTTCAACCCGGTCAGCCGTCCACCGAGGGCTCCAATGATTGGGTGGTAAGCGGCGCGTTAACCAAAACCGGTAAGCCCATTCTCGCCAACGATCCTCATCGCAGCATTGGGTTGCCTTCGCTTCGATACCTCGTTCATCTGGTCGGGCCCGGATGGAACGTGATCGGGGCAGGAGAACCAACACTTCCCGGAATCGCCGCAGGCCATAACGAACGCATAGGGTTCGGATTCACCATCGTCGGAATCGATCAGCAGGACCTCTACGTGGAAGAAATCAACCCGGCTGATCCAACTCAATATCGTTACAAAGGCCGATGGGAAAAGATGAAGATCGAACGCGAAGTGGTCACGGTAAAAGGCAACCCGGCCCCTTACGAAGCCGAGGTCGAACTTCGTTTCACCATCCACGGTCCGGTCATATACGAAGACAAAACACTGCATCGCGCTTATGCGCTGCGATGGGTCGGAAGCGAACCTGGGTCTGCCGGCTACCTGGCGTCGCTATCGCTTAATCGAGCCAAAAATTGGCAGGAGTTTTTGAAGGCTCTCGAACGTTGGCGCGTTCCTTCGGAGAATCTCGTGTATGCGGACGTGGACGGAAACATTGGATGGCAAGCCGCCGGTTCTGCTCCGATTAGAAAGGGCTGGTCGGGCTTGCTTCCAGTTCCCGGTAGCTCAGGTAAATATGAATGGAATGGCTGGCTTCCGCTTTCAGAACTTCCGAGAGCATATAATCCATCAAAACATTTCATCGCTACCGCGAATCACAAAATAATACCTGAGGGTTACAAACACGAAATCAATTTTGAGTGGTCCGCCCCATTCCGTTTCCAACGAATAGAAGAGCTCCTGGGAAAAGGCGGCAAGTTCACTCTCGAGGACTTTGAGCGATTGCAGCACGATGAGACTTCGCTACCTGCGCGCGAGCTTGTGCCGCTATTGCTGAAGACCCTGGCGCTTGATTCTCGAACCCAAATGCGAGACGCGTATGAGTTGTTGAAGGTTTGGAACTACACTTTGAGCCGCGACTCCGCGGCCGCAGCCCTTTATGAAACATGGCTGCAAAAGTTACAGGCTAAGTTTGCCGCTCACATTGTTCCTGCCGAAGTACAGCGACTTGTCGAAGCCGCTTCTTTGTTGCGGCCAATGCTTCGGGCTTTTAAGAATCCGGATATCAAAGTGTTCGGCAACAATCCCCAGGTCGCGGCTTCATTGATGATGTCTGAGAGCATGGTAGAAGCCATCAACGATTTGCAAAGCAAGTTTGGTCGCGAAATGGCCAAGTGGCGCTGGGGTGATCTTCACTTCGCTGAGTTCAAACATTCGCTTTCGACCGATGACACGCGACGAGCAGTGTTTGATCTGAAATCAGTACCCCGAGGTGGAGACGCGAATACAGTCAATGCAACCGGCGGCGCTCGATTCGTTCAACGCAGCGGCGCTTCGTTTCGCGAGATCCTTGACATAAGTGACTGGGATAGGTCGGTCGCCATCAATGCGCCTGGCCAGTCAGGTCAACCTGAAAGCCGCCACTATGGTGATCTTGTCCCGTTATGGTCAGAAGGCAAGTATTTCCCGCTTTTGTTTAGCCGTGACAAGGTCGAAAAGAACGCAGCAGAACGTCTGGTACTCGAACCGAAGCGGGCGACGCAGGCGACAAGACAGTAACCGAATTGGCGGCAGTTCGGTACATGTACTTTTAAAGCTTCAGGTCCTTTGAGTGTAATCAGACAAACGATTCCAGGTACAACTGAAGCTTAAACTCCAGGTTGGACTCACACTAACAAAGCTCGCTCTCTCACACGGAGGAAGAAATGTTTAAACGATATGTTGCTATTTTGTTGACGGCCCTGATTTCAGCGGCATCGGGCGCTGCAGTCAGTGCACAAGCCCCTCAAGAGAAATTCGATCAGGCTGCCATCGATAAGATCCGAGAAGAAGGACTGAAGCACTCGCAGGTCATGGACATCCTGAGTTATCTGACGGATGTTCCCGGATCACGGCTGACCGGCTCTCCCGGTATCAAGGCTGCACAGGATTGGGCGAAGAAGAAACTTGCCGAATTCGGTCTTCAAAATGCGCATCTCGAGGCTTGGGGACCGTTCGGACGCGGATGGTCGCTGGAAGGATTTTCGGCCAACTTGCTAAAGCCAAATTACGCCCCGCTCATCGCCTATCCAAAAGCCTGGTCGCCGAGCACCAATGGCGTGCTGCGCGCACAGCCCGTTTACTTTGATGCAAAAACCGATGCTGACCTCGAGAAATACAAAGGCAAGCTCAAAGGTGCAATCGTACTCTTGAGCGAACCGCGCGAGGTTAAGGCTCATTACGAAGCGCTCGGCCACCGGCAAAGCGATGAAGAATTGCTCAGACTGGCGAACGCGGAGCCGCCCGCGGCCGGCGCGGGTCGTGGCGGTCAGGGAAGATTTGCCACTCCGGAGCAGAGGGCTGCCATGGCTTTCCAGAACAAGAAGTGGCTTATGCTGCAGGACGAAGGCGCGGCGTTGGTGCTCGAACCAGGTCGAGGCGACGGCGGGACGATGTTCGTTCAGTCAGCCACGCTCGCGTATCCGGACGGCGTCGCACAGGACAAACGCAAGACTTTCCGCGACAAAGATGCTCCTCCGATTGTCCCTCAGGTGGTTGTAGCAGTTGAGCACTACAATCGTTTGATTCGAATGATCCAGAGAGGCGCTCCTGTACAACTAGAATTCAATGTCTCGGCGAAATACCACGATCAGGATCTGATGAGCGCAAATGTTATCGCGGAAATCCCGGGGACTGATCTGAAAGATGAAATTGTCATGCTGGGAGCGCATTTCGATTCCTGGCACTCAGGCACCGGCGCAACCGACAACGCTGCCGGCTCGGCTGTTTGCATGGAAGCTGTACGTATTCTGCAAGCGCTCGGATTGAAGCCTCGCCGTACCATCCGCATAGGTCTGTGGAGCGGCGAAGAGCAGGGATTGTTGGGATCACGCGCTTATGTGTCCGAACACTTCGCAAAACGCCTCGGACCGGAACCTCGATTCGGCCCCCCAGCCGCCGGCGAACAGCGACAGCCTGAAACACCACCCCAGTTCGAGATCAAACCGGAGCACGAGAAGTTCGCAGGATATTTCAATCTCGACAACGGAACAGGAAAGATTCGAGGAATCTACCTGCAAGGAAATGAAGAGGTAAGACAGATCTTTCGCGCATGGTTTTCACCGTTCAGAGATTTGATTGGAGCAGGGCCAGCGCCTGCACCGACAACCGAGCAGACGCCTGGACAGCGTCGCGAACTGCCAATCGCAACGATATCGATCTCGAATACCGGTGGCACTGACCACCAGTCGTTTGATGGCGTAGGTCTACCGGGATTTCAGTTCATACAGGACCAGATAGAGTATGAGACCAGAACCCATCACTCGAATATGGATGTGTTTGATCGAATTCAGGAAGACGATATGAAGCAAGCGGCAACAATCATAGCGGCTTTTGTGTACAACACAGCGATGCGTGACAAAAAGCTGCCGCGAAAACCGATGCCTGGGCAGGCAGTTGCTCGAACAGGCCAGTAGGAAAACGATCAACGCAGGGCTCTTTAGGCGCGGTCCGAAAGATATTGTACTTTCGGATCGCGCTTCCCTTTTTAGATTTCGTCTCTAATTCGAACTGCGATGTGGCTAAGCTGAATAGACCCTTGATCTATGCTGGTTTCGACTCGCAGGCTTATGTAACTGAACGCGATATCGCCGCAAGCGTTACGTTTGACAAGCCCATGCTCTTGCGATAAAAGTAGCAGCCTCCTCTTGTTCCCAAGGATTGGACGCAGGTGCGTTCGACGATACTATCCGGGGGCATCCACCTCTGGTAATACCTCACGCCTGTTTCGCTTGAAATCAAAGGAGCAAAGCCTTGAGACAAAGAATTGTCGCACCCTTCTTTGCGTTATGTTTGGCATGTGTAGTTCTGGCATTCCCGCAGTTATTCTCTCGCAACGCGTCGTCAGCCAGCAGCCCGTCTCCGACCAAACCACCAACAGATTTGCCCGATCTCATAGTTGACCAGGCGTCGCTTCGCCAGCATTGGGTCGTCCGCGTTGAAGACTTGCCTGCGAGCTTTTGCAGCGTGCAGGAGGGCGGTATTACGCCGGGCACGCATACGTTGTTGCGCTTCACCGTGTCGACGCCAAACGTAGGCGACGCCGACCTCGCGCTCGGTGACCCGAACGACCACATCAATGACGGACTGTACGAATTCGCGACCTGTCACAATCATTTCCACTTCCGTCACTACGCGCTTTATGAACTGATCGATCCGATGACGGGACAAGTCTGGCGTGCGGCTAAACGCGGGTTCTGCATGATTGACTTTGAGAAGTATGGCGCTTACCCCGGCCCAAATAACAACAACCGCCAGTTTTTGAGCTGCGGAGCTCCAGGCATTACGGGAAATCAAGGCATAAGCAAGGGCTGGGCGGACACCTATGTTTGGAAGCTCGGCGGTCAATATTTCGTTCTCGACGGTGGTGACGGACAGCCGGTAGTGCCTCCCGGGAACTACGTCATTCGCATTACAGTCAATCCAGGATTCGTTCCGGTTGGTAACGAGCCCTGCAGGTTTGCCGATCCACTTCACTCCGGCGTTTGCCATCAGCTTCCGGAATCGGACTTTGAGAATAACGTCTCGCAAGTAAGCATCACTATTCCACCGCACCCCGGTCGACAGGGAGTCGGGCCGCTGAAGAATCAACCGGCGATCACCGAAGAGCCAATTGACGAATAACGTGAATCGAGATCAATGAATAGGGCGCGATAATCCATTCAACAGGTTGATTGTTGCGCCCTCCGCCTACCCGAATTACTTCACCCAGACAGTCTTGATGTTCACGAACTCTCGAATGCCAAAAACTCCAAGCTCACGCCCGTATCCGGACTGCTTCACTCCTCCAAAGGGTAAACGCGGATCGCTCATCACCATCCCGTTTATGAACACGCATCCGGCCTCGATTTGCTCAACGAAAAGCAGCTGTTCGGATTTATCGGTCGTCCACGCGCTTGCACCAAGACCGAACGAAGTGTCATTCGCTATGCGTATCGCCTCATCAATATCGCTCGCGCGGAACAGCGACGCGACGGGTCCAAATAGTTCTTCTCGATAGGCCGGTGAGTCTCTTGGTATGTCAGTCAAGACGGTTGGTGAATAGAAAAACCCGGCGCCTGCCAGACGTTTCCCGCCAGTCAAAATACGACCACCGAGCTCAACCGTTTTGAGAACCTGTGATTCCAGATCGTCGACTATTTGTCTTGTGGCAAGCGGACCCACCTGCACAGTATCGTCAAACGGATTACCGACAGTCAGCGCTTCCATAGCTTTTACGAATAGCTCCTCAAACTGATGGGCGATTTTTTCAGCGATGATAAAGCGCTTTGCAGCGATACAAGACTGACCGTTGTTAATGGTACGTGCGGTCACCGCGGTCTTAACAGCTTCCTCGATATCCGCGCTCGGCATCACTATAAACGGGTCGCTTCCGCCTAATTCGAGTACGGTCTTCTTTATCCGCTTTCCCGCCGAGCCGGCGACCGCAATGCCCGCAGACTCGCTTCCGGTCAGCGTTACGGCTTTGATTCTGGGATCTTCTATCACTCGCTGGACTTTATCGGATCCGATCATCAACGTCTGAAACGCGCCTTTTGGAAAACCAGCGTTGTTAAAAATCTCCTCGATTGCCAGTGCGCACGCCGGTACATTGGAGGCGTGCTTCAGCAGCGCGACATTCCCGGCCATTAGCGCAGGCGCAGCGAAACGAAACACTTGCCAGAACGGAAAGTTCCAGGGCATTACCGCCAGAACGGGTCCAATTGGTTGGTAATGAACATAGCTTCGAGTCGCATTGGTTTGGACGAGCTCGTCAGCGAGAAAGTCCCCGGCATTTTCAGCGTAGAACCGGCAAACCCATGCGCACTTTTCAGCTTCGGCGACCGCGGCTTTGATCGGCTTGCCCATCTCAGTGGTCATGATTTCGCCGAACACTTTTTTACTCGTTTCGAGAAGTTCAGCCGCACGGACCATGTTCTCCGCGCGTTGTGCCAATGAAGTCAGCCGGTAATCTCGAAATGCATCGAACGCTTTTCCGATCCTGGCGTCTATTTCGGCATCCGTAAGCACGTCGAAGGTCTTGAGTGTTTCTCCGGTTGCGGGATCGATCGATGTTAGGGACATGTGAGTTGACCTCACTTTGATGCGTACCGAACAGCGGCTCGCATGGTTGTAGCCCAAGACGTCCAGTGTTGCTGTTCAAACGATAGCACAGTTCAAAAGATCACAGCACCCGAATCCCACCAATGTGCGTTGGTGGGATTTATGAATCGATGTATGCTTCGCATGCCTTTATGTGCTCTTTCTAAGCCCTGTGCCTCTTTGATACGATTCCCGCAACATTATGACCAAAGCCATAGACATGCACGTCCATCTTCCTACCGCGAGTTTCCTCGATGGCGCCGTCAAACCATTCAGGGAACCCGCGGAAAAGTTCTTCAGAAGCAAAGTGCCCGTACGCGAGATGGACGAAGTAGCTCGTCTCTATGAAGATCTCGACATTATTGCAGTATTGCTTGCCTGGGACGCAGAGACTGCAACCGGCTTGCCACCACTGACCAATGATGAAGTAGCCGACGTCGTTAAGAAATACCCCAAACAGTTTGTAGGCTTTGCATGTGTCGATCCATGGAAGGGCCAGAAAGCCGTCGACGAGATGGATCGCGCGGTGACCGAGCTGGGTTTGATCGGGGCCAAGTTTCACCCCGGAATTCAAGCTTTCTATCCAAACGATAAACAGTTCTATCGGCTTTACGAGAAGATCAACCAGCTCGGAATACCAACCCTGTTTCATACCGGCACAAACGGGCTAGGAGCGGGCACGCCCGGGGGCATGGGCGTTCGACTCGATTACAGCCGACCAATCTACCTGGATCACGTCGCGGCGGACTTCCCCTCTTTGACAATCATCGGAGCGCATCCCGCCTGGCCCTGGCACGAAGAGATGCTTGCTATCATCGGACACAAGTCCAATGTCTTTATGGACCTTTCAGGTTGGTCTCCGAAGTATGTCCCCAAGTCCATCATAGATGAAGCCCGCAGTCGAATGCAGGACCGCATATTGTTTGGCAGCGACTATCCATTCATTACGCCACAACGCTGGCTGGCTGATTTCGCCGCTTTGGAAGGATTCCCTCCAGAAGTCCGTCAGAAAATCCTTCACCACAATGCCGCCAGGCTCTTGAAACTGGCCGCGTAAGATATCTTATCCCGCACGTGTTTTTTCATTGACTCTCCCGGCGTGCGTCGGTACCCTCAAGCCACGCGATCTAGCCCCTGTGTCCGACAGCCTATGAAACGACTTTTCGTAATCAATCTAACTCTGGTCGCATGTGTCGCCCTGGCGTCGGCTATTGGCCTACTACAATCCGAAGCGAGACGCGCTCCAGTGGTCGATGAGGGTATCCTCGTTGGCGCTCGGGCCGTCGTGCGCGGGACTGTTCTCTCGAGCGCGTGTCGCGACAATGAGTCCAATCAGCAGGTGTTCACTTACACCAGGCTCAGAGTGGAGGAGGTCTTTAAAGGCCCGGTCCTTGAGGACGAGATCGTTCTCAAAGAGGAAGGCGGCGAATTTGGCAGACTCGGTGAACGTGTCTCCGGCACGCCTACATTCAAAATTGGGGAACACGTGATTGTTTCGCTGGACACCTGGCCTGACGGAAGCCTTCGCGTTTACCAAATGTTCCTCGGTAAGCTGACTATCGAACGCGACCGCGAGAGCGGACGCGAAGTTGTGGTACCCGACAGAGCTGATTCCGACGAAGCAGTGTTGACCGCGGCGGGCCGTGAGAGGTTCGCTTCATTCTCCAACAGCGATGCAGAAGAGTATTTCACCGCGCTTCGACGATCCGTGATTTCGCTCAAGCGTCGTTCTCGCAAATTTAGTGAGCAATACTACAGGGATGCACCACTGTTCCACCGCCCTCCGGAATACGATTCGATAATCAACAACGACGACTTTACGATTCAGTCGACTCCGCTTCCCGTCCTCACACGATGGTTCGAGGCCGACTCAAATACCTCAGTGGTGTTTCGAATAAATCCGGAAGGCGCGCCAATGCCAGGAGCGGTCGACGACGCGACAGCCGCAATTCAGATTTGGTCTACCCCGCCGGTCATTTCGCTCATGGTCGTTAAAGGTGATGGAAGCTCGTGCGGAGGAGTCGAAGGAGCCGGCCACATCGCGTTCAATAACTGTGACGGGCGTTTTCAACCCGAGGAAGGATGCTCGCGGATAATAGCTCGCGGTGGAATCACCTGGGACCGAGATTTCACGACGCAGGTGAATGGCCAGACTTTTCGCAAGGCGCTTCGAGGTTTTGTTTCCCTTAATCCATACTCACTTTGCAGCTTCGTGAGTGACTGCCAACTTCGCGAAATTATCACTCACGAATTGGGACACGCGCTTGGGCTCGGCCACTCGCAATACGCAGATGCAACGATGTTCGGCACCATTCATCAGGACGGTCGCTGCGCTTCGATCACGAGCGACGATGCGCGATCGCTAGCCTACATCTACCCTCTGCAGGACCCGGGTCCAAAACCTTTATCGATCATTACAAATCATTTGGAAAGCCCAATCGAGGGTCAGCATTACCTTCAGGTTATCGAGGCGCAGGGAGGTATTCGTCCTTACACTTTTTCGGTGGTGCTGGGCACCGGTCGTCTGCCGTCGGGCCTGAGTCTCGATCCGACCGGTGTAATCTATGGGGCAGCCTTCGCGAGTGGCACGGCAACCTTCAATATTGATGTGACCGACGGCGAAGGGACGACAGCACGACGAACCTACTCTTTAAACGTCGTTCCGCATTCATCAGAGCTCGATGGGCAGTTTCTCAGTCAGAACGTTTCATCTGCGGTGCAGCCAGGTCAACAGTTCACCGCCGTGCTTCGTTGGATTAACACAGGGACTCGCGCGTGGAATCCTGGCGCAGGATTCAGGGTTGAGTACGTGGTACCTCCGAACAACGAGACGTGGGGAATTGACCGCGTCACTCCAACCGGAATAATACAACCCGGAACTCAACTCGAATTAAGGTTTACTGCAACAGCGCCTTCAACACCGGGGGCTTATGACTTTCAATGGAAACTGGTTCAGAAGGATGAGCTAGCTATCTTCGGCGAGCTGTCAAAAAGCTTTTCTGTTTTTGTCTATCCATCTTTGCCGCCCTCGATCGACTCACCATCGACTTTGCAAGCCACGATAGGCGCACCTTTCAGTTTTCAGTTCAGCGCATTCGCTGGAACTGCGCCCTACACCTGGTCCGTGTCAGGAGGCACGTTGCCTGCGGGTCTTGCGCTTGATCCGGCGACCGGAATTGTGTCGGGAACGCCCGCTTCGATCGGCAACACAAGTTTCACAATTCGATTGACTGATTCGCGCGGACGATCCGCTGAAAAGCAGATTGTGATCAGCGTTACACCGGCGCAGTTGTCGGTGACCACCGAATCGTTGCCCGCGGGTTCGGTGGGAAGTAGTTACAGCGCTTCAGTGATAGCCGTTGGGGGTCGCCAGCCTTACTTGTGGACAATTGCGCAGAATTCATTACCTCCCGGATTAAGCCTCTCGAGTTCCAGCGGCATGATCTCAGGCATACCCACTACGGCTGGAGATTTTCCTTTCACCGTCAGAGTGATCGACAACGAAGGCCGCGCGTTCAACAAGTCGCTTTCGATAATTGTTTCGACAGCACCTCTGGGAATCTCGAATGTTGCTCCGGTCCAGACTACCAGAGGCGCAGCGTTCTCGCTTCAGATGGTCGCATCCGGAGGCACACCGCCCTATGCGTGGTCGATCGCCAGCGGCGCTCTTCCTTCAGGCCTCGGTATCAATGGGTCGACCGGATTGATCTCGGGCACGCCTGTA
Source organism: Blastocatellia bacterium (assembly GCA_035258805.1). Lineage (GTDB taxonomy): Bacteria > Acidobacteriota > Blastocatellia > UBA7656 > UBA7656 > Onstottus_A. The sequence continues at coordinate 9,594 of DATFWY010000175.1, read as the reverse complement.
GTCTCGGGGACATTCTCCGCCGGCATCGCAGTGCGTGATCAGAATGGTCAGGAGGTAATCAACACCGTACAAATTACGGTGACTGAACCTGCGAACGCGCCGGTGATTGTTTCGGTAAAGTTCAAGGTACCGAAGCGCAAACTGATCGTCGTCGCTGATCGACTCGACCCGCAGGCTTCGCTGCTTGTCGATGGCTCAATCCTTTCAGCTAATTTTGATGCTGACCGGCTCATCGCGAAGCCGGTAAGCCTGGCGTCGGGAAATCATGAAATAAAGGTGGTGAATCCTGGCGGGGTGTCATCGGCTGCATTCACGATTTCGGTGCCTTAGGTCGCTTTACAAAATCAACGCTTCAATAACTTTGCATTTTTCTGCCGTCGAACCTTCGCCAGGGACCGGTACAAGAGGGATGGTGGCGCCTTGTGAGTAGAGCTCATCGAGGCGCGCGCGACAATTCTCCAGAGATCCACAGATCGCGATGCTATCAACCATCTCGTCAGACATCGCAGCGATTGCGAGTTTGGGTCGACCCGCCCGCCACAGTTCCCGAATGCGATCCGCTTCAGCGCCGAATCCTAGTCGAGTCAGCGAGGCGTGATAGTAGTCGCCCATGCCGCCAACGTAATACGCGATCGGCATGCGAGCTCGATTACTTGCGCTGACAACATCATCAGAAACAATAACGTTCACAAAAGGCGCAATCTCGATTCGACTTCCATCGCGGTTTGCCTGTCCTGCGCCTGCACAAATCTCAGTGATCCCATCTCGCAGACGCGCTCGGGGCCAATGTATCGGCAACCAGCCATCTGCAAGCTCACCTGCTTTTTGAATACTCTTTGGAGTAAGCGCGGCAAGGTAAATTGGAATGTCCGAGCGAAGAGGCTTGAAGCCGAGTTTGAAGCGCTGGAGCGAGAAACACTCTCCCGCAAAATTCACGCGCTCACCTTGCAGCAATGCTCGAATGATGCGAATCGTTTCGGCCAGGCGAGTAAGCGGCTTCTTGAAGCCGATGCCATGAAAATCCTCAACAACGCGGGCGCCGCTTGTACCAAGGCCCAAACGAAACCGGCCACCGGATATTTCATCAAGACTTGCCGCGCTCATTGCTATAAGAGCAGGGCTGCGCGAGAACACGTTGATGATGCCAGTGCACAGATGAATCCGCTGCGTGCAGGTCGCGAGCTCGGTGAGAACAGTAAAGGCGTCGTGTTCCCAGGCTTCGGGCATCCAAAAGGAGTCGTAGCCGCAGGCGTCTGCGGTTCGGACACACTCAATCAGCTCGCGTCGATCGAAGCCGCGTTTGTCGAAACCGGGCAGACGGCCGAGATAGAGTCCGAGTTTTCGCATCTGCGAGGTAAGTATGTTTTACAGTGAAAGAACGAAAGGCACGTTTCGATTTTATCCCCAAGTCCTAACAATTTTATAAAGCGTGGTTCGCTCCGCCGGGACGCGGCCGAGCTCCTTAATCCGTTCATGAAACTCTTCCGGCGACACATACTGGCCCGACTTCGATCCAGCTAAACGCGATATGTTCTCATCCATCAGAGTTCCGCCGTAATCATTCGCTCCCGCTCTCAAACAAGCCTGCGTTACGTCGCGAGACATTTTCACCCACGAAACCTGGATGTTGTCGATCCACCCCTGCAACATCAATCGCGAAAGCGCATGAATCTTGAGATGTTCCGACACTGTAGGACCCGGCCGCGCATCCCCTGACTTGTATAGCTGTGTGAATTCGTGAACGAACCCGAGCGGAACGAATTCAGTGAAGCCGCCAGTCTCTTTTTGAATCTCCCGCAACAGCATCAGATGACGAACCCAGTGATCTTCGCTCTCCGTGTGACCATACATCATCGTCGAGGTACTACGTATCCCGAGCTTGTGAGCTGTCTTGATCACATCGATCCATTGCGACACGCTGAGTTTTATGCGTTCGATGTTGTGCCGAACATCATCGTCCAAAATCTCAGCGGCAGTTCCCGGCAATGTTCCAAGCCCGGCGTCTCGCAGCATTGATAGATAATTGCGAAGCGGCATTCCGGTAAGCTCGACGCCATAGACGATCTCCATCGGTGAAAAGGCATGGATATGCATGTCGGGCGTTGCTTGTTTAATTGCCAGGAGAAGATCACGGTAGTAATGCGGATCAAGATCGCGCGGCAGCCCGCCTTGCACGCAAACCTCCCGAGCTCCGCGCTCCCATGCTTCAACGCTGCGGCGCTGAATCTCTTCGAACGAGTGGAAGTAGGCGTCTTTTTCTCTGGGCGCGCGACTGAATGCACAAAAGCGGCAGCCGATGAAACAGATGTTGGTGAAGTTTATGTTGCGGTTTACGACGTAGGTAACCACGTCTCCGACACGATTCTGGCGGACGAGATCGGCGGCGAGCACCAGAGCTTCAAGCTCGTGTCCTCGTGTTCTTGCGAGCACAAGGCCTTCGTCAAAATTCAGTTCTCGTCCTTCAAGGGCTCCCTGGAGAGCGGTTGCGACCGCTGGATCAATCATTGAGAGCAAGGAATCCAGCCTTCCTGGAGAATCCCACTGGATGTCTTGAAGGATGCTCATCAATATTCCCACCAGAAGCCGTCTTTCGGTTTCAGCTGCATGAACACCGATGCTGGATCGTCGACCTCACCCCACAGTTCTTTATGCTTCGGATCATCGGCTGAACCATAGTACTTCTTGCCGAATTCTCGATAAACGCGACCGCGCAGTTTGCGATCGGTGACCTCTTCAGCGCTGCCAAACATTGAGAGCCCTTTGTATTTATTCTGCTGGCCGCCATCGATCACCCAACCTATTCGAGGTTTGTGCTTGATGGCTTTCCATTTTGGGCTCTCAGTCGATGTGCCCACGTAGTAGTCGCCGCCGACAACGACGAACCAGACCGGCACGACTCGGGGATTATCACGTTCGATGTAGGAGAGCCGTAGAACTTCTTGTTTCTTGCAGAAGTCTTTGATTGATTTGGTTAGTTTCTTCAAGGCGTTGAAACCCAGGTAAGTTTGGTTCACAATCGTCAGAGTGAATCTAGCACGCTTGTGCGAGCATGGCCATCAAGCTTAGGGAAACAGCTCAACAAAGCTAGTCTCGATTTCGTGGCCAGAGCTCGCCCTTTGCTCGGGATTGCCCGGCCGAACACAAAGCACCGTATTAAATCCTACACTCGCCGCAGCATCCAACTCACCAACGACGTCAGATACAAATGTTATCGACGAACCTTCCAGATTCAGCTCAGCGGCAATGCGGCGATAGCTTTCAGGCTCTTTCTTTGCCCCTATGTTTGTGTCGAAATAGCCGCTGATCAGCGGCCTAAGATCGCCGGCTTCGGTATTTCCGAATAGTAGTCTCTGCGCAAGCACACTTCCGGACGAATAGATGTAGATGTTCTTCCCCTGTGCCCGCCAGCGTTCGAACGCCGGCGCTACATCCTCAAACACGCGGCTGCGAAGCTCACCCTTGCGGTAACCTTCCTCCCAGATCTTTCCCTGCAGTGATTTGAGCGGCGTCGTCTTTCGGTCCCGATCCATTAACCAGGACACATAGGTCGCGACTGACTCAATTGACACGTTCGCTTCTGAACGCTCAATCGACGGGGGAGCGTTACCCTGCTCCACGTCCGAGGCGTTCTCTACAAGCAATCCGGCGATGTCTTGCTGTACCGCAGGCAATGATCGGTTAGCGGTCAGGAAACTGCGGGCATTCTCTTTCGCATAAGGGAAAAGAATTCTGTAAACAAAATCGATCGGAGTGGTCGTTCCTTCAATGTCGAGGAGCAAAGCTTCAACAGGCGAGTTAGACTTTAGTTGAGTCAAGTTGGGCCTGGTCCTGGCAATCGGTCGCGCTAATTGACGGTCGTCTACAGTGTCTGCGCAGGCACGTACGACGCTCCAAAACACACTGGCTGATAGTTACTGTCCACGCCGGTATCTGTGTAATTTGGCGCCCACCCGGCTGGATCCTGAAAGAGCCGAATCGCCCTGATCTCGCGACTCTCGCACAAGTTGAACCAATGCCAGGTACCTTTCGGGACACGAATCAAATCTCCAGCTTCCACTTCAATCGATACGACCGCGCCGTCTCGAGGACGAATGTGAAACACACCGCGCCCGTGAATGATGTATCGAACTTCGTCTTCGTCATGCCAATGCTCGCGATTGAACTTGTTGAGCATTGCATCGAGACCGGGCGTTTGCGGATTTACGTCGATAACATCAGCAGTAACGTAGCCACCCTTTGTTTTGAGTTCCTCGATCTCCTCCGAATATGCTGCCAGGATCTCATTTGTGGAAGCGCTGGGACCAACAAGACGCGATGAATCCCACCGTTCATAATCGATTCCGATGCCCGCGAGGTAGGACGTGACTGTTTCGCTGTCCTTAATAGTGCGATTCTCATCAGGTACGGTTACGATAGCCATTGCTCCTCCTTCGAAGACGTTCGACAACTACTTGGATAGCATCAACCTTGACTGCGACCTTGAACTTCCAAAAGGAACTCCAGTATCTCAACGTGTCGCTTGGCTTCCGCGATATCTTTGCCCCAGGTATACATACCGTGACGCCGCAACAAAAATCCGTGAGCTTTTGGGTGCTCCACAAGGACTTTCTCAACATCTTTCGCGAGGCTCTGCATATCCTGCGAGTTTTCAATTATCGGCAGCCACTCTTGATGCTCGTGGGTGACGACGCCTTCCAATCCCTTCAGCATCTCATATCCTTCGATGCTCAACCCACGTCGCTCTGCATGCGCATCTGAAAGAATATTGCTCCAAACAGAATGGGTGTGCAATACGGCGCCTGCTCCGCGCAGTCGGACTACCGCAAGATGCAATAACGTTTCAGCGGAGGGTCTTCCTGTCCCTTCCAGTACCTGGCCTTGTTCATCTACTTCCAGAATATGACTGGCGGTGAGGTTGCCCTTGTCGATGCTGCTCGAGGTTATCGCAAGACGAAGCGGATTGAAGCTCATAACTGAACTGAAGTTCCCACTGGTTCCAAGCACCCAGCCGCGACGGTAAAAATCGCGCCCGATTTCCGCGAGATCCGATGCGACTGTGGATAAATTCTGTGATGCGTTCATCTCGTTTGATGAGTTCAGTGTGCGCCGCCGCTCAGGTTCAAACCGACTACTCCGATAATGATCAACACAAGTGAGATCAGCTTCATTGCAGTTGCAGGTTCCTTAAACCACATCACACCGATCGTCGCGATCAACGCAGTGCCCACGCCGGACCATACCGCGTAAGCAACGCCAACATCGATTTTCCTGAGGGCGAGCGTAAGCATTACGAAGCTCAAGGTGTAAAAGACAAACAACAATATAGAGGGCACAATCTTCGTAAACCCTTCCGAGAGCTTCATACAGGTCGTTCCGGTGACCTCAAGCAGGATTGCGAGGATCAGATAGATCCATGTCATCTCTATGTCCTCACTTTGTTGATTGTCGATCGCGTTCACGTAGTAACAAATTTATTCGTTCTGTCTTTCCAGCGTAATCTGCGTAATCTGCGGATTGTTCGATGTTACGGGTCAGGGAAAACCTAATCCGCAGATTACGCAGATTACACAGATTAGGCGGAGAATGACAGAACGAATAAATTCGTTACTACGTGGAAGCTGCCAAGCCGAATTCGTCAGCTTTTCCGCGAACGTTAAGACGCAGCTTGTAATCGATGAATTCATTGTCGTGAACATACTCCGGATAGACACTAAGCCGCTCGACAAGCTCAAGACCCTCGGCGGCTGTTCGTGCCGAAAGCCGATCGATCTGAGGCCAGGGCTTTTCGGGATTGATGAAATCCGGTGTCAAAGGCGAGATCCCGCCCCAATCGTTGATCCCTGCTCTCAACAGAAATGGATAACGATCATCCGATAGATTTGGCGGCGCTTGCACGTTAATGTCCCACAACACCAGCCGAGCTACCGCGATCGTTCGAGCGTGATCCGTCTGACTCGGCTCCGGATGATCACACATGGGAGTCTCGGGCTTCGCTCTAAAGTTCTGAATGATCACCTCTTGAATATGTCCGTAGCGCTCGTGCAATTCGCGAATCGCAAACAACGAATCGACTCGATCTTCAAGCGACTCTCCGATTCCAATCAAAATCCCGGTGGTGAATGGAATCTTCAGCCGGCCAGCTTCCTCAATCGTCTTGAGCCTGAGCGCCGCCGGCTTATCAGGAGCATTGTCGTGAGCCATACCAGGCGAGAGCAAGCGATCACTGGTGCTCTCCAGCATCAGCCCCATACTTGGGTTGGAACGCCGAAGAGCTTCCAGGTCTCTTCGTCCCATCAGCCCTGGATTTGCGTGAGGGAGCAAAGCAGTCTCGTTCACTACGCGCTCGCACATCTCAGCAAGATAGGATAGGGTCGTCTTGTGTCCGAGCCGCGCGAGCGCGTCGCGCATTTCCGGAAACATAGCCTCGGGTCGATCGCCGAGACTGAACAATGCTTCCTTGCATCCCAATCGAGCGCCGGCTTCGGCGACTGCAAGGACCTCATCCGGCATCATCGTCTTCGCCCCAGGCTGCCCCGGATCTCGTCGAAACGTGCAGTACCCACAATAGTCTCGACAGAGGTTTGTAAGCGGGATGAAGACCTTCTTCGAATAGGTGACCCGCTTTCCTTTCAGCCGATCGCGCAAGTCGCGAGCGGCCTCAAGCAGCGATCCCAGCTGGTCATCAGCCTCGGCGCGAATCAGGACCGAGGCAGTATCCCTGGTCACAATTCCTTCGCGCGCAAGCGCAAGCGCATCATCAAACGAGACTGAACCGGTTAACCTGACGACTTGCATATAGTTTCGATTCTAATGGTCTATTGCTTTCTAAACGACGGTATCACCTCTTCAGCAAACCTGCATATCGACTCATGATTGAACGGCGTATTCGCAATCGGAATAAAATGTGTTACCCCGATTTCGATAAAACGCGATATCCTGTCACGCACTTCAGAAGCGGTGCCGACAAGCGCCCCTTTTTCATACTGATCGGGAGTGAGCCCAAAATACGCGGAATATCTTCGAAGGAGTTCATCTTTTTCCTGGCGCGAGTCTGTAACCAACGAAGCGCCGGCCCACGAAATCTCAATGTCATCAAAGTTACGACCTACAGCCTCGCAATGCTCGCGGAGCACTCCCATCTTGTGGAGGAACAGCTCTGGCGAGCCAAATGTATTCCATTGATCGGCATGTTTCGCCACCACCCGGAGAGTAAGCTTTTCCCCGGCGCCGCCTATCATGATCGGAGGATGAGGCTTCTGCACCGGCTTTGGCTCGCAGTAAGCGTCTTTGAGCTGATAATAACGGCCGTCAAACGTGAGCTGTTTCTCAGTCCACAAACGACGAATGATCTCTGCCGCTTCGTTCAAACGATGGATCCGCTCGGTAACCGTGTTGAAAGGGATCCCGTAGGCATTGTGCTCCATTTCAAACCACCCGGCGCCGATACCCATGATCAACCGACCTCCGCTGATGTGGTCCAGCGTAGCGCCCATCTTCGCCAGCACTGCCGGATTTCTGTATGTATTGCCGGTTACAAGAACCCCAGCGTGAACTCGCGAGCTCTCAGCCAGAAGCCCTGCAAGAGAAATCCATCCTTCGAAACAGGGACCAGTCGGATCGCTCAAGATCGGAAAGAAATGATCGAAGGTCCACGCGGTGTCATAACCGAGCGAATCTATTAGCTTCCACGTCGCACGAAGTTCCTCCCAGGTGGTGTTCTGCGGCGCCGTTTGAACTCCAAATCTAATCGGTCTTGCCATTGCGAGTCTCCCTTCTACCCGGCGCCCACGGTTTAATTCTGGTTATTAGAATTCTGATGATCGGCCTTTTGTCGATCTCCATTGCCAGGTACTGAACGTATTTGTCGCGCAGCTGTTGAACAGCGCGAGCGTGTTCCGCGCAGTCATTGTCCGGAGAGATAATTTCCGCCGATCCGAGCACCAGAACATACTTAAGCTCATTCCAATTTTCCGAATAATCGTCGATGACCAGCGCAACCGATGGATTAGCCTTGATGTTTCGCACTCGTTTTAGCTGATCTGCAGCAACGCTCTTTGGTTTTTCGTCGATTGGGCTGTAAACGCGTTGACCATCGAACACGTAACAGATAGGTATCACCGTTGGTGTGTTGTCTTCCGCAACGGTCGCGAGCCTCGCAACGCGGTGCTCACGAATAAACTGCAGCGTGTCATCATCAATATCGAAAGCCATCGCAAAGAACTATGGTTTAGCACACGCGAGTAACAAACAATAATGATCGCAAGCGTGCAACAACGTTCATTTACAGGTAAACAGTTTTTCTGTCAGCTCCAACATGTCATCAACCGTCACCCGAGGATCAAATCCGAGCGCAGGTGGAGATTGAATCAAGTGAGTCACTCCGATTTCTCGGAGTCTCGCCGTATCTTCTCGAATCTGTTCCAGCGAACCAGTCATCGGAGTACGGTTATCGCCTGCTGGTTGTGGGAATACCATCGTGAAGGATCGGAGCACCACCTCCATTTGCTGTTTACTGGTGCGCCTGACAGTCTGTTGAAATTGTTTGATCATCCCTTCCAGCGCTTCAAAGCTCATAATCCCAGCCGGATTCCATCCATCTCCGAACTTCGCCGCGCGGTCAAACGTGTATTGGCCGAAGCCTGCAACATAGATCGGAGGATGAGGCTTCTGGATCGGCTTGGGTCCAACCATCGATTCCGGTATCCGGTAGAATTGGCCTTCGAACCTAACCGGATCTTTCGTCCATATCTCGATCATCGCGCGCAGGAATTCATCGCAGCGCGCGCCGCGTCTTTCAAACGGCGTACCAGCAGCTTCAAACTCGTCGTGCGACCACCCGGCTCCGACACCAACCAGCGCACGCCCGCCAGAGAGAACGTCAAGCGACGCAATCCGTCGCGCAAGCTGAATCGGTGAATGATACGGAAGAACCAACACGCTCGTTCCGAGCTGAATTCTTGTGGTATGAGCGGCTACGAACGTGAGCGTTTCGATGGGATCCAGAACGGATTGATATGTCTCAGGCAGTTTGCCGTCGGGGGCCGCCGGATATGGCTCCCTCGGAGCGAGCGGCCATAAGAGCCGCTCGAGTACCCACACCGAGTCGTAACCCAATTCCTCGGCGCGTTTCGCAACTCTTATCAGGGCTTCTGGCGATGCTTGCGGACCTAATTGCGGTAGCGAGATACCAAGTTTCATCGTACGTCGCGTCTCCTGCTCTAAAATTGGCAATGAGTTCACGGTATAAAGATTCAGTAGGGAAGTCAACGGATTGGGGCTGGGGGTTGGGGATTGGGGGTTGGGGTTGGGTTGGGGGTTGGAGATTAGACTTGGAGTTAGCGTTCGCGATTCGGTGATCGGAATTACTACCAGGTTGGCAACGTGTCTTACAACCAAGCTAATCCTAAGCGCCAACCCCAACCCCGAACCCCAACCTCTTCTCCCAACCCCCAATTCCTAACCCCCAATTTGAGTTTGTTATCTGGAATGTGTTAAAACCTGAGTACAACAAGAAATCATCCGCGGGGGAAAGTAGCATGGTGAGAAGATTCTGTTTGCTTGCAATCTTCAGCCTTGTGTTCTCCGCTGTCGCAA
>DATFWY010000174.1:0-32696 GCA_035258805.1 Blastocatellia bacterium | reverse complement strand
CGACGAGCGATTCCTCGCGGCGCGCGTGCGCGGCCGCGGCGTCAGTGTGCTCTCGTCGTGCTCGCACGCAGGCGTCGTCAACGCAGCGCTCGGCGCGCTGGGCGCGTTCGGGGGCGAGCCGATCGACGTCATCCTCGGCGGCTATCATCTGGCAGGCGAGGGGATGGAGCCGCGGATCGAGCCGACCGTCCACGACCTCGACAATCGTGTCAGGCCTCGTGTCGTCGCGCCGGGGCACTGTACCGGCTGGCGTGCCAAGGCGGCGCTCGCGCATACGTTTGCGCCGGGAAACTATGGGCCGAGCGTCGTCGGCTCGCTCTACGCTCTACGCGCGACGTGAGCGGGACGACTTCGCCGGGAGCCACCGCCGGACTGCATGCATAGCGCGGCTCCGCCGCAACCATAAAGGAGGCGAGCATCGTGTTACGGTAGTGTCGGCCGCAACGGGCATGGTGGTAAAAACGCTTACTGGCAAAGGGGTGAACTTGCCGACCCACGCCGCATTTGACGGACAGCGGATCTTATTCACTAACACTCGCCCCATTCCTATGGTGTGACACCCGCTAACGGTCTCAAACTTTACTTTGATGTATCCCCCAGGCGCCGAGAACTTGATTGCGTTCGAGAGCAGATTGGAAAACACCTGCTGTAAGCGCAAGGAGTCGCCGAGAATCACGTCTTCTACGGAGTTCAGATCCATCTCTATTTCGATATGCTTAGCGCGCGCTATTGGCGTGAAGTCTACGATCGCCGCCTTAACTATTGCGCCGAGTGAAACAAGCCGACTCCCGATTGAAAATTTGTTTGCGGAATAGTCCAGAAGTTCGTCCGTTAGCTTTGCCTCGGCTTGCGCGTTGCGTTTGATCACTTCTACAGCACTAGCAGAGACTTTTTGATCGTTTTTGCCAAAGTCATAGATCGGTACGACTGCAGGGTGGTCCATCTGGGCGACGAGTTGTGCCTCTCGCTGAAAACGTTGCTCAGCCTCGGTACTGAGTATTGCGGGTGGAATGAGCTTAACAGCAACCTCTCGATTCGATAGCGGATCATGAGCTTTATAGACGACGCCGATTCCACCGCGACCCAGTTCAGAAATAATTTCGTATCGATTTGAAAGCCTGTGGACAATCATTCTCTCCTCGTCTTTAAGATTGACAATACGGATAAATAGAAAAGAAACGTTGTTTTGTAACCGATCGAATCAAGTAACCGACGGAGCCCTTCGTTTAAGATTCTGTTGCGATGATCGCAATCCAGCTTTATTGCAGACTACACGGGGGGCAGGAGTTGTAAAGCAAAGCCGAAAAAGAAGTAGACCTACGAAATAGATTTCTCAAGCGCTGGCTTGCAGATCAATGCGAAACCACTTGCCCATGCTTACGAATGAATGCAAACATAATTACATTCAGTCAGAGATACTGTCATGGCAGGCCCACCAGATATAGATTGGTTGTTAGAGTACCCTCCTTCGCGGTCGCTGCTCCTAGATCAGGAGGCCCTCCGCATATACGAGCATGCTTATTATTTCGGTCTTGAAGTAGAAAAAGAAGGTGAGCCTCCGATTAGCTTCACAACGGTGATGGCCGCATTGTTGTCAGGCCAGGACGAAACCAGCCGCTGGTTCGCAAGGGTAGCCAGCCAGGATGAGTATGGACCGAAGGCGGCGGCAGTCTACGCAGAGAAGAATGCCAGCGAAGAGATAGTCAAGAAGTCCGCCACGAATCCGGGAAAGCCAGAGTCTGTTCGATTGTCCACCGATAAGCACTTACTCACTTCTTCAGCGAGGGCGGTGATAGGAAACGCGGAGAATTGGGCTCATCGGGTCGGAGGCAGTGACATCGGTGTCCGGCATTTGGTCGCGGCTTATGTTCTAAATCCGCCAGCAGCACATCGCGATCAGATGCAGAACAGATGGGGGTTCAAGGAAGCGAAATGGCGTTCTGAGTTTTTCGACTGGGTCGCCCCTCGCTACACAGCGGAGCAATGGGCAGACTCGAGCCGGCGCGTCGCTCCAACAAAAGCGGTACCTATCTTTGAACAACAGAAGATCACCGGCAAAGACCTGGCATATCCTGGCGATGAGGGTACGGTCGCGGTTCTCGAGAACGCTGCAAAGTTTCACGCACGGCGCGGCAGGGATCAGTGGCTCCGGCTTCAAACTGTTTTCTATGCGCTCGTCGAGACCGCGCAAGACAATACTGAGGTACGTAAGTCCATCCTGCCTGTCTGGACCGCAGTGTTAGCTGCCAGCGAGAAATACAGAGACGCGCAAATCAAATACTTCGACAAACCTCTGCCTGAGACGTGGAAAGCATTTTCGGATCTGGATATTAGCCCTCGAGTTCTTAATGCTCTTGAAACCGCGCGAGAACTCGCCGTAGCGACGCGCCATGATACCAATAACGAATTCCAGGTTGGCGCGATGCACCTTGCCGGAGCAGTCATTTCGCGCCGCGTCGACGGTGATCAGGAGCTATCCACAATTGGTCTCAATCCGCAGAAACTTCGCGTGGACTTGGTTGAGCATGCCAAGCGCGGAGCCGAATCAGCCGAGCTTTGGCGAGAGGCGTTGGGCGAGGAAGAGATTCTTCAGAGCGGGAGACCGGTTGATCTGAACAGCGACGAGCCTGATGCGGTTGTGCGCCTCGACAAAGGCTGGCTAAGCGATCCCCTCTCAATAAGGCGCGATGTGGAGTCCTTTGCAGCGTTATTAGCTTCGAAAAGCCTGGAGCCTCCACTGTCAATCGGATTGTTTGGGCCGTGGGGTTCAGGAAAGACTACTTTTCTGAAACGACTCAGGCGCTCGGTTGAGAACCGGGCGAAGGAGGCAATGAGCGCTGCTTCACGCAACGAAGATACACCTTATTTCAGTAACATCGTTCACGTTGACTTCAATGCCTGGCACTATGCAGAAGACGCCCTGACCTCCAGTCTTGTCGACACCATATTTCGCGCATTGAGCGCATACATTCGAGATGAGCAGCTTATTGCAGGCGCATCCTGGAAGGAGCAAAAGCGACAGGCGCTCGAAACCACACGGCGCAAGCTAGCAGCAGCCGCTGCTGTGCAAGAAGCCGCGCAAACTGCCGTTACACAAGCCGAAACAAAACTTACTACAGCGCGCCAGGAAGCCCAGATTCAGACGACCGGATTCCGAGCAGTAGCCCAGGGTGTATGGGCGACTGTGAAAGGAGCAATACAAGATTCGCCTATAGTTAAAAACAGCGGGGTTGTTGCGGCTCTTGGAGACAGCGTAGGCAGCGCCGCCGAGTTAGAGGATCGTCTGAAGGCGTTGAGTAATCGTCCCGCTCGCATGCTAAGCGACCTCGGTTGGCCACGAACGGTTTTGTTTGCAGTTCTCATCCTGGGCGTACCGCCCCTCGTGGGATGGCTGGCCGGGAAGGCGTTAAACATCGGACAAGTTGGGCAAGTCCTGTCCTCCATGACGGCCATTCTTTCGGTGATCGCCTTGTGGGCTCGCGCGGCGAGCGGTGCTGTTTCGAAAGTGGATCAAGCGATCGCAAAAGTCGTCGATGAATACGCAAAGCGTGTGTCCGCTAATCCCGCGGTTGTTGCAGCAACGGGTAAACTGGAAGCCGCTCAGGCTTCCGCAGCCACTGCCGCCGCAAGTCTCCAGACAGCGCGGGAAGAACTCGCTCGTGCGCAAGCGGAAGCCGCAAATGCTTCGCTTCCGGCTCAAATGCTCGAGCTTGTGTCCGGTCGGATTGATGACCAATCCTACAAGAAAGAACTCACAACGTTGTCGCTTGCCAGGGCGGATCTTGAGGCGTTGAGCCGTCTGCTGAGAGATCAAAGAAGTGAGACAACAGATTCCGACGATAAAAAATCAGCCTCTGAGGCGGCGGTAAGTCGCGAGCGGCCGGTCGACCGAGTGATTCTGTATATCGATGATCTCGATCGTTGCAAACCCTCCGATGTAGTGCGTGTGCTTCAGCTCGTCCACATGCTGCTCGCGTTTGAGCTGTTCGTCGTAGTAGTAGCGGTCGATGCACGATGGGTCGAAGAGGCGCTCATTCAGAGCTATAGATGGCTTTCCCCGAACAATGCCGCGCCCTCCGATGCTGAAACCGACAGGCCGAACGGGGAAGCGACGGCGCGACCACGAACGCCAAGAGTGACTCCTCAAGATTACCTGGAGAAGATTTTTCAGATCTCGTTTTGGCTTGAACCGATGACATCGGCGCGAGCGGCATCGTACCTGGCTTCGCTTGTTCGGACGACGCCACGGGAAGGAGGAGCGGTACTGGCACCTGGGGTTTCAGTGAGCGAGGGCGGCCACGGGAACGGGACTCCGCCAGTCATCGGTAAAATCGAGATTGCAGGAATCGAATTGGACTACATGAGAGCGTTGGCAGCGTATGTGGGGCCGTCGCCGCGCCGAGTTAAACGACTCGTGAATGCCTACCGGTTAATCAAGGCGCGGATGACCGATGCTCAACTAGATACCTTTTTGACAGACCGCGCTACTGAGGATGGCGGCCTCAGATCAGGACCGTACCAAATTGTGATTGCCTTGCTGGTTATTGGTACGGGTGCGCCTTCTTCGTCGGCTTACATATTGAAAGAGCTGGCAGAGTGGGATCCCGGAGATAGCCTCGATATGGTTGTCGAGCAATTTAGGACGCGAAATCACCCTGATTGGTCGATGGCAGCTCAGGTCCTTGAAATGGTTATGCAGACCCAGAAGGCAAAAGACGTTTCGGAGGTTCGAGGATGGGCCAGGAAAGTTGGCAGGTTCCTTCTGAATGCTCCGACAACGGATATCAGAGTCAGCCTCACTCAGCTTGCGAGCACTGAAGAGCAGACCCGCGCTGAATCGTCATCGAGTGAGGAAGATGAAGTCGCATGATGAGTGCAATTCTGAGAGGTTAGCGAATGCGTCGACTCGAGTGGCGCGGAACTCTCTTGAGGTTACGCAGAGATTGATTAAGATCTACGGGGAATTGAAGCGGGTAACATTTTCAGTTCTGCTTGCCTGACTGTTAACCTTAGCTCGATGACGAAACACATCTATGTTTCGATTTTCGTTTGTTTGGTGCTGGCGCTTCTCGGCTTTATCTTCATTCGAAACCTGATAGATTTTCCCGTCTACTTTGCAGCCGGTCAATCACTGATCAAAGGACGCACCGACTTATACGCGCCGGATTTTGCTCTCGGGCGTGTGATGGATTATCGATACCTTCCGTTCTTTCTGGTCGCGTTCACTCCGCTTTGGCTTATCCCCTATTCGATTTCAGCTTACATCTGGTATCTGCTCTCAGTCATCGAGATTGCCGGTTGCTTAGTAATAATCTCGCGCATTTTTCCAGGGCTTGCGGATTCAAAGAAAGCGTGGCTGCTTATTGCGCTATCCACGCTTCAGTACCTGGTGATGGCGGTTCACTACGGCAATGCTCATCTATTGGCGGTCTTTCTGCTCTTTGCCTCTCTGTATTCATTCCAGAAGGGAAGGGAGGGCATCGCTGGGTTGTTAATGGCCGTTGCGATCACAATCAAGTTAACGCCGTTTTTGCTTCTGCCCTACTTCGTACTGAAGCGAAGGTGGAGGATGCTGTCGTCGGTTTGTGTTCTGCTGATAATCATCAACTTCGTCCCCTCAGTCTATTTCGGTATAAGCGGGAACATCAAATTGATCGAGAACTGGTACGAGCACGTGATTTCGAGTCAGGACTTTCACGAGGACAACGGACCTATAAACCTGTCGTTAAAAGGTGAGCTTCGACGTTATGTATCTCCGGTCGATTATTCCAAACGAGTTGACGGCGATGTTCAGTATCCAGCTATAAATTTTGCATCGTTAACACGCGAAGATCTGTTATGGGCTTGGATCATTGGGTGCGCAATTTTATTTGTTGCGGTGCTTTTGTTGATCTGGTTTGAGAGGGCCAGTCCTCAAGCAGAGATCGAAGGCAATAACCGAATCAATGGTCGATTTGCTCTAGAGATGTCGCTAATGCTGTGCTTGATGTTATTGGTGGGGCCTCTAACCTCGAAGATTTACTTCGTGACGTTGTTGTGGCCTATTGCTTGTTTAGCGGATATTGCGGTACGGAGCAGATCACGTGAGGCAGGTATCGCGATGAGAGTTCTGATTCTCATTGCTATAGTTAATTCTGTTTTGCCTTTGCTGCCCGGACGGTCGATTCAGAGATTATTGTTGGTTGTTGGGATAGATTTCTATGTGAACCTTCTTGCGATGTCGGCGCTGGCATTTGTGCTGATTTCGAGTCAACGCCTGATTCGGAGCCAATCCGGCGAACCGCAAATGCGAGTCCAGTCAGCAGCCAAAATGCCATGACGACCTCGCCGTCTCCGAAATTGAAATGAACAAACGAACTCAGGTTGAATGCTACCAGAGCTCCTAAACCTCCTAGTGCAATTCCTTGCTCCTGCCAGCGTTTGGTTGAAGAGCCGTTTCTAATGGAGCGCCAGGTCTCAATAAGAAACACTGTCATAAATGAAAAATAAAAGATCAACGCCGTCAGCCCCCACCAAACTGCGATCTGAACTGGCGTTGAGTGAAAATGGCCTGGTGGAAGCCGACCATCGTCATATAATCCCAACCGCTCTTTAAGCTTTCCTTCGCTTCCCTTACCGATTCCGACAACAGGATTGTCCTTGATGATGCGCAGCGCCTCGCGCCACACCTCCAGACGATAAGCGGTGCTTCCTTCCTCGGGATCAAACAGCGAAATACCTCGCGAACGCTCGGCCGCAAACATTCCCAGCGGAAACAGGATTATCACCGCGACCGTTACCGCAATCAGAATCCGACGCCTGCTGTTGGCAATCGCCATTGCCGCAACGCCAAGCGCGAGCCCAGCTAACGCTGCGCGAGTGGATGTGAGAATGAGAGCAACCACGATAAGGGGAATCGCCACGGTCAAGAACAAACCGATTCCCGATCTCTTATTTGGAATCGCAATCAATAACCCCACTGCCAGAGCGGCAATGAGCTGGAGTACCTCAGCATAGGTTTCATAGTGGCTATAGAAACCCATTATCCTAAAGTTCCTGCCGGGAGTTGTCGTGATACCTAAACGATCGAAGCCAACCCCCTCGGAGTCTTTGATGGCCTGCCTGGGGATTGAGGTTTCTGCGACGGCCTCTTTGCGCTGTAATTTGATTCTTAACCGACCGCGTTGAGAGTCGATGATGCGCAGGAGATCCTCTCGTGAGTTCACCGGCTGATCGTCGGCTTCGATTATTGTGTCTCCTATTGCGATTGTTTCGTTCGCAAATGCGCTGTCGGAATTGATGCTTTGGATTTTAAGCCCACGCCCTACTCCCAACGTTACTGCACTGTAAGCGACGTTAACCATACAGGAGAGTATGATCGTCAGCGCCAAAAATGAAGCGAAGCGAATGGATCGGACTCTATTGTTGACAAAATAGAAGGCGAAAAAGAATGCCGGACTCTTCAGCCCCTTAATGCTAACGAGTGGATCATATGACAAAAACGATGAGAATACGCAGCAGGCAAAAAATCCGAATAATGCGATATCCATTCGGCTAGGCTTTTGATTCAAGCGCCGCGTCGCCGCAAGCTGGACGGCCCACGCTCCCATACCGATGAGATAAGCTCCTTGAGTGAGAGCGATTGAGTGAGGAGCAAAAATGGCATAGCTCAAGAGTAGAAAAGAGATTATGTGTTGTGTAATGACAAATACACGTTTACCGCGCGGAGGCGGCTCCAGATCGATATTGGAGGACAGGGCACCTACTAGGCTTTGGATGACTCTTTTTGCAGGCCCGGGTGCTGGTTGGTTATTTTGTAAAGACGCGCCGTAAGCGGTGTCAACTAACAAGATCCTTCAACCTCGGCATTTCGTTTAGCCACCCAGGTTCATCGTCGGGAGAAGGTTCATTCTATGATGCCCTGGAACTGCAAAGCAAATTTATTCAGCGTTCAACCTTCGGTTGAACGTTCAGCGTTAAGGGATTAGGGTTAAACGTTTAACGTAAAACGTTGATCGTCAAACGCTGAACGTTCAGCCGAAGGCTGAACCCTTCCTTGACCCATTTATGGCTTTGCGGTAGCCTCAAATTGCCTGCTTATTGCGTGTTTTGGACGCACGCTGGCAGCGATTGGAGGTAAGCCGTATGAGTAGGAGTCGAAAAGAGGGATCGGCAAGTGAATCGCGGAGCACGGCAGATGAGGTAAGAAAATCGTTCGCAGAGTTGCCTTTCGAACAGAGGATTTCAACGCTGATTAAGGTCGAACTGGATATGGTTGGAGATGCGGTTGAGAATATCGTTAATGCGGTATCAAGCGCGATAGACGACCTAGCAAAAGCCTGTGACTTTAAGGATGAACAAGGCCCCGCAACATCGGCCAGTGGCCAAGCATCAGCAGTCTGACACTTCGGCGTTTCCGCTGATTAAGGAGTAGTATGAGCGAAGCACTACAATTGCGCGATCCTCTTTTTAAGCTGGTCATCCGTTTCACCAATGGAGAGACGTTGCTGCACGTGATGAGTGATCCGTTGGATTCTCGAATGATCACGCCCGATACGAAGTATGCCGTAGTCAGTTCATTTTCTTGCCAGAATCCCAGCCAGTGTACCGAAACAACAATCGTCAATTTGAGAGACGTCACGTTTATAAAAACTGAACGCGTTACGGTCGAGCAACTCGCCGCTGAACATAGAATTGGTATCCGCTCTGCGGGGGTGGGAACGGATGACCGGTTGCCGAAGAATTTGGCCCAACTCAAATTTATCTAAGATCTGATCGACCAAACTGGAGCCCACCTGATGCTTAGGAGTTATCGACTGAACTCGAACTTCGTAATCGCAGTCTCGTTGGTCTTCCTCATTACAGTTCCTCTAGGTTGTCACGCTCAATCAAGTAACCCTGCGGACGTTTCGTCTGTCACTCAGAAGGCAGCCGAATTCGATGCTGCGCGAGCATACGCCTACGTGAAGAAATTGGTGGAATTTGGTCCTCATCCGTCCGGCTCGGAAGCGATAAAGAAGGCGCAAGACTACCTCGAAAATGAGTTGAAGGGCTTTGGATTGCAGGTTTCAACGGACGCTTTTAACGGTGAGACTCCTCGAGGGCCGATCGCTATGAAAAATATCATCGGCGAGTTACGCGGAGAAAAAAAAGACATTGTCATGATCACCGGCCATTATGACACCAAGCTACAGCCGGGATTTGTTGGAGCAAATGATGGCGGCTCAAGCGCTGCCGCAGTACTGGAAACCGCCCGCGTCTTATCGAAGACGAAGCCTGAATACACGCTCTGGTTTGTATTGTTCGACGGCGAGGAGGCGGTTGTCGATTGGAATGCGATGGGTGGGCGAGACAACACTTATGGTAGCCGGCATCTTGCGTCAAAGTTGAGAGAGGACGGAACTCTTGCCCGGGTACGAGCGCTGGTGTTGTTCGATATGATCGGCGACAAGGAGCTTGATATTAAGCGTGAAGGCGAGTCTACGCCGTGGATGGTCGATGCAATCTGGAAAACGGCGCACTCGGTTGGATATCAAAAATACTTCTTGAATAGTGAGCAATACATCTCTGATGATCACTTGCCATTCCGAGACGCAGGCGTCCCAGTTGTAGACTTAATCGATTTCAATTATGGTCCCAGCCACAGCTACTGGCATACCAATCTCGATACCCTTGATAAAATAAGTGGTGAAAGCATCAGGGTAGTCGGAGATACAGTGATTCGGGCTTTGCCGGAGATCTTCAAACGCCTCAATAATCCCGCCGGAAACGCTGCGAGACCGACATCTCAATAGGTCAGGGCTTGGTCTGGAGTCGTCCGTGTCCGTTGGTCTTAGCCATCCTTTGGATCCGCAGGCGATCGCTGTACTCGGTAAGCGCGGCAGTGACATACGGCCGCAATCGCGTCAACCGCAACCTGGTCGAGGTCATTTCAAGCAACGTTTGTTTTACATCATTTTCGATCGGTAAAGCAGACGCCACCAGCAACGAAAAAGCTTCGGGTTCCTCGGGCAAGTCCTGATTCACGGGAGCGTTTGGTTCATCGAGAGCCTGTGCTGCTTCGATGAATTTCCTGCATACTTCTACGGTCTCGTCGAATATTCGATTCAGGTCCTCTCCGGGTTCCAGATCGTCTGTCAACGTCTCGATTTTTGCTACGACGAATGGAGTAGACTGCCGCAACCCTATTACTCGATAGCGGATCAGACCAGTGGAAACTATGTTCATCCTGCCATCACCGACCGGCACCACGGCGTTAATTTTGGCTATACAACCAACGCTGCCGGTTTCCGGTGGGGTTTCGCGGCCGATTGCCGCGTCGCTGCGATATGAAAGGCCAAATACACCTCCGTTATCGACTGCGAACTGAATCATGTGTTTGTAGCGGTCTTCGAATATGTGCAAAGGCAGGAGCGCGCCGGGAAACAAAACTGTCGCCAGCGGAAAGAGAGCGATCTCCTCTAGGTCTGGGAATTTTTCTGTCACTATGCAATCGATTGTAGCACGTCGTCTGATTACTTGCCTTGAGTCACTCTCCTGGGTTGCCGGCGTGACCAGGCTCACTCACAGTTGGCCCGCAGACGATGCTTTCGCGCTTCACTGACTCTTTGCAAGTCGTGTGACTCCCGTGGTTTAAAGTCCCCGTTCAACGACGGCCCGGCCTTCGTCATCTGGTATCACTACGACGTCGTTACAATCCTGTGCGAGGGTCAGAATTATTGACTGAAAAAAACCGCTATGTTAGTTTCCACACAGATGATTACGGGCTTTAACACTGATGTTCGTCACGAGGGGCACGTTTATCATGTGCAGACCGAGGATCGAGGAAAAGATAACCCGATTCTGGAGTCTCTCGTCTATGTCGGTGGCACAATCGTAGCCAAAAAACTGACGCCCTATCCGGCTCCGTTAAGCAAGGACGCTGGCCCAGACGCGGTCGCGTCAATGCTAAAACGACAACATCAGGTAATCATCGCCGCGATCAAGGCCGGTAGAATTGATGATCTCATTCGTCACTCCGGTCGCCAACAAACAGAGGAAGAGTCCCTCTCAAGCACGAATGTGGAACCGCTTGCAAAGCCAGAGCACTTACCAATTGTCGGCAATCTAGATCTCTCCGGACTTGAGGAGGCGCTCGACAGCTCACCGGTCGACTCTTTGGCCGGGGAAGTCGAAGCGCGCGACGAACCAGCTCCGACACCGACTCCTCCACTCAGCGTCCCTACAAAATCCAGCAAGACCTCCGGGAAGAGCTCGGACGCGGTAAAGAGTCTTCCACGCACAAGCTCTGCTCGCGGAGACACGACTGGTCTTAATCTTGACGAGGTGCTGGAAGACTATGCAAAACGCGGTTCCGGGCAGGCGAAACTGGATGTCAAAGTGTTAACGCCTGATGTGTTTGTTGCGGGTCGCGGAATAGCGCTGCGAATTCAGGTTGCAAACGGAGTAAAACCTGACCTCGATGCAACCGTGACGGTTAAGATCATTGGAACGGCCTTTAAGCCGCAGGTATTCATAGGCCGAGTCGGTCGGGATGGAGTGGCAAACTTTAGCATCACGTTACCATCCTTCAGCACGGGTACCGCGGCTATCGTTATTGAAGCACAATCGAGCAAGGGAAGAGGGGAACTCAAGAACCTAATCCGCCGAACCTGACCGACTCCCAAAGGACTCAGTTGACAATCGTCGTTAACGGGAACCAGACTGACATTCGCGAAGGCTCCACTATCAGCGATCTCATAACCGAACTCGGGCTGAAATCCGAACGAGTCGCCGTTGAGCTGAACAAGAAAATCGTTCGACGGGTTGAGTGGGACTCCACCACCATCTCTGAAGGCGACCGATTCGAAGTTGTGCACTTTGTCGGCGGGGGGAGTAAGATGTGGTGAGTCAGGGCGACGCAGCAGGAGACCAGGAAAGAACTCAAACGAATTGGTTAATAAGATGACAGATTCATTAGTAATAGCAGGAAGAGAATTTCGCTCCAGGTTAATCCTGGGTACAGGAAAGTACGCGACTTTCGAGCTAATGGTAAAAGCTCTCGAGGTGTCGGGCACCGAAATGGTGACCGTTGCTGTTAGACGCGTTAACCTCAACGATCGCTCAAAAGAATCATTCCTTGATCACATCGATCCAAAGCGGTATCACATTCTCCCGAACACCGCCGGTTGTTACACGGCAGATGATGCCATCCGCACTGCGATGCTTGCGCGCGAGGTTCTGGACAACAATTGGATAAAGCTGGAGGTGATCGGAGACGAACGAACATTGTTCCCCGATAACCAGGGATTGTTGGAAGCAACGCAAGCTCTCGCAAAAGAAGGTTTCGTTGTGATGCCGTACTTCAACGATGACTTGATCGTTGCGCGGAGACTGATTGATGCAGGAGCCAGTGCAGTAATGCCGCTCGCTGCGCCGATAGGGTCCGGGCTCGGGATTCAGAATCTTACCAATCTGAGGATCTTACGAGAGCAAATTCGGGAAGTGCCGCTGATCGTTGACGCAGGGGTTGGAACGGCATCGGATGCTGTGCTTGCGATGGAGTTGGGCGTGGACGGCATTCTGATGAACACCGGGGTTGCGGGAGCGGGCGATCCGGTTGCAATGGCTGAAGCGATGAACCTTGGAGTGCGCGCGGGCCGGCTTGCGTATATGGCGGGACGAATTCCAAGAAAACTGTATGCGTCGGCTTCGAGCCCACTCACCGGCGCGATCGAGTGAAGGTTTGGGTCGGATTCGGGATGATAGTCATCTCGGTGTAGACTGGCAATCAAGCACGGCAGATTCAGATTGCAGATTCGGACTTCAGGTTCGAATTACAGATTCAGATTGCAGATTCAGATTGCAGACTCGGATTGCAAGATCGGACTTCAATTTTAGATGTCGGACTGTTATTTCAAATCTCAGATTTCAAATTTCATATTTGAATCTGCAATCTGAAGGAACAATCTGAATCTGCACAATCTGAATCTGCAATCTGAATCTGCAATTCGAATTTGAAATCTGAAATTTTATCTGAAATTTGAAATCTGAAATAAACATTTGAAATCTGAAATTTGAAATCTGTAATCAAACTCAGAATTACCCAAAACCTCTCCCAAAGCGTGAGCCCTCATGTCGTGTGACACAAGCTTCGAAGATCTGTGTCTGGCTGACGGGGCGCAGTTTGTCGCCGGTGCAGACGAAGTGGGCCGTGGGGCCCTCGCCGGCCCGGTAGTCGCCGCCGCATGCATACTCAATCTTCGCGACCTCCCCGACGGAATCAACGATTCCAAGCAGCTCACACGGCTCCAACGTGAGCGACTGGCCGGGGAAATTGAACGCCGCGCCATCGCCTTTTCGGTCGCCCGAATCGAGCATCACGAGATCGATCAAATCAACATTCTAAAGGCATCTTTGCGCGCCATGGAGCTGGCAATAAAAGCATTGAGACCCATTCCTGACTATGTTCTAATAGACGGGCGTGAAAGGGTCCCCAACCTTGACTGCCCCCAGTCGGCAATAATTAAAGGTGATTGTCGCTCGGTTTCCGTTGCGGCCGCGTCGATCCTGGCTAAAGTTAAGCGCGACGAATGGATGAGAGAGTACGAGGAGAAGTATCCTGGTTACGGCTTCGGATCACATGCCGGTTACAACACTCGCATTCATCAAGAGGCAATCGCGCGACTGGGCCCGTCGGAGATTCACCGGTTGTCCTTTAAGGGGGTCCTATTCTCACAAGGCTCGTTGAATTTTGACAGTCCTGACGAAGAGTCGCCCCAGTAGTCGCTTCCACCTGAACTAAAGCACCCCGCCCCTAATCGAACAGAAAATGCACGCGGAGGCATCTTGCCTCGGGAGGGGTTTATGTCGCTCAACAAGTCCAAGGTTCTGCGCACCGCCGAGAAGTACGTCTTGCAGGGCAAGATTCCGGCGGCTATCGATGAGTATCGAAAAGTAGTGAGCGCAGATCCCGGAGACCTGACCACGATCAACACACTAGGCGACCTTTATGTTCGCGCCGGCAGGATCCAGGACGCCATTGCCAACTTCTCCCGAATCGCTGATAGCTATCGCGAGGGCGGCTTCACGTTGAAGGCCATCGCGATGCTCAAGAAGATCTCAAAGCTCGATCCAACAAACATCGAGACCGCCATGAAACTGGCAAATCTGTACTCGCAACAGGGACTGCTTGTTGAGGCGCGGCAGCAATACCTCCAGGTCGCCGATGCCTACGCACGGGCTGGACAGACACGGAAGGCTCTCGAGGCTTACCAGAAGATCGCCGATCTCGATCCATCAAACACCTCGGTGCGCATGAAGCTCGGTGAGATATATTCGCGCGAAGCAATGACCGAGCAAGCTCACGACGCATTCATCATGGCTGGCGGGGAATTCCTTCGAAAGGGTGATATCGAGCAGGCACTCAATGCCAATCTGAAGGCAATAGTCATCAACCCGGATAGCCGCCAGGCACTAACCGCAATTGCTACGATCTATTCTCAGCAAGGTCAGACCGACCGCGCGATCAATGTTCTCTGCGAGGCTTTCGAAAGAAATCCGGGCGACGTGGAACTCCTTACAATCCTGGGCCGGACCTACTTGTCGGCAGGAATGATGGACGATGCCGAACGTACGTTCCTAAGCCTCGTGGAACTGGATCGAAACCGGTATCACTACCTGCTGGAGGTTGGACGGCGTTTCCTACAGATTGGAGACCTGGACCGTGCTTCCGAGCAGGTGGACGGTTGCATCGAAGTCCTGATCGCAAAGCGGGAAGAAGACAAAGCGATCGAGTTCCTTCGACGTGTGCTTGATAAGGAGATTTATCACGTGGGTGCTCTCAAGCGACTGGCCCAGATTTTCCTGCGGATTCGCGAAGATCATAACCTGATCGCCACGTTGAATTCGCTGGTTGAGGCCGCGATGCGAAAAGGAGATAACGCTGAAGCTATCGCAGCATTGAAAGAGCTCGCGCGCCTCGAACCGGATGAACCACTTCACCTTCAACGCCTTTACAACCTCGGAGTGCAGGACATTTCAGAAGGGGAATCATCCGACGTTGTACGCGCAACCGGACCGTTGGATTTTCAGTCCGCTGCCTTTGACGATACCTTTGTAATAAGACAGATCTCCGAAGCAGAGATCCTGGCGGGTCATGGTCAGGTCTCTCACGCAGTCGAAATCTTAACTGCCATTCTTGTTCACGCGCCTGAAAACGTTCAGGTTCATCTGAAGCTCAAAGACATATACCTGCGGGCTGGGATCATGGACAAAGCCTCGGAACAATGCATACAGCTCGCGCGCATTCATGAAAGCCGGGGTGAGACGGCTCGCGCCAGCGACTTCCTGGCCGAAGCACATCAACTCAATCCCTTGATCGATCCGGCCGACTCTGCGGAATCCGGCCCGGAGGAATTCGTTGCGACGCCCACCTCTTCTTTTCGTGAAACGGTATCATCAGGCACAGACCGACAACCGGTTCAAACCGACGATGCGGGATTCGAGATTCGAGATTCATCGGGCGTGGACTGGAGCAAGTACAATACTGGGGGGCTTTCAGACGGATTTGTGACGATTCCGGACGATGGTGCGGGAAACGGGACGTCCGGCGAGAACGTTTCGGGCTTTTTGCTTTCAACTCCTGAGTCGCGATACGGCGGCACTTTGGTGACGGATGGCGAAAATCAGAGGGGAGAGACAGGCGCCGAAATGTTCACGTCTGCGAGCCTGCTGCCGTCCGATACGATGCCGCGAGTGCTCAGAGACGAGCTGGAAGGAATCGATTTCTACATTGCCCAGGGTTACGTGGAAATCGCTAAAGATACCCTGGACAGATTGCGAGATGAGAACGGTGATCACCCGGAAGTACTTGCTCGCTACAAGCGTTTGGGAGAGAGTTTCGAGCCAAGTAAGCCGATCATCGGCGAAACAGCTGATTATGAGTCATTTGTCGAATTAAGCCTGGGCGATGAGCAAACCGGTTCAACGGATCACACTGATTACCAGTATCCGCAGCTGGACGTTACGGTAAGTCAGGACGACTCGAAGACTCCTGATTACGAGCAAATTGAACCCGATTATACTGCGAAGGACGACACCGAGGACAAAGACAAGCCCGTGATCGTTCAAAGCGAATCGGGTCCACTCTATCCTGATCTGCTGGTCCAATTCAATACCAGCGAACTGCACATTCCGTTTGATCAGTCGTATTCCGGTCAGCAGCAATTTCAGGCTGCTCCACCGCTGTCCTTAGACGCAGAATCTGAGAACGAAAAAGAAGCAGTCGAAGCACAGCAACCAACCATTGATGAGGAAGCAGTCGTTACTCATGCGCCAGCAGAGGAACGAATTGGTACGGGTGATCTTTTAGCGTCGCTCGTCTCCGGCATCGATGCCTCGTTCGACGAGTATCAGGATCACGTGCAGGAATCCATCATTGATCACGATGATGCTCTAATCGGTTCAGATGTAAAGGACGAGTCAAGCCAGACGGAAATTGCTGAAGGCGAAGCTGCACACGCAGTTGATGATGTTGTTACGGGCACAGGTTCCGATGAGTTCGGATCCGCGCGCGACGAGTTGCAGGAGATTTTCGATGAACTGAAGGGTCAGACAGGTGATTTGAAGCCGCTCATTGATTTCGAGACACACTACAGCCTGGGTCTCGCATACAAGGATATGGAGTTGCTGGACGAGGCGATATCCGAGTTCCAGATGGCATTCAGAACCGCCGGCGTCGAGGACCTGGAGGGCGACTGCATAAACTGCTGTAACATGCTTGGAGTCTGCTTCAAACAAAAACAGATTCCCAAGGTCGCTATTATGTGGTTTGAGCGCGGACTCAAGATCCCCAACCGGGCAGAGGACGAATATCAGGCACTGAGATATGAGATTGGTATCTGCTATGAAGAGATGGGTGAGATTGACAAAGCTATTGAAGCTTTCACCCAGGTTTACGGTATCGATGTAAATTATCGGCGTGTGGGCGACAAAATAAAGGAGTTGCAGGCCGTTACGACGTAGCATAGACTTCAATTTGTGCCGATGGAACGAGTTCCGCGCACGAATCGAAGTTTAGTAGCGGCCTATGTCTGTAAAACTTACTATC
This sequence comes from Blastocatellia bacterium, assembly GCA_035258805.1. Lineage (GTDB taxonomy): Bacteria > Acidobacteriota > Blastocatellia > UBA7656 > UBA7656 > Onstottus_A. Next base: position 15,628 of record DATFWY010000174.1, on the reverse strand, counting down.
GTTTTTTTCATTCTGATCTGCTTTGAGATCGGAATTCTGCTTATCATCCTTCCGTGGGTTCCAAGTCCTTCCTGGAACGAGAATTACCTGCTTGTGCTTGCAGCCGATAAAATGCATTGGCCATGGCTGGCCCTGGCGATGAAGAGCGGATATGCACGTGGGGCAGTGACGGGCCTCGGAATTTTGAATATCTTGTTGGGCGTGTGGGAGATCATAAACTTCAAAAAGACCGCTACTGCGTTCCAGACGGAATGGCAAGGTGAGGAAACCAATCCGAGAGCGTTCGTCCCCAATAATCTACCTGATAACCGATCGACGGTTGTTGATGCAGGCGGGGAACGACAAGGATCTGAACCATCTAATTAAGTTCGTTGAGCGTGCCATCGACTGTGGAGTTGACATGGTACAGATTCGCGAACGTGACCTTTCTGCTCGCGACATTTTCTTCGTCACGAAAACCCTTACAAAACATGCTGATAGCGGAGCAAGAATCCTGGTCAATGACCGTGTTGATATTGCGGCGTCTAGCGGAGCAGGCGTTCATCTTACAACCAGATCATTGCCAGTTGACGTAGTACGAAGGGACATCGATCGAAATATGCTGGTAGGCGTTTCAACACACAACCTCGATGAAGTCAGGGCGGCGGAAACGGGCGGTGCTGACTTCGTAGTATTCGGGCCGGTATTCGAGACATCCAGTAAAGCTGAATACGGACCTCCAGTCGGTATCGATAAGCTATACAAAGTGACTTCCAATATAACAATACCTGTTCTGGCGCTTGGAGGTATCAACCCGAAGAACTTTTCGGATGTTCTGGATGCTGGCGCCGCAGGAATAGCTGGCATTTCGATGTTTACAGAAACGGAAGACCTGGCCGGTCTGATCGCTCTGATTAAGCGAAGCCGCGCAAGAACTAACTGACCCACGTACAATTGATGACTAATGAGCAAAAACCAGTAGTGGTTTTGACCGTTGCCGGGTTTGACCCCTCGGGCGGAGCGGGTGTCCTGGCCGACATAAAGACTATTGCCGCTTTTGGATGCTATGGGGTTGCCGCGGTTTCTGGAATAACGTTTCAAAACACCCTCGGAGTCAGTGGGGTACTGAGCGAAAGCGCTAAAACAATTCGGCAGCAAATTGCCCCTCTCTTCGATGACTTTGAAATAGCAGCGGTTAAGACTGGAATGCTGCCAACTGCCGAAGTCGTCCAGGAGGTTGCGAGTTTGATTCGCCAGCGAGCTATTCCGGTGGTGGTTGTTGATCCGGTTATCCGAAGTACAAGCGGATTCGAGCTCGTTGAGCGCGCTGCGATCGATTCCTTAGTGACTCATCTTTTCCCGCTGGCATCGTTAATTACACCCAATCGTCTGGAAGCAGAGTTAATCAGCCGTGTTCCGATTCAGAACCGGCTTCAAGCGGAACGAGCTGGTGAGACTATTCTACGGAAGGGAGCACGAGCAGTGCTTATCACGGGAGGAGATACGGAATCATCCCTTGATCTGCTTGTGGATAAAGATGGCAGCATTGCCTTTAATGCAGAACACGTCCAATCACAGAACACGCATGGGACGGGGTGTTCTTTTGCTTCCGCCTTGGCCTGTCTGATGGCGCAGGGCAGGGCTCCGAAGGAAGCGATTCCGATAGCAAAAGACTATGTCCAGCGAGCAATATTGAGCGCCCCAGGCCTGGGCCACGGTCAGGGCCCATTGAACCATTTCCCGCCGGGATTCAAGCCTGACCCGAAATAAGTGACTTTAGCCCCCTATTTGGGGGCAATTGTTGAATTTTAGCTATGTTCCGGTAAAGCTTCATTTGGTATACTCTCAGCCGCGCCCGGCAGGGTGGCGACCTCAGTAACAGAACCAACCGCAAAATCATTACGTTATGGGATACCAAACGTCGGAGGCGTGAAAACCAGCCGAGCTATTGCTGTTGGGGGTACTGAACGGGATGGGGGAAGCGCTCTCGGTGGCTGTTGAGCTTACGGTTCACGAGTTATTGACACAATGCATGCGGCGACCTCCCGATGAGGGTGCCTGGCGGGAGTTCGTCCATCGGTATCACGGAGCGATCCGAGCCAGCGTCGCAAAGACGTTTCATCTCAGGGCTAGCCAGGAGTCTGACCGGCGCGCTCAATTTCCTGACGACCTTATCGAAGATCTCGTGCAAGTGGTGTATGTGCGCCTGGTGGAGGAAGGGAATCGAGCGCTCGACCGTTTTCAAGGTGAGCACGAGAATTCAATCTTCCAGTACCTTGGTATTATCGCCGTAAACGTGGTTCGCGATCATTTTCGGGAAGCACGCGCTCAAAAAAGGCCAAAACTGAGCTTCTCGTTGGACGAGTTGCTCGACAACACGGGTGAGGGCGGCATGCTAAGAAATGCGGTTACTCACTTGGATGGTGCTTCGGGTCCCGGGACAGTCACGCTCGAGGATGTTGAAGGTGCGCTGAAACGCTCGGTCAGCCGCCGCCATCGCGATCGTGATGCGCTGATCTTCAAGCTAAGATATTACGAAGGCATGACCCTCGAAGAGATCAAAAAAGCGCTTGGACTGGATATCTCACCGATTGGAATAGGCTCTATCTTGAATCGAATCAACGGAAAATTAAGGCTGCGACTTGCACATTCCCAAAGCAAAAACTGAAGCCTGTTCTGCCTGATCCGTTATCTGTCGCTAACCCGCACCGAGCTGAGCTTCCTCTTCCGCGATTGTGCTAACTGTTTTTCCAATGTCCGTATGCACGGTCTCAGCGGCAAAGAAAACTGATATCGTGGTCAACGCGGCTAACAGAATAATGTACACCGCGATCGGCCAGGAAGCGCCATAGCGCTTTAGCAAACCTGTTGCGATCAGTGGTGAAAGACCTCCCGCTATGACCGACGCAAGCTGGTAGCCGAGAGATGCACCGCTGTATCTGACCTTAGTGCCGAACAGCTCTGAAAAAAAACTCGCCTGAGGGCCATACATCGCCGCGTGCCCGACCACAAGCGCCAGCGCAATGCCAAGCACCAGAAACGTCGTGTTTGATGTTTCAATCAACCAGAAAAAAGGAAAGGCGAACAGACCGGTGAAGATTGCTCCAAAAAGGTAAACTGGCCTGCGGCCGAATGTGTCTGACAGCGCTCCAAAGGTAGGGATCGCAAATACGTGGATGATCGCCGAAATGGAAATAGCCTTCAACACAGACGGACTGCTAAACCCGATCGATGGCTGCGTCGCGTAGGTGAGCACGAATACTGTGTACAGGTAGAAGGCGCCGTTTTCTGCAAGTCTTGCACCCATCGCCAATAGCACGCTCTTTGGATGATGGCGAAGAGCATCCAGAATGGGAAGCCTTGCGCTTTTTCCTGATTCTTTTATCTTGGAAAATACGGGCGGCTCAACGACAGCCAGTCTTATGAACAGTCCCACCGCGACCAGCACGATGCTAATCAAAAAAGCGATTCGCCAGCCCCACGACAATAAGATTGGTTCTGGCATCCGCGAGATTTGCCCAAAGGTTACCGTGGACAACAACAGTCCGGCGGGAACACCAATCTGGGGCCAGCTTCCATAAAACCCTCGGCGTCCCGAGGGTGCATGCTCCACAGCCATCAGCACTGCGCCTCCCCATTCCCCACCCACGCCGAAACCTTGCGCCACTCTAAGCAAAATCAGAAGGATTGGAGCCCAGAGCCCAATCTGGTTGTAGGTCGGTAAGCAGCCGATCAAAAAGGTCGCTACGCCCATAATCAGAAGCGTAAGGACCAGCATAGATTTACGGCCGATTTTATCCCCAAAATGCCCGCAGACAATGCCGCCAATCGGGCGCGCCGCAAAGCCCACCGCATAGGTGCCGAAAGAGGCCAGCGTACCCGTCAGTGGATCGTAGTTTGGGAAAAAGAGCTTATTGAATATAAGCGCGCTGGCCGTGCCGTAGAGAAAAAAGTCATACCATTCAATAGTCGTGCCGATGAAACTGGCAATAGCGACTCGTCGAATCGGTGAAGTTGATGAGTTAGAATTCAAATTAACCATCCTCCATTTTAATCATCCGATTCGAGCACTCTGTCCGCCATCGACCGGAAGAATTACTCCGGTGATGAATTTCGCCTCGTCAGAGGCCAGGAACAATGCGGCGTAAGCGACATCCCACGCCGTTCCCATCTTTGCGCCGAGAGGGACGCTTGCGTCGCGTGTTCGAATCAAATCCTCTTTGGGAATCCCTCGAGCTCCGGATATCCCTTCAATTGCCATTGGTGTATTCATCAGGCCCGGCATTATCGCATTCGCCCGGATATTATATTTTGCATTTTCAAGTGCAATCTGATGAGTCAGGGCGTTAACGCCCGCCTTTGATGTCTTGTAGGCCACAATACCGGTTGAACACACAGCAGCGATCGATGAAATATTGATAATCGCTCCGCTATGTTGCTCACGCATAACCGGCAAAACACTTCGACACGACAAAAACATTCCCTTTAGGTTAACGGTCATGATCCTGTCCCATGATTCCTCGGGCAGGCCAAGAATCTCATCATTGGCTCCGCCTATGCCAACATTGTTGTGCAAGACATCCACGCGTCCGTACGTTTCCTTTGCAGTGCGCACGAAGCTTTCGCAATCCTGTTGATTTGTGAAATCGGCTTTAAATGCCGAGCAGATTCCGCCTTCTGCTTCGATTAATCCTTGAGTTTCCTGAACGGATTCGAAATTCTTGTCGACGAGGAGAACTCGAGCTCCTTCGCGAGCAAAGAGGATGGCGGTTGCGCGCCCGTTGCCGATTGTATCGCCCGGAGTTTGGCCCGCTCCGACGACTATTGCTACTTTATCCTTGAGCCTCATTCCCGAAGCCTTCAAACCCTTCTTCCAGCTGAATTCCAACCGAGTTTAGCACCATAGACACAAGGGTGTACTGGCCAGCGGTAAAAACAAGATCAAGTATCTGCTGAGTGTTATAGCGCTCTGTGAGAGCTTTCCAGGTCCGATCGCTAATAATTTTATCGGTGTGTAGCTCATCAATCGCGCGGAGTAAGGTTGCTTCAAACGGATCTAATCCGGCGGCTTCTGGGCCCGAAGCGATTCGAGCAATGTCACCATCCGTCAGACCGAACTGCTTTCCGATGGCGACGTGATGTCCCCATTCGTATTCAGCACCGCAGAGCCATCCCATTCGCAAGATCGCAATCTCCCGATCGCGCGCTGGTAATGTGGAGTTGCCTAGGAGGTGACCGCCGAACACCATCCATCGTCTTAACAGCTGCGGATGATGAGCGAGAGTTCTGAAAATGTTGTAGATGTGGCCGTCTCGTCTCATTTTCTCCAGAATCTCCCGCGTCTCGTCACTCCACTCTGACTCGGGAAGAGGAGCAATTCGTGGCTGGTCAAGTTTTATTCTCATAAATCCTCGAACTCAATGAGCTGATATGAAAGGATGGTTGCGACAGAAATACTTCATTAGCTCCCTCTGTTGTTGCCCTATCTTAGCTTAATGTGGACTTGTTAAGGAATGATCCTATTCTTTTCTGCCCGGTATTCGACGCCCATCGTTGTACTTTGATACGCAGATTCCTCTACAAACCTGAATTAGCTGCACCGAGAACCTCGTAATCCTCAAAAATGCAAACGACCTGGAATCGGTCTGGTCTTTGCCTTAGAACGGATTGGGCGCCTATAGGTGTTTTAGAGGAGGAGTTATGGACAGCGCACAGGTCATCATCCTCGTCGTGGCTGTTATCGTGGGTCTTGCGATAGTGGCTGCTGCCTGGATGTATATGCAGAAACGGCGTACGGAGCAGTTGCGTTCAAGATTTGGACCCGAGTATGAGCGAGTCGTTGAAACTGGCGAAGATCGCCGTAAGGCTGAGGCAATTTTGGAAGAACGCCAAAAGCGAGTCGAAAAATTAGACATACGTCCGCTGACGAATGAAGATCGAAAGCGGTTCCAGCAGGCTTGGCTTCGCGAACAAGCGTTGTTTGTCGATGATCCGCAGCGGGCGGTCGCTGAGGCAGATCGCCTGATCGGCGAGGTGATGAGAGCGCGGGGCTATCCTGTTGGCGATTTCGAGCAACGCGCGGCAGATGTTTCGGTAGATCATCCGATGGTCGTCGAGAACTACCGCACAGCGCACGATATAGCACTGAAGGATCGCCGCGGCGAAGCCAGCACAGAACATCTCAGAAAGGCTTTGGTGCACTATCGTGGGCTGTTTGAGGAACTGTTGGACAACCGTATTGCGGTGGCAAAGGAGGGCCGAAGATGAATAACGATGAACCCCGTCAATAATATTGATGAAAGCCGAAATGACAACGAAAGACTGACAACCGCCGACATGGCCGGAGCCAGCGCATCTCCAATGCGTGCGCTGACAGATGGCAGGACAAACGAAATGAGACGAGAACCCGGCATGGAATCGGATGAAGGGTTTGAGCCGCTCTTTGACAGAGGAGAAGCGGAGGAGTTCCGGTCGCGATGGTATGCAATACAAGCTGGATTCGTGGACGAGCCGCGTAAAGCAGTCCAGGAAGCGGATGAGCTTGTGGCAACAGTGATGAAACGGTTGGCGGAGGTATTTTCGGGTGAGAGAGAAAGGCTTGAGCGGTACTGGGACCGCGGGGACGATATCTCGACTGAGGATCTCAGAGTGGCCCTGAGACGATATCGTTCATTCTTTGATCGGCTGCTTGCAGTCTAAGAAGTGGCGTAGACTGTCCAGTCTGCACATGAGTGAAACAGTGCACACTCGACAGTCGTCGGTCCCTTTCGTCCGAGCGACGAACAACATGCGCAGACTGGACAGTCTACGCTACCTCTGACGCCGTAGAGCTTCTCGAAATGCACTGGATATGAAAGCGGGTTCACTCGGCTCCGGCTGCATCTCTAAATTCCTCGCTAATCTCCACCGGTGAATCCAGGAGAGGCCTAACTTACTCGGTGCCTCTGGGAGGCTGTAAGCTTTATCGCTCAATGCATTCTGAAGGGTTATGAATTTGTACCCTCGGCGCTTCATCATTCCCACTAAATCGCCAAAGTGATCGGCATTGATCTCGTTCGCATGAAGAAGAAGAGTTTGCTTTACCTCATAACCAAGTGTCTGTACAGAAAGCTTTTCAAAAAACTCAATCACAGCTTCCATATATGGAACGTAAGCGTCGCCGATCCGCTTCGCCTCCGGAGCATCTCCACGTTTCTTTGCTTCGTCGTAGATCAGTGCAAACATGAAGTCGTTGTTATCGAGAGTTACAGGGGCGACAATGTAGCCATGATTGGCGAGGAATGCGTCGAGAGACTTCTTGTACTGGAGCGTAGGACCGGTGTGGAGCATCGGGTGACGAAAATAACGTAACTTCATCCCTTTCTGATCCATCAGTTTCCTGGTGACCGGCTCACCGCGAATGACATCTTCCTGATAGGCAGCTAGCGTTACCTCGTCCATATTGATGTGCGAATAAGTATGGTTTCCCAGTTCCAGACCGGCATCGATCCACATCCGAAGCAGTGCAGTGCGCGCTTCCTCTTCTCCTGCGAAATGCAATTTCCCTTCGTTCACAAATCCAATCGCAGGAATCTGGTTCTCGGTTATGGTCTTGAGGAGCCTCTCAGTGATGCTCCGCATTTGGGCAAGTGGGCCGAGAGCCGGAAGGTCGTCAAATGTGATTGCAACCTCTCGTTGCGGCCGCTGAGTGGCTGATACTTGCGGAGCGAATTCACTGGCCAAACCGGCGACAACAACCGAACTCAGAAATACGACAAAACCAGCAGACCTGATTCTCATTACTTAAGCTCCAGGATTCTTCGTCGGCAGAGGTAGCGTAGACTGCCTGTCCTGCGCTCTTCGCCGCATCTCATATTCAGAACGAACAGGGCTAGCTTCGTACACGCTTAGGATGTACCCGGGTTCCAGATATTGATAAAGCTTAGGCGATTTACGACGACACGTTACCCAGCGCATAGATGTCGCTGGTCGGCTGCGGAGAACCACCATCCGGTTCAAGCGTGATGGCGGTCTTTTGGACTCTTGTCATAGTAGGCGGGAAAGAAAGTACAGCAAAACCATGGCCCGATTTGTCGGGCTTAATCAGCCCCGCACTAACTTTCTCCGCAGAAGAAGTGACAAACCACAACTGATAGATCTTGCCCTGTGGCGCCGGAGGAAGGTTTGCGGTTATGACCCACCGATGTCCTTGAATATCCCAGTACACTCTGGCGGTTGCTTCAGGAGCGGGTCCTTGTCCAGCTAGATAAATAATCTTGAAGTGTGACGTACTTAGCACGCCATTAATCTGCGCTAGCTCCGTTGAAAGCTCGGTCTCTTTGTTAATTTGATCTTTGAGACTCGCATTTTCGTCATTGTATTTGTATCTCTGCGCCCTTTCTTGATCGAGTGTGGCAAGAATCGATTGCCGCTCAGATCGCCAGCTTATGAAGGTATATGCAAACGCGATCAAGAGAGCTGCAGCAACCGCCCAGGGCACGAGCGCCCGACCCGACGGTACGCGACCCAGGAACTGTTTCATCCTGCCAGCCTTTTCGGGGAGGGCAATTACAGGCCCAGATGTATAACGAGGTTTTCGTGCCTCTCTTTCAATTCTTGCTGTAAGCAAATCACGCACGTACTCTGACGGTGTTGCTGGCGGCGCGGCTGAACCCAAAATACCCACCACCTGATCAAACTGGTTCAGCTCGTCTTTACAAACTTCGCAGCCTTCGCTTAGGTGTAGATAGAATGCTTGAGACTCTTGCTGCGAGAGCGCTCCAAGAGCGTAAAGCGCCGCAGTCTCCTGTGTTTCTGTCGTTACTCGATCGTGTTTCAAAACCGCTTCGTCCTTATCAAACACTCAAATATTGCACACAGAGTTCGTTTCGCTCTTGCGCTCAATGTGTATCCAGTAACTCATACAACTCGGGGGCGATCAGTAAAAACAACGTTCCATTCATCGTATAGGTGCTCTCGTGAATGCTGCCTTTTTCGGCGCGGTGATAATCGCCAGGCCCAAGCCTCTGTCCGGCTACGTTACAATCTCCTTCGAGAACAAAGAACTGCTCTACGCCAAGATGCTTATGAACCGGCAACGACGTACCCGGAAGCATCCTAACAAGCGAGGTAGCGATACCGCTATCAGGATCAACAAAGAGCCTCTTCACCAGCACGCCATTCATCAACTCACGCCAGGTCCCTTCTGACGATAGGACAGTTAAGAAAGGCTCAGGTGCTTCAAGCTTCATTTCATTAGTACGCTCAGCCTTTTGGTGTAAAGACGCCAGCAAAGCCTCGCGTATTCGCGCGGGCGGTGACTCTTCGTCAACGCTCAAACCCATATTCTGTACGGTCTGCTCGAACGATTCGATCTCGACGCTACAAATGTTACATCCGCTTGCGAGATGCCTTTCAAAAATCTGAGCTTCGGGCGGCAACAATGCACCCAGGGCGTATAGAACCGCGAGATCGAGCATATCGTGAGCGCCACCTGGATCGGTCACATCTGGCCCTCCAGCGTGGGGCTGAGCATATCACGCAACTTCATCATGCCCAGCCGAGTACGGGTCTTCACTGTACCCAGCGGTTGGCCGAGCTTGAGCGCTATCTCGCTATGGCTCAAGCCAGAGTAGTAAGCCAGCTCGATGACCTCCCTTTGCTCCGGAGATAAGCTTTCTAGCGCAGATCGGACAAGCTCACGTCTCTCAGCGTTTACTGTGTCAGTTTCGGGACTCGCGTTGTTCGAGGTAATCTCGCCGATAGCATCGAGAGATTCCTTGTGTTGTTGTTCGTGGCGGCCCGAACGCAATCGGTCTATCGCACGAGTTCGAGCAATGGTCATTAGCCAGGCCAATGGGGCACCCCGTTTGGTGTCGTACGTCGATGCCTGCCGCCAGACCTGTGTATAAACGTCGAGCAGCACCTCCTCGGCAATTGTTCGATCGACCACAATTCTTACAATCAGACCAAAAACAAGGCGACTTGTGGAGTCATACAGAGTCGCGAGCGCAGACTGGTCTCCGTCGGCCACTCTCCGTATGAGAGCGGCCCAGTCCTGGTCCCGGATATTTATCTCTCTAGAATCCTGGGGTGACCCCAATTCTCATTCCCCTGTATCGGACTACGCGCGCCCGTATGCCACTGGATTTGCTGGTAGTTGAATCAAATCCGACCTGAGAGTAACCGTTGCAGATCTCGATAATACAACAGCCAACAACGATAGCTAAAGCAAAATGAGTATTTCAAATGTTTACTGGTTTAGACCCCTGTTCGGGGCAAGACTTTCAAGAATTCTCAGCAATTCCTTGATTGTAGTTTGAAACTGTTATCTCAACTGGTTCAAAGCCGGCGGCATCAGCACTGACAAGGTAATACATAACTCCTCGATGTATCCCGCTCAGCGCGGTGCTGATATCATCGCCGTGAAGATGGCCGTAGACGCAGATATCTGCTCGATACTGCTCGATCAGTTCTGTAAAGCCGGTTGATTCGTGGGTTTGACTCGTAGGAGGGTAATGCAGCGCGACTATCAAACAGTCAAATTCACCACGGCGCTCGTCAACCAGAGAGAGTGCGCTGCGCAGGCGCCCAACTTCGCGATCGTAGATCTTTCTATCGTCGTCACCAAAATGTGAATCATTTGGGCATAGCCAACCGCGAGTTCCCGCCACAGCTATGCGATTGACGATTGTGAACCCGGCGTGAAGCGGACGGATCGATTCCGGCAAAGCACTTCTTAGTTTGGAAAGAGTTTGCCACCAATAATCGTGATTTCCTTTTATGAGGATTTTTAGACCAGGCATCTCTCCAATGCGTCGGAGGTCTGGAAGCGCCTGATCGAGTCGCATCGCCCACGTGGTATCGCCTGCAATGATCACTAAGTCATCGGGATCTACTTTTTGTTTCCAACTCCCAAATATCTTTTGATCGTGGTTGATCCAATGATCACCAAATCGATCCATTGTCTTGCCGGTGCCACCGGCAAGGTGTAGATCACCTATCGCGAAGATTCTCATAGGGGTTGGGGGTTGGGATGTAGGGATTGGGGGTTAGGTTCGTGATTGGGGGTTAGGAGTTGGGGATTGGAAGTTATATATCTGTACGCCAAACTCCAAAATCCCAACCCCCAACTCCCAACCCCCAATCCCGATCCCTACATTGGCAGCCTCAGACGAGCCTCACAACCGTGTCCGTCTATGCGATTCTCAAGCGTGAGCGAACCGCCGTGGGCCTCCGCAATCTGCCGGCTTAAGACAAGCCCAATCCCCGAGCCTCCTGGTTTTGTCGTAAAAAACGGTACAAATAGATTCCCTGTATTCGACAGTCCCGGTCCCTCATCTTCAACCCACACTTCAACCTGTCCAATCCTCCTGCGCCACCCGACTCTCACGCCCCCGCCGGTCTCGATCGACGCATCAACCGCGTTGCGAATGAGATTTATCAAAAGTTGTTCGAGTTGATCGCCATCTGCTCGGATTGTTATCTCCGGACCTGCTGCCACGGCGACGTTGATACGCGTTTCGAGGCTTGCGACTCGTCTCACCAGTGCACTGATGCTTAGAGGTTCACGTCGAGGTAAGGGCAATCGCGCTAACCGCGAGTAGGCTTCCATAAACCTATTCAGGGAGGCCGCTCGCGCCGCAATCACTCCAAGGCCGCGCCGCATGTCTTCCTTCCAGTCAGGCGGCTGTGTGTCCCGAACTACAAGGCTCTCCAGACTTCCAGCGATCGACTTGATCGGAGCAAGCGAGTTGTTGAGCTCGTGCCCTAACACACGAACAAGACGCTGCCAGGCCTGACGTTCTTCCTCGCGCAACGCCCGGCTCAAATCGGACAGCACCAACAACTGGTGGGGTGCGCCGCGCTCACGGAAAGTGCTGCGGTGCACTTCCCAGCGGCCGGCTCCACCAGGAAAAGACATCTGAAGCGTGCTGTTGCTCTCGGCATCCAGACAATCCGCCAGACTGAGGTCGGCCGCGCCCTTTCCCATTAGCCGTTCCGCAGGTTGAGCAAGCAGTTTCTCACCGGCCCGATTTACCAGGCGAAGCTTATGGTCGCTGTCGAACGCAAAAATAGCGACCTCGATTTCCGCCATAACGGTCCTCAGAAGCGCAGTAGCTTCCAGGGCGCCAAGCCGCTGTTCGCGAAGAATCTGCCCAAGGAAATTTACCTCGAGCATAGCCTCGCCCAGAGCATCGTCACGCGCCGCCCCACGAGCGCGAATAGAAAAGTCACCTTCTCGAAGCGCCGCTAACAAATTCGAAAGCGTTTGCAGTGGAAAAACAACACGTTCTCTCACAGCGTGCGAGAAGCCAAACCAGAAGCCAATGATCACGACTGTCAGAGTCCACTGGAGCCGTGCCGGATATGGTCCATCCCACAACAGAATCAACGAGACCAGAACAGCAGGAAATCCTGCTGCAAGCGCCATCGAGAACACTCTACGATCGTGCCTTGCTACAAGATGCTTTGTTGATACTCGGTAGGTCTTCTTTGGTTCCGATGATTTGGTCGCACGAATGTGAACCGTCGGATTATCAGTAGAATGGGAACCGCTGGTGCTTTGATTGCGCGACTCTCGCTCTTGTTGAAGCGAGACATTTGAAATACCGCTATCCCGAACTGAAGAGAGTTTTTGTTGCTCGGTGGAATCGGAATGATCCACTACCGGGGAAGGGAGTTCTGTAGCGGGTACTTCAAGGCCCTTCATAGCCCAAACCGTTGAAGCCTTCTATAGAGAGCGCTGCGGCTTAATCCAAGTTTTTCAGCGGCGCGACTAACGTTGCCGTCGCATTGCGCCAGAGTGCGCTGGATAAGAAAACCCTCGACCTCTTCCAGGCTCATATCTTCAAGTCGCCGGGAAACCTCACGCCCGGATTGCAGCCCGAGATCGCGAGGCTCCAAAGTAGTTCCCGAGCCCATTAACACGGCTCGCTCTATCGCGTGATCCAGCTCACGGACGTTGCCAGGCCACGCGTGTTTAAGCAACGCCTGCATCGCCGCTGGATGAAACCCTTCGACATTCTTACGATAACGGCGCTCGTGTTGACGGAGAAAATGCGTTGCGAGCAGCGGAATGTCTTCGCGACGGTCTCTAAGCGGCGGCAGATGAATTTCTACGGTATTAAGCCGAAATAGCAAGTCTTGCCGAAAGCGCCCCGCGGTAACCTCTTCGCTAAGGTCGGCGTTGGTGGCCGATATCACCCTCGCATTTGCGCGCCTTGTCTTGGAGGATCCTACGCGCTCGAATTCGCCAGTCTCGAGAACTCTGAGCAGCTTCGGTTGGTGTTTTATTGGAAGGTTCGCGATCTCATCGAGAAAGAGCGTTCCGCTTTCCGCCATTTCAAAGCGGCCCACGCGGTCAGCTTTAGCGTCGGTGAAAGCGCCCTTTACGTGACCGAACATCTCGCTCTCAAAAACACCTTCGGAGAGTCCTCCCACGTTGACGGTAACCATGGGCCTTGAAGCGCGGCTGGATACCAGGTGAAGAGTTTGAGCCACCACACCTTTACCGGTTCCATTTTCGCCGCTTATCAAAACGTTGGCGTCGGACGCGCCGACTCGCTCAATGATTTGAAGCACCGGCTGCATGGCCGGCGATTCGGCAATCAGCTTGGGTTTTCCTTCGTCGCGTAGTATCCGGTTCTCGGCTTCCAGACGCTGACCTCTGCGGAGAGCCTGGCCCAATTCTGCCTGTGTGCGGATTATCGTAATCAACCGTTCGTTCTCCCAGGGCTTTTGGATGAAGTCGCTCGCGCCGCGCCGCATCGCTTCAACCGCTACATCGACGCTGCCCCAGGCGGTCATGACTACCACCGGCAGAGTGTTATCGAGCTTCTGAACCCGCGTGAGCAGATCCAAACCCTCCTCGCCTGATGTAGTGTCGCGGGTATAGTTGAGATCCATTAACAGTACGTCGAAATCTCGATCCTCTATTGACTGGATGATATCTGCCGGACGCTTTACGGCTTCGATGTAGTACCTCTCCGATTTAAGTAGCAGCCGCAGAGCTTCGAGCACGTCCTCTTGATCGTCAGCTATTAAAACTCTTGGTGTGAATGATTCCTGGGCTTTCATTATCTAATGGGTGACACGTCTAATATTAACCTTTTGCGCGGGGCGAAAACTAGTCGGTTGCCAGCCGGGGTCGGGAGTTCAGGGGGCCGGCGATGCGGAACAGCCAGTTGCGATTTTGGTTCGGTCAAAGTAATAGGGCGTCACGTATTGAGCTGGGAGGCAGCCACCGCATCCGCGTCCATAACTGACGCGACGCATGGTCTCTCAGCTTTACTACGTAACGCCCTGGAAGGTTGACGCTAAACCTTTTCGAAGCCGCTCTCTTGCAATTCGTGCTCGGCTTTAGGCTCGTGTTCCTCGTCGACCACGCGGCCGTCAAAAAGGTGCACCTGGCGGTCGGCGTGGCGAGCATAGCGAGGATCGTGAGTAACCATACAAACGGTCGCGCCCTGACCGTGGAGCTCTCGCAACAACTCCATCACTGCCTCGCCGTTTGTTGAATCAAGGTTTCCAGTCGGCTCATCCGCCAGCAATATCAGCGGGTCGCCGGCGACTGCTCGTGCGACCGCAACGCGCTGCTGCTGACCGCCGGAGAGCTGGCTTGGCAGGTGCTTTGCGCGGTGGGCCATGCCGACGCGCTCGAGCGCTTCCATCACTCTCTTCTTGCGTTCGGCCGCCTTGATTCCGCGATAGGTCAGTGGAAGCTCGACATTTTCGAAGACGTTGAGGTCGCCAATCAGATTAAAACTCTGAAAGATGAAACCGACCTCACGGTTTCGAACTCGAGCGCGCTCGGAGAGCGGCAGATCCGCGACCGGCTTGCCAGCCAGCCAGTAGCTTCCATCGGTTGGCGAGTCGAGCAAGCCGAGAATTGATAACAGCGTTGATTTGCCGCAGCCCGACGGCCCGGCGATCGAGATGTATTCGCCCTTCTTGATTTCCATGTGAATGCCTGAAAGGGCGTGGGTCTCAACCTCATCGGTGAGAAAGACCTTTGTAACACCTTCGAGCCGAAGCAGCGGTTGATCGCTAGCGCTCATGTGGTTTCATTCCTCCAAAAGATTTAGTTCGAACGTCAACTAATACGAATTCGTGGCGAGCTGTCAAATTGGGACGTATCAGAAAGGATGACAACGTCGCCCTCTTTGAGCCCATCCAGAATTTCAATGGTGGTCACCGAACCGCGACCCAACTTTACCTGGATCTGGCTCGCTCCGGAGCCGTCCGGATCAAGCTTGAAGAGTCCAATAGTCGAATGCTCCTGACCGTGCACCGGACGGTTAACATACAAGATGTTTTCGAGCTTCTCCAGCTCGATTGTTCCGTCTACGCTCAGATCCGGGACCGCGCCCTTTGGTAATTCACCTTCCAAAGAGGCGTCTACGGTTCTCGTGCCGTTTTGAACAGAAGGATCGATTCGGATCACCTTACCCGGGATAATCCCGCTTCTTGTGTCGATCGATACAGTCTGACCGAGCTGAACATCTTTAGCCTGGGTCTCGGCGATCTTTATCTCTGCTTTCAACCGTCTTGGGTTTGCGACTCTTGCGAGCTCCTGACCCAACGTCACCTGCTGCCCGACCTGGACTGCGATCGTCTGCAGTTCGCCGTCAATGCCGGCGCGGACTTTGAGAGCATCGAGCTGTTTGCG
>DATFWY010000173.1:0-5676 GCA_035258805.1 Blastocatellia bacterium | reverse complement strand
TTACCCTCCCAGCCGCTAAGTGTTTTGCCATCGAATATAGAGCTAAACCCTGGCTCATCGCCGGCGAGCGCCTCTGGGCGATCGCTCTGTTGCGGGACGTAGCTTTGGCTGGAAACTGTTTGCGCCGCCAACTGCAAAGAACAAAATCCAGTCATTAAGGAACCGAGGAATAAGTTGCGTCGAGTTATGTCCATGTTCTCTTTACTCCAGTAGGCAGTCGGTCGGATAACTGTAAACTTTCGGTGAGCCGGCACACTTGCTTAATCAGCTCACCAAAAGCTCACAGTTGACCGGCGCGGTGCGCTACGTTGACGACATCACGCTCAAAGGTATGCTTTTCGGTAAGACCGTTCGCAGCCGCATCCCGCGAGGCCGGATCAAAGGTGAACCTTCGGTTATCAGGCTTTACGCATCGAACAGGATATCAAGCCAATTCGCCGAAGGCTAACGGCCTATCGCACTCCTCACATCTTCGTGAACTTCTTCGACTTCAGATTGGCGTGGACAAACTTGCCGACTACCCACGAACGCTGACCGTCTTGCCGTCTTTCACCGCAGGCTTAAATCTGATCCTCTTCGTCGCTGAATTTTGCACAGGTGCAAGAATTCCCTGAGAGAACTTTTTCAAGGTGATTTATGCACTGGTGCAACAATAGCAGCGGCGCGGAGAACCACTCTCCGCGCCCGAACTGCACACAGCGCCTACCATCAGTTGAAATTCCTTACTTCAATCCAGGTCCCCCAAGGCTGAAAGAGCCATCGATTTGGTTACCGTCCAGCCGATTGTTCCCGAACGAGAATATACTACAGCCAGTAGCAATACCTACTCCGTATGTGTTACCAGTGATGGTGGCGTTCGATACGAGTACAGTCACGGAACGGGATCCGCTTCCTGCGCCGATTCCTGTTTCATTATACGTCACCATGCAATTCTCGATATTTGATGCGCCGATCATATTGAACCCACGTGCCCAGAAGCCGATATGCACGTTGCCTGATACGACGCTGTCGCGAATCGTGATCCGACCGCCGTCAATAACTATGCCGTAGCCGTTATTCTCCACAGTACAGTGGTCAATCGACACAATACCCCCATTAATATAGATTCCTGCGAAGCTGGATTGGCCGTTGTTCCGCACGATTGTGTCCTTGACAAAGAGCTTAGCTGTTTGTTGAAAGTTGATGGCGCCACCGGCGAATCCATCGATCACACAGTTCTCGACATACAGCGCTCCTCCAAAAGTGGAGGTGATGCCATTCCCCCCTGTGCCATGGCCCAAGATCGTCAACCCACGCAGCACTATCGAACCTGACAGACCTGAGAAGTTGATCGCATCGCCGGAAGTGGCTGTGATCTGAGCATGGACCCCAGGAGCCGCAATCACGGACACCAACCTGTTCGCGCTAATCGGCCCGTACTCGCCTGAATCCAATGCGATGACTTCCCCTCCATTTTCCGTGTGCAACACCGCCATGTTGAAGGTGCGGCACGGATTGTAACGGTCGCACGTCCCAGCACCGTCATCATTGCCACTCGTCGAGACGAAGGTTTGCTGGCTGGCCTCTGCCAGTGAGGCCAGAGCCAAAGTGAAAACAAGCGCGGCCAAAGCGTTAATCGCAAATCTGATTTTGAACATAGTTTTTCTCCTTAGAATTGAAATTCCTATCTGAAAAAGAGCTGCCTTTTTCTCCTCCTAAAATTTCCGGTTTCTGGGCTAATGCTAGCCACCTAAACTAACTGCGTATTTGACCGTCCCTTGCTGTCTTAACGCTCAACTCGCGGAGGGTTAAAGATGGTAACGGCCAGAACTTCTTTTCACGCCCTGGTGGCGAATAATCAGAAAACATCACAGGTGTCCGTAGTCTATCCTTCAGGCGCCACTACGAACTCCATTCAATTGTCTCCACCAAGACACGCGGAAAAGGTATTGAGACAGGATCAGGCAGGAGGAAATTTTTTGATCAGCGAGAAAATGCTTTCAAGACGTTTCGATCGGCGCGGAGTTGTGAGATGGTCACGGTTTGACGGACACGAGTGTTGCTTAGAAAATAAGCGACACGACCATGAAAAAGAGACCTTCCAATTCATCAGTCCGGCAGGCCAAGACCGCCCGACGCAAATATGACGAAGAATTCAAGCGACAGGCATTGACGATGATCCGCAACGGACAGTCGGTGCGCTCAGTCGCGCAGGCGTTGGGCATTAGCGAGAATCTGCTTCATCAATGGAAGCGAGCGGCGCGGGCCGATCAATCAGATGCCGAGTTGGAAATCGAGCAACTACGGCAGCGACTCAAGCAGGTCGAGATGGAACGCGACATCCTAAAAAAAGCCTTGAGCATTTTCAGCCGACAGACATGAACGTGATCCATCAATTCATCGCTAGCGAAGCCGCCAATTACCCGGTGATCGAACTCTGCCGGATGCTGGGAGTCAGCCGGAGCGGCTACTATGGATGGGCCGCCCGCCCTGAGCCTGCGGACGATTTCGCGCCACGAGTGGAGGAGGCCTTTTGGCGGCACTCCCGCCGTTACGGATCACGACGTGTAACGGCCGAAGTCCAAGCTGAATTGAAGGCCGAAGGCAACGGCGAATGGATCGGGCGCCGGCGCGTGCAACGTCTGATGCGTGAACAGGAATTGGTTGCGATTCAGCCACGGCGCTTCGTACCGCGCACGACCAACTCTCGGCACGGACAGCAGATGAGCCCCAATCTGCTGCTGGAACGAGAAATCAAAGTGGATCGTCCACGCCAAGTGATCGTCAGCGACATCACCTATTTGCCATTACAGGATGGAAAATGGGCGTATCTGGCGACGTGGATGGACCTCTATTCGCGCAAGATCGTTGGGTGGGCGGTCGCCGCCTCGATGACGGCAGAGCTGGTCATCGAAGCGCTGAAGAACGCGATCCTCCGTGAGGGCCTCCCGACCGGGTTGATCGTCCATTCCGATCGCGGCGGGCAATATGCCGACACCGAGTTGCGGAAATTGATCAAGCATCACGGATTCGAGCAAAGCATGAGCCGCGCTGATGAGACCTACGACAACGCCCACGCCGAAAGTCTCTTTTCACGGTACAAAGCGGAGTTGCTCGAAGGAGGCGCGTTTGCCGACGTCGAGCAGGCGCGGTCGGAGACCTTCGCTTTCATCGAAGGCTATTACAATCGAATCCGTCGTCACTCGTCATTGGGCTATGTGAGTCCAGAGACTTTTGAACGAGATTATGTTCAAAGAACAGAAAGCCCCAGATAGCCTCCGCTGCGACGAGCGGTCAAGGGCTTCGCAAGCAGCGCGCCTTGCTGCGCAAGACGGCGCTGCCCTTGACCTTCGTCTTGCTGCGGCTGAATGGCCAGTAAGAGCTGAAGCTCTTCTTCTCACTCGATGAGTGATCGATCTCATCGAGTTCAACCGGCGCCGCAGCCGTAATCGGCCAGGTGCAAAACTTTTTGACAATCAACGAGGAAAGGACGTAAAAGCTAAGCAACACTCGTGTCCGCGAAAGCGAGACCACCCCAGAAGTCCGCTTCACAACAAATCTTTCATTCAGTAACCGAAATATTCCGCCAAGGGGATACGCCTCAAGCAGTCTGGTTCATCAGTTCCGGCGAGGTCAAGCTCGTTCGTATGGAGTCGGAGGGCCAACACTTGATCGTCAATCTGCGCTCTGCGGGCAGATGGCTTGGCCTGGCCTCAGCGATCAGGCAGGCGCGATATGATTTCACGGCGCTGCCGCTGACTAAATGCAGTTTGCAATGTCTTCCAATCGTGACGTTTCGCCGGATCCTCAAGACCGACATGGGGTTCTCCAGGCTGATCGCGCGAGCATTAGCTGACAACATCATTGAACTTTATGAACGCGCCACACAGATCGCCAACATCACGGCGCGACAGCGGCTTGAGCAGTATCTCTGGCGGGCGCTCAAGGAACAGGGACTGAACGGAAACGGCGATGAGGTTCGACTTCGACTGCCGCGCAATCACAAGGAGATCGCGCAGATAGTCAACGTTACGCCACAATACATCAGCGAATTGCTCAAGGAGATGGAGGAGGAAGGCTTATTGCGACGGGATGGCAGAAACCTGACCATCGTTGACCGGCGCCGGCTCTGGCATGAAGGCGATTCCGAACCATCATTCGGGCATCGCAACTGGTCCGGCGAAAAAACCGCTCAAGGCCGGACAGAAAAATGTTCTATGAAAGGGGATGTCAAGAGAAAATTTTTCCCCTAACCCGGCGGCCAGGTCTGTTCCTTGACAGCCAGCCCCGCGATATTGGTGGTCCCTGCAGTCGTGGCCAGTAAGGCTCTTTGTCAATCTAGTCAATGCGAATCACTGTGCGTCTGATTCCGCGATCCCTTGCCGGAGCTGCTCAAATGGCAACCATGGTTCTATCCGTGACTCGAGGCCGATTGCAATTTCAGGTTATCCGCGGGGGACTAACGTGAGACCTGTGGCCTGATGGCCGAACATTTTTCTTGAGACTCTCCCGCGACCTGTGACGCGGACAACTCTACGAGCGTTCGCATCGCAGCTTGTAGAAGCAGCATGACAAAGTCCTTTTCCGGCTCAATCACGACTCAGCTCAGAGTAGTGATTTTCTTGGGATCGTATTTCTCCTTGCGTTGCCAGACGGCCAGCGTGATCGCGGCCAGTTTGCGCGCCACCGAGACACGAGCCAAAGCCGATCGCGTACCCTGGTCAAGCAGTCGTTGGTAGTAAACCCGAATCTCTTCGTGGCGTAGGGCGCTCAGAGCCGCGCCTTTGAAAACCTGTTTGAGCTGCGGGTTGTGATTCCAGTTCAAGCCGCGGGTCGAGACCTTCTGGGATTTGACGATTCTTCCCCCGACCTCTTTGTAGTCAGCGCTTGAGTGGGTGACGACCGCCAACCCAATATAAGGCCAGAACTGCCGTTTGGTACGGAAGCGATCCGGCGTGATGACAATCGCGATCAACAGTCCGATCCGAACCGCGCCGAATCCAGGCAGTGTCGCCAGGATCGGATAGTCAGTGTGTTTGCGCACTTGCTCCAGGAATCGGCTCTTGGCCTGCTTGCGCAGTTCTTTCAGCGATTCGATTTGGTCGAGCAGAGATTCGGCGCGAAAGCGAGCCGCCTCGTCTGAGAGCCTGGCCAGATAGGTGGCGCGCTGATCGGGGCGATAGATCTCCGTCCCCGAACAATCAATCCCGCGCCCCCGATAGATGGCCTTCAGGCGATTCTGTGCGCGAGTAGTATCTTCGACCAAGTTCTCGTAAGCGCGACAAAGCTCCTTGAGTTTTTGCTGCTCACAATCGCCCTTATAGACGGCCTTGACCTCGCGCATCCGCAGCAACCGCGCGAGCGTTTCGGCGTCATCATCATCTGACTTGTTGCCGTCGCCGATCAGCTTGTTGTGGCGCGGATCGCAAACCGTCACCGCAGCAACCAGTGGTTTGAGCAGTTGATATAACCAGGAGGATTGAGTGCCTTCTTCAAAGACCACTTCGACTCTACCACTCAGTCCGCGAAAGAAATCGCGGAGATTTTCAGCTTTTGTTTTGACTTGCGTCCGGCTCTCGACCTGGCCGGCTGCATTCAGAACGACAATCACAGTGATTGCTTTGTGGACATCCATGCCCACATACTTGATATTACTCATTGGACGCCTCCTTGCTGTTGATAATCTTTAGTGTTGCT
>DATFWY010000172.1:0-28277 GCA_035258805.1 Blastocatellia bacterium | reverse complement strand
AACAACAGCCGAACAGCATCAGCGTGACCGCCTAATGCTGCCCAGTGCAAACCAATCTGTCCGTCGTGCCGGAGCCTCGTGTCGACCGCTATCCCTCTTTGCAACAGAAAGTCGATTATGCTGGTTCTGCCGAACTCACAGGCCCAGGAGAACCCGTCAAGCTTCTGTTGCTCGGTCGCCGATGATTTCAAGCTTCCGTCATCCTTGAAGAAGCTTTTGACCACATCCAGTCGCCCGACGCCGGCAGCTCCTTCCAGATCCAAGTGCGCGCCGCGGCTCGCAAAATACTCCGCAGCCTCCCCGCGCCCGTTATGCAGGCAGCCGTTTACGGCGCTTCCTCCGTCAGGACCGTCGATGATCGCGCCTTTGTCAATCAAGAGATCCATCAGAGGGAGCTGGACGCCGGCGTCTTCCGGATGACAACTCGTTGCCGTTAGTCCGAGTGTTGTCGACCGACCTCCGTAGGCGTCCGACTCAGCATTGACATCCGCTCCAGCTTTGAGCAATAGCCTGGTAATCTCGACAATATTTTTAGGCGTCCTCTGACGGAAATCCTCGACGCCGTTCGCTGAGACATAATGCAGAAGGGTAGAGCGATGTTCTCGCGTCGATCGCTCCCGTATCAGCTTTGGATTCTTTTTTAGCAGCTTTTTGAGAGTTGTCAGGTTACCGCTGACAACGGCATCGACTGCTGCTTCGAAGTCAGAGACCTGCGAGTTCGGATGCATCAACCCATCAAGATGTTTGGCAAACTTCGGCCAGCTCGCGAAGCCGTGTTCGCGAGCTAGCGTAAACTGTGCCCTCGTAAGTGTGCACGCTGAGCCAGACCCAGGAGCGGTCGCATTCATGTGTTTCGTGATTCGATCGACAGTCTGGTCGATACGATAGTTGATCTCGGCTGGAGTGTATTCGCGGTGCCCCTCGCGTGGAAGCGTGATGTCAAGATCATATAGTCTTACGAGCGTGCCGATCCATTCGGCGACCCATGCTCGGAGCGCAGCGCGATCCCCCGATTTGCAAATCTTGACTAAATCCTTCGCGTGTTTCTTGTACTGCTCGATGTTGGGACGAGGAGGAACCGGAATTGCGTCTGACATACGAATCTCCTTTCATTACACGCCTGGAGTCCGCATTTGTCAGGCTGAAAGAAGGTTCGTTACCTTCGGTTTATTTGAACGGGTGGGCACGGCCCTTTCCGCGGACTGGATGCGCCCCTAGCGCGGGTGTCCTTCTATCATGATCTATAAGGTAAGGCAACAAAGTAAGAAAGTAGGACAGCAGGAAGTGTCCTAATTCAATTTTCATAATGAATCATTTTTGATTGTTATACCGCGAGCGGGCCAAGAGCGGGCCAAGAGAAGAACCGCAAAAACAACAGACCTGGAAGAACAAGAGAAACCCAGAGCGGAGCCGGACGCCAATGTATGTCGAACTCCATAGCGACACCAGACAGCAGCACTATTTGATGGTGCGTACCTAAATCACAACGACAGGGCCATGCGCTTGAGCAGCTTCTGAAAGCGCGGGTCCGATCGAAGGGTTTCGAATCTTGGATCTACCTTCGCAAATTGAAAGCTATATTGGTTAGAACAACACCTTTCACAAACTCTTTGGTGCAAAGTTCCTGAACAGCACAAGATCATTTGTCCAGAGACGTCGTACGAACACCGGTTGTTTCCCGTCACGGGACCAGTCGAACGGGAACCTTCCTTCAATTTTGAAGTCTGTCGCACGAACGCCAGGCGGCTGCCGTCAGGAGAAAAGGTTATCGGCGAACGCACATTCTCAAAGCAACTTCATCGGCACGCCTCCTAACACCGGCGTGGACGGCCGCTGAAATGGTTGTCCAACGGTCGCCGCGTTTTCAGTACGGTTACTTACATCCAGCGGGTCAACACCGGAGGCGGAGAAGCTCCCGCTAATCTCTTGCAGTAGCCGATGACGATGGTGGTTTCGACATCGAGAGTTCCAGTTTGCGAGTGGTCACGCCGGAGCAGGCGGTCCTGGAGTTGATCGCAATGATAGACGCCGCGATTGCAACCACGACCGACGCACAGACGCGGACCAGGTTGCAGCAGGCTCGACGCGCTCTTACCGGAACCAACGCTAACAGTCAGGACGGAGCATTGAACATGATCCGCTCTGGGGAAAAAACTGCGGCCGCTGCATTCGTCTCGACTTCCGTGACATGGCTGCAACGGGCAGCGGAGCGCGGCGTCAATGTTGCTATTACGATCGCTCTTCTAGAGCAAGCGGCGGCAGCTCTGAGGGCGTAAGCAGTACGATACTGCTTTTTTGAAAAAATGCGCGGGTAGATTTATTCCACGAATTCGGAAACGGTGAGAGATCGCCGTTTCCGAATTATTGCCTCGCCTTAATGTCATAAGCCCACAAGGTTCCAAGATCGCGAATGTAAAGCCTCCCGTTGGAAATCACTGGATACGAAAACGCTTGCTCATTGCCGTTCGGATCTGTTTTATGCTTTGGTTGACCCGGCGGAGTGAAGCGGCCGTTTTGCCGATATCCTTCAGCAGTCGCTACCACAAGTCCCATATCTCCACCCCAACTGTGAACATACAAAAGCCCCTCAGCATACGTCAGCGACGCAGAGCCCAGACTTTCGTCCTTCCACATTATCTTGCCCGTGGTGAACTCAACAGCCACCATCTGCCCACGCGTTTCAGTACCATAAAGGTAGTCACCGACCAACACCGCACCCCAAAGCCATTCGGTAGCCCGCGTGCAAAGTAAACCTGTTCGGCAACCACTCCCTTTTCGTCTGGCTTTAAACGTACCAGTCCTCCTCCGATGCCCAGCGCTCCGCCGTACACATACCCATCACGCGCTACCGGCGTGAATGCCTGCGCCGGTCCCTTCACAACTTCCTTGTAGCGCCAAAGGAACGCACCCGAATTCGCATCGACGCCCACGATTCCTTTTTCCAGAAATTGCACGTATTGCTTTCGGCCGGCCGCTTGAACAACAATCGCCGACGCATAACCCGCTGGATCACCGTCTTGGATCGCTGATTTCCAGATCACCGCGCCATTCTTTTTGTTGAGAGCTACCATAGTTGCCCGCTGGCCACCAGGCGTAACTATCAAGACGTCACCGTCAACAAGTGGTGACTCTGCATACGCCCATTCGCCAGGTTGGCCGGAGAAGTCTTTGCGCAGGCTCTTCTGCCATTTAATCTTGCCGCTTCCGCTTTCGAGGCAAACGAGATCGCCGTCCGAACCCAGCGCGTAGATGGAGTCTCCATCAACGGTTGGAGTGGACCGGGCCTTCGGATACGGCGGGTCTTGCTTCGGGTTGCCTACGTTGCCGACCCGCGTGGTCCAGATCGGTTTACCATCTTGCGTTGAGAGGGCCTGAACAAACTCATTCTCCATCCCACGGTTGCTCATCAGGTAGATTCGGGTTCCAACGACTGCTGGCGTTGAAAAACCGTCCCCAATGTCGTTCACTTGCCAAATCAGTTTGGGCCCCTCTGCAGGCCACTGTTTCAGCAGTCCGGTCTCCAGCGAAATGCCGTTACGTTGCGGACCGCGCCACTGAGGCCAGTCTGAAGTCTGAGCGCCAATAGTGGCGGTAGAGCCGGTGATGTACACCGCGAAACACAAACAGAGCGTTGCAATCGTAGTTAGTGTTCTTAGGTTCACGGTCTTCTCTCCTCTTCATGGTGCCTGATCAAGCTTGGCATTTGAGATGGATTGCATCAGCCTTGGGAAATCCCCTTGAGACTAAGTGCGACAAAGCCTTTCGCCACAAAGGCTCTAAGACACCAAGACACACTATGAAATCCTGGTGGAGCTTCGTGTCTTAGAGTCTTTGTGGCGATCAGATCGACTTTTAAAAAGATCTCAGCTGACTATGGAACGTCTCAAACGATTAAACGTTAGCGGTGCGCGTTACGATTCATAAACCATGTTGAAACCCTTATGCAATTTGCACGCCTGACCCCACTGCGACCGCACACTATGAGTTATCATTACGAAAGCAAATATGCCTTGGACTGTAAGAACTATTTTAATTATTTCTGTCATTGGCGTGCTGCTCGAGCTTTACGTTGCGCTCAAAATCATCAACGCGCTCGCCAGCGTGACCTCCTGGCCGCGGAAGCTCATCCGAGTGAGCGCTCTCGCTGTCTTGTTGTGGTTCATCCTTTATCCTCTGGCGCTGGTAACGAGCTATTATCTGGAAATAGGATCGGTTTCCCGGGCCCTGCAAAGCGCGGATATGCTCACTGACAAACTCCTGATCTATCCGTTCTGGACAGGCATAATCTTTTCCGCGCAGGTATCACAGCCCCTGATTTTGATGGATGCCGCACGGTTAATTTTGTTTCCAGTCTACAGGCGTAATAAGCAGCGATGGAGAAGAATCCAGGGGACTGCGGTAATAATTATTGTCTGTTTCGGTTTCCTCTACGTTATCGCCCGAATCTATTCCGACACCTTCACAGTGCGTGTACGACAGACTGAAACACGAATCGGGAACCTGCCAGATTCTCTGGATGGCTTCCGTATCGTGCAGATTGCGGATGTTCAGATGGTCTGATCTCCAGGTCCGTTGTTCACCACCTGGAAGTTGCCTGGGAGCATTGGAATGGTGGTCGACTGAACGGCGCCAGGGATGACGCCCTGCTTCCGGCAGCCGCTAAGCCGGCGCCTGAATTGATGACTGCCAACAGGACGGTGATCAACAAGGCAACCAGCTCGCGAGATTGCGGTGGTTTGCGATGCGTTTCGATTGGTTTAGTGTTCATTGTTTTGTACCTCTTAAATGGTGCCCATCCAACAATGAAAAATCATAGAATTCATCAACCTCGAGTGTTCGTTCGGTCCTGCGCGTTTTGCAGATAAAATTCTCAATAAATTTTTCTGCTGGATGATTTATTTGATGTCATTGCCGGCGGGCAATGTGATTGGCGAGGCTCCGGAGATTCCTTTGGGAACGCCCTATCGGCCTCGTCCAACGCGCCGGACGATAACCGTGGACGCTTCCAAAAGTCCTTCGTTTTCGCTCAAAAATCGGCTGATAAAGTTCTTACAAAGTCTTACAGCGCTTTTACGTGGAGTGAGGTCTCGCTGAGTGAGGGAATTCAGAATGAATCTGGCACCATACACTGGTGGGCTGTATCAGACATTTACTGACTGTTCTAACGACTCCACCGACCCAGCGTCGGTAGAGTAACGACTGGCGGGCTAATGCGTCGTTTCGAGGGCCGCCTCCACCGTTCCTGTGTCGGTAGAGCGGCGATTGACAGGCTACGAGGTTCGCGGAAAGTTTGTATCGTGATTTCGCGAAAATTACCAACTTCCGCCTGAAGGCCGAACTACGAACGTCTTTTTCACACAGTCTCACAGGGTCGGTCAACAGTTCACAGAGGTGTGAGATCTGAGATTTAGTTCAAGAAGGCCGTCGCACTCTTATGATCCCGCCGGAGCCCGGTACCCGGGGCGCGCCCTGATAACCACATTCTTTCGATTCGTTCGGACCTGAATCTTCCGATAGCTGCCATCCTTTGCTGCGTTCGAAGGGTAGTAGCCCAGCGCGTACTGTGTGCGCAGCTCCGCCGCAATCTGAGCAAATGCAGCCGGAAGAGACTGAAGGTTATCAGCTCGCGACAGCTTGCCGCCTGATTTTATCGCGAGCTCATTTAGATATCGGTCGGCGTTGCTGTACAAAACATCCAATTCTCCCCGTACCGGGTCATTGCGTCTAGGGTACGGTTGCGGTGCCGGATTGCGACCATCAGGATAGCGATTATCCTGAGGATATCGATTGTCGGGAAAACGATTGTCTTGAGGATATCGATCGTCGGGTAGGCGATTATCGGGACGCCTGCCGCCGGGGTAAGGAATATTTCCGGGACCTGGAAGACCTACGGGAGGTCCCACCGGCGGTATGCGTGGGTCACCAACTGTCGGTCCGCTTGGCGGAAACCGCGGCGCTCGGTCGCCACCGGGAACCGTTGTCGGAGTCGTGCCAACCGGCGGCTGTCGTATGATTCCGCCGAGCCCGCCCTGGCTTCTCAACAACGCTTCGGTCTCAGCTCTCGTATCGTAGCGAATGGGATAGACGATTACACCTGACTCTTCGACGGCGCTTATGTTGTCGCCGTAGCTTGAGTTGTCGCTGCGCATATCCACGCCGTCGGTGAACAGCACAATTGACTTGCGTCCCTGGATTGGTCGCAACTCTCGGAGGGCAAGCGTCACGGCATCGTACAGCTTCGTACCCTGGCCGGGGCTTGTTTGATCGATTGACCGGCTTAACTCCCTGCGGTCATTTGTGAAGTCGCAGAGATTGTGTACGGAGTCATCAAACGAGATTATCTTGACTCGATCGGCCGGTTTGAGTTGCGCCAAAAAAGCGTTGGCCGCGCTCTGAATCTGTCCGAGTTTCTCCTGAGTGCTGGCACTCGTGTCCAGCATCAGCACAACATGAAAGGGTTCATCGACTGTTCCGAAGAAGACAATATCCTGCTTGACTCCATCTTCGTGAAGGTTGAAATCCTCGCGCCGCATGTCGGGGACGTATCGACCGTCCCGATCGCTGGCGATTACCGGAACCATCACCACTGTAGCTTCCAGCTTGATGGCTTGATCCTGTTGGTCTTCTTTGGTGTTTGAAGCTTCGGCCGCGGCGGACTGCGTTTTTTTGACCGGTTCAGTTTGCGATGACTTCTTCTGCACTTGTCCCAGGCCGAAACTCGCTTGAAGAAGGATCAAGGCGATCACGCCGAACCGATACAATGGCTGTAACGATCTCATAACGCCTCGACAGTATTTCCGCATTGAGCACGGACGGATCACGAACAACTGCTGATCGATCGTTTCACTTTGGGTTCGTTGCGTCAAGCTGGAATGGACTTAGATGTAGCGGAGACTGTCCAGTCTGCGCAACTCTCAGGTTCAGAGGGATTGTGGTCATGCGCGGACTAGACAGGCTACGCTACGCGTCTGCGCAACTCTCCGGTTCAGAGGGATTGTAGGCAATGCGCGGACTAGACAGGCTACGCTACGTGTCTGCGCAACTCTCAGGTTCAGAGGGATTGTGTCATGCGCAGACTAGACAGTCTACGCTACGTTTGAGAGCTAATTCTGATTGAACAATTCCATAGTATTTATCCGTTAATACTGTTTGTAGACATGCTTCTGCAAATGACGTCGCACCGTATCGATCAGATCAATCGTTATACGCTGTAGGAGGTTTGCAATGACAACCGGTATTGTCGACGAATCGACTCCGCAGAAACCGCTACGGCTGTGGCCCGGCGTGATCGCTGCCTCGCTGCTGTTGCTGTCCAGATTCGGGTTACCCCTCATCATACCCGACGGCTTCCTATACGGATTGATTGGTGCAGCTGTGTGCACGTTGGCCATCATCGTGTGGTGGCTGTTGTTTAGTCGCGCCCCCTGGTCCGAGCGCCTGGGTGCCATCGTCCTTATGATCGTCGCTCTACTGGTGACAAAGCGCCTCGTCCACGAGTCTATTGCCGGGGCCGGCATGGGCAATTTCATTTACATTTTGACGATTCCAATCATGAGCGTCGCTCTCGTTGCCTGGGCGGTGGTAACTCGTCGTCTTTCTACGGGGCTTCGACGGGCTTCCCTGGTCGCGTCTATCCTGCTTGCCTGCGGAGCATTCACGCTCATCCGTACCGGCGGCATTACCGGCGAGGGCGATTCCGATTTCCACTGGAGGTGGACGAAGACTCCGGAACAAAGGCTCCTCGCGCAGGCCAACGACGAGCCAACCACATTGCCGCCAGCTCCATCAATCGATCAGGCTCCAACGGAAAATGTAGGGTCACGAACGCAGAGTGAACCGGAGCAAACGGCATCGGCGCCGTCACCCGACACTTCAAAGGATGGCGCAACACAGCCCGCAAGTCCGGCAACAACAGAGGTGCGAGCCGATTGGCCAGGCTTTCGCGGGCCGAGGCGCGACGGCATTGTTCGCGGCGTGCAAATCGCCACCGACTGGTTCGCTTCGCCGCCGGTCCAACTGTGGCGTCGACCGATCGGACCGGGATGGTCATCGTTCGCTGTTCGCGGTGATCTGTGTTACACGCAAGAGCAGCGCGGCGAGGACGAACTTGTCGCCTGCTATAAGTTGAGCACCGGCGATCCTGTATGGCGACATCGCGACGCGGTCCGATTTTATGAGTCGAACGGCGGCGCGGGTCCGCGAGCAACCCCGACACTCAGCAACGGCCGGCTCTATACCTTTGGGGCGACCGGAATTCTTAATGCGCTGAGCGCTTCCAACGGCGCGGTCATATGGTCGCGCAACGTTGCATCCGAGACGAACACGAAGACACCCGGCTGGGGATTCGCCAGCTCTCCGCTTGTCATTGGCAATGAGGTGATTGTCGCCGCTGATGCCACACTTGTCGCGTACGATCTTGCCACCGGTCATCAGCGGTGGGTTGGACCTGCTCACCGTGGAAGCTACAGTTCGCCTCATCGAACTAAGATTGACGGCGTTGATCAGATCCTGTTGTTAGGAGGAGAGGGCGCCATCAGCGTCGCGCCGGCCGATGGCACTGTTCTCTGGGAGCATTCGTGGCCGGGAGGCGCGATCACGCAACCGGCTTTGATGGCGAACGGCGATGTGCTGATCAACACCATCTCGATGAGCGGAGGGATCGGTACCCGGCGCCTTGCGATTTCGCGTGGTCCTAACGGCTGGACCGCGGAAGAACGCTGGACTTCAAACGGGCTGAAGCCTTACTTCAATGATTTCGTTGTTCATAAAGGGCACGCCTACGGTTTTGATGGCAACATTCTCGCTTGCATCAATCTCGAGGATGGGAAGCGCAAATGGAAAGGTGGTCGTTACGGTAACGGTCAACTCGTACTACTTGCTGATCAGGACTTGCTGCTGGTGCTGTCGGAGGAGGGTGAGCTGGCTCTGGTCGGAGCGACGCCGGACCAGTTTAAAGAAATTGCTCGAGTCCCGGCGATCGAGGGCAAGACGTGGAATCACCCCGTCCTCGCCGGCGATGTCCTGCTGGTTCGCAACGGTCAGGAGATGGCGGCGTTTAGGCTTGCGCTCGCCGGCCGCTGAGGGCGCGATCGTCCCCTGGACTGTCCAGTCTGCGAATAGGGTTTTTAGTTTCTGTTTCACAAAACCAGAAACCACAAACCGGAAACCCTATCCGCAGACCAGACAGTCTACAGCGTGATGGCATTTACGGTACTTTGCTGGTTTGGATAATTTGGTAAACGGTATTCTTGCCGTGCTGTTGAGTGAAGAACCAGCGAGTTTCGACCACATTCAAAATATTGCCCACCAGCCTATCAGTTGAGTTTGCGCCATCAGAGACATGCACTCCGGTTACCTCGTTATCTCCATCATTTTGAAAACCGGAAGTGCCTGCATCCAGGAGCCCAGCGTCGACTTCGGATTCCGTATCGCGACCGAGTGCTATTAACCGGCGCGCCGGAGACTGACCGACTCTACTACTCGGTACTGTATAAGCCCACGCTGAATCAAGAATGTTTAGCTGCCGGTGAAGTGTATCGCCCCGGTCTTCGGCGACGATCAGAGTATCCGGATCTGCAAACGCCAGGTTGTCGAACGCCGCGTGGTCTCTGTCACCTAAGAATGCGAGCGAGATAAATCCTCCGCTCAAACGCGGGCTGGTGAGATCAACGCGAAAGATCGCGCCCCAGGCTCCACGCGCCGCCAACTCAGGTTGATTGCCTGAATTCGCATTGGTGTCACCAGTGGCGGTAAAGAAAAATGTCGTGAAATCCGAGCCAGGTTGGAATGCAGCGTTCTCAGGCCGTTTGAAGGGTGTTGCACCAAAAGCCTTCGCAAGCGCATTGGCATTAAATGGAGCAGTACCGTCAACGTCTGTATCGTGAAGCGTGACCCATCCAAAAGGCCACAACGTCCCCGGGCTGTAAAGTTTCAATTGCTCGTCGGCAAAGACATCCCCGACTGCATCGTTGGAGTGAAATGTGAGAGGCTTGCGGCCGATCTGCACCTGCATCGCCAGCAGCCTGCCACCCTTCGATAGATTGTGCCTGTCATTCGGTACGAACAGATAAATGAATGAATTTGGCTGACGTGCCGCAACTGGCGATGTTGAATCGCCGCGAATTACATTAACGCTGGTACCCCCAGAGTCTTCGACCAGAAGGATGTTGCCATTCTTGTCAGGGTGAACTCCTTCATAAGAGCTCGATCCGATTATCCCATCCATTCTGGTGGCAGTAGGTGGCCAGTCCGGCGTAACTTCGATTACACCGCCGGTCGGAAAACCAGCTTCCTGTGCGAACAAGAGAGTCCTGGTAAACGGATCCCAGGTAGAGCCGTCAATTGAATTGAAGCCAGTCTTTCCGGCGGCATTCGTTGGCGTGAGCAGGGTGATGCGATGGAGCGGGTCCTCCACATCCAGATTTATTCTGGTGATATAAGCAAGGTTATTGGCGTTCTCATGCCCCTGATACAGAAAATGTCTCCCGTAGTCAAAATCGGGTGCGGGCCCACCGGGGTTCGAGTCGAAGACAATATAAGTATTTTCGTCAGGCTCCGTCCTGGTGCGCTCAATAGCTTGTGGTGGGAAATCGTTCAACAAACCAAAGTTGGTGATAACCCCGGAAGGGTTCTCTATCGGGTCCGAGCCTTCCGCAATCTTTACGAGCTCAAAGCCCTTCGCAAGCTGCGTATCCGGATGCCCCGAACGCGGGTTCGCATTCGAAACTGAGGTTAGAACAGAATTGCGAGCAGGCGCATTGATGGCAACTAAGATTGAGATTGCAATGACTGACAGCGTCAGTTTGAACTTCATCTGTGTTCATCTCCTTCGTGAAAATCAAATCTCAAAATCTGGCTGATTTAATGCGTTTGGGAGAGGACGTGTAGGATATCGCGGGAGAGTTACAACATTATCTAATGCAGGTAAAATTTACGTTAATTCTCCAAACGTTCAGAAAGATTAATTGACAGCATTTATCCGTCGGCGTAGAGTAGCGCTTGTTGTTTGTCAATCCAGATCCGGCAAGTAGTTTGGTCCCGTTCTTTTACAATTGCAGTTAGCCCTAATTATCTTCCCAATGTAGGTATATCCCTGTTCTGCAGGTGTGCCGGAAAGGTGGACAGATTTATGAACAACAAGCCGATAAACCGCAGAAAGATATTTACAATTCTGGAATTGGGCTTTCTTGGATTGTTAGGCTGGGTCGCGCTCTCGGGCACTCTCTTCTATCAGTCTAGTTTGGCAGAAGCTCAAAAGGATCAGCTGCCTGACGGGCGATGGATACCTCCAGAAGGGCCAACGCCAAAATTCTCCGCCCTTGCTCCGACAAATGGCACGTTAACTTGCACAACTTTCGATTTTGCCGGGGGTGCTACTCAAGGTTTTACTACTGAAGTGACCTTCGGAACGCCAACGAACCTCTGGCACGTCACAAATGGCGCGTGCAGGGCAAGTCTTGCGGGGCATACCACGCCATTTACCTTTTATTACGGTAATGACAACACGTGCAATTACGATACAGGGGCGAGAAATGCAGCGAACCTGATTTCACCGCCAATAAGCCTCGTCGGAGTATTTGCTCCTTTTACAGTCTCGTTCAATTACCTTTTGTTTGTTGAAGGCGGCGGCTTCGACACGACCTTTGTCGATATTTCGACCAACAACGGTGCTTCGTGGACGCAGATTCTGAGCAAGAATAACCTTATAAATGATAACCAGTGGCACAATGCTTCAACGAACATTACAGCTAACGTGGGAGCAGCGACGTCGATTCGTTTCCGCTTCAGATTCGATTCAGTCGACAACATCGCCAATGCGACTACGGGTTGGCATGTTGATGATATTTCCGTGTGTGGAGCTGCGTTCAATCAGTGCGTGCAAGATGACGTGACCGGAGATTTTATTGAGTTCAATACGGTTACAGGTGCGTACATCACTCAGCAATGCCATCCTCCGTTCAGCAATACTCCATTCACGTTTAGCGGGACGGGAACCATAACAACCAGCGGCAGCTTTGTAACGCTGACGGATTTCGGGGGCTTAAAATTCAACTCGGTGACAGTGAATACCGCAAACCACACTGGCAGCGGCATCATCAGGGTTGTAAATGGGTTTTCGATTATCATTTATCAGATCAATGACTCGAATACCCTCAACAATACCTGCGCCTGTACTTGACGAATCACTACGGAAAATTCGGCAAACAAGGAAGAGAGCCAGGCGGTTATCGCCTGGCTCTCTTTGCCTATTCAACCGTTGACAACAAGCAGGCCGCTACTGCGCAGCCTTACCAGTAGACATTTGCCTGAGCTGTTCGATCCGCGAATTCGTACCTTCCGCCAAAGCATCTGATCGAGACTGCCGCGCGTAGATCTGCCATTCAGTTATTGCATCGCCGTAAAGCTTTTCAGCTTCACATATCAATGCAAGTGTCTTATGGCACTCGGGGCAGTCATCTTTAGACAACCGTAAGGCGCGGAGCAGCTTGCGGCGAGCATCTTGAAGCTTGCCGGCTTCCCGCAACGACTCAGCTGCACGAAGTGACTTTTGAATGATTTCAGCCACCTCAGCACCGCTGCGCGTTTTCTTTATGATTGCGCGGGCTGCATTCGACGAGGTCCCTCCCAATTCCAAAGCGCGCTTTGCCTCGATGTTCGCTGATTCGAGTTCACCTTTGGCGAGGTACGCTTCAGCCATCATCAGGTGCGTGTTTGATGAATGAGGGTCGCAACGAATTGCTTCTCTTGCATATCCCAAC
Organism: Blastocatellia bacterium; assembly: GCA_035258805.1. GTDB lineage: Bacteria > Acidobacteriota > Blastocatellia > UBA7656 > UBA7656 > Onstottus_A. Next base: position 15,519 of record DATFWY010000172.1, on the reverse strand, counting down.
ATATCGTCTGGTTTCTTGAGAAGGCCGGCGAGGTATGAGAGAAGCAGATAACTGGAATCGGGGGTCAGAGTGTGCGGCAACGATGCCTCTGTCTCTGCAATTGCCAGATTTGCCACCTTGCTAATGTCTGTCCCTGGAGCGCCGGGCCTAGCGCTGTTATCGCGATTACCTGTGGAAAGATCCGCATAGAGAGTCAGCGTGCGCGCAAACAAAAAATGATAATCACCTGTAAGGCCGGACTCGTAGACTGCAACATTGCCGTGTCGCAATAGCCCATCAAGATCGCCAGCGTACGCGGACGTGATAGCTTTGGTGATCTCATTATCGGCTCGAACGAGACCGACGGAATACCATGCCGCGCCGGAGAACAGGAGTAAGCTCGCAAACAAGAATATGAGCTTCAAAAATCGGGGAATCGGGGTTTCACTAGACAAATCACCGCCCTTCGAGATCGCGCCTTCGACTTTCGCTTCATCAGGATGCTTCGCAGCCTGGACGCCGTACGAAACCGATTGCGCCAGTCCCACAAAAACAAAAAAATACAAACCGGTTGAGATCTGATCGAAGATAAAAAAGTTGTGTACGGCGACAGCGACAAGCGAAGACATAAGAGAGACGATCACTAGTCGCGCTGAGCTATCTCTGGCGATCCGGTTCGCCCTAAGCAGGAGTAAGAAGGCAGATGCGATGATCGATGAGTAGAGAATCAGCCCCGGTAAACCAAACGAGAGAGCAGCATCAATGTATGCATTGTGGGAGCTTTCATTGTTTACATTAGGGGCCAATCGAGCGAGATCGACAGACTTATAAGCTAGAAACGCCTTTCTAAAACCCTCCGGGCCGCAACCGATTAGTACAAAATCTCCCATCATCTTTGCCGAGTCGCGCCACAAGATGGTTCGACCTGAACCGGTGGTGTCCTGTACCAGTGATCGCGCTCTCTGGATGATTGTTCGTGAGGCCGGATTCAAAAACACAATTGCGGACACAATTACAAGAACCAGGACCGCAATGCCGCCTGCTCGCACGAGTTGGCGACGGTTGCTCACAACGTTGCTCCCGGACATTCCCATAACAAGAAAAAACAGAAGGCCAATGAAAAGCCCGAGCCACGCGCCACGGGTGCCGCTGAGCAGTACCGCCAATCCTGAAAGAGCCGCCGACAGAATTCCGAAGCGCCGCGCTTGCCCGCGCGACGTGAACGCCATGCCTATGGCTAGCGGTGTGACGTACAACAAGAAGTTGCCGAGGTAATTTGAGTGCCCCAACGTGCTGGTTACGCGTAAGAGACGTCCTGCCTCAGAATTGAAGGTATACGACTGAGGCTGAACAAACGGATCGCGGCCGAAGAACTGTAGAAAGGCATAAGTCGCAACTGCCAGGCCGGTCAGCGTTATTGCCCATAGAGTCTGCCGAAATCTGTGATGATTCGTGGCGGTATGTACGATCACACTTATGAACACCACGAAGAAACAGATATAAGTGACCAGACCCATTCGGTTATAAGTCGTTCCGAACAACATCGCATACGGAGAGACTCCGAAAAACGATGAGACTGAAATTACAATCAGATAAAGCGAAACAAACAATACAAGTTTAGAGGTCAGGGCTCGCTGAATTTCAGAACGTCTTTGACGCCGGTTCACGACGGCGCCCATCAGTAGAGCGAGAAGCACTGAGGTCAAGATCAGCAAGAGGGCAAATCTCGGAGTCGAGTACATGTGATAAACGGCGGTGCTGAAGGACAAAGGGATCGCCGTTAATATCAAAATAATCAACCAGTAAGTAATGTCATCGACAGAGAATTGCGGGGCGTTGGGGGATGCTGCTGAGGACTTGGATCGCATTTAACGTACGGATATAGCGTAGACTGTCTAGCCTGCGCAAAATCAACGCGCAGACTAGACAGTCTACGCTACATCCCAGGAAAAGTACTGATTATAGACAGTCTTGATTTTATTACAGACCTTTGAGAACCCTCTCTGCAAACGCCTTGGATTCTTCCAGCGACCGTGTGCCTACCGCCTTCTTTACCTGCAATCTCATTATGATGCCACCCTTACGCGCCATAATCAGATGAGAGGTTGGATCATTGCCCAATAGGAACGCTTCATCGCCTATTCCGCTCAAGTCTACTATATCCGTATCGTGAGCATTCGCCTCCTTTGTTGATACGAGCACTTGTTTGGCCTCTTCGGCAGAAGGGGTCTTCTCTTTTTCTTCGAGCGAAAAATAGACTACCGAGTCCTGTCCTGTCTCTTTATCTTTTGAAGCGCCGAAATACGCGCACGCGCACTGACGAACATTGCCCTTCATAGTGGTTGTGTCAGGAGTCAAGCGGCCCGTTTGGCCTAGCATCCTTTCCGCGATGGTTTGGGTGAGGAGTTGCGAAGGTTTTACTCGGTCGCAAACATGCGACTGACCGTCGAATGCAGCCGCCACGAACACACCTGTCGCCGTAAGAAGCAACGACAAGCAAATGAGCGATCGTTGAACTCCGAATTTCATTTTTGCCTCCTTGAACTTTTGGAATGTTCGTTAGACGCGACTGCATTACGGTTTCTTCCAAAACTATCGTCTTTCAAAGAAGGTACTCCCGTAAAAACGCCAGATACTCGCCAGGGATGCAAAGACGCTATCTCTGACCAGTTGTCGTCGGCGCAGGTTCATTCTTATTCGGGAGTCGGTTCCAGTCCGGCGGCTCAACTCCCAACAGGTGGTGCACGAAAAAGTCATAGAGCATCCTGCTGGTGTATGGTCCGCCCGCACCGTGATTCGCTCCTGGAACAAAAAGCAGATCGTGTTTCTTGTGGGCCTTGATAAGAGCATTCACGACCTGAAGCGTCGATGAGGGATCAACGTTTGTGTCCATTTCAGGAACCACCAGCAGAAGTTTGCCCTCCAGCCGGTATGCGTTGTCGACGTTTGATGATGCAGCATAATGTGGGCCGAGCGGCCAGCCCATCCATTGCTCGTTCCACCAGACTTTGTCCATTCGATTATCGTGACAACCGCTGTTTGACACCGCGGCTTTGTAGAACTCGGGATGGAAGAGCATTCCTCCGGTCGAACTCTGTCCGCCCGCTGACGTACCGTAGATTCCGACCCGGCTTATGTCATAGTAGGGATACTTCGCTGCCACTGCTTTGTGCCACAGAATCCGATCCGGAAAGCCTGCATCGCCGAGGTTCCTCCAGGCAACATCGTGAAAAGCTTTGGATCTGTTTGCGGTGCCCATCCCGTCCATCTGGACCACGATGAAACCGAGCTCCGCAAGCGCCTGCATCGGATTGACCACGCTGAAAGCTTTAGCGGTGAACGACCCTTGAGGTCCGGCATAGATGTTTTCAATCACCGGGTACTTCTTTGAAGGGTCGAAATTCGTCGGTCGAACGATGATTCCCCAGATATCAGTCTTTCCGTCGCGCCCCATTGCGGTGAATACTTCGGGAGGACGCCACCCTGCCTTTGTAAGCTCGGAAATATCTCCGCGTTCCAATTCGAGGAGTAACTTCTTATCCTCCACTCTTCGAAGCTCGGCAATTGGCGCGAGATCGACGCGCGACCAAAGATCAATGTAGAACTTCATATCAGACGAATAGACTACTGAGTGCGTGCCGTCGGCTTCCGTCAAAGTGGTGAGACCGCTGCCGTCGAAGTTGATCCGGTAGTAGTGAGTGAAGTAAGGATCCTTACCGAGATACATTCCGCTGGCTTCGAACCATATCTGTCGCTTCTCTTCATCTACCTTGTCGACCGCGCGAACGATCCAGTTCCCGTGGGTGATCTGATTCTTTAATTTGCCAGTCGTGCCGTCATATAAGTAGAGGTGACGCCAACCGTCGCGTTCAGACGCCCAGATGATCTCCCTGCCGTCGCTGAGATCATTGCGGTACCTCGTCCCGGTTTCCCTTAGATTTCCGGTTAGCGCTCGATAAGAGAAAAAGGTCTGCGGCTCTTCATTTATGAGCGCTCGGGCTTTGCCGGCTGCCGCGTCTATCTCGATGATCCGATAGGCCTGATGACCACGCTGGTTGTACTCAAATGTGAATGCGTGGCTATCTTTCCGCCACGAGGAATTAGACAGGCTATAAGGATTCGGGAACAGTGAGTTGTCGATGATGAGCTGTTTTCGTGTGTCGATCTCAAAGAGGACGGGTTGCGCGACGTCGAGCGCGTCGCCCGGTTTCGCGTAGTCGCGCGTCGAGTGCTTCGGCTGAAGCTGGTCAGCTGGCGATGATTCAACGTAGTGAACCTGCCGGCGATATCCCGGACGAACGCGATATGCTACGAGGCGTTTCGAATCCGGCGACCAGGCTATCGAGGAAAACGTGTAGTAGTTTCCTTCTGAACCATCGGAGCTCAGCCCGACCGCATCGGTCTTGCCCTTTGGACGAATGAATACATTAAAGTTCTGTATGATTGCTTCCCATTTACCATCAGGCGAAGCTTCTTTCTGGTTATCATTGCTGCCCCGGCTATCCTGAGAGCCCTGGCCACGCTGTCCCTGTTGGGGGGACAGATCTGCAACACCATCGACAACATCATTTACGAACTCTGAGGGAGTATCGTCAGCAGGTGGACGGTTCTGGAAACCTGTCGGAGCGGACCCGGTCTTCTTACAGCTGTAATCACCGAGGTCGCATCTCCAGGTGGAACCGAACGCCACGAATTGTACGCCACGTTCGGAATCGTCAAACGAGATGGAAGTAAACGGAAGCGACAGCGCGGTGAGCTTTTGAGCGCTGGCTGCGGACAGGGCTGCGGCCAGCTTCTCGTGATCGAAAGCAGGTTTCTTGACGAGTGTTTCTGCGTCCACCAGCACGAATTCGTTGCCGCCCTTGACGGCTTTTCTATACCAGAACCGAGACGTCTGATCGATCCAGTTGGCCCGCTCGGCGATGTTTATTCCGAGACCTTGATATTTGTTGCGAATCGCGGAGGCCCGATCGTAGTCGGCCATCGTCCCCTGTGCGCGGCTCACTGTAGGTATCAGAAACAGCACGAAGAGAAGGCTGGCTTTGAAGATCAGCTGTCTTCGGTTCATATTGGATCCTCCGTTGAACGCGACGGTTTGAAGTCGAATGAGAGGGTGTTTACTTCAAGGACTGATCGCAGGTCAAGCGATTAAGAATGCGGTGGGTTCTTAGCGAGCTTCGCTCGCAAGGAGCAAGCTAAGTGGGAATTGTCAGGTCCAGCTCACCAGGTACTTGCAGCAATTGCCGCCTCTGGAGCGGCATGTCTCCTCGACAATATCTACATTTCGCGCGCCGCACATCTTGAGCGCCTGCTTGTACCAGCCCATCACGGTCATACAATCGGCAGCCGAGTAGGTATCAGCTTCATAGGTCGTCATTATGCCTGACGTAGGGCTGGTCGGTTTGTAATCGCGCCAACCTTTGTCGTAATAAACGTTATAGATCAATGGAGCTCGAAGCATGAAGCCCTGTGGATTTCCCGGATCGAGATAGAATTTCTGGGTGCCCCCCAGGTTTTGCCGGGCAGATGCCGCTCCCATCTCCTCAAATAATCGCGGGTCGCCTCTCCCGATCACCCGCACTATTACGTCATCCAGGTGCAGACAAATTTGAAAGTTATACCAGCCTGATGGATTAAGCGGCTTTCGCAGCACGCTCTGAACTGGGTTAGGCAATGCGGTCAGGACCTGCTCAACCGCATCCACACCAAAACGTTCTCTGACAAATTGCAAACGGGATTCTAGAATTGCACCTTTTATTTCCATTTTCGCACACGGACATCTGGGTTGTGGTGAACCGAATGGTTTGATCCTGGGAGGCGGAGATTGAAGGGCTTTTGAGAGAATTGTGACGCGGGAATATTAGAAGGGTGATAATAGAAAATCAATATAAAAGGTCGTATTCCTTGGTCAGTAGTCCGTGGTTAGTCGTCCGTGTTCGTCCGTGATGGTCAGTGGTCGTCCGTGTCGTGGTGGCCAATAATCTGATTACGGACTCCTTGGAGACATCATCTTCTCAATCTCATCGGGCTCTGACGGTAACTTAGAGCTCATCTTCACCAGTCCCTTGTCGGTAACCAGATAATCGTCCTCTATCCTCACCCCAAAGCCTTCGTCCGGCAGATAAATCCCTGGCTCGATCGTAAAGGCGGAACCGACTGGCAACACTCCATAAACGCCAACATCATGCACGTCCATTCCAATCCAATGACCAAGACCATGAATGAAATACTTATCCAGCGTATTGCCTTGTTTATCCCGCAATGGACTTGACTTCATCACTTCTCTTGCGGCGCGTTGAAGATCCGCAATGCTCGACTTGCCCAGTACAAACGCTTTTTCTGCTGCCCGCTGTGCATCGAGTACCAATTGATACACTTCTCGTTGGCGAGGAGTGAACTTACCCGAAGCCGGAAATGTTCGAGTGATGTCAGCGGTGTAGTAGCTGTATTCGGCGGCAGCATCTACAACAACCAATTCGCCCGCCTCAATACGCTTTCGATTTTCATTGTAGTGAAGAATTGTCCCGTTGATTCCGGAGCCGATGATAGAGGGATAGCCCGGCCGCTCAGAACCCATCCGCGTCCACACAGCCTCCAGCGCTGCCTGTGCTTCGTATTCATAGGCGCCGGGTTTTATTGCGCTTACGATTTCGCGATGTCCCGCCAGGGAAATATCGACCGCCTTCTGTAAGAGCTCGAGTTCAGCGGCGGATTTGACCTTGCGCATCTCAGCGATGGTCTTTGATACATCGACAATTTCGTTTTTCGGAAAATCTTTGCGGAGAGTCTCGATAAAACGGCTCTCGCGGCTCACATCCGATCCGGGGCCGGTTGGAATTACTGTGTAGAGCTTCAGCGGTTTGGCTTCCGCTGCCGGCGGAGCAAGCAATTGAGTTAGCCGCTCCTTAAACGTCGTCGATGGCGCTACTTCTTCGAGTCCAAGAAAGCTCTGGCCCTCCGAACCCGGCCCGATTTGAACACCCGTCCATTGTTCATGCTTGATATCACGCGGAGGAATGAAGACGGTCTCGCGTTGCGCTTTATTCGAGGTGACATTTGGAGGAACGAAAATCAAATAAGCTGCGGGAGTCTGCACTCCGGTCAGATACATAAAATCATTATGTTGGCGGAAGCGCCCCACCTCACCGAGGTCCTCTTCGCGCGCGCCGACCATCACGATTATGCCGTCCTTTATTTGAGAGAGCAGCTTCTGACGCCGCGCGCGATATTCTGACTTTGGTATGTTTGCAAGCTTTTCGTTGTCGGCTGCAGCTCCTGGAAGAACGAGCACAGAGGTGATCAATACGAACGAGGCAAGAAACAGTTTGTTGCGAGTCGGGAGATGTTTCATAGTGCAACGAGAATAACAGGCACCCAAGAATCTCGAAAGCGCCGAAGTGCCGCCAATATGCGATCAGTTTTGATCCGTTGAAGCGCGTGTCGGCCTTTGAAACACAAAAATTTGACACTTTACCTATAATAAGGCGGATGCCACAGAAGAAGCAGAAAGACAAGATAACAATCGAGAAGGATAAGATTCGGCCGCGGCCGCGCGCGCCCATTCTTCCCTCAAAGAAATTCGAGGACAAACGACGGCGAGATGAACGGCGGGAGAAGCACAAGAAGGATCTTCGACGTTTGAATGAGGAGTAGTGCTTAGCATGAGAAAAGGCGTCAAGCTAAAGCTGCCAATTGCAGTCTGTTTGTTGGCTGGGATAAATGCGTGTATGGTCTGTCCGGAAGACGAAGTGTTTTATCAAATTGGAAAGTTCGCTTCGAGAGACGAAGCGTTGCGTGCGGCGATACCAGAGCTGGCTAAGATAATTCGTAAGTGCCCCCAAGCCAGGACCTATCGGGTAGTGTTCACCGCTCCCGGCGTATACCGAGTTGATCGTCATGCACTTCTCTACTTCCGAAACAATGGTGCGACTAAGATTGGATACGAGGATGATCTCTTCAGTGGGATTTCCCCCGATTTCGGGCTCGTATGAGGTTGACGATGCGCTGATTCAAGCCGTGGCAGAACGACGAGGAGGGTTCGAAGAATTTAAACTAAATGATCGCCAACGAAAATCTCTCAATGTTACTGAGAAATAAGTGGTCTCGATTAGCACTTAATTCAGATCGGCGAACACCAGGAGGTTCTAATGCTGAGACGCTCCGTAGTGACACTGATAATCTTCGCCTTCGCTGTTGCTCCGACTTCCTTCGCCCTTCAAGAGCAGCAACCTGACTTCAGCCAACTCGAAGCAGTCCTGCGCGAGGAACTGAAAGAAACCAACACGCCCGGTGCAACCATCGCAATTGTCAGCGGCGACCGCGTCATCTACTCAAAAGCGCTCGGAATATCGAACATTGAAACCGGCGCTCCGATGACCACCGACATGCTCTTTCGCATCGGCTCCACCACAAAAATGTTCACCGCAACCGCTTTGATCAGCCTTGCCGAGGAAGGGAAGCTCAAGCTCGATGAGCCGATCGGCAAGTATGTTGATGGGCTGAACGCGAAAATTGCACAACTAACTGCGCATCAACTGCTGACTCACACTGCCGGCATAATCGATGAAGCTCCGATGTATGGCGACCACGATGACTCCGCGCTCGGCAGAACGATCCGTTCGTGGAAGGACGACCAGTTGTTTACTCAGCCCGGAAAGATCATTTCCTATTCGAATCCTGGCTATTGGCTTGCGGGCTTTGTCGTTGAGAGTGTGAGCAAGAAACCTTTTGCGGACCAGTTGAACGAAAGCATCTTCAAACCACTCGGGATGACCAGGACGACTTTCCGTCCTACGACTGCGATGACATATCCGCTCGCCCAGGGACACAATGCCTCTGGAAAATCTGCGCCGACCGTTGCCCGGCCATTCGCGGACAACTCGGCGAGTTGGCCGGCGGGCTCGATGTTTACAAACGTTTTGGATCTGTCCCGGTTCGTGATTGCTCTCATGAACAGCGGGCGCATTGAAGGTAAGCAAGTGCTGGCGCCGGGAGTCACAGCAAAGCTCTCAAGTCCACAGGTCACCATTCCGAGCGATCCGACGGCTAAGTATGCCTATGGACTTATGGTCAGCAACTATCGTGGTGTGCGAATCGTCGAACACGGTGGTTCGAGAAGCGGGTACGGCTCCGTAATAAAGATGTCACCGGAGCACAGGTTCGCAGTAATCGTGTTAGGCAATCGCACCGGAGTTGCTCTCAACAAAACCGCTGAGAAAGCGATGGAGTTAATGCTTCCGTTGAAGCCGAAAGATTCGCCTTCAAAACAGGAATCTCAAATGAGCGCGAGTGAGATGGCGAGTTACGTTGGAAAGTACGGCCAACGGGATGTGATCTTCGAAATCTTTGTCCGAGATGGAAAGCTATTCTTGAAACAAGGATCCACCGAACTGGCGGTCAGCAAAGTTGGTGAGAATCGATTCACTGCCGATGCATCTGGCTCGTCGAATAGAATGGATTTCGTTTTGGTGCCCGGGCCGGACGGCAGGATTGAGTACCTTCACGCCGGTCTTCGATCTGCGAAGAGGATGTAGCTTGCGTATTGTGGCGGGACCCGAAATATTCACCCACAGCGAGATTGTGTGAAAAAGACGTTCTAGTTCGGCCTTCAGGCGGAAGTTGGTAATTTTCTCGAAATTCACGATACGAACTTCCGTCTGAAGGCCGAACTACGAACTTTTCGCACACTCTACGTCGTTGGTGGGATTACCGAAGCACGCTGCGAACTTCTCGCCCAATCACTACATCCAACAGAGTCGGGCCGCTCTCGTTAAATGCCCAATCAAACGCGCTCCGCAACTCCGAAGCCTTACGCACTCGCCGCGCCGCAAGACCCATCGATTCAGCAAGCTTTACAAAATCTACTTCAGGCTCGGTGATGTCCATTCCAACGAATACTCCGCGCTCCGCCGAAGCTCCGTTCAACGCTAACAATCCGCCCTTCAAAATCATGTAGCTTGAATTGTTGAAGATTATGAATTTCACCCCGAGGCGATAACGCGCCGCAGTCCATATCCCCTGAATTGTATACAGCGCGGTTCCGTCTCCAAGCGTACAGATTACCTGCCGATCAGGTTTTGCGAGCTTTACTCCAACCGCCTCCGGCAGGGCCAGTCCGAGCGATCCGCCCTTTGCGTAGAAGAATGTTCCGGGCTCGCTCAACGTGAACAGGGTACGCACAAAAGCGGTCGAGGTGACTGATTCATCAACCAACACCGCGTCCGGCGCGGCAGCGCGCCTTAACTCTCGAGCCACATAAGCCGGCGACATCGGCCCATCTTCCGAGAATTGGGACGCATTCTCTTCGAATTTTGCGCGGACCCCGGCAATGTGAGACGTGATCATTTCGCGGCGTCGATTCAACTGCTCCGCGGCGCCAGATGCGAATGGCGCGAGTTCGGCAATCAGCTCTTCAATCGCCGACCGCGGATCGGCGAGGATCGCTACTTCAGCGGGATACGTCTTACCAAGTTCGTGTTCGCCGGCATCGATCTGAATCATCCGCACACCATCCGGAATCATCCTCGTACCGGTGTATACCAGTGGCGCAATATTGTTGATCCCGATCGCAATGATTACATCGACGCCTTCGAGCAACCCTCGGGTTTGTTTAGCATTCGGATACAGCGGGCCTGCGTAACAAGGATGGCCGGTGGGAAAAACAAGCAGCGAATTCAATGGCTCAGAGTGAACTCGTGCGCCGATCATCTCCGCGAGTCGCGCTACTTCCGCCAACGCGCCGGATCTGGCACATCCATCGCCCGAGATGATCGCTGGGTTTTTCGCAGTAGCAAGGAGCGCAGCGGCATCCTTTATTTTCGACTGATCGGGCCGCACTCGCGAACCTATGTAGGTACCCGGCGGAATATCCATGTCGGCGCGCTCTTCCATCACATTCACCGGCAATGAAAGGAACACCGGGCCAGTCGGCGGCGTCTGAGCGATCTTAAATGCGCGTGCCATAGCGGCCGGTACTTCAGCGGCGTGTCGAACCTCCCAGCACCACTTCGTATGCTGGCGGGCAAGCTCGAGCATGTCTGCGTACAGCAGCGGCTCATCGAGCATCGATCTTGTGTCCTGTTGCCCTGCGGTTACGATAAGCGGAGTGCCGGCGCGATAAACGTTGTAGAGATTTCCGAGGGCATGTGCCAGTCCTGGATTGGTATGCAGATTGACGACGGCGGGTTTGCCGGATGCCTCGGCGTAGCCTGCGGCGACCCCAAGCGCGGAGTCTTCATGCAGCGCCAGGATGTACTCGATCTCATCGCGCGCGGCGAACAAATCCATCAAAGGCAGTTCGGTCGTTCCTGGATTTCCAAAAACATAGCGAACGCCTTCACGCACCATGAACTCGTACATGACTTCTGCGCCGGTCATTGATGCCATCGATTACCTCTTTGTATTACGAATGTTGTCGAGCGGGCCATCCTATCAGAGAGAAGGGTTAAGTGTAAGCATTATGATCAGGCTTGAAATCTTGTTTGCACGCAAAACCAAAACCAAGCCTGACCGGTTTTTCGGTTCTCTGACAAGCTGAGTTATGATGCATAAGCGTTGCCACTGGGAACAAATGAACTACCTCGAAGAAATTGATTTTAACGAACCAGATTTTGAGGACTGGCACGACGAGCTGCCTCTGTGGTCAGCGCCTTTTGGACTGATGTTGCTTGATCGAGTTCCGATCAAACCTAACATCACGATTCTGGATGTGGGCGCAGGTACCGGGTTTCTCTCGTTGGAGCTGGCTCAACGATGTGGCCCAGACGCAAAGGTGGTTGCGGCTGACCCGTGGAAGCCTGGGATGCAGCGGTTGCGAGGCAAAATCGATCGGTTGGGCATTCAGAACATTACCTTGATCGAACAGAGTGCTGAAATAATCGATTTGCCTGATGATTCTATCGATCTTATCGTGTCCAATCTCGGCTTAAACAATTTCGAGAGACCCGCAGAAGTGCTTGAGACATGCTTCCGAGTTGCGAAGCCAGGTGCGACTATTTTTCTAACCACGAATCTCTCCGGACACATGAAGGAGTTTTATAGCGTTTACCGGGATACGCTGATCGAGTTGGGTCATCGCGATCGTCTCAGTGCACTCGATGAACATATCAGTCATCGTGGAACCGTCGAATCGATTCGCGCCCTGGTGGCGGATGCCGGATTTCTTGTTCAGCGCGTCGACACACAAGAATTCCGAATGCGGTTTGCTAATGGGTCGTCGCTGTTCCGACACTACTTCATCCGGCTCGGATTCATGGATGGGTGGAAGACAGTAGCACCACCTGAGGCGATTGAATCCACTTTTAAAAGGCTCGAGCAGAAGCTCAACCACGCTGCAGCCAAACAAGGTGAGTTGACGCTGACGATTCCGATGGCGTGCCTTGAAGCGGCGAAGCGATGAGCTTTTCCCACGACTAAACGAATATCAGCGCCAACGTCGCGGCGGCCATCACTGCTGCTGTCGCCCAGCCGATCATCTTCAACCAGGTTGGATTGATGCGTTTTCCCATCACTTTCTGATCGCTCGTGAGCATGGTTACCAAAACGATCAGGGGCGGCGCCAATACGCCGTTTATCACCGCAGAATAAAACAACATCTTGACTGCGTTCAGTTCAAAAAAGTTTAGTAAGAGCCCTACCAAAACTGCGACCGCGAGCACTCCGTAGAATTTCCTAGCTACCCTTGGTCTGTCGTCAAGCGAACCGCGCCAGTGCATCGCCTCCGCGACGGCATAGGCAGCTGAACCCGCGAGCGCCGGAATGCCCAGCATCCCAGTCCCCACCAGACCGGCGGCAAATAACAAGTATGCGGCATTGCCCGCGAGTGGGCGCAGCGCTTCAGCAGCCTCGCGTGCGGTTTCGATATCGCGATGACCTTGTTCGTGCAACGTAGCCCCAGTTGTCAAAATGATGAAGTACATCACCACACCCGCAAACGCCATTCCTGTCAACACGTCGTTCCGAGCCGCTCTGAGCTCATCATTGCTAGCGCCGCGTCGCGCCCTGACCGTTTTGCGACCCATTTCACGCTCTTCTTCAACTTCCTGCGCCGATTGCCAGAAGAAAAGGTACGGCGAAATCGTCGTGCCAAGTATGGCGACAAGCGTAGCAATGTATCGCGTGCTCCACTCCAGATGCGGTACAAAGGTGGCGAGCAAAACCCTGCTCCAATCAGGACGCGCCATAAATGCTGCCGCGACATATGCGAATAACACTAACGTAAGCCATTTGAAAATTCTGGCTATCTGCCGATATCTGGACCATACAAGCATCGCTACTATCAACCCGGCGAACAACGGCAGCCAAAAGTAAGCTGTGATACCAGTCATCATCTTCATCGACTCGGCCATGCCGCCAAGGTCAGCCCCTATGTTCACCGTGTTGGCAATCGCCAGCAGAGCGCATGCTCCCACCAGCACTGTCGTCGGGTAGCGTCTGCGCAAAACGCCTGCCAGGCCTTGTCCGGATACGAGACCAAGCCTGGCGCACATCAGCTGAACTCCGTACATGAGCGGGAAGGCGAACAAGACGGTCCATAACTGCGCAAAGCCGAACGCTGCGCCTGTCACTGAATACGTGGATATGCCTGAAGGGTCATCATCTGCTGCACCAGTAATCAAACCAGGGCCAAGTTCGGCAAAAAAGCGACGGACGTGACTGCGACGTTGTTTTGGGGCGAGGTCTTTGGATGTCACTGGCGTGTCGGCTCGTCTCCCAATGTTTCTGAGGAATGAAATAAAGAATACATCACCAAGACTTAGGTGTTAGATTGGTCACCTGCCATCGTCTTAATGATCCGCTCCAGCATTTCGATCTGCTGTTGCTGCATTCGAACGAGGTCGGCCCAGTATGAATCGCGCAGCTCATTGAACTTTTCGTGCAGTTGCATGATCTCCATCTCTGCCTTCATGTCGACTTCATAATCGTTCTTTGACTGCAGCCGATCTTTCTCCGCCTGTCGATTCTGACTCATCATTATTATAGGGGCTGCATAGGCCGCTTGAAACGAAAGTCCGAGATTCAACAAAATAAACGGATACGGATCCCAGTGATTTATGTATGCAGCGATATTGAGCACGATCCACGCGAAAAGAATTGTGGTTTGGATGATGATAAAGGCCCAGGAGCCCATCGTTTCGGCGACCCGGTCCGCTATGCGCTGGCCGAGCGTCAGGTTTTCTTCGAACTCCCTTGCAACATTGCGAGCGGTGCGGCCTCGCTCAATAAAACGCTGCACAATGGTGCGCTCCTGATCGGAGAGTTTCTCGAGTTCCTTCGCAAGAAACTTTCTTGCGGTTTCAGTCCGGGATACAGGCATTGCGGTCCTCTTAATTTCAAACGGGTTTAGTTTAGCCTTCGGGGAGAAATGAAGGGCAATCCAGGTGATCTTCTATTATCTTCTGTGGATCTATTGAAACCAATCCAAGCGGTTTCTTAGGCTTATCCACACGCTCCAGATTACACAGATGTACGTTGAACGCTAAACGCTGAACGTGGAACGGTCAGTTGTTGAATTGAGCGCGACCTGTAAGAGACCAAAACAACAAGTACCAACAACTTATCGCCGCCGTTTGAGTAATACCTTTGCAGTGTAGCTCACAACCACTTCGTCCCTCTGATTTGTTACTTCATTGAGCATCGTGACGATACCGCTGTGTTCATCCCTCTCGCTCTTGCTATCCACACGCTGCCTAACGCGGATCGTATCGCCGATGAAGGTTGGTTTGACAAAGCGCAAACGATCTAATCCATAAAAGGCGATGACTGTGTCGGCGGTTTGTCCCAGGCGCACCGAGAGCCCGGTTGCAACGGAGAAGACAAGTGCGCCGTGAGCTATTCTTTGTTTAAACGGACCTCGCTCAGCAAGCTCCTTGTTGGTATGAATCTCGTTCCAGTCCCCAGTAATGCCTGCAAAATTTACGATGTCTGTTTCGGTGATTGTCCGGCCCGCGGTGATTGATTCCTCTCCCGGCTCAAAGTCCTCAAAATATTTTCCCATTGTCATCCTTTCATTCTTATATTGATTACTCTTCTTTCTTTTCTCTGGTGAGTTGAAACAACGAATCGGCCGCCTCACTAAATACAAAGCAAGAATTGCGCAGCTGTGGCATCCAACCCAGGACCATTGATCGGCGGAGGCTCAGGTCGTCCTGTGTCTGGCGCATTACTTCCGCGGCTTTCGGGTTTGCCTTTGCTGCTACGTAGTTCATTTGGAACGCACACGCCGCCATGTTGCTAACAAGGGTGTGCAAATGACTGCAACTGGCGGAGCCGCCAACGACCTCGCCGGCACGCTTACGAAATCCGCGGCCTATTCGTTCGCCGACAAGACCGGCAAGGGCGGCCAGCGAACCCTGGCAGAATCCAGGATAAGGCATACCGGTGATATCGCCGGTGGCTTCTTTGATTATGAAATCCGGATAACCGACTGCGAAGCGGGCTACAAGGGAGTGAACGTTGTCTTTTAAGGAACCGCGAATCTCGAAGCTTGAATCATCGAGCCAGTCCATTTCGACGGTTACGGATCGTGAAAATGAGGGCATT
>DATFWY010000171.1:0-3801 GCA_035258805.1 Blastocatellia bacterium | reverse complement strand
ACTCGGATATCGCAATTTGCTGCGGTCGTAACGTCCGCGGTTCTTCGCCGTCCACATCGGTGGTGCCCCTCTCGAATCAGGTCACCACTTTGAACCACAAATGATTCAAAGGATTCAAAATGTTTTCGGACGGACACTTATGCTTCCTGTCCTGCGCCTTGCAGCCGACGGTGAAGTTACGATTCCTAGTGTAGTCGAGGTACTGGCCCGCGAGTTTTCCCTGACGCCCGGTCAACTTGCCGAACGCATCCCAAGCGGTCGAAGCGCGTTGATTAATAGCCGGGCTCACTGGGCCAAGACGTATCTCCTCCAAGCGGGTCTCTTGGAGCAGCCGCGCCGGGGATAGTTTAGGGCATCCTTGAAAGGGCGTCAGGTCCTTGCCCAAAACCCAAAACGCATAGACAAAGAATTCTTGCTCCAGTTTCCGGGATTCAAAGAATTTCTTCAGCGAAGCTCTGATGGCGAAAGGTTGCGTCGGCCGCAGTTGCCTACGCTCGAAGAGCTAAATCTCGATGAGGCGGGATCGGCCTTGCCGCCGGACGAACGAATTGACCACGCGGCCGCGGAGATTGAGGCTGCCCTGCGCGATGAGCTCCTCGACCGCATCTTCGCTATTGAGCCGGTGGCGCTCCGGGCCGCCTTTTTTCGAGCAGCTTGTAATCCAGCTTCTCGTCGCTATGGGATACGGAGGTGGAACGAAGGGGACGGGCCTTCGTCTCGGAGCCAGCGGGGATGGCGGCGTCGATGGCGTGATCCAACTTGACACCCTTGGAATGGATCGCGTGTACATACAGGCCAAATGCTACGCTCGGGACAGAACGATCGGAGCTGGGGACGTGAGAGATTTCTCCGGTGCTCTTGACCACGTCAGGACAACACGAGGAGTGTTTATCACAACGGCGCAGTTCACGCAGGATGCAAACCGCTATGTCGAGAGCATTCAGAAACAGATTGTATTAATCGATGGGAAGAGGCTCGCCGAGCTCATGATTCGACATGGCGTCGGCGTCCGGATTGATAGGACGGTGACAATCAAGCGGCTCGACGAGGACTTCTTCGAGGAGTAAGCGGCCATTAGCAGTGAGCGCAGTATTGCTCTCCAGCGGTGCATTTAAGTCAGTTGCCTCGGATCTAGGAAAGTATGATTTTGGCGTCGGGATCGTCCGCAGCTAGAGCGTTGATATAGGCAAGGCACAAATCGCGAGAGAGATACCGCCCGTACACAGCGGTGTCTTCACGCTCGAGGATTGGAAAGGTGGAAAAGATATAGGTCGCCAGCTGGCGGAGCATTTCAACATCCTCGGGTGTTTCGCTCGCGAACATAAGCATAAAATAGAGAGCATCGAGCTTGGCGCGGCGATTGAGCCGATCCTTCGGATCCCAAGGAAAGACCGGTCCGTTGTAACCAATGTCGTTTGCGAACGGCGCCATATCATTCGCGGTATAAGTCAGCCTCAGCACCTCTTCTTTGACAATCTCTGCGGCGGTCTTCGTTTTGAACCGCCGCCTATAATGCTCCTGAGGAACGACTGGCAACTGTTCAACGATGAACCAATTTAAGTGCTGACCTTGCACCTTCTGCCGCGCGACGTAATCAAACGGAATACTGTTCAAGTTAGCAAGAAGGAGAGGCGCCCAACTCGCGTAGTAATGACCGTGACCTTTCTGTTGTGTTATCAGAGGTAATGTGTTGCCGACACCTGCCTTCGGCACGATGACAGCAATCATAGTTCTAACGTTCGTAGGTGAAGTCACATCCTTAAACGCAAGCGACCACTCAACTCCATTCGGCCACTCCACGAACTTTTCTCGCACCCAGAATTGGGGTAGAGGGACAAATTCGGCATCGGCATGATCTGAATCCGTCGTCGGCTCCGGTTGAGCAGGTCGATTTAGGTTTTCCGGATTGACAATCACGTTTGCCGCGCGATGGTCAAACGCTTGAACCATTTTGCCTTCGTATAAGGGCAAGAATTCTTCGTCGCCCTGCTTCCAACGTTTGCCTTCCGTCGGATATGCACTCCTTTCAAGCTCGAAACCGGTAACGAACTTCTGCTATCATTCGTCATGTGAAACATTGTGAAATAGTCAACGGGAAAAGTCAGTTTCGGGTTCTTGTCAGACCGATCAATTAGCACTGGCAATCGCTCGTAAACTGACTTCGTGATCTCGGCGTCTCGTCGGGTGCGAAAGACGGGCGCCGTGCCTGTGTTGGGATTGACGCGCGCAAACTCCGCGGCAGTCATATCGAACGCCCGGTCAGGTAATCGAAGTTCTCTTACATCGTGCAGATAGAAGGCACAGCGAGAAAAGAGCAGCGTACGTGCAGGCCCGCCGAAGATCAGCGCACAAAACTTGAGCCGCGAATCTACGTCGGGAAAGAAACCTGTTCTATTTTCAAAATCGACGAGTGCCGAAAGTCGTCCAGTCGTTGCCAATCGATCGAAAGAACCGTGCTGCTGTTTTATCGGACGCGATACCCGAAGGCGTCAACAACCCGACAAGACCCTCCTTCTTAAGGAGCAACGACGCCCGTTCAACAAACAGGGAATAAATATTCACATCTCCGGCGGACAATAATGGATACGCACCACAGGTGCGCGCGACTCGAGCAGCAGTGTCAGCCGTCTCTACGGCCTTGTCATATGCAACGGCGAGTGGATCTCTTGCTTTCTTCAGCTTATCGACCAGGCTCTTCCGGTCGGAGGCGCGCTGGGAGAGTGCGATCTCTGGCTTGCGCGCCGCAAACCACTCGACCTCCTGGAACTTGATGCGATCCCAGGGAGGATTGCCGATCACTGCATCGAAGCCTCCTTCGGGGTCCACACTTTCCCAATTCGACCAAACCCCGGGAAACGCGATTTCCCAATGGAGAAACCGACGCTCACTAATTCGGACGCGCATATCTGCAAGTAATTTGGCAAAGCCTGGATTGGACGATGGCCTTCCGGACTTCATCGATCAGCTTCAGTGCACTCTTGTCCTTGGGATCGCACCATCTCGTTGCGTGCAGAAAATCCATTAGATGACCGATTGGTCGGGTGCGCATTTCTACATCCCGAAAACTCTCGGCGCTCGCGGCCACTTCAGTGATGTCGGCATCGGTGAGTGCTTCAATCTTCTGCATCGACGCAACAGCGGCTTTCGCTTTCTTCAGTTCATCGCTCATCAGGAGCGCGCCGCGGGCCTCTAACATGTCGAGAGCGCCTCGAACGCGCTCGCCAAACAGCGAATCGCCACAGCGCAGATGGCGATCAAGGAAGGACAGCGGGGCGCCGACGGTGAACGTGTGAAGCCATAATCCGACCTTAGCCAGTTCGACGGCCATGGCGTTTAGGTCGACCCCATAGATGCATCGCTTAAGGATCATGCGGCGGACTATGTGTCGATCGTCGAGCTGCCCTTCGGGAATTGGCCATCCACGTTTCTTCGCCGTCTTTTCGATTTTGCTGCGGATTGACGCGATCCGATCCAGAAGTGGCGATAGGTAGATTTGGCCGCTCGCCCAATCGACAATCTCATCCGCCTCCGCAATCGCCGCGAGCACACGGTCCGCGAGCCAGTCCACAAGGCTGACGAGGAAATGACCCGAACCTATTGCTGGATCGCAGACCTTGATTTCGAGAATGCGGCTCGCAGGGTCGAAGGCAGATAGTTCTTCTAGTCGCCCGCTTCAACCATTTTGAAAGGAATTAGTGATTCGCTTTGGTCGCCACGACGGACAACGGAGGCGAGCATGGCTGCAAAGGAGATTTCGGTAAAGAAATATGTTGTGCGGTTGAGCGGGAAGGAGCGCGAGCA
>DATFWY010000170.1:0-26600 GCA_035258805.1 Blastocatellia bacterium | reverse complement strand
CGCCAGCCCCACGGGCGAAAACGCCAGTTCTGCTAAGTGCCAGCAGAGCCCTGCAGAGTTCTCTCACTGTTTCAAGTAACGAAGCGCAACACATCCTGATTTAAAAGGCTTTGACTCAACCAGCTTCAATTGCAATTTCTCGGGCAGGCTGACGCCCTCCATCAACCGTCTTCCTTCTCCAGCAAGGATTGGTCCAACGACAAAACGGTATTGATCCACCAGGCCTAGCTCGATCACTTGGGAAGGAAGACTTACGCCGCCGACCAGAATATTTTTGCCTGGTTCCTGTTTCAATTTAAGTATTTCGTCGTGAAGATTCGTGCGGATGATTCGCGTTTTTTTATCTTCAGCGCTGCCTAATGATCGGGAGAAAACGATTTTTTGGAGGGAGTCAAATGTCCGGGCAAATTCGTTCGATGCTTTCGTATCCGATTGGGACTTTGCGACCTCGGGCCAAAAAGGAACCATCAATTGATAGGTTTTACGTCCGAAGACGAGCAGGTCCTTCTTGTTGCCAGTAAGCCCGCATTTTTTGTTGTGCGTGGTGTTGGCGTTGTGTGCTCGCACGGACCCAGTTCTTGAACTGTCTTGAGAACGTTTTGGCGGAGGAGCTTCAACCGAAACAACCTTCCTATGCTTCTTCTTTCGAGAACACTTCCGGTCGTCGTTTTGTGTGCGCACCGAACCAGTATTGGAATTTTGTATAGCCCTTGCCTCTGACATCGGCAGCAAGAACCGGAATGAAACCAACACCGATCTTTGGCGTCGAATCACCGCTCGAAAGAGTTGTGAGCACCTGTGGCCGTTTAAGCGAAGCAGTTCAGAGACAGTCTTACCAGCAATCAAACTCCTAGGGCCTCTCTTTACATCTCCAGCAGGTCCGCAACCGCTTCGGCGATCATATGACCCGTTGCTTCCTCATACCAGGGAAAGCCAGGGGAGGGATTGACCTCGAAGCAGACCCATGAATCTTCTGACGCGAATCGGAGGTCCACTCCAGCCACCTCGAGGTTCATCCCGCGCACGAGCGTTACCAATTGTCTGCCTAATCGCTCCGGTAACTCGAATGCAGACAGCTCTGCGGTCGCGCCCGCTGCCGCAGCGTAACGATAATCGGGTGCCTCCGATCGCACCGAACATGCGAACCAACGATCCCCGACAACGTGAACCCGTATGTCGATTCCAGGTACATAAGCCTGCAGTTGCACTGGGCCGGTGCAAACATTATCTAGCCGAGCCTCATCGCGCGTGTCTAGCGTTGCAACGATGCTTCGGATCCCGCTCAGCGATTTATAGACGAGGCGTCCGTGCTGGCGAAGGAAGGCACGAGCAGCCAGAGGGTCAGTGGTAACTAGAGTATCTGGCACCGCGAAGCCAGCTTGCGCGATGAGCCTGAGTTGGTACGGCTTCGAAGCATTGGAGCGACCTGCGGCCGGGCGATTGACGACCACGCCCCGCAAGCTCGCCGCCAGCGCTAGAAGAACCATTGCGGCTTTGCGCGCGCCCTGCTCTGCGGGCTCGCCTGGGCGAAGGTAAACACTTTGGATATCGTCTATCGCGATTCGTCTACCGCCCGATTCGATCCAGCCCCTAGGGGTCGTCCCGAAAACGATGTCGTATCGCACAGTCGCCAACGCGCTGTCATCGATGTGACAATGTTCGGCACCTCGCGCGTCGAGCACATCGAGAACCCTCGCGACGGGAGAATCGCCCCGCGATCCCCACACGAGGATCATTAGCGCCCCTCCGCAAGAAGGCGACCAAGCGCCTCAGCGGCGGGCGCGCTCGGTCGGCGTGCGGCCGTGATGGTAATTAGACGGTGTCGCGCATCGAACAGGAGCACCGCCCAGGACACGCCAAGTGTCTCGGTTAGGCGGCGAGCACGCTCGCGAACTCGAGGGGGAGCAGCGCCGAACACCTCGCTTCCTACTACCTCAACTTCATAATTGATGCGATAGGCTCTGCGCCGTCGTTCGCTATAAACGCGCATCGGACGGACAGCCATCCCTATCTCAGAAGCCGTTGCCAGCCAGCGCTCGGGTCGCAGCCCATCCTCACCGAAGGCGCCGTCGTTCACCGGATTGATGACCCGTGCTAACGTCGTCGCGAGAACGAATGTTAGGAAAGCATGGGTCTCTGCGGCTAGGAAGTTTCGGTCGGCAGGATGAGTAGTCACCAGCTCTTCTGCGTAGACGGCAGACCGCCGGAGGAAGACGCCAGTCACGTCCTCGTCGCGAACGGGTTTCGTGTCGACAATCCAAGTGTGCAACCCCGATTTGCCTTGAAACCAGACCCAACCTGGACTAACGAGATCCTCAGCTGAGCACAGCGCCGCTTGTGGCCATAGCGCGACGAGATTCGTCGCAACGGAGTCGTGACGACTCCCAACCACAACAATCATCGTCTCCGCTCACTTGCGGCGTCGCTTGCCGCGTTGCTTAACGCTGGCCGGCTTCGACAGGTTGTGCACCTTCTTCCGAAACTCGTCCGCCTGCTTGGTGAATGGCTGCTCCTTGCGACCGTCGTTATAGGCACGTTTGATTTGCGCCTTTCGCGCCTCCTCGGGGCTAATCTTGCGCGGCTCGATCGGTTCGATCTCAGGCTCTGGCGGCCCGACCTCCGGACGCTCTTCGGGTCGGATGAAGGTGCGCGCTAACTCTTGCTGTACCTGGTCAAGCTGCGTCGCCACCGCACGAACAGTCTGAAGCCACTCGTCCTGATAGCGCCCGAATATCTCGAACTCCTCCCGAATCAGTTTCGGGTCGATGAAGTCGGGAATCCGCTTCTGCAGGTCAAGAATTCGTTTGTCGATCTCCAGGACCTCGATCTTCTCCTTGATCTCGATCTTCAGTTCTTTGAAGAACTTCCTTGTCACGTATACATTGCACGGCTCGGACGGGATTCCGTTTGCAACGACGACGAGTCGATAAGACCCAATCGGAGTCCCGGCCGGTACAGTGAAGCGACAGTTGTGGATGACGGTTCCCGTCTGAAGCCCCATCGTTGAAAAGCTGTGTGTCCGGCAGTATATTACGGTCGAACTCGACGTGGATTCAAGACGCACGATCGGATAATTGGTCGCCTGCGTGGCGTCGTTACCATAATAAACACACTGAGTAAGGCCGTTGATCTGTCGGCCGGCAAGTGTGTGCGTACGACCGCGCCTTAAGGTCGCTGGACAGCCCGTGATGGTCGGACGCCACACCGCGTCGAATGTTTCGTCCGGCGTGTACAGGTCAACCGTCGTCGTGCCGTGCGTATACAAGACCTGGCCGGTCGGAAGCATCAGCATCCTGCCAAAGTAAGGAACGCCATCCGAGTTGACGGGACTCGGACGAGGAACCGCACTGATTGAATTAGTAGCCGGATCAAACTCGAAAAAGTACGAGGGTGGCTGAAAGGACGCCGGCGTCGTGATCGGTCCAGCCGAGAACAGCACGCGACCATTGGGCAGCACCGCTGCCGGCGCGTCGACTGTGCCAAGCGCCTCCCCTGGGTTGACTTGGGGAATGGTCGGACCGTTTGCCCATGTACCAGGTTGGTTCGCAATTGGCGGCACAGTGTAGATCGCGGTAAAGCCGGTAGCTCCGATTACAAACACTCGGCCATCCGGGAGCAAAACCGAGGCTCCTATCTCTGAAATCCCGTCGACCAAGACCTGGAGGGTTGCCCCCGCTGCGACCCACGTGTTGGCGGCGATGATGTATTTCTCCGCATTGGGCGGATTGGAGCAGTCGACCGCGTGAATGCTGCCATCAAAGAGCAGTGACCAGCTTTCCTCTCCCACAGCCGAGACTTTGTTTGCCGCGGCCGTCCAGGAGTTGGTCGCAGGGTTGTAAATCGCCGTGCGAGTGGTTGACACTTCGCCCACGAAGAATCGCCCATCCGGGAGAACGCAACCGGGGGCGTCGCCTATGCGGGCCCAGCCCGCAGGCGTGGGTAGAGTCGTCCACACGTTGGTTGTTGGATTATAGATCTCGGCTGCGAGCAGCCATATCAGGGCGCCGAAGTTGTATTCGCCACCGGCGACAATCAGGCGCCCGTCGCGTAGAATCCCGGAAGCGTAGTAAAGCGGCCCGTTGGTGCTGTCCGCCATTGTAGACCACGTGCCGTTCCCATAGCTCCCGTTGGTATCGGGCGTCAGCCGGTACCACTTGTTCGTACTGACGCCTTGCGCGAGCACGGTGCCGTCGGTGAGCAGGAACGTTGTGCATACTGTCGCTGGCGGCGCATTCGTAAGAGTGGTCCAAGTTCCAGCCATAACAGCCTCCTCTGTAGTTTCCTATGATGCCAGTTACCAACCAGGTCTCGACGAATCTTCTGCTAACGTCACAATTGTGTTGAACGTTTGAGGCGGGGTGTCTTCGAAGTTCACAACAGCAGCCTCGCGTTGGGACGCCATTTTTCGGACGCCCCTTACGGCAACTGATAAGTCCAGGCGCGGTATGCTTCCGTCAAGCACAATCTGCGTTCTCAGTCTGTTACTGAAGAGAGAAAAGCGCATTGGAATAGGCGACAGAGGTTACCCAATGAAGTCGGACTAAGGACCCAATGATGCGCAGGGACGGTTTTCTCGGGGCAAGCAAGTGAGTGAACTGCCTTGTGCCCATCGGCGAGTATTCGGTTGTTGGCTTGTTCGATGCTTCGGGAAAGCAGCAGGCGAGACATTGTGCGTAAGCGGCTTGAGCGCATCACGCTCGCTTGCCGTTTTCGACGGCCTCCGCACCCAGTGACGTTGGAAGCGTGGCCGATGATACGCGTCACCTCACAGTATGTCAAGTCACAAATATTTTGAGTAGTGGGGAGATAATGAGCCCACGAAATCGAGCATCCAAACTTGCAAAGTACATCATTCCGGCCGCATGCTACCATATACACTCGTTCTTGGAGGCGAGTAGTTGAAATGCTGGTAACCAAACCAATTGTTAGAACAATTGAAGCTCTTTCCTTATCTGGACTCAATTCCACAACTTGTAGACCCGACACGCTTTCATTCAACACAATCGCGTAAGTGTGACACCCGCGTGACCGAAGCGTGACGGATTTGGCCTCTTCCCCGTCACCCCATCTCGCTCGATTCGAAGGTTCGGAAGATTAACTATTACTTGGCGACTTATTTTAGGTGTATTAGTAGGACCATCCGTCGAAATCTGTCCGTGAATCTCTCAGCCCTCGACCCCCAAGGGAGCTGCTTAAAGTTGTCTTCGGGGAAAAGCTCAGATCTCAGCTGGTGGTCAACAAGCCGAAAACGGTTGGCGCTCGTTGCTGCAGGAGTTCGAGTGCTTCTTCGCGGGAATTCGTCTGTGACACCCGCGTGACCGAAGTGTGAAGAATCCGGCCTCTCCCCCCGTCCCCCTCCTGTCCACCATCGCGAGCAGAGCTAAGACTGCCGGGTTAAATTCAGCCCGCAAGAACGCCTCATGGATCAAGGTCAAGCAAGCTGGACCAAAGCGGCAGTAGCGTCGCTGAGAGGAAGACAAGGCCGCTGAACGAACCGCAATCTTAAAGTCCTCTCTGCGCGTCCTGTTTTGGCTTATTTTTTTGTCTAGTTCTTGTCATAACCGTCAAATCGGAGCGACGAGCGTCAACACCGAAAAGCAATCTCAGCGTGTCGCCGTCATCGAGCGAAGCATCGTTTTGGCAGAAGATTTCGTCATATACTAGCGAGAAGAAAAAGGCACGGCGCTCTGATGCTTAGCCGTCACCAGGCGTTTGATCCTCCCCTTATCGCCCCGATTGAAAGGCTGCGACAAAGGAGCCACGACCATGAGACTTTCAAAATGGCCGACCGCAAAACTCGATGAGCAACCATCGCACGATTTAGTTCCTTACGAGTCACATTCAAATCCAAATGCGATAGAGATGACGTGGGCCCAAAACAAAGGAACTGAGGACATAGAAGCTTTGGCGCGGGCTATCGTCGAGCCTGGAAGTGAATCGGAGCAATTGGCGACTGCGCGGTTTGAGTCTACTGATGTTTCGATCACTATGTTGATGCCACCTGATGGCGTCAGTCCGCAACGAAGCGGAAACCACGATCGAACTAACAGCCGTGGCCAAACCGAGATCGCAGGTACTGGAAAAGCAACTTCCTCTAGCCGGTCGTCCCCTAAAGGTCATCCCGTAATCGGTGATTACCATATCATCCGCAAGATGGGCGAAGGCGGCATGGGCGTAGTTTATGAAGCTCAACAACTGAATCCTAGGCGTCTGGTGGCCCTGAAAGTTGTTCGTCCGGTAACTTGCCGAGATGACTATCAAATAAAGCTATTTCAACGTGAAGCTCAGGCACTGGCACGCCTGAAGCACCCCGGTATTGGGATCATCTATGAATCCGGCCTGACAAAAGATGGGCAGCCCTTTTTTGCGATGGAGTTGGTGCGAGGAGTTGGCCTAATGGAACACATCGCAGGCCGCAGGCTTAACGGCTTTCAGCCTGCGTGCGATCTCAAGCAGCGATTAGAGCTATTTCTCAAGGTTTGCGAAGCTATCGAATATGCCCATCAACGTGGAGTGATCCATCGTGATTTGAAACCCTCCAACATCCTAGTAATAGACAACGCTGAAAGTCAGATTGCGAGCAACTTAACGATGAGCAGAGCTGAGGTCAAAGTCTTAGACTTCGGACTGGCAAGGATCACGGACCCTGATTCAAACGCAACCACCGGGCTAAGTGAAGTTGGTCAGATAAAGGGTACACTTCCTTATATGAGCCCGGAGCACGTCGGGCATTCAGGGGAAATAGATGTTCGCAGTGATGTGTACTCCCTTGGGGTGATTCTATATGAGATGCTGCTGGAGCAGCTGCCTTACGATGTTTCGCGATCTTCCCTGTTGCACGGAATTCACATAATCTGCAATGAAGTACCAAGATCGCCAGCTAGAGTGTTGAGCGAAGTAGGTAGGAGTTTTGGAAAGAAGATCAGCCATATAGACAGAGACGTTGAGACGATAGTACTAAAAGCGCTGGAGAAAGCTCCCGAACGTCGGTACCAGAACGTAACAGGAATGGCTGAGGATCTAAGGCGTTACTTGAATAATCAACCGATAGCCGCCCGTCAACCGAGTGCGATCTATCAATTTCGCAAGTTGGTGGTGCGTCACAAGGTAACATTCGCGCTACTCGCGGTGCTCCTTCTAGTGCTCTTGACTTTCGCGATCACTATGACGCTAGAGCGTAATAGAGCATTAAATGCAGAGAGAGAGGCGATCTTCCAACGAAATAGAGTGCTTGACTTCACTAAGGCTGTTGCCATCGGTATCGAAAACCTGAACACGGAGAAATATCTCTATGACCACATAGAGAGTGGACGAGTAAAATTGCCTGCGACGGTTCAAGGCGTAATTGTCGCGAAGGAAAGCGGTGAGGTCCACGATACCACTATAAGGGGTCAACAGGGGCAGATCATATATGTACCAAAGGAAGGGGGGGTACATCAGGAAGTCCTGGGAGATCCAGTAACAGACCAAGTAGATGCTCACACCGGCGAGTTAAGGACTTACATTCCCCTTACTACCGTCAGAGGCCGATGGTGGATCGTGGTTCTAACAAAACCTCAGTCGTGAATCAGCCAGAGACTTCCAAATAGCCTTTCGCGTTGATAGCTAGGGTGTTTCACAGTAATTGACTTCATCGGAGCAATGCAATTGGAGGCATTACGCACTCTAACTGGTCCCCGGAGTCTCGGATAGAACCATCTCGTCATATCGTCGCTGCGGACGCTACATTCGAGTTGGGGTAAACTGAACGAACCCGAATGCAAGATAATGCAGAGGATTGTATCCGAAACGCTCAGGAACAATGTGCACGGTTACTCCAAGTTCTGCGACTGAGCGTTTCCTATACAATCCTCTGCATAATCTTGCGTTCACCCGGCTTTATTGAAGAGCGTACCACTAACCTTGGCTAGAGCTTAGGTTGTTCCGCTCTCCGAATAGAATTAAATGGGCCTCGCGTCGCCTCTAAGACTTTCAGAAAAAAGCCTGACTAAGTTCTAACTACTTAATGCTCTAAGTATTCAATACCGGTGTTGCCGGGGGCGCCACCGTCTTCTACATCTAGGAATCTGAAGTTGGTAAGTCGATGCTGTCGGGCGCATTGAAGCAACGCTTCGGTACAGAAGAACAAGGTCGGGGACAGATCCGTGGTGAAGACGTTTGCTGCATGCCAACTGCCTGTGGTGAAAGCGTATGGGTATTTCCGAGAATGCTGTCGATCGTAAGTAGCCGACACATCAAACTCCGCAGCGCCACACCCTTTACAAAAGTAGAGCCCAACAAACCCGCTCATGTTGTAATCAAAGAGCGCCCCCTGCATTTTAGCCCCATCTAACCAACAGTAGTCCGGCTGATTTTTGTAGACCAGCCGCTTCGGCAGGGGCCCTACGATCGTAACTTTATGGTGAGGGAACTCGCCGATTCTCTCTTCGCGCCAAGCGTCAATCACTCGAGGCGACACGATAAAAAACGGATACGCTCCACAACCCAAGACATCAGGCCATCCGCTTCCCAGTCGCGGTTCAAGTGTGGCCTCGATATCCCCTCCACTTGGAACCCTAGGTCGTCTGCCACAGATCGGACACTGTGCCTCATTAAACAGACCCGAGGTCACGCGATTTATCCAGGGAAAGCCCTCATTCACAAAAGAATTGTGAGATACACTGTAGAATTGCATTGGTTTCATCTTATTGAAAGCGCGGATCATTTCTCAACTTGTTCATAAAATCAAGAACTTGTTGCTTAGACGGCTTCGGAAATTGACTAAAAAAACCGATCCCATTCTTGGTTAAACTCGAATGACCATTGACGATGATTAGCCCCCTCCATCCAACGGGTAAACGCGGGGTCATGAATATCAATGCCTAAATCTTCAAATGTTTGTTGGAACCTCGGCGCCTGCGGTAAATCATGATGTAATTGAGGTTCGCGTAAACGACGTGGAGGAGGCTGGTGAGCTATTTTTCTCGCCCGATAATTCGCATTATGAACCAGAATACCAAGTTCAGAAACGAGGTAGTTATGTAATCTTTCAACCTCCAGGTTATAGACTGTGAACGAACCTTCTCGTTGCTGAATCGACTCTATATAAACAGGTTGATCGTCTTTCGTGAAAAGCGGACTACCACGGACAAGATTACGCGCTCTAACGCATCCAGTGCCCGGTATCCAAAACTCATGCTCTGGAGTTGTTGTGATTATTGTCTGACCAATTTGAATATCCAGCACGGTTGGGGAAAACTTGTCTGGGATCTAGAGCATTTCGTGCGGATTTATGAACTCGCAGACTTCAAGTCATTGGCTGATTCTGGCGAAAGTACAATTCGCCTTCCTACCACTTTGGCATTGCCTGACTTCAGTGGGGGCAAGACAGGCAATGCCTAAAATCTTTATTGCGATCACCGACATCCCCGCCGTTATTCCACTCAATTACGGGAATCAACCAGAGAAAATATTTCGTCTGGTTGTTTAGGGAGGCAAATAATGCTGCCAACGCTACGGTAACTTCGTTTTTCGTCAATTAATTCGTCGGGTAGCGTTAAAAGCAAACTCGGAGTAAGATGCCAGGTCCGGACGGTTGTAATATAACTACAGCCTGTTGACTAGTTCAGCGACCAGATTGTGATTCTTCTCAATGCGTCGTTGCACTGGCTTTAACTCCTCACCAATGGTTGCCCTCGCTGCAGGGTTGCCTACAGCCGAGCAGCTACTATCAGTAACCAACATCCCAGGGAGTGATGCCATGCCCACAATTAAGATACCAGATACGGATTCAACCTATGCCTTAATTGCATTCGACAAGAAAGGCGTTGAACGCGATGACGAGGAGGGACTGAATGACAAGATGAGTGAGAGGGTGCTGGCTGACGCTGCAACAAAGCAGCCCACCAATGTATTCTTGTTCAGCCATGGATGGAAGGGCGATGTTCCGTCGGCAGTCGATCAATATAACCGTTGGATCGGGGCGATGCTCAAATTGGAGAATGATATGGGGAGGCTCGGAAATCCGTTCAGGCCTCTCTGGATTGGGCTTCATTGGCCCAGCCAGCCTTTTGGTGAGGAGACTCTCGGCGGAAATGCTTTCGCCGCCGAGACATTGCCTCAGCAACAGCTGATGGAGGAGTACATTGAAGCGCTGGGAGACGATTCACCCAAGGTGCGCGAGCTAATTGAGGCTATTTTCGAACAGAACCGAGTTAATGCGGGAGCAGTAACGATGCCTCCCGAGCTCGCGAAGAACTATCGTGAGCTCGCTCAGACTCTGGGATATAAAAGCGGCGGGCTGGACAGCCCGCCTGATAGCGACGGCGTGCCTTTTGACCCTCTTGCAGCCTTCGAGGCTGCTGAGGAGGCCGGTCAGGCATTTGGAGACTCGCCCATCGGGGGAGGCTTGCTATCGCCCTTGCGGCAACTCTCGTTTTGGAAGATGAAATCAAGAGCACGAAGTATAGGCGAAAAGGGGATGCATAATTTTGTGGCCCGGTTGCAAAATGCTCTCCCTCATACTCGCTTCCATCTCATGGGTCACAGCTTTGGATGCATCGTCGTTTCCTCGATTTTGGGAGGCGAGGGTGGAACTGATCCGCTCCCAAGAACCGTCGATTCGCTCGTTTTGGTGCAGGGCGCGGTGTCTCTTTGGGCATATGCAGACAGCATCCTAAAAACTCAAGACACCGGCTATTTTCGGAGCATGATCAGACGACCAGCGGTCCGGGGGCCGGTGGTGACCACACGCTCCAGGCACGATAGCGCAGTCGGCGTGGCATATCCGATCGCCGTAGGTTTGGCCTTGCAGATTGACTTTGCGGCGGTGTTGCCTCCATTCGGTGGCATCGGTACTTTTGGAATGCAAGGAATGACCGACGCACAAGATCAGCCGATGCGAGTCTCCACCGAAGATTATTCGTTTCAGGAGGGAGGCATTTACAATCTCGAGGGCAGTTCTTTTATTGCAGGGCATTCAGCGATCGACGGGCCTGAAGTAGCACACGCGATTTGGCAGGCCGCGCTTGTGTGATCCAGCTCGTATTTGTTGAGACATATGGAGCCAGTAATCCAATCGCCAGACTTTCAGCCAGTAAGCGCTGAAGAGATGCCCATTCCGATGGGCGTGTGGGAGCGGAGCGGACAGCTTCTGCCGGACCTCGACAAGCGGGCACTCGAGAATATCGATGTACCTGAGCAGGAGGTGATGCTCCGCGGTGCCGAGGCCGATTCACGCTTCCTGGCAATCGCAGACGTCGATCCAAACAACCTTGCAGAAGCCGGATGGGGGATTATCTTCCCTTCGAAAGCGGATCCCGCGATCCGAGAAGCGCTGCAACCTTTAATTGAGCATCGACGTCAACAGGTGCGAGAGGAATCACTGTTTAAGGTGTTCGAAGGTCCCTCCGGCTTCCAAACCGGAGATACTGTTCGAAGCTGGTTGAGCCGATTCAATGTCGGGTTCTCAATTGTAGACCCTGCGTTGGGCGTTCCGTTGTACCTGCTAATCGCCGCTTCTCCAGAAGAGATCCCATTCGACTTTCAATATCTGTTGGACACCTACTGGAGTGTAGGGCGCCTCCACTTTGACACGCCGGATGACTATCGAGCGTATGTCCAGGGCGTCATCTCTTATGAAACGGCACCGACGCTGACTCAAAAGAAAATCGTCGGGTTCTTCAACACAAAGAATGCAGGCGATCGACCCACCGGACTCTTGCACAATCTTGTGGCTCAACCTATGGTGCACGGGTCCGGTTCGACAAAGCCCCTCGGCGAGCGCCAGGGTTTCAAACTGGTTCCGTTGCTGGCACAGGATGCGACCAGGGACAACCTGCGAGCTCTTTTCCAGGGAAACCTGCCCGGCGGCTTACCGCCACTGCTTTTTACCGGATCACATGGCTTAGCGGTCGAAGCTGTGGAATCACAACGAGACCGTCAGGGAGCGATCGTCTGTCAGAACTGGGAGGGCGGCCCGGTAAGTCCCGAAATGACATTTGCTGCGAGCGATTTACCTGATAACTCTCTCCAGGGGCTTATTCATTTCTTTTTTGCTTGTTACGGAGGCGGCTGCCCGAAGCTTGATAACTACAGGATGGGCACGGATGGAAAGCCGGTTAAGATCGCCGATGAGTCTTTCGTAGCAAGACTTCCACAAGCAATGTTGCGGTCGGGTGCGCTCGCGGTTCTCGCGCATATCGACCGAGCCTGGTCGTATTCGTTTATGGCCGGACGAAGCGCTCCTCAAGTCCAGGAGTTTCGCGATGTAATGGTGCGAATCCTAAAAGGCGAGCGTATCGGTCAAGCGTCCGATCAGTTTAACCTGCGGTGGGCAGTGCTCTCGGCGGAATTATCCGATTCGATGCTTGAAAAGACGATGTTTCCGGAACAGGTCTCGGATTTGATATTGGCGAATCGTTGGGTCGCACGTAATGACGCGCGGAATTACATAATCCTGGGAGATCCGGCTGTGAAGCTGCGTGTTGATGCTATGAACGATTGAAGTCTACAACCGTCATCTATTCTTCGAACCTTAGACACACAAAGTCCTCAGAGATCTCTAAACAAAATATCCGCGACCTCTGCGCCAGCGGCGCGTTCCCGATCCTCTTCGATCACTGGTTGCTGCAAATTCTCGCCGGCAACAAAAGGCGGACGCGACCTCAAGTGATGTTGTGCCAATTTCCTCCAGACCTCTTCCAAAGGCCGAACCGTTTGTTGATCCATCAACAATCGTGCGGCGGCGACATAAGCTCTTGCTGGTTGCGGCTCGTTATCTCTCAGTTCGATATCCCGGCTATAAAGACCGGCGATTCTTCGCTCAGGAGAAGTCATGGCCGGCGCCACAGGAGTCGGAAAAGCAAGGCCCGACAAATCAGCAAACCGAGCGGCAGAAGCGAGCGCGTCGATTACCGAATCAAAGTCTTTCTCGAAGCCCGGGAGCGAGTGCTCGGGATAGTCTGTTTTCCACTGTGATCGTATTGACGCTGCATCGGCGGCGAAATTGTGACTCTCAAGAAAACGGCATAGCAGCAGGATTCTGAGCGAAGTAGTTGGGTATTGTGTCCAACTCTGATTCGAGTGAGGCCGATTTTCGGCGGTTATAGACTGCTCATCCTTTGCCAGATAGTCGGCGAGCGACCACACGAACGCCGGCCCTGCCATCAGAGCGCCATACAAATCGGCGAAAACTTCTTTGCGCCAGGTCTGCCACGCAGCGCGGTGCCCTTCGTCGCTGAGAGGCATGTTGTTAGCTGCCAGATCCAGCGTGCTCTCGAGGTCGCAATCACGTTCTATAGCGTGGCCAACCTCATGGGCAAGCAACGACATATGCGGCAGGTATGAAAGAAATGACCACGGCAGGCCCAGCAACGCGACGGGAAGCTGCTTGAGCGCGTCATTGAATTGCTGCGGCGTGAGAAAGCCGCCCTCTTGCGGGTCGGGTTTACTCAGATTTTGAGGTTTGGCCCACGGCGAGATCTCGTTGTCGAATGTAACGAGCGGGGCCGGGCACAGCTCACCGGTAGGCAAGTTCTTCATTTTTCGAAACGGTTCTACATAGCATTCTCGCGTGAACGCGTCGGCGAGCGCTAAATAGGGAGCGAACGCACCAACCTCTCTCAGGGCAAACTTTGATCTGAAGAAGTCCCAGACCATATGTACTGCAAGAGCCTTGCGCTCGAGACTATCGGCGAAGAGAAGCAGCTTTCCGTTCTTTTCGAGGTCTTTGAATTCTGAGATGACTTTTCCGTGTAATCCCTCAACCCGAAACGCCAGCCGACTAATTTGGGAGTGATTTTTCTCAAGTGCCTGGTTGGCGGCCGACTGGTCGCGCCAGGACTTGAGCTCATTCGGCAGGCTTTGAAGCTTGAACCGAAGCTCGTTCACCTTGCGGTCGGGAAAAGATGCCATCATCAAGCCTGAATGGTGATCATGTGTAATAGGGTTGCTCGTCGGCCATAAACAGAGCTAGTGCCATCGGGCCCAGAGAAGTCTCAAGACTGCCTGCAGAGTACATCGCTTCCGCATCCGGGAGTGTTTCAAAATGCGAATATCGCACGATCCGCGGGATGTCTATTATTCTCTCCGCCTCGAAGATTGCATCGCCCAAACTGGATAGCGAACAGAAGCCGGTTCCGAGGACGGCTGAAACGGTTCCGGTGTTCGCAAGTAATTGAGCAAACTGATTTCGAGCGTAAAGTTGTTCGGCGGCCACTGAAAAGCGATCCGTCATAATCATCGGCACATCCAGGATTACGAGCGGAAGTGGAGTCTGCCTGCCGGCCATCGCGCGAAGCGATCGACCCAACAACTCCGCAGTCATCCCGCTTAACTGCGGCTCATGGATGTAAACATCATCTGCGAAGTAACCCACAATATGGACGACATTCACTTGACTCGTTGATGTCTTACCAAACTCGGTAATACGTGTCGCTTCGATAGACCCTTCTCGGCATTTGGCACCGCGACCTTCATAATATTCGCCAACATCCAGCGCATACCCTTCGGCATAGCCACGATAATTTGGTTCCGATCCTCTTGCTCCGAGAACCAGGACGCTCATTGCAACGTCTGCAGCTTCTGCGGATTTAGTTAGCTGCGAGTGATTGTAGACACACCTGTTTGGTCCGGCGCGATTGCACATTTCGTTCAGTGACTGGCCGATTTTATCTCTGATCCTCACTAGCGTGATGTTATGTGGAAGCGCATATTCCCATGGCGTCGCTATGAGAGGGCTATCTTTGAGAGCTATGAACACATTCTGTTCGGCACTCGAACCGAGCGGTGAGTTTGGACTATCGATGAAAGGTTCCCGCAACTCCTCGACCACTGTTTTCAGCCTCTCCATCATCAAGTAGGTGAGACGTTGTGGAGAGCGCTCCCTGAGAGACGTCACCAGAATGTTGAGCGATTCGTTCTCAGTTGTCGATACAACGCGTTTGACCTCAGCTTGTCCGCTTTCTTCAACTAGCAGCCGTCCAGAAACACACGAAAAACTGAAGCAATTTAATGCCGGCTGGTCATCGTACGTCACTGGCGATGGAGGTACGACATCCTCACAAGATAGAGGTTCCGAGACAGGCGGTCCTGCCTTAAGGGGCCCTTTGTAGCCCTCAATTCGCTCGGCTACCGTGCGCCAGCGCAATCCGAACAGCGGATCCAGATTACACTCCTCGATGACACCGTGCGCTGCGTTGAGGCTAAGCTCTGCGTCCCTATTGTCGCCCGCGAGACGAGCACGCTCGGCGTTCTCGATGAGGGCAGCGGCATGCAGTCCCGGCTCCGCAGCAAGACCGCTCCACATCTCTACGGGGTCAGCACCCGCCTCCATTTCAAGAAGCTTTCGCTGGCGCAGCTGCGCCAGTTCAAACAATGAAGACGGGTCATTGAGCTTAATCCGGGCCAGGGCCTTCTTCTTTCTGTTTTCCAGTTTTAGCATTCGAAGCAGGCCGGAGTACAACAACCAGTGAACCCCTTCGAAGCCCTTATGGAAAAAACCCCACACAACGAAGTTGTTTAGTATTGCGGATCTGGCGGACCATTCCAGATCGATGGGTTCTCCTAACAATACCGGTGGGTGTAAGAGATTCAGCGCCGCAGCTACCGGTTCGATATCGTTTAAGATCTTTCCGAGATTTTGTGCCTGTGTCTTCTCGAAAACTTTCCAGAAGATTCCCGCTAGAAGAGCTCGCGCGCGAACAGTTGGCGGGAATCGATCCTGCGCTAGCTGGGTGAGGATTCCGCTGACAATATGCGAATCCTTTTTCATCTGGTAGGCGCGGAGCAGTTCAAGCTCCATACGCCACAAGCTGGATGCAGTCGGATCAAGACTCGTGCGAGTCAGCGGAGGCGTATCCATCCCCGCTTCGAAGAGCCTGAACTGTAATTCGCCGACCAGAATCTGATCGATAAGCACCGGATCATCGCAGTTTTGCTTAGCCTGCGAGAAGGAATCCTGTGCCTCGCCAATCCGAAGTAGTTGTCCAAAGGCCCTGCCGCGAACGAGATGGTATCGATAGTCCCGAGGTAGCTCCTCCGCACACTTTAACGCCGACCAGGCGTCCCGACGCAGGAAGTGGAGTTCCGCCATCAACATCGTTCGATCCGGTCTCTGGTCGGGTTCCTCTGCGTAGCGTGGTATTTCTTGTTCAGCCTCTTTTAGTTCCATCGACTGGAGCTGACTCCGAATGAGTCTTCTCCGGACCCTATCCAACTCGGATTTGTCAACCACATCCGATAAGATCCCCGACAATAGTGATTCGGCGCTGCGATGATTGCCTCTCTTGATCAGCGACGCAGCATATCGCTCCCTCAACACCCATTGAGGAATTCGCGAGGATTCTATTCTCGACCGGAACTCTGAGAGGATCGACAAAACAGTAATAACCCATCGCGGGACAATGGACTGTCCATACATGTCCAACAGCAGAAGCCAATAACGGGCGCGGTATTCACGAGGGCGAACAAAGAACTCGAATACCGCGAACGCCCATCTGGGGGCAGCAGATTCCAGAGATTCCCTCCAGGTGAGTACGAATGACGGCAATTCAAAATTTGCTTTCCGCGCCAGTTTATTAGCTGACTTGAGGCTTGATAGAATCTCATTCCGGCGTTCACCAAACGGCATATAGCGAAAGCCACCGGTTATCGCAAGCGCGTCCGCCTCTTCGAAACTTACCCACGCTTTCACCCCGTCCGGCGCGTCACTAAAATCACCCTCAGGCTTCAGTACTTCGCGTGCGAACTCGAGACGTAAACCCGCATGTCGAGTCTCTGGGCGTTCCTCGAATGCCTCCTTCGTCATCTCGACCAGATCGCCTTCACCTAACTGTATGCGGTGGTAAAGCTCGATTGTCTTGAACTCCAGCCAACGCTCGGGATCGTCCTTGGACTTCCAGCCAAAATGATCCGCGGCGGCTTTGTTCAAATGCGTGTAGATCGGCTGATCCCTAAGCAACGCTCTCATAGGGCCGCGAACATCCGCGTGAAGTACCGCAATTTGATTATCTCGGCTGTCCAGCGTAATCCACCCGTGAGAACCGGCATATTTTGAAAGCTGATCCCACAGTGTTTGCGGAGACAGTACCGCGTTGGCGTCCTGCAGCCAGACCTTACGTTCTTTTTCCGATGGAATATCTTCCTTTGCCGCTTCTATGTCACCCTTTAAAGCACGAATCAACAGAGGCTGCAGGACGTCGCGAACAAAACCAAATGTCAACCGTCGTGGTATAGCGCCGTAGCGCAATAGCCAGCGCAGACCAAGCTCTTGATCGGCAGGAATCCGTTCAACAATCCTCTTGATCAAGTAAGCGAGGTCGATCTCTTCCTTGTTCAGCTCGTCTATGTTGAGCTCGGGATCGACTTTTTTGAGCTCGCAAAGCATCGACATCTTGAAGGGGTTTCCGTCGCCGATCCGAACGATGGTTTCTACTGACTTTGACGGGATCCCCGGAGCTAAATCGCGGACAAAGTTCTCTCCCGCCAGGCCTCTCAGAGGACTGAGCAAAACAACTCTTTCCTTTTCACGCAGCTTATTGTCGTACTCAACCGCAAGGTGCTCACGACCGAGCTCGAATCGTCCCGACAGTACCAGTCGCAGTTGAGAGACGGCGCTATGGAGCTCCTCAAACCGTTCGAGCAGCTTTCGAAGCGGAACGGGAGCCTGTAGGGATGCCTCCTCAAGAGTGTCTATAAACACCAGCAGCGGACGATTCTTGGGCAAGTCCGCACACCGGTTCCGGAAACGCGGCCAGTAGGAAGAGTGTTCCCGCGCTTTTTGACGCAGCTGAAGCAACTCACTGTCTGATCGTTGACTGCGCTGTCCCGAACGCGAGCCATACAAGAGATCTTTAAACGGCTCGATATCCGCCTGTAACCCTTGCCTCTCTGTGAACAGTGGCCGGGGCAACTGTTCGTCAAGTTGACGGGCAATTTCAATTGAGATGAGCCACGGGGCAGCGCTTAGGGAAGGCACCGACAAAAAATCCAAATCGAGGCGAGCAACGAGCGGATAAGGCTCCTGTTTGAGCAGTTGGTGAGAAATCATGCGCTGGACGAACAACGTCTTTCCCATACCGCCTTGCGCGTGTAGTTGCAGAATCCATTTCCCGTCTTTCCCTGCGATGATATCTCTCAAGGCCTGTTCGGCTTCGTCACGCGGAAAGTATTGAACACTTCGATGAAAATCCTGTTGGAAAAGTATACGCGCACGGTAGCGAGCAATAATCTCAAGAAACGGCTCCTGATCAGCGTGAGGGATCTGCGATAGATTCGAGTGGACCTGTTCTACAAGTGCGTGACAAAGAGGAAGGTCATTCGTGTCATCTGCTTTCTGGTACTCCTCCTTCAGGAAGGCGAGAGCTTCACGTAAGTCGCACGAGAGATATAGAGCCAAGACCGCGGCTGGTTCGCGGCGGTGCAGGCGAAGCCAGGTGGCCATCTCCCGAGTCCAGGACGCGCGCTCGTCGGACCTTTCCCGCCACTCCGCAAGCCACTGCCACTCTGCGGACTCGCGTATCCAATATTGGTTCTCCTGTCGCGGGACTCTTTCGACGTCGGGATTTTTCAACACCTGCTCAAAAGAGGGCAGACCATTCTCTCGATTCAGCAACACACCCTTGTAAAACTCGAAGTCAAAACGGGGTGCCAGACTGAGAATCTGGAGGGCGCGAGAGATTAACGGGTCTATTTTGCTCTCAAACAGCTTACCTAGAAAAGGATGCTCATTCAGGAGGTTTTCGATCCCCTGACGCTGTTCCTTTGATAGATGTTCCAACAGGCTTTTCATTCGAGGTTCAGGCGAATCCTTTCGAACACACGTGCTCTCCAGCCTGTCGCTGGAACCAACGTCCCCCAAAATACTTGACGAACCAGGTTGAGATCCAGTGGACTACCTTGTTGCCCCTGAATAGTCCTCGCAAATCGGAAGAACTCAAAAAACAATTTGCCGAATTCCTGACTCCGAAATGCGGAGAGCTCTATCGGCTTTACCTGAAGAGCGTCAAGGTGGTATTTGCTGTACTCGTCTAAATCAAGATCCTTATCTACAATGACGGCAATCAATAGCTGAACGTTCTTTAATTGGCCGCCGGCGATGTGTTTCCAGATATCTTTCACACCATCCTTGGTAAATTCAGCCGGCGAAAAAGAGACTGGAGTGGCGGCCTTTCGCCGGGAAAACTGATCCAATACGATAGTAAGCGGTGCGCCTTTTGCCGCTTCCTCAAGGCCGCTCTCGAAGCTCTCACAGATCCGCTTGATTTCCGCCTCGGGTAAATTTGCAATTTGTTCGCGGTTCAAATCTTTGATAGCTGAATAGAACCCTGCGAAAGGTTCTTCGGGAAGCGGTTCGTGTATGTGAGAGCCTCTCTTCTGCTCGGCCAGATCGCCTTCTCGTATGGCCTTGAGTAATTCCACAAAATTCGCGTCAGAACCGAGGGAGTCCAACGAAACATACTGGACGCGGTAACCGAACGATACCGCATCGCGAAGCGAGCGACGCACTAGCCACGTTTTTCCGCATCCTTCAGGCCCCTTGACAACGATAGAGTTCGAGCTCTGCAATGCCGTGACGAATTCGCGCCTGGCTTCGCTTGCGCCCAGCGCCACGAAAGGGGCTGTATTTCCTTCTTCTCGATAGAATTCCTTCAACGTCGCACAGCCCATCGCCCTTTCTGAGGGTTCGGTC
The DNA here is from genome assembly GCA_035258805.1 of Blastocatellia bacterium. Classification (GTDB taxonomy): domain Bacteria; phylum Acidobacteriota; class Blastocatellia; order UBA7656; family UBA7656; genus Onstottus_A. The sequence continues at coordinate 6,931 of DATFWY010000170.1, read as the reverse complement.
GTTTTCCACAACTGATCTGCTGGTGTAGACATGCTAAGGACATAAAGACCCCAATCTCTTCGCGACCACCAATCGCCGTTGTCAGTGCCGCCTAACTTCAGTCGTGCCGCCGCCATTGCTACGTCCACGGTGTGGCCGGCGGAGAGTTCTTGATAAAACACTCGCGAAAACACTTGAGTAGCATCTTGTCCGATTGCCGCCTGAGTGCCCACTACTGCAACTGCGCCTCGGCGCTGCAGAACTCTCATTACAGAATAGAGGTCACCGCCGGACTGTCCTGTATCGCATGCATTGAGTACCACCAGCCTGGGAACTCGCGCCGGAAGACGGAAGGTGTTCGAAATCTTGTTTGTATCCCACCACCAGGGGTTCCCGGGGACGCTTATCCTCAGCGACGGCAGGTTGGATTGGGGAGAAAGCTCACCGTGTCCCGAGAAATGAATAAACTCCGGTTTGAGTTGATCCAATCGAGTCTCCAACTGCTCCAGCGTAGGAGTCTCGAGCAGTTCGAGATGCGAACAGTGCTTACATTTCTGAAAAGCTCGGGCAACCGAGCTCACGTCTTCTGTTGGGAAAATGTATTTTTCCCAGTCAAGCGGCTCGCCGGTTATTATAAGACCCTTCACCAGACGAACATCGTGAACGGGAGCAGTTCCCTTGTGAACTCGAATCAGTATTTGTTCAGTATCCGCAAAATAGCGATCCTCCACTACCCCGCCTTCCACCCTCGCCAGATATTCCCATGGCAGGTCGGCAAGTTTTGGTTCGACCTCATCCTCTATAGAGCCGGTTTCAAAGTAGGTCCTCGTCCCGGGTTCCCGCAATTCAAGCCATCGGTCTAACACCCCGGACGGTTTGATAAGCGTTCGCAAAGTATCCCCAATAGCTTCGAAGCGTCCGGGATACGAGTTTGAATCGCCCTGAACAAAGCTCAACATTTCGACGCGAGTCGCGTCACCGGCCCGCTGTCGATTAATCAGGGGATCGAGGGTGAAGGTCCCATCGGCAATTGGCTGGGCGTTATTTGAGGGAAAGTCTGTATCCCAGAGCCGAAGCCGCCCATTGCCGGAGTCTATCTGCTCAAGCTTGAGGCGAAAGGATTTCATGTCGGTTTGGACACCTCGCGGGATTACGATACGAGGCGGTCTATATCATGATGAAAGATCAATGTCACGTTAGTCGGGATCCGGCAGTATCGTAAAAAAGCGATAATCCGGGCGACATGAGGGGCCCACGCCTAAATGGCAGAAACTGACGCCCTAATTGAATAGACGCTGAATCTTGGGGCGACAATTCAAATATTCGCAATATCATAACAATTTGATAATGCAGTTTTACTTGGACGAGAAAGGCCAACTGATAGTCTATACCCTTAAGATGATGGGCGCAGAATTTGCAGGGTAACCAATAAAAGCGGTGTCTCCGTAAACCACAAAAAGCTGCGGGCAAACCTGAGCTTCAGTTGCCACTCTTCTTAATTCACTATTAAATGAAAAAGGTCTGAAAGTATTTCAAGGAATTAGAGAAAGAATTTATCCTGACGCTTTCATGAGTGAACACAGAAAAGAGTTAGTGAAACCCGAATGCAAGATAATGCAGAGGATTGTATCCGAAACGCTCAGGAACAATGTGCACGGTTACTCCAAGTTCTGCGACTGAGCGTTTCGGATACAATCCTCTGCATTTGATTTCATTCCCGAATAACGAGCTGGACATCTTGTGTGCTTCATCGCACACGATCAAATCCCACCGGCATTCTGGCGCCTTGGGTTTTAGCTGGACATCTTCGTCGCGCGACAGTTTGTCGAGTCTGGCGATAACCAGGGTGTTTTCCAGGAACCAGTTGCCTGTGCGCGCAGCCTCCAACTTGTCATTCGTGAGAATGTCAAAAGGGAGCTGGAAGCGCATGTTCAACTCATCTTGCCACTGCTCGGCAAGACTACCAGGACACACGACCAGGCATCTTTGCAGGTCTCCTCTGACGATCAGCTCTTTGATTAGCAGCCCCGCCATTACAAATCTCGCTCCGTAGTCTTCCCATTGGGCCTTCAGCCTCGTCGTTAGGGCGATGAAGTGCGGGGCCTTGCCGATGGGGTCAAGGTTGGGGTCCCTCTCAAACAATGGGTAACACGGGAACCCGGTGTCCGCCGCCTGCTCCAACCAATAGATTGACGGCTCTGGCTCGTTCATCAGCGCGTAAGCACATGCGACGAAGTAGGCGTATGATGGAAGTGTCCGAATTCCTTCTTTCCAGCGCGTGTTTAATCTTTTCTTTCGCCTTGCGTTTCTCGCCAGCGGCGGCGAAAAGCATTGCCTGCATACCAGAAAGGTTGCCGCCCGTGTCAGTTGGATCAAGCTTCAGGAATTCTTCCAGCTTGGCCGCAGCCTCGTCTTTCCTTCCGAGCTGGAATAAGGCCCATGCAATGTGCGCGCCCGTATAGGAAGGAAGGCCCGCCCGCTCGACAAGCAGCCAAGAGGTGAGCGCCTGTTCATATTTCCCTTGCCAGAGGAACACGTTCCCGAAGTGCCGGCGCAGCGCATCGAGATTCCGGTTAATCGCCGCCATTCTTTGCGTCTCCTGGAGCGCCTCATCAAAGAGTCCAATGTGACTGTGCACAAGCGCTAGTTGGTTAAGCGCATCCTCCAGGTTCGGGTTCAGCTCCAGTGCGCGGCGATATTCCTGAATCGCTCTTTCGTGCGGGAAGCCCTTCGCGCGCGTCCATAGGAGCTTGCCACGAGCGAGATAGATCTCCGCTAAATCCGGGTCTGAGGAGTGTGCTTTTTCCAGCTCCACGTATGCTTTCTCCTCCAGTTGCTCCTGCTCTTCCGGCGCCACATAGAAGAGTCTGAACACGCAGGCATTGGCCAGGGCCGCATGGCCGGCCGCGAAGCTCGGGTCCAGAGCGACCGCGCGATCCAGCATCTCGATGCCTGTCTGGTTGTCCGCTTTATCGAAGCGATGGGAATGAAAAACTCCGCGCAGAAAAAGATCATATGCCTCCGGATTGACCGGGCGGGTTTTCGACAGGCGCGCCTGTTCCTGCGGTGTTACCTTGATCTTAATCTCTCGGGCAATCACACGCGCGACCTCTTTCTGTAGCGTAAGGATATCGCCGGCATTCCGCTCATAGTTCTCCGCCCACAGGTGGATGTCCGTCGCAGCTTGTATCAACTGCGCCGTAATCCGCACCCGCTCTCCAGAACGAATCACTGAGCCTTCAACTATGACGTCCACATCCAACTCCCGGGCAATCTCGGGCAACAGCTTGCGCGATCCCTTGTATTTCATCACCGAGGTTCGCGAGATTACGCGCAGCGCCCCGACTTTGGAAAGCTCGGCAATCAGCGCTTCCGTCATGCCGTCGGTGAAGTAGTCTTGTGACGAATCCCCTGACAGGTTTTCGAGCGGCAGCACCGCCAACGACTCGATTTGGTCCGGCTGAATTGCGGGGCGCACGCCGCGAGAAGAGAAACCAAGCGAGTGCGGTAACAATCAGCAAGGCAGCCTCGTGGCAATTGAAAGCCAGCGCCACGACGCTCGCCTTCCCTTTGCTCCCTCAATCGTTGATAGTATTCGCAGGGAGCGCGATTATCCTGGCCGCAAGCGCCTCGAATTCGTCGGGACAGAGCGGCGAGAACGGTAATCCCAAAATCACTACGAGCCCCGTGAAGATTATGGGCGACCGGCTCTCTCGTGCCATCCGCTGGGTCTGTCCTTTTCAGGAATAGCGACGGAGTCTTCTTTACCTTCTCTCTTGGGGGACTCACTCCCGGAGATGCGGTATCGGAGTGGCTGGCCGTATTTAATAACCCTGACTCTTGCGCAACTGTAAGCGGGTTTGATTCGTATTCGGAGAAAGGCACATCTCGGGTGAGAGCCATCCAATAGTTTTCGGCAATCTCACCGGCTTCTTCCGCGCGCGCCGATAAACGCTCGGCGGCCTCGCAATAGCAGTGCTCGAGTGCGTGAACCGGTAATCGACCTGAATGAGCCAGCTAGCGACCAGGTTCAGCGTACTGGGATCGCGCCGTGCGGCCTGAATCGCTGATCGTCGCGAAAAGCACACCTCTCCAAGATCGTCGGTCCTTAGCCGCCGCAGAGGGGAGCTCGCTCACTCGCATCGCAACGCCACAATCGGATCGATCCGCGTCGCCCGCCGTGCGGGAATGTAACTCGCTACCAGCGCCACTGCTGCGAGTAATACTGGAACCGCCGCGAACGTAAGCGGGTCCAGCGGAGCCGTTCCAAAAAGCAACTTCGTGATCAGTTGCACCAGCAAGACAGACCCCGCCAGCCCCAAACACGTACCGGCGCTGATCAACGTCACCGCGCGCACAAGTACCAGCCGCAGAACATCGGTTGGAGTTGCTCCCAGGCTCAGCCGTATCCCGAACTCACGCGTCCGCTGAATCACAAGGTAGTTCATAACCCCGTAAATTCCAATTGATGCCATCACCAGTGCCACCAGCGAGAAAGCCGCGAGGATCATGGTTCGAAAACGCGGCTGCGCCACCGATTCTGATACAAGTTGCTGCATCGTCTCGATCCGATCCACGGCTATGGCGGAATCGATGGCGGACACCGCTGCGCGTAACTCACCGACCGCGGCGCCGGCAGGGATTTCTGTTCGTACCACAATGGTTGGGTCGCTCTCTATGTTCAACGCCTGGTCAACCGGAAGATACATCTCTGCCTTCGCCGCACCGTCCAGGCCCTCGTGCAGCACATCGCCTACCACTCCGATCACCGTCCGCCATGTCGGCCATCCGGGAATCTGTAGCCGCTGGCCGATCGGGTTTTCCGATGGCCAATACTCGCGCGCCATTGAGTCGTTGATCACGGCGACCCACGGAGCTTCTGCCGTATCCGCCGACGTGAACGATCGTCCTCGTAGCAATGGAATCCCGATCGTTTCAAAATAGCCCGCGCTCACCGGGCGGTACTTTGCCACGTTGTGCGTCCCCACCGGCAACGGTGGACGGCCTTCGATCAAGAACGCCCAGTCGTTGTCGAAACCGCTTAACGGTACGTACGTCGCGAACCCTGCGGACTGAACGTCAGGTCTTCCGTGCAACCTCTCCAGCACTTCCCCTTCCAATGCCGCGATCCTCCGATTGTCAGGATAGCGAGAGCCAGGCAGCGACAAGCGCGCCGTCAGGATGTTCTCCGAACGAAACCCAGGCGCTACGCGCATCAGCGCCCAAAAACTCTTCGCCATCAGCCCGGCGCCGATCAGAAGAATGATCGCGACCGCGATCTGTGCCACCGCCAGTCCGCTCCGCAAACGGGTTTGAATTCCACTCGCAAACCGATTGTTCTGCTTAAGCGATTCCCCCGCGTTCTCGCGCCAAGTTGCGAACAACGGACCCAGTCCGAAGAGGATTCCGGTCACCAGCGAAATCACGCCGGTAAAAATCAGCATTCGCGTGTCTACCGCAATCCCCGCGGCGCGTGACAGGTCGGCAGGCAACACCGGAGTTAAAGCCGCAATAGCAGCAAACGCCAAAACGAAACCCGCAATGCCGCCGAAGCTCGCCAGCAACAGGCTCTCAGTTAGAAGCTGCTGTGCCAGGCGCCCACGGCTTGCGCCCAGCGCAATCCGTACGGCCATTTCTTTCTGGCGGGCTGCGGCGCGGCCTAGCAGCAGGTTCGCTACGTTGGCGCAGGCGATCAGCAGCAACAGTCCAACCGCGCCAAGCAGTGTTTCGAGTGCCACACGAACACTCCCCGTCACCTGATCTGTCAGCGGCACCGCAGCGATCCCTTTGTCCTTGTTGTCCTTCGGGTACTGCTGCGCAAGGTTCGCCGCTATGACGTCCAACTCCGCCTGCGCCTGCGCCAGTTTCACTCCGGGCTCGAGCCTCGCTATGACGCGCAATATATGCGCCCCGCGTTGCAGTTTCTGGGGATCCAACTCGAGCAGCACCCAAATATCGACTTGACTTTGCGCCTGGAAATCTTCGGCCGTGTTCCCGAACTGAAACCCATCCGGCAGCACGCCGACGACCGTGTAGCTCTCGTCATTCAGCGTGATGGCCTTGCCCGCGATGTCTCGGTCCGCGCCGAACCGTCCCCTCCAGGCCGCGTAGCTCAGAATAGCGACGCGATCCTGGCCAGGCCGGTCCTCGTCCGGAAGAAAATTGCGGCCCAGCATGAACCGGACGCCCAATACGGAAAAGAAACTCGACGAAGCGTCCCCTCCGACCAAGCGCGACACCTCGCTCTGCCCGCCAAGAATGAAGCTGGACGCGAAGCTGGACGCTCTCACCGCCGCCATACCGCTGAACGACCGGCTCTCGTTTCGCCAATCGACGAAATTTGCTGGCGCGACTTCGGACAGCTTTCCGTCGGGCATGCGTTCCGAAAGCATAACGATGCGGTCCGGCTCCGCATACGGAAGCGGCTTGAAAAGCACTGCATTGCACACGCTGAAAATGGTGGTATTCGCCCCAATTCCGAGCGCCAGCGTTAACACCGCCGTCGCTGCGAATACCGGGTTCCTCCGCAACGTGCGGACTGCGTAAGTCAGATCGCCTCGCAATGCCTCAATGGCCGGTATCATCTGCATGGCCCTTAAGTCCTCCTGCAACAACGTAGTGTTTCCAAACTGTCGCCGCGCCGCCAGCATCGCGGCTTCCGATGTCATGCCCTGCCGTCGATACCGCTCCGCCAGCAATCTGACGTGTTCTTCCAGCTCCGCCTGGAACTCCGAGTCGCGAGGCTCGTTGCGAACCGTGTCCCGCATTCGCTCCCACAGCTTACCAAGCGATCGCACGATCATTATCTCTAGCCCTCCAGCCGCAGCAGGCGGTCGATCACTCCGGAAATCCGCTCCCAGTCTTCCGTCTCTCTCGCCAGTTGCTTCAGGCCCCTCTTTGTAATCGAATAGAATTTTGCCTTGCGGTTGTTCTCAGAAGCGCCCCACTCCGC
>DATFWY010000169.1:0-3593 GCA_035258805.1 Blastocatellia bacterium | reverse complement strand
CGTTGGAGACTTTGCGAGTGGTTAGCCGCATGGTTGGGACGCCATAGTGGTTCAGGGGATTGAACGAATTCGACAAGCCTGGACGTGTACGCTGGTCCCACTGACCTGCCACTGCCAGGCCGGGGAAACATGTCCTCCCGGATACTCCTCCGTTTTGATGTACCCGCCAGATTGACCATCGTCTGCTTGGGATTTATTTCCGACTCCGGGTCAATCGGCACACGAGAGATAGGTACGGAAAGAAATCTGGCGATGCCCTCGCGATCAGAAAGCAGCCACGCTTCTACCTCGCGCACTGCAACACGAAAGCACAATTTCGGTGATTTTTCAGAGATCCAGGCTCGACAAAGATCAGGAGCACAGCTAGCGTCCTGGTCCAGATCCACAAGCACTATCCAAGGCCGATACCTTCCTGCGTTGTTGTAACCATTAATTCCAGTCCGCAAGGGCTTTTTTCCCTGCTTGCCATATACGGGTCCTACCGTTGCCCCCGCTTCCATGATAAGACGTTTGACGACGGCCTCGTCGATAAGACCTTCTACAGCCGCCGAGATTACAACCACACCACGCTCTTAGTCAGTGTCTGCAAAAAGAGTTAACTGCTCGGCCCGGTCCGGCTTGGTTCGAGGCATGATCGCCTCGGGCAGACTGACACCGCCTTCCAACAATTCTTTGATATCGGTAAGCGCGCTTGCAGCGCTGACCTCTGTGCCCTCCTTGCCGGGCACCAGAAGAAATACTTCGTCCAGACCGATACCTTCGTCCCGCAATAGGTCTGCGGAATGGGTGCTCAAAATAATTTGCCGCCCTGTGCGCCGCTGAATTCGCGCGAACATCTGCGGAATGAATCGGATGACTTCCGGATGAAGTGATAACTCCGGCTCCTCAAGCAGCAACGGGCCCCTTCCATCCAACACAGCCCAGAGAAGACCCGTTAAGCGCAACGTGCCGTCCGAGAATTGATCTTCCTTCTGCCATGCGCCTTGCGGTCTCCAATGGTCGTACTTGCCACGTAGGTGCGGTGTTCCCTTGTCATCTCGGTAAAGTTCGACTTCTGTCAGTTGGGGGACTGCTACTCCTAGTGCCCTTTGTATTCGTCTCAGTCTGGACTTTTGTGTCTTCTCTGGCGTACGTGCAAGTTGCTCAAGGAAATCGCCGCCATAAGGGTCATCATGTTTCCCAACGGACCGGTCCGGTTCGCGGACCAGCTGCGGTACAATATGCAGGTAGCGAACAGAGCTAAAGAATTCTGCAACATCACGAAAATCACGATTGACATTTACCTGCTCCAAGTATGTCTGCGTGCGCCTTTCAGGGTCCGCCGCGTCCTCGGAATTAGGACGACTCAGGATCTCCACGTTATTTTTCGTGACGCGCTCTTCCTTTATAAGCGGGCGTCTCAATTTGTCCTGTGCAAAACGCAACTCATAGCTCGATGTGTCGTTCTCTTTTTCGCCAAAGAGTTCCACGCGAATGACGATGTCCGGATTTTGTCTTGCAGCCAGGCACCGAATTGACGATACTCCGCCGCGCTTCTTCACCGCCTGCTGAAATCCGCCACCCACCGATACGATGTCATGCAAGAAACGGAAGACGTCGAGGAGATTCGACTTCCCGGATGCATTCGGCCCAACGAGAAATACGCGTCTCTGGAGTTTCAGCTCAGCTTGCTGAAAGTTGCGCCAATTCTCCAGGTACAACCGTGCGAACCGCTGCCCTCTGATCTCTGGCTTACGCCGACCGTTTTGTGTCATTCCTTGCTCACCTTTTATCTATTTATCTGTTCCTAAGAAGCCACACCCTTCGGAGCTATAAAACCCATTGGCCATTTTCAATCAGTCTTTCTTCCAGGCTATCACTATTTGCAGAGCAATGAGACTTACCCGCCTTCTTGTTCTCTCGGCATTTGATCAGAACACATTCCAGACGCCGAACAACAATAATCAGCAGAATGACATTCTGATACTCACACGCTTTGAACTTCCCGCGCAACCGTTCTACGGATTTCCAGATCTCACCGGCTAGGTGATCCAATTTTTGTTGAGTGAAAGTGTCATAAATTTCTCGGAGTCTAGACGATTTAGTAGTAATAGGGCAAGGACTGCGGAGCCAGGGCAAAATCAAGCAAAATGATAGGGGGATCGGGGGAACGCTGGCTGTCGCGCGGTTCAATAGCGCTGCTTATAACAGTTCTTAGAACTTTCTTGTACGCGGGGAATCGGCTATAGGTCCTAGAACCCAATGAAAGTCTTGCTCATCCAACCGCCGGTGCAGGATTTCTACGATACCGATGTGCGGCTCCAGCCGATCGGACTTTGTTATCTTAAAGCGGCAGTCAACAAGCATCTGCCCGATGTTGAAGTTGTCATCAAGGATTACCACGCCGGAAGCGGCCGAAGGACGGTAGCGATTCCCAATGAACTCCGCTATCTCACCGACTACTACTCGGTAGCTGACAAATCGCCGTTCTCGACCTTTCATCAATACTATCACTTCGGCAAGTCATTCGATGAGATCGAAAGCGAGATCGCCGAGATCCGGCCCGACGTCGTCGGCATCTCTTCGCTCTTCACACCCTACTACCGTGAAGTCCTCGAAGTCGCGGCGCGCATAAAGAAAAGGCTCAACGTTCCGGTCATTGTTGGCGGCTCTCACGCATCGGCGGTTCCGGAATCCTTACTGTCCTCACCTAATGTCGATTACGTCATCCGTGGCGAAGGCGAGAAAGGCTTTGTGGAGTTCTTGCGATATCTTAGAGGGCAAAAATGCATCGAAGATATGCCCAACCTTGTATACAAGCGGGACAATGAAATTGTTCTCAATGAGCTAGGCGACAATTACCCGATCGATGAACTGTCCTTTCCTGACCTGAGCGACCTATCACCGGCAACATACACTCTAGCCGGCAAACCGATGACCTTCATGATCACTTCCCGGAGTTGCCCGCACAAATGCTCCTTCTGCTCGGTGCACACGACATTCGGTATGGATTATCGCCGGCGTTCACTCGATAACATCTTGGAAGAAATCGGGCTGCGCTATCAGCAAGGCTACCGTGTCATCGATTTTGAAGACGACAACCTGACCTACTACAAGAGCACCTTCAAAGAACTCTGTCGCCGCCTCATCGAGCGTTTTCCCGGCCGCGATATGGAATTCGTTGCCATGAACGGGATCAGCTATTTGAGCCTGGACGACGAGTTATTGGAGCTAATGCGATTGGCGGGCTTCTCGCGATTGAACTTGGCGCTCGTTAGCTCGGACAAGGCGGTCCGCGAGACCACCAAACGGCCGCACACATTGGAAGCCTATCTCAAAGTCGTTCACAAAGCAGTGCAACTGGGATTCAAGATCGTCTCTTATCAAATCTTGGGATTACCCAATGAAAGCCTGGAGAGTATGATTCAAACTCTGGCATTCAACGCTCGGCTACCGGTGTTGCTCGGCGCATCGCCTTTCTATCGCACACCTGCGTCGCCCATTGCGCGTGGACTCGATCTTACAGGGGAAGATTACGTTAAGGCTCGGCTTACAGCGATAGCGATCGAAACGGATCAATTTCGCCGTGAAGATATTTATACCCTGTTTGTTGC
>DATFWY010000168.1:0-108228 GCA_035258805.1 Blastocatellia bacterium | reverse complement strand
GTGATCATTCAACAGCTCAATCGAAATCAAAACACCAACACCGTCATGCTTGGCGACATTAAATCCGGAACGGTCCGTCCGATCCTGACGGAGAAGGACGACACCTGGGTCGATGTAGCCTGGGGCGAGATCGACTGGGATAAGAAGGGTCTTGCTCGAGGCGACGCTGAATGGATCGACGATGGCAAACGCTTTCTTTGGGCGAGCGAACGCGATGGTTGGCGGCACATTTTCTCGGTGTCGCGCGACGGCAAAGACGTAAGATGTGTTACAGAGGGAAAGTACGATGTGTTGGCGGTGGAGCAGGTAGATCAATCCGGCGGATGGATTTATTTCATCGCTTCACCGGAAAACGCAGCGCAACGCTATCTGTTCCGCGTGCGGCTGGACGGAGCAGGCAAAGCCGAGCGCGTCACGCCCGCGGATCGAGTCGGGACTCACGGCTACATAATCTCTCCGAATGCCAAATTTGCGATTCATTCTTTTTCAACGTTAAGCCAACCTCCAGTGGACGATATTGTCGGCCTGCCTCAACATAATTCGATTCGAACGCTGATCGACAATAAAGAACTTCGAGACCGGCTCGCAAAACTCAAGCCGTGTCCACACGAGTTCTTCCGCGTGGACATCGGCGAAGGAGTGCAACTGGATGGATGGATGATCAAGCCGCCGGACTTCGATTCATCAAAGCGCTATCCGGTGCTGTTCTACGTTTACGGTGAACCCTGGGGTCAAACGGTTCTCGATAGATGGTCGAGCGCTCGTGGGTTGTGGCATCAAATGCTTGCGCAGCAGGGCTACATCGTGGCGAGCGTCGATAATCGCGGGACTCCTGCGCCGAAGGGGCGTGCCTGGCGAAAGATCATCTATCGAAAGATGGGAATTGTTAACTCGGCCGATCAGGCGGCAGCAACACGCGAGATCATCAAATGGCCATTCATCGATTCCAGCCGAGTGGGCATCTGGGGGTGGAGCGGAGGAGGGTCATCGACTTTGAACGCGATGTTTCGATATCCGGATCTGTACAAGGTCGGAGTATCGGTCGCGCCGGTTCCGGATATTCGGTACTACGATACGATTTATCAGGAGCGGTATTGTGGGCTTCCGAAGGATCATCCCGATGAGTACAAACAGAGCTCGCCGATTACGTTCGCCGGGCAGCTCAAGGGCCAACTGCTGGTGGTTCATGGGTCCGGAGACGATAACGTTCACTATCAGGGCACCGAAGCGATGATCAATGCTTTGGTCGCGTCGAATAAGCAGTTCTCGATGATGGTTTATCCGAATCGCTCTCACGGGATCTCAGAGGGCGAGGGAACGATGAGGCATTTGTACGGAGTGCTGACCCGGTTCATAAATGAGAAGCTGTTATCAGGAGGCCGGTAACTACTTTCGCGTCTCTGCGGCTCTGCCTTTGCGTTTATTAGGGCCATGATGCCGCGTATAAACGCAGAGGGGCGAAGCCGCAGATACGCAAAGGAACATGAAATGAAGAGACTGTCAGCCAATGCATTTCGCATCGCCTTCGCTGCCGTCGCAATTACTGTTGCTGCGCAAGCGCAAACGGGGCCTGTTAGCTATACCGTCACGCTCGATAAGCAGCCCACTTCGCACTTCCTTTCTATATCCCTCACGGTGAATAGCTCGGGGGCACAATCGATCGACGTAGCGATGCCGGCATGGTCCCCCGGTGCCTACGGAATCCATAACGCGTGGCGCAACGTCCAGGAGTTCTCGGCCACCGATGACGCCGGCGCCGCGCTGAAGTTCGAGAAGACCGACAAGCAGACCTGGCGAATCCATAGCGCTAGCGCGCGAATCATAACTGCGCGTTACAAGCTCTATCTTCAAAGCGACTACACGGACGAGATGTGCTATCTGCGCGGTCCCAACGTTTTCATGTACGTGGTCGGCAAGCGGCCTTATCCGCTCGACGGGGCGATCAAGTTGAAGCTCGAAGCTCCGGCGTCGTGGCGCATTCAAACCGGAATGGACGCCGGATCAGGCCAGGGTACATTCACCGCAGACAACTACGACGCTTTCATTGATGCATCGATCGTACTCGGTCCCGATTGGGAAGAGACCACATTTGAAGATCAAGGTGCTCGTTATCACATCGTGTTTCTTGGAAAAGGGAACTACGACAAAGAAAAGATCACTCGCGATTTCAAACAAGTCGTAAGCTACCTGGTATCGATGATGGGAGGACCGCCTTACAAGAAATATGTGTTCTTCCTGCGAGCGAGACCGGGTACGGGTTCCGGCGGGCTCGAGCATCTGAACTCGACCGACATGAGTTTCTCCGCGTGGCAAACCCACGCATCATGGCAGAACTACAGCCGCTTGCTTTTTGTAGCTGCTCACGAGTTTTTTCATCTCTGGAACGTTAAACGAATTCGTCCTGCGATCCTCGGGCCCTTTGACTACACGCACGAGCAGAACACCAGAAACTTATACGTCTCTGAGGGTATGACAAGTTATTGGGCAGCGATCGGGTTGAAGCGCTGTGGGCTCTGGTCGCGAAAAGATTACTTCGACGAGTTGGCTTCTCAAATCAAGACTCTTCAATCTGCGCCTGGACGCAAGATCATGAGCGTGGAACTGTCGAGCTGGGATACCTGGAACCGAAGCGATAACGGCAACAACAATCGGATCGATTACTACAACAAGGGCGAGCTGCTTGGGAACGTTCTCGATCTGGAGATTCGTTCGCGAACCGACAACCAGAAGACACTGACCGATGTTTTTCTGTATCTGCTTAAGAACTACGGGCTGCCCAAACCGGGATTTGAGGAAACGCGTGGTTTCAGGGACGCCGTCGAGTTGATCGTCAAACAGGCCGCGCCCGCTAAATCCGACTTCGGCGACTTCTTTGCCAGGTATGTATCTGGGGTCGAAGAGATTCCGTGGAATGAGGTCCTGGATCACGCCGGACTGATGCTCGAAGAAAAGAAGGGAACGACCGAGCCATACTTCGGGATGACAACCGGAACTTCAATTCAAACCGGCGCGGGTGCTTTCGGTCCTGCAACAAACGCAGTTCCTGAAGGTCAGATCGCAGTCACCGCAATCGCAAAGGATTCGCCTGCAGCTTCGGCAGGGCTGGATATTGGAGACATCTTAGTTTCGATCGACGGCGATCGCGTCGATCCCGCAACGCTGAAGCAGCGGCTGGATGAGAAGAAGATTGGCTCGACCATTCAGATTGCGGCGATGCGAAGAGACCGATTGATTACTATTCCATTGACGGTGGTTGGTCATGAGCCGATCACCTACTTAATCAAAGAAAAACCGAACCCGACGGCGCTTCAAAAGCGGATCTTCACGTCCTGGCTTGCAGAGAAGAGCTTTGAGCAATAGAAGTTGGACCTCGCCGATTTCCAAGTCCAACGAGACTATGCGAAAAGTTTGTAGTTCGGCCTTTAGGCGGAAGTTTGTACGTGAATTTCGTCAAAATTACTAACTTCCGCCTGAAGGCCGAACTACGAACATTCGCGCAATAACAATTGCGCCCTATCGTAACAAGCTGCCTAGCCCTCGCTGCTTTCGAAGCGATTGCTTCACATCCTCGGGTAGAACGACTCTGGCTCGCGATGTTGAGGACGTTGTCTTCACTATCGATTGGCCTTGTGAGACAGGAACCGCCACAAAAGCTCTGCGTAGTCCAGTCGCCGGATCGAACGCCCTGCCGGTAATCTCGCCTTGATCATTGATGTCCTGCGCAAATAGAAGAACCCCATTAAATCCTGGGGCAACGAGATCGTTAAGATTCTTCAAGACGCCGTTTTCCCAGAGGAAAGCGCGGCAATCGGAGTCAATTGTGCATGAAAAACCTACCACCTGACCCCCCTCGTTGAGGCCATTCGCCTGGCTGGAGATGTGACCAGCCAGCGGGAGAGGTTCGATCTCCTGGATGCCTTCCTTTTTGCTCCAAAAAAAACCACGCAAAAAATTTCCGTCAAGATCGGTCGGGTCTGTGCCCAAAAACCCTACAACGTCGCCATGCTGATTGAGAGCCATCGGTGTATTCCAAAGTTCAACTCCCAGATTACCTATGTCGACCGCATTGCCGTTATCCCAGAGCACGGCGTGCTTGGCGCTGTATCTCCCAACCGCCTGGTCACAGATGCCGGAGATGCCCACGACCTGCCCACGGTTATTAATCGCCGTGGCGGCCCCGCTTGTGTCACCGGCGATTAAAGGTAGATCCCGGATTTGTTCGGTTCCAGGACCCCATATCACAGGTCGGAACTGAAGGACTTGCGGGGGGACGCAGGTCGAGTCATGAACTCCATTTTCTGCCCAGCCAACCACCTGACCGATATTGTCTGCACCTGTAGCAAAGCTGTTGTGCCCGCCGGGCAGCGGAAGAAGCGCTCGCTTGACTCCACTCTCCCACACGAAACCCAAACAGGTATAGCCGAACTGTTTCGGTCCGCTGAAAAACGCTGAGCAGCTCCAGTTCTCACCCAACACTTCGGCCGCATCAGTTTGCGAGATTCCCGCGATGATGCCGCGGCTATTCTTGACCGGCCAAACCACGCTGCTGTTCTTATCCGGCCCGCCGAGGGTCCCTAGATCGAGGATCGAGCCGTCTCGCCACAATGTTGCGTGCCTTCTCTGGTTTCCTGTGAGGAGGGAGAAACCTGCGACCCAACCTCGGTTGTTTATGCTACTGCCGCGACTACTGCCTCCGAGGTCATCCAGATAGGAGACCTGATATTGCTGCGCCAGAGCGGTCTGCCCCAGGACCAGTCCACAGCACAAAGTGAATAAGCTTGCTAAAATTACCTTGCTAGACTTTGTAGCGATGGCTCGGATCTGTTGCTTACAAACGATACCAATTGAGTAGCGATCGCACGGCGAAGCATTCTCTTCGATTGATAGCATCAGCGCGCGAGCCTTATGGAAGTCGAGCGGTTGATTTTGTCTGTTCATTGTCTTCCTTTCTCCTTTACGAAGTTGTGTGAGCGTCTGACACTGAGTAAACGCCCGCATCGATGGCTCTTGCGGATGCATTGGTGGGTTATCAGAAAGTTTTCAACCGAACTTGTTCGCTGGCGTCCGAATGTGTGTGCGTGAGGCGGGTTACAAGGAGAATGGGAAGACCGCGATAGTTATAGGCATCTGATGGATCGTTTCTCGACGCAAGGCTTGAGTGACTGGATGGTCAACTGGAGAGTGCGTAAAGAATCCGAAATCCCACAGCCGAGATTGTGCAAAAAGACTGAATCCCACCAACGTTCCGTTGGTGGGATTTAAACCTTTCGCAAAGCCTCGGACGTGGATTGGATTTCGATTTCATAAAGTCTTTGGAGAGGGTGTGCAAAACTATAGGAAACAACCACGATTTTTAACGCAGCAGCTCTCGAAGGACTGTCGGTGAGACTCCCAGGATACGACGCATATGTCGCGCAAGGTGACTGCGATGAGCGAAGCCGGTTTCAATCGCGATCTGGCTCATTGACATCGTGCCTTTGGCTAGCAGAAGTTTTGCTCGCTCTACGCGCCGGCGAATCACGTACTGATGCACTGGCAAACCGGTTGAATCGCGAAAAAGGACCTTGAAGTGCGATGGGCTCAAACCGGCCGAGGCCGCTATGTTGTTAAGCGACAGGTCCTGGCTAAGATTGTCTTCGATGTAGGCTAGCACCTGCCTCAGTCTGCGCTCAGGAATGCGCCCGGTCAGCTTTTTCGGCTCGCGAGACAATGAGCTGTGGCAGCGCAGCAGTCGGGCCGCAACAGAGATCCCCAAAGCATCAAGATACAGACGGCCGCATGGATACTCACATTCCATCTCCGCCTTAAGCGCCCACGCGACATTCTCTAACTGCGTGTCGCGGATCTGGAAACGGTTTCGAATCTCTATTCGCCGTGGATCAAGCTCGGACTCTTCAGCCACCAGATCCAGGAGTTCAGGCGGTACACTCAATGCAACGTATACATCGTCTTCCTTCATCTCCCAAACAGTTGGCGTACCGGGTGAGGTGACATAAATATCGCCATGCACCGCCATTCCACGATATTGATAGCCGTCTCTTCGGCACGATATGTAAAGCGACCGCCCGGCGTGTACCGAGACAACAGTGTTTCGTCGTGGCGGGACTTCTATTCGACCCGGCGGATCAGTTTTGAACTCAAGGTAAAATCCGTTTTCTGAAGCCCGATGATACGGAATCGACGGGAGTGCATTTCCGTTCTGCTGAGTCTGTGGAGCTAGCGGTTGAGAGCTCATCCTTATGACCAAATGTAGATATGAAATCTGGATCGGTCCCTAACAATATCCTCCAGCCGCGTGCTGCTTGCAACGCTATTCTTCGCTAATCGAGATACTCTCGCCCAAATCTGTCCTCGACCGTCCGAATGTGCTCGTTAGGTTATCCACCGCCGCCCAAAACTGTTCTTTCGCATCGGAACGTGAGCGACCCATCAGTGAGTCGGATCTATGATGCCGGTGTACTAGGCAGCACTACCGTGGCGCCGGTCGATTTTCGCGATGGAGGAATCAAGATGGCAGCTCAAATTGAGTCAAGCAGTGCCGTTGAGACAACGTTGGAGCGACTTAACCAGGAATACATTCAAGCATACATGTACTCAGATACGAGGTGGTACGATGAGCACCTTGCCGACGAGTTTATCTGTATCGAATCGGATGGTTCGGTTCTCGACAAGACGCAGTTCTTGAAAAAGACCGGAGAGGGCCCAGATGTTCTGGACTACAAGCTCGTCAGGGTGCACGTGCGGATCTACGAGCGCGTTGCGCTAGTGCACGGCACGGGCAGATTCACTCGGAAGGATCAATCGTCTGGCGTAAGCCGCTACACCGACGTGTATGTACAGGACGCAGGCGAGTGGAAAGCTGTCTCTGCCCAGATTACCCGGACTTCGCGGTTGGACATCGAATGAGATCCTCTGTTGCAAAGACGACGTCGTTCATCTAAATCGGAAGGCGCAATAAAATCATTCACGACGCAGACATCTTCCTTGTGTAATCGTCTGCGGTGCTCGGCGGTATACGATCTTGAACACGGTTAACCGCAGAGCCGCTGAACGCGCAGAGCTTATGCTCAGAGTTACGACCTTTGCGAGTGATACCCTATCGTTTTTTCGTGAAGGCCGTACCACCAATTACGATCAGACCGTACGCCGCCCAGACAAATGCGCGTATCTTGCGAATTATTGCGAGCGCAACGCCAGCAGACGCACTCATTCCGAGCGATTGAAGCAAAAGTGCATTGCCGCTCTCGTAGACACCAGCGCGAGTCGGGACGAAAAAGAACACAAAATTGATCACCTTTGTGACCGCCTCAACCAGGAAACCAAGCACGAACGTGCTCGGGAGTTGGAGCAACGCAAGTATCACGCATACCTCAACGACATTGATAAGATGCGCGACCATGTTAAGCCAGAATATCAAGTAGAACGCACTGCGACGCCTCTCATAAAAAGTGTACAGATTGTCTTCAACAAGACGAACCTGGGAAGCAAGTTTTTCGAGGCCGAACCGGCCTGCGGTTAACGAGTCGAGTTGATCCAACGCTCGTGCGAGCACGTACCATCTGTAACGGATTGCCAGCAGTATAAACACGACGCCAGCCGCGATCAAAACCATGAGGATGTACGCGCTCACTCTTACATCGCCAGGGGTGTCGGCAAGCCGAACCAGTGTGGGTAAACCCGCGAACATGAATACGAAGACCGTAAGATAGTAGATCAGGTTCTCTATCAACACCGACGAGAACCCGTGCAAGAGAGGTATTTCACGCCTGATCATTGCGGCCTTCGCAGGCTCGCCTAGAATTGGACCTGTGGCGGTCAAGTACTTGATCGCCTCTCCGGCGAGCATCACGTTTGTAAGTCTCCAAAAACTTATTGCTCTCTGATCAGGGTCGATGGCCGCATACCAGGATCCTGCCCGTACGAAATTGCGAACACTTGAGAGCGCGATAATCAACACAAAGCCCCAACCCAACTTCTCGAGATTCTCAAGCAGAACTTTAACGCCCGTCTTTTGGAGGAGGTATACAAACAAAGCCACACCCGCGGAGAATGAGACGAGTTGAACGGCTTGGTATATAGACTTCTTCATGAAAACCTGTGCGAGGCCGCTGAGTCTTAACCTGGCGCTCCTATCAAGTAATTGTGAGCGGTGTATAATCGCGTCAATCTTTACAAAGGAGGTTGGCAATGCCAAGCAAGATCGTCGATCTCTCGGCTCGGTCAAGCATCATCCGAGATGAGCCATTCCATGTCCACTTTTGGGAATGTACACCCAGAGAATTTCTTGAGTTCTTGAAGAGTCCCAGAAAGGTCTTAGCTGGAATGGGCGTCGATATTCCGGCCAGGTGTCGTATTGAAACAACTATAGAAAATCATGATTGGCTGGAGGAGCATACAAAAGGTCTTACCGCTGCGAATGGAACGATAGTCTGTAACGTCGGTGGCGGCAACGTAGCTCGCGGCGTGTACAGAGTCGTCAGTTACGCACACGATAAGACTTCCATCGGGAAGTTCAAGAAGAAGCTCCTGCATTCGCCGGAAGAGGAAGAGGTAGGCGGCAAGCGTTCGAAGTCGTGACTAAGCAAACCTAACAATTCGAGTCCAGCGGGAGTCTTGGTAAGCGAAGTTGACCACACTCTACGCGTCGCGAAAATGATCGGAACTCTCGCGGCGTGCGCGTGGGATGTGTCCTACGTCACAGACAAAATAGTTTCTCAATTAATAAACTGTAGTGCCGATTGTAATACGCAAGGGAATGCTGGCGACTATGTAGTTAATTCCCTTATACTTTAACGGCGTTTCACGATGAATGGATTCGTCCAAAAGAAGCTGATTTGCAATGGTGTAACCGCTCTTGTGCTTTGGTTGAGCGGAGCTGGATGCGCGCTCTGTTGCTTTGCCGGAGCGGCAAGTAGTTATTGGCTCGGCGAAATGTCTTGCGGTCAAGCGGCATCGGGCGACGATAGTTGCTGCAAAACAGCTTCGCGCAATTCGGAAACGGATCATAGCGATTCGATTTCCGAATGCATTATCCAATGTCCACTGCTGGCTAAACACATCGAAGGCGTAATTGCGCCGAATCACTCGGTTCCGATTTTCGGCGCATTAAACAGTGTGCCTGCAGTACTCGGTACTGATGCAAGCCGACAGAGTCCGCATCAAGTAAAGACCCCGCCTGCTAACAGAGGTAGCACCTACCTGCGTTGTTGCGTACTCCTGATTTAATACCTTGAGTAAGTTGCTTAACTGGCCGGCAGATTACGATGGCCGGCTTGTCGTTAACCACTTATCAACAGGAGATATGCAATATGAAAATTCTTAAAGTTATAGTTATGTCCATCGTTCTCGGTGCGGCGGGTCTTGCCTATGCCTCAAGCGAGGATAACTCATCCAAGCCGGTTAAGATGACCTGCTCGGCGTCGATGAGCGATGGGTGCTGCAAAGAAGGCAGCCAGTGCAAAGCGGACGCGGGCTGTTGCGTCGAAGGTTCTGCCTGCTGCGCCGCTGACTGTTGTAAGGCAGGAGACAGCTGCTGCACTTCTGACTGTTGCAAAGCTGGAGCCAGCTGCTGCGCTTCTGATGGAAGCGGCTGTAAAGCCGATGGCCAGTGCTGCTCGAATCAGTCTTGCTGTTCCGCAAAGGCGAAAACAGCTAAGAGTGCCAAACAACCTAAGGTCTAAGAAGAAAGTGGGGCGCACGCATAAAATCCGTGCGCCCCGATGTTTGATGGCTTGCAGAGGGGCCGAATTCTCGGCCCCCCAAAGCTCTTAATTTTAGAAGTGAACCCGCAAACCGAATTCAATCTGGCGCGGGGTGTTTGCTTGAGTGGTGATATTGCCAAACGCCGCCGGATTGTCGAGAGCCAACGCTGGGTTGCTAGGGTGGCTGGAGGCTTTATTTTGGAAGAAATCGGAAAGTCAACCCCACCGACAAGCTAATTGGGTACCCTGGTGTGCCATGTATCCGAGCGATTATCGGATCGCTCGGATTCACCCTTGATTCGAAATAGTTCTGGGTCTCGTAATACGCTTTGTTGGTAAGATTGTCGATAGAGGCATTGAGATCCAGCCATCTTCGCACCCGCCTCGACAAATTCAGGTCGAGCACGCTTAGCCCCGTAGCACGGATTCTCGCGTCGCTCTCATCGAGTCTGTAGGCGCTGATGTAGCGATACCTAAGCGATCCGCTCAGTCCGTGCCATTCATTCAGTGTCAATGCAGCGTTCGCGACGGCGTGCGGCGCGTTGCTTATGTACTCCCTCGGCGTCGTCCCCCGATAGAATGCATTGCTAACCTTGGTCAACCCACCGTCGAAACTTAAATGATCAGTCAAACGAAGTGACGTCTTAGCTTCGAATCCATATGAACGACTCGGACCTCTGAGCTCAATACTGCCGTCATCCGGAATGTAGACTTGCTCGTTTGAGCGGTCGATCAGAAACAGATCACCGCTGAAAGAGAGGCGCTTCAGATTACTTGATAGCCCAACCTGATAGAAGTCGGTAGCTGAGACTTTCTCCGCCGAGGGCTCGCGGACAATGCTGCGGGCATCCTGGCTCGAGATGCCTCGACCGTAATTGACGTGCAGAGTTAGAGGAGTCCGCTGCAGAAACGTGTACGCGAGATTGAGCTTCGGTTCAAATCGCGAAGCGCTCTCAATTCCGGAATTCGAAAGATCAATGCGGTCGGTCACTGCAAATCGAAAGTAATCGCAGCGCAGCCCGCCCTCGATGCGCAAGTGACCCTGCAGAAAGTCCACGCCTTGTTGAACGTAGCCGGCAACATTACTGAGATGAACATTAGCGCTTTCCGTGGTGCTGATCGGATTGCGCGCAACTGAACTGTACAGCCCGACGTTGATGTGGCTGTCAAGAATGTTGGCGCCGGCATTAAACAGAGCCTGCCGGCCAAAAAACTTGTAAGGATGTAAATATTGAGCGTTTGCTCCGTCCTGCAGACGGGAGTCGTGTTGTTGAATCTCATCGCCGTTAACCGGATCCTTCAAGAAGAAAGTAAAGTTAGAGTAAAGATCGAACAACGAGCGCGAAACGAAACCGTCGAGTTTGAGCACGTCGCCGTTTGAAAAGTCTCTGCGGTAATAAGTAGAACCTGTGAGGCTTCGAACTCTTCCTCCGTCGTCGGGATCGATAAAGCCGAAACGGTCAAGCCGACCGGCAGCTACTTCATCAAGCGGCAGCTGCCCGGACGAAAAGAAGTCGTTTCGCCCGGCGTTGAGCTTGAAGCCGAGCACCTGATCCGCTGAAAGCCGCCGCGAGTAGTTAGCGGTCAAATTGTCGCGTTTGTAACGAAGCGGATTATCGAAGGGCCCGTCAGTCCGCGAGGCTTCATATGCGATCAGCGAATCAGCCGATTTCAATTCCGGGCTGTAAGCCGCGAACGTTCGAAATGTATTAAACGAACCACCCTGGAGTCTAAGAGTGACCCGGTCCGGTAACGACTCTTTCAGGCGTATGTGCACTACACCCAGTCCGGAGAAATCTCCGTACTCGGCGCTGAAAGGCCCGTTCAGAATATCGACATCATTGACCAGTTCGGGTGTCAGGCTCTTGAGTCCGCCGAGGTATCCCTGGCCGTGACCCTGAGTTGCCTGGTTCTGCTGCACGTCGTCAACCAGGACCTTTAAGCCACCGCCGACGCCGCCGTGATCCAGATTGAAACCAAAGCGTCGCACTTCAACCGATTTGCCTCCACCTTCATGTTGGCCTGCGCTGATTCCTGCGTCGAGGGTATGAAAAAGCTGGTCGTCCCGTGAAAACAGAGTGCCCGAGTAAACAGCGTCGTTGCGCCGGTCAATGACCGGGTCCAGGTGAGATGCAACGATCAATACTGTTTCGTGCACCGGCGGAACGTTGTATTGAATCTCGATTCGAAGGTTTTCAGTCTTGTCGTTAACACCGATAGGGCTCTCCTGTTCGGCGATGTTCTTGCCTTCGACCTTCAGCGTGAGCGGTTCTAACGGAACCACAATGCGGAATGCACCGTCAGCATCGCTCACGACTCTCTGTTCGCCGGACGAGTAACGCACGGTTATCGTCGCTCCTTCGACGGATTCGTTCCGGGCGGTCATCACTACACCGGAAAGAATTCGACCCGCATTGGTCTGGCCATCCGCGACCGGAGGGGCGGCAATGAGAGTAAACAAGAAGAGCAAATAGAATAGAAAATTACGCAAACAGCACGTTCCCTTTTTCGGATTCAACAAAGCACACCCAGTAACAAAAGACTATACGATTGCAATCCAGTAAACGGACTTCAATTGTCGATAGCTTTATTCTAATTCAAGTCAGCGATGTCGTTACAGGTCAGAGGCCCGGTTCAGGGACTTGAAAATTTCTAGTCACAGATATGTAACAGAAACTCTGTGAAAATAATTCCCGGTTACCACGATCTGTTTCAGGGACCCTCTACAGGGTGGATGGAGCGATGGAGCTAGGGTGTCTTCGGACCACTCTTCGTGGCTCAGCTACGCAGAGTGGTTAGATCCAAGTGTTGGCTGCTTTGCTGCAATGGGAGCGACTGAAGTAGTTGCTGAAGGGACATATCGGCGAAGACCACGCACGGCGTGAATCAAAATGCCGAGACCGAACGCCAGCAGGACCAAAACCCATAATGCCGCAATAGTGCAGAATAAAAACCAGACCATGACACATCCTCGGAATAAGTTGGTTGAACCTCCGGCGTGTCGGGAGGCTCACAATTCACGACTCGCTCATATTTGTCTCGCCGATGATGTTGAAGAGACGCTTGGGTAAAGGGCAACAGTTGTGCCGCGTTCGTTTGCGTGAATTGGTCGGTACCTTCCCTTCACCGATCAGGCCCGCGCAAAAGGGGAATTCGATACATTACAAAGCATAGACATCAGATTAGACGAATCTCGCCTTTATGAGACGAGAAGTGGTCCGCATACACCGGCTGACTTGAATCAGTGCGTGTGTCGTTAACCTCAGACCACGATCCGGTAAAAAGTTCGCTTCAGGGCCACGTCAGCGTAACAAATGCACAGAGGCTGCGTCGTTAAAGCGATTAGGTTTCTGGCACAGTGCTTGTGTAACCAGTAAAACGAGGGCTATGACGTGCGTAGGTTTCTCCTACTCATTTTTTTCTTCGTGCTGATGATGTAACGGCTTCGCACGCAATGGAAACCTGAGCAGACGAGAAGAGGGAGAAAATATGGCTCTGCCAAATAAAGATGAAGTGAGAGGCAAGTTTCGAAAAGCGAAAGGCAACATTAAGGAGAAAGTGGGACGTGCCACTGATGATCCGCAGTTGATTCGCGAATCTCGAGACGATAAAGCTGCAGGGCGCGGCCAGGAGGCATTTGGAAAGGCGCGTCGAAAAGTTGGAGAAGTAGTTGAAGACGTCGGAGAGGCGATTCGAAAGTAACGACTATTACAGCTTCAGCCACTTCTGCGCTCGCAAGCTATGCGGCACTTGGCGTACTTTAGCGGGAAAAGCTTTGAAGAAGGGGGTTCTCGCAAAATCCGCTGAGGATTGCATAGCCAAGCAACACGGAATTTTACGAATCTGGGCTTATTATCTTATCCGCGGAACACGGCCGCACTGGAGGAATCACCACACGTGATCGCATGAAATGAGACGAATTTATTTTTTTGGAGAAAATTCGTTCCGGTACATCATTGCCAGGGAAAAAGAGAATCGAAATATCGAGAGGCCGACTGAGGATGAGCCGGTTCCTATTCTTCCTGATGAGGAACCGAATCCGCCCGAAACGCCGTTCGATGAACGCCGGAGAGATCCGCGTCGCATCCCGGGTGAACCAGACCCGCCACCCGTTCGAGAGCCTAACCCGGATGAACCAACCCGGTTCTTTTAGCACAAATAGGACGAACAGGACCTGGCAGTTCTATTTCCTATGCGTCCATAATCTCAACAACTGGCGTGACCGCTGATTTAGGAATCAGCGCCGGCCAATATGCGACGATCTCTTCGACTTTTGGTCTTCCGCTCCCAAGTCCGCACACCGTGGGCGGCCCGTTCAAACCCAACGGAGCTAACTCCTTTACAAATCTTTCTAGCGTAGCTTTTTCGCGTGAGCGCACCCCTACACGCATCAACACCTCGGGTAAGTCAGGCGCAGCCTCGCCTGCCAATTCTCCATGCAATGCTCCCGCGCCGATGAATTCAGTTCGTATCGCATCAAACCTTAATCCAAGCGCCTCGAGCCGCCGTCTCAATATCACATCCGCCGCTCTAGCTTTGTCATATGCGTCGGGCCACGAGTAGACGATCGAACCCACAGCTTTGTAACCCGCAAAGTAGCTCACCGAGACCTTATAAAATCCCGTTGCTGGTTTACCCTTGATTCCTGAGATGCGAACAACGTTATCTCCAGCTTGCTCAAGCTGAACCGTGGTGAAGTCCGCAGTGCAATCGGGGGTGAGGTATCGCTCAGGTTCACCCATCTCGTACATTAGCTGTTCGATTATTCCTGCGACTGTGATTCGCCCTCCAGTGCCGACGTGTTTAGTGACCGAAAAGGTTCCGTCGTCATTTGCTTCAAGAATCGGGTATCCGATGTCCCATGCATCAGGAATCGACTTCCAATCGACCTGGCAGTTGCCCCCGGTACATTGCGCGCCACATTCGATGATGTGACCGGCGATTGTCCCGGCCGCGAGCTTATCCCAATCGTCTGCCGCCCAACCGAACTCATGGATCATCGGCCCGAGCGTCAGGCCCGTATCGGTGCATCGACCGGTAATGATGACTTGCGCTCCTTGATGGAGGGCCTTAGCGATTGGAGCAGCTCCGAAATAGACGTTCGCGCTTTGCACCAGATCCCGAATCTCGAACAGGGGAGTGCCGTCCTCCATGTTTTCAAGCAGAATGCCATGGTCTGTCAGATCATCGAGGCTGGACATTATGTCGTCGCCCCGTACTACGCCGATTTTAATTCTTCCGGCGAGGTCAAGTTTGCGAGCAACTTCAGCGACTGCTTCTGCACAGGAAACCGGATTGACGCCACCGGCGTTGGCCACAACCTTTATGTTTTTTTCGATGCACGCAGGAAGAATGCGCGACATTACTCCGATGAAATCATGTGCATAGCCGAGACGCGGGTCGCGCGAACGCTGCTTCTGCATGATCGACATTGTGATCTCAGCGAGATAATCCAGTGTGAGATAATCGATGGGGCCTCGCTGGACAAGTTGAACCGGAGCTTCGAGCGAGTCACCCCAGAAGCCTTGGCCGTTTGCGATGCGGATTGTTTTCATTGATCTCTCGAGATGAGTTCGGACGACACCGCTTTCTACAACACCCTTCCTTTGATGGCGGCAAACGCGTATTCGCGGATGTGTGGTTGTAAGTCAGGGTGCGTTTTTAGATATCTGTTGATCGCTCCCTTTTTGCGTGCATGAGTAAGATGACCAAGGCCATGCAATGCTGCCAACTGACATTGAAACGAATCCATCAGTAAAATCTGATCGAGCGCCAGAAACATCTCATTAACAACGCGACCATCTCGGTCCTTGCCGAAGTATCTAAGCAAATCCCACCACATATGGCATGTATTTCCGAGAGGCTTGCGGGAAAAGAATTTGTCGAAGAGTGGTACCATCGACCGAATACAAGCCTTCCTTAGTTTCCAACGTAGATCGCGGCTCCAGATCGCAGAGCTCAGCTCCCAATCATTAGGCAGACTCCAGAAGCCTTTACGAAGTTGCCTATAGGAGTACTTGTTAAAGAGGAACTCAGGTTTTTCAAAAAGACGAGTAGGATAGGTCACGAGCCACTCGGCCTTTCTTGGCAACAACGCATTCTCCCTTATCCAACGCGAAGAAGGCGGGCGTCCGACAAATACCTTCTCAACCCACTGATTGTGCGTTAACGGTGCTTTCCTCATGATACGGAGTGAACAGGACTGGCTAAGATCAAAATAACTTAAGCTGTTTTCTGCTTGGATGCCTCTTCGAGGCCGAGCTTTTTTATCAACTGTTCTTTTAGCTGGAACTTCTTGACCTTGCCGCTCGAAGTCAACGGAAAAGCGGTCACAAAGCTGATATATCGCGGAACTTTGTGCCTGCTGATCCTATCGTAACAATACTGCTGAATCGATTCCTCATTCGCGTTCGAACCAGTCTTGAGCCGTAAAACCGCAGCGACTTCTTCTCCCATGAAACTATCAGGAAGGCCCACCACCTGAGCTTCGGCGATATCGGGATGACGCATGAGAAATTCTTCAATCTCTGCCGGGTAAATGTTCTCGCCGCCCCTGATGATCATGTCCTTAACCCGACCGACGATGTTCACGTAGCCCTTCTGGTTCATCGTCGCGAGGTCACCGGTGTGAAGCCACCCTTCTGAATCGATTGCCTCGGCTGTCTTCTCGGGCATGTTGTAGTAGCCCTTCATAACCAGAAACCCTCGCGTCATCAATTCGCCCGATTCGCAAAACCCAACCGGCTCGCCGGTCAACGGATCGGCGATCTTCACATCCATATGCGGATGCGGAATTCCGACCGTCGAGGACTTCAACTCGAAGCTGTCGGTCTGAATCGTTTCAGTTACTGTTCCTGTCGATTCCGTAAGCCCGAATACGATCGTGCAGTCGGCGCCCATTTTTGCCCTGACATCTTCCATCAACACCACCGGAACCGGAGTTGCCCCGGTGATAATCTCACGCAGTGAACTGAGATCGAATTCCCCCGCGATGAATCGCGGATGGTTGAGCATCGCGACCAGCATGGTCGGCACATTGAATGAAAAGGTCGCCTTTTCGCTGGCCATCAGCTCCAGTTCTTTTGCGGGATCAAATGTGATCAGCGGTATCAAAGTGGCGCCTAAATATAAACTGAACATCACTGCACCCAGGCTTCCAGCAATGTGGAACAGTGGCATTGCAGTGACATAGCTTTCGTCTGAACTCAAATTACCGATAAGGCAGGAGACATGAGCTTGATTGATAATCGCATAGTGGGTCAGCATCACGCCTTTTGGAAAACCAGTCGTTCCGCTGGTGTACTGCATCTGAATTACATCATTAGCATCGAGACTCGATTGACGTTTTGCGAGAGCTTCATCAGAAATGCTTTCGCCGAGCGAGGCTAGTTCAGAGAAGAGCATCATGCCGGGATGTAGGTTCTTCTCAATCAGGATTACTCGCTTCAACTCAGGTAGCGCTTCGCAATGTAAGCGATTTCGAATAGGGTCCGAGAGGTCCTTCAATTCCGGAGCGATCGTGTTGATGGATTCGACGTATGAATTCCCGCGATGAGCTTCGATCATGAACAAGGTGGTGACATCGCCCTGGCGGAGCACATATTCGATCTCTGAAACCCTGCAATTGGTGTTTACGGTTACCAGAACCGCGCCGATCTTCGATAGTGCTATCTCGAGAAGCGCCCACTCTGGAATATTTGTCGCCCAGACCGCGACATGTTCACCTTTTTCGATCCCAAGAGCCAGTAAGGCTTTGGCCAGTCGGGTCACTACTTCATGGTATTGCCGGTATGTAAGTCGCAGATTGAGGCCGATCTCCGGATAGTTGTAGACGAGCGCCTCTTTGTCGGGATTAGCCTCACAGCGATGGTCAAATAAATCGCCGATGGTGATATTGATTAATTTGATACCTCGGCTTTCGGCTTCCCAGTATGCATGATTTCCATTGAGTCCCATCGTGGATCTCGATCAGAATAATCAATAGCGGGCAGACAGACACTACGTATTCATAGGGGTAAGGGTTAACTCTAGCGTTTCTATTGCTTCTATCTTCACTCGTGTGAATCGCGTTCTGAATTCACGGTATTCTGCGCGCCCATTTGCAGAAGCCTTTACACAGTAGACTTGTTCGATTCGGTCGCTTTCTTGACAACAAAAACACCGTTCATTACTGTCTCAGAGCTTCGCAAGGCTATCAATTCTCTTCAATCATCGCAACGCGGCGGGATTATCGAATGCAAGCGATCAAATCTGTCGTTAATCAGCAGGACGAAACCTTCCAAACAAACTACAAAGCCAATTCTGCCGCAGTTGAGAAACTCAGGATCGAGCTCGCGCGCTCTACGAAAGGCGGCGGGGAGCAATACGTTAAACGTCACCTGGCTCGAGGTCGCCTTCTGCCTCGCGAACGCATAGAGATGTTGCTGGATGAAGGATCATATTTTCTTGAGATCGCACCACTCGCGGGCGTCGGAATGGAAAATGAGTTTGTCGGCGCTGGCGTGGTTGGAGGCGTGGGTATCGTTTCGGGCCGTGAATGTCTGATCATTGCAAATGAAGCGACCGTAAAAGGTGGCGCCGTCAGCGAAATCGGTCAGCTCAAGAATCGCCGGCTTTCGGATGTTGGCACCGAGAATCATCTGCCAAGCATCAGCCTTGTTGAATCTGCAGGGGCCGATCTCCCGGTCCAGGCGAAGATCTTCGTTCCAGGCGGGCGCGGCTTTCGCGAAATAACCAGACGATCAAAATTGAGAATTCCAAGCATCTCGATTGTCTTCGGCAACTCCACCGCCGGCGGTGCATACCTTCCCGGAATGTCCGACTACGTAATAATGGTCAAGAATCAAGCTCAGGTTTTCCTGGGCGGGCCGCCACTGGTAAAGATGGCCACCGGAGAAGTTGTCGATGAGGAATCGCTTGGCGGAGCAGAGATGCATTCCAGGATCTCCGGTCTATCTGACTACCTTGCTGAAGACGAACTCGATGGTCTTCGCCTTGCCAGGGATATCGTTTCTCACTACTCCGATGCTCCGCCAAAACCAAAGCTGCGAGCAATTGAAGAGCCTCTCTATCCGGCGGAGGAATTGTTAGGCATTGCTTCGGCCGATGTTCGCGTGCCGTTTGAGTCTCGGGAAGTCATCGCTCGAATTGTCGACGGCTCTCGATTTGAGGAGTTTAAGGCGAAGTACGGCACAACACTGGTGACAGGGTTTGCTTATATTCACGGCTATTCAGTTGGAATATTGGCGAACAACGGAGTGTTGATGTCTGAATCGGCAGGAAAGGGAGCGCAATTCATTCATCTCTGCAACCAGCAGAACATACCGCTTGTATTTTTGCAGAACATTACAGGATTCATGGTAGGTCGTACCTTTGAGGAGCAGGGAATCATCCGGAACGGAGCAAAGCTGATCAACGCCGTTTCAAACTCAACTGTGCCGGCGTTCACGATCATGACCGGCAGTTCTTACGGAGCGGGCAACTACGCGATGTGCGGGAGAGCTTATGATCCGCGCTTTATTTTCACGTGGCCGAATCATCGAATCGCGGTGATGGGAGCACAACAGCTTTCTGGGGTGATGGACATAATAAAACGTGAAGCTCTGACCAAACAGGGTCTTCCGATCGATGAACAGAAGCTTACTGCGTCGAGAATGGCTCTGGAAGCGCAGATCGAAGCTGAATCGGACCCGTACTTTGCGACTGCGAGATTGTGGGATGATGGAATCATCGATCCCAGGGATACTCGGACCGTTCTGGCGATCTCGTTGTCAGCGGCTTACAACCGTCCGGTTGAGGGAACGATGGAGTGGGGAGTCTTCAGACACTAATTAGTCTTAGCGTCTTTCGGTACTTGGCATCTTTGCGAGAAAACGCGAAATTCACATGCTGCTGCCTCGCGAAGGCTCAAAGTAACGCAAAGACGCAAATGAACAATTGCCACGCGTGAATTTCAACCCCATCAGGAAAATCCTAATCGCCAATCGCGCAGAGATTGCCCTGCGCGTAATGCGTACGTGCCGAACCATGGGAATTGCCTCGGTCGCCGTATATTCGTCCGCTGACGAGCAAGCCCCTCACGTACTCTTCGCAGATGAAGCCGTTCACATCGGACCGGCACCAAGTAAGAATTCCTACTTAAATATCGACAAGATCATCGAGGCCGCCAGGCGAACCGGCGCCGACGCCATTCATCCTGGTTACGGGTTCCTTTCCGAAAACGCCGAATTCGCCGAAGCATGCGTTAATGCTGAAATAACATTTATCGGACCGACCGCTGAGGCTATCCGCAGTATGGGATCGAAGACAAATGCACGAAGGATGATTTCCGAAGCGAAGGTTCCTATCGTTCCAGGTTACGACGGACGTGAGCAATCGCCGAATAAGCTCCGCGCCAGAGCTGAAGCCATCGGTCTGCCAGTGCTCATCAAAGCTTCTGCAGGCGGCGGCGGTAAAGGAATGCGCGTGGTTCGCGATCCCGGCGAGATCGGAACCGCTATCGAATCGGCTCAGCGCGAGGCTGAGAAGGCTTTCGGCGATGGAACTCTGCTGTTGGAGAAGTACATTGATCGAGCGCGTCATATCGAGGTCCAGATCCTCGGTGATCACTATGGCAATTTGATTCACCTCTTCGAGCGCGAATGTTCAATTCAACGTAGACATCAAAAGGTAATTGAAGAGAGCCCCTCACCGGCGCTGAATCCTGAGTTACGAAAGCAAATATGCGATGCAGCCATCGCAGCGGGAAAGGCAATCAATTACACGAATGCCGGCACGGTGGAGTTCATCGTTGCACCTACTGGAGAGTTTTACTTCATAGAAATGAATACGCGGCTGCAGGTCGAGCACCCGGTTACGGAAATGATAACTGGGCTTGACCTCGTTCGGCTCCAAATCGAGATCGCTGAAGGCAAAGCTCTTGCATTGGCACAGGGAGATATAACGCAGAAAGGCCACGCGATCGAAGCGAGACTTTATGCGGAAGATCCGAACAATGATTTTCTTCCCGCGACCGGAACGATTCTTCAGTGGGATGCTCCGCAATCGGATGTATTGAGGATTGATGCTGGCGTAGCAAGCGGAACGGAGATCGGAATTCATTACGACCCAATGCTTGCCAAAACGATCGCGTACGGGAACGATCGGGAAACGGCGCGCAACAAGCTTAGGTATGGACTGGAACGGCTCTTTGTCGCTGGCGTTCGCACTAATCGAGAATTCCTGCTGCAAGTGATCAGCCATCCTGCATTCGTCTGCGGTGACTATCATACGGAGCTGATCGATTCGCACCTCAGAGAATTAACGAGGCAATCAAATCAAACCGAAGATCGTATCACCGCAAGCGTTGTGGCCTTGTACTTGATGAAGCGACGACAAGCGCGAAACACGATTCTACCACGCGTTCCGGCCGGTTATCGAAATAATCCTTTTCGAGATCCGTCAGTCAGACTACAGATCGGACCAGATATATACGAAATCTCGTGGCGATCACTCGGAGATGATGTGTTCGCCATGTCGACACAAGATTGGCAATCGAACGTTCGGCTTGTATCATTCGAGGCGGGAAAGATAAGCATCTCGATTGATGACGTTGCCCGGACATTTAGAATAGCCGAAGCCGAAGACGAGTTTTACGTACAGCATCATTCGTCATCTCGCATTGTCCGGCGCTTATCGAGATATCCGGAGTCGAGTGCGGCTTCCGAACACGAAAGCGCATACGCTCCGATGCCCGGTCAGGTTCTGAAGGTTCTCGTCGAAGCAGGGCAACAAGTAAAAACTGGAGATGCTTTGGTCATCCTCGAGGCGATGAAGATGGAGCAGACGTTGCGGGCCACGACCGAAGGCGTTGTCGAAGCCATTCTCGTCAAGCAGGGTGATGTAGTTGCACCCGGAGACAGACTCGTCGAGATCGCCGCAACAAGCGGGTTGACTCAGTAATTCGATTCCAAGGCATCTTGCAAGCTATAAATCATCAGTTATTCCAACTCTGGATCAGGATCAAAGCTTTAATGGAGGCAATCAAATGTCAGCGATAACCGAGGCACCGCCAACGGCAGCAACCAACTATCCGTATTTTACCGAAGAGCACGATATGCTTCGTGAAACTGTGAAACAGTTCGTACAGTCAGAGATCGCACCGCACGCCGAAGAATGGGACGAGGCCGGAATTTTTCCCAAAGAAATCTTCAAGAAATCAGCGGATCTTGGTTTGTTTGGAATCCGACTTGACCCGAAATATGGTGGAAGCGGTCTGGACTGGTGGTACACCGCGGCTTACCTGGAGGGGTTTTCGTACTCGAACAGCGGCGGCGTCTCGATGGCGATATTTGTTCAGTCTGACATAACGTTGCCGGTGCTTGATGAGCTGGGGACGGACGAGCAGAAGGAAGAATTTTTGCGGCCGGCCATCGCAGGCGAAAGAATCGCTGCGCTGGGGATCAGCGAACCGGGAGGCGGATCAGATGTCGCGGCGCTAACCACTCGAGCGCGCAGTGACGGCGATGATCTATTGATCTCGGGACAGAAGCTCTGGATCACCAACGGCGCGCGTGCCGATTTCATGATAATGGCAGTGCGCACCGGTGAGGATCGTTACAAAGGCATATCGATGGTTTTGTTTCCCACTGATGTCAAAGGGTTCGCTGTGGGTAAGAAGCTAAAGAAGGTGGGAAATCTCTGCTCGGACACCGCCGAATTATTTTTCGACAACTGTCGCATACCCAAGCGGTATGTACTCGGCGAAATCGGTCGGGGCTTTTATTACACCATGCATAATTTCCAGGGTGAGCGGCTGGCATCGGCGATAGCCAACGTCGCTACAATGGAGCGAGCGATTGAGCATGCGGTAGCCTACGGCAAGGAACGAATGGCCTTCGGAAGACCGATTGGCGATTTCCAGGTTTGGAAGCATCGCTTTGCGGAGCATAAAACCGGCATAGAAGCAGGGAAGTGGCTTACGTATCGCGCACTGGACCTGATCAACCGCGGCGAGCGCGCTGTTCGAGAAATCACGATGGCCAAGCTGTTTACAAGCGATCTGTCCCAGAAGGTAGCCTATGATTGCATGCAAATCTTCGGAGGATTCGGTTACACCACCGAATATCCGATCAGTCGCTTCTGGCGAGATTCGCGGTTGAACACAATTGGTGCCGGGTCTTCGGAGATTATGAAAGAGATTTTGACGAAGGAAGAGAAACTTTGAAAAAGGAATATTACCAATAGTACCAACGGGACAAATAGGATCAATTGGTCTATTACGTCCTATCGGTCTTTTTTGATTCACTTGCGATTGGCGGCTTATGTGGGAGGTTGTCATGTGCAAACCGCTCTGGTCAGCGCTGCTGATTGTACTTCTGGTGCCGTCCCTCACTCTGGCACAATCCTCCGAACCGAAAGAGAAGTTCGAAGTTGGAATACAGTACTCGGTACTCCGACTCACGAGGGGGGCTTTTATTTTTGGCGCTGATTCAGCGCTCGAAAATCCTCGCCAGGTGAGATCGCCGATAGGAGGAGGCGGCCGAACCGTGTACAACCTGAAACGGTCCTGGTCGTTGGAAGCTGAAATGAATATCTTTCCGGAACAGAACGTGTTTCGTAAGGACGGCGACCTCATATGTTGTGGTGTCGGTAAGACAATGGATGGACGAATAGTTGAGGTGCTTGCCGGGACAAAGGTCGGGCAACGATGGCGAAGGATGGGTGTTTACCTCATAGTCCGACCGGGCCTCCTCCACTTTAGTAAGACTGTTAGCGAATGTTTCTTTTTCCCGGGCGTCGGCTTCGATTGTAAATATGACAAGCCGCGCACGGATTTCGTAACGGATGTTGGTGGAAGTCTGGAGACGTACGTATCAAACAAATTGCTCGTGAGATTGGATATGGGTGATACAATTCAGTTGTTTCGCGGATTGAACGAAACGTTGCGGCGGCAGGTCGCGTTTGCGTTTGACCGTGACGCCACACGAGCCCAAACCTATCACAACTTTCAGATTGGCGTAGGGACGAGCTTAAGATTTTAAGTATCTGTTTCGATCGAATAGCGGCTGGCTGGTGAAATTCGCTTCTTCGATATCGATCAATCGATGTATTTGGCAACTCGTTGGCCCATCACCTTTGTGGTTACGGGTTGTTCTGTTCCTCTTGCAAGGTCCTTCGTGCGGTATCCATCTGACAACGCTCGCTCGACTGCCGTTTCAATTGTTGAAGCCTCCTCTTCGAACTTGAACGCATATCGAAGCATCATTGCAACCGACAGGATTGCACCCAGCGGATTCGCGATTCCTTTCCCAGCTATGTCAGGAGCACTGCCGTGCACCGGCTCGTATAAACCGACGCTACCCCCGATACTCGCAGAAGCAAGCAAGCCTAAAGATCCAACAACTGCCCCCGCTTCATCAGACAGAATGTCTCCAAATGTGTTTTCCGTTACCATCACGTCAAAGCTCGCGGGACGTGAGACCAAAGCCATCGCGCAGGAATCGACATATTGATGCTCGAGCTGTACGTCGGGGTAATCGGTGCCGACACGAACCACAACCTCGCGCCATAGCCGTGAAGATTCGAGCACGTTAGCTTTATCGACAGATGTGACTTTGTGGCGGCGCACACGGGCCAGATCAAAAGCGATCCGCGCGATTCGTTCAACCTCCGGCTCTGAATAGCTCATCGTGTTGATTGCTACGCGCGAGCCACTGAGATTCCGCTCGCCTCTTGGTTCGCCAAAATACAATCCCCCGAGCAGTTCTCGAACTATCACTAAATCGGTGCCTTTAATTACCTCCATTCTGAGTGGTGAAGCATCAGCTAATGCGGAAAAGAGTCGGGCCGGCCGCAGGTTCGCGAATGCACCGAGCTCGTGTCTGAGTCGAAGCAGACCGGCTTCGGGACGAAGATTAGTTGGATAGTTGTCGAATGAAGGATCTCCTACCGCTCCGAGCAAAACGGCATCCGCGTCAAGACATACACTAAGCGTGTCCGGAGGAAGCGGATCGTTGTGAGCCCGAATCGCACAGCCGCCCGCTTCTTTAGAGGCCCAGTCGAGTTGATGGTCGAATTTGGTTGCGATCGATTTGAGGATTTGTATGGCCTCGGTGGTTACTTCGGGGCCGATCCCGTCACCAGGGAGCACAACGACTTTAATTTTCATGGCATTTTCTCACGCGTAACGAATTCATTCGTTGAGACGCGATGCGTGATTCGAGATGCTTGAGGAATGATTCGCTGGAATTAGAAATCGGCTCACGCATCACGAATCACGTGATTTGCTTCAGCCAACTCGCGATTTCGTCTTGAACAGTTTTATACACTTCGGCCTGCTTCTCCGCGTTTCTTGAAACTTTGAGCGAGTGATCTCCGCCTTCCACAACGTAGAGAGTGGCCCGGCCGCGAAGTTTTTTTACGATTGGTCGCAATTCTGCTTCCGTGCCAAAGGTGTCACGCGATCCTTGTATAAATAGCATTGGTGATTTGATATTAGGCAGATGTGCCGATCGGAGCTTTTCTGGATTTCCGGGAGGGTGCAGAGGGTATCCAAGAAACACGAGCCCCGCTATGTCTGCTACTTCTCCGGTAGCCGCGACCTGAGAAGCGATTCGGCCGCCCATTGATTTCCCGCCGATCGCAAGTTTGTTGTTCTTCAGCTTACTGAGCTTTCGAACGCTCTCAGTCACAGCGCGATAGCAAGCCTCCAATGCATCGTTGCGATCAGGGGCTCCGCGCCCAAGCTCTGTATACAAGAAATTGAACGTGACTGTATCGATACCGCGCGATGCCAGTTCGTTGGAAAAGTTAACCATAAACGAGCTCATCTGACCCGAGCCGGCTCCGTGCCCCAGGATCAACGTGATCCCTGATCGGCCTCTCGCGCCGGCTTTATAAAGATTTCCGGTGACGCGCTGGTGATCGTTGATGTTTATGCTCAGTTGGTCTGGCATCGATGACTATTTCGGAAACGCCGGACTCTTTATAACCTCGGCAATCTGTTTGTTGTGTCTAAGATTGTGAGCCGGGATGTACAGCAGCCACTGATAAGCATTCAAGGTTCCAAAGACGGGAAACGGATGATCGAGTGTGTGGGCTTTCAGTGGCTGATCTGTCGACTCGATGAACTTCAAGGTCTTAGCACGTCCCTCTTTGTACATCGTCATTATCTCTGCTCGGGTCATTTTTCTCTTAAGAGGCTGGATTGGTTCTGGTGCCTGCGCTTTTCCCATGCGGGCCGCGAGAATGTTATCGAGGATTTTTTCCTTGCCGTTGGTTTTGGTTTCCCAATCGGGATTAAGCGGCGCAGCGAGGGCTCGTTCCACTGCCCCGAAGAGCAGCCCTTCAGATAGCGCGATATGTTCTGCGGTTTCCCCGGCAGTCCACTTGAAAGGAATTGGCCTCGCGTTCCATTGCGCGTCACTCAGTTTTTCGACGTAGGAGAGAAATTCATTCTGTGAATCAATGAGCATCTTGATCGCTTTGGCTTTTTCTTCAGGGGTCAATTTTCCGTCTCCCGCGGGTGGCGACGTAAAGGCTTTTGCGACGGTTGAGATCAAAAACAATGAAATCAGCATTGTCATCTGTAGTTTCATGGCGTCCTCCAAAATGGTTGTCGGTGATCATACTGGAGTGGGTCGTGACGCCGCAAATCCCAGAGTTCATAGAGAGGAAATCAAAATCCCACCCACAGGATCAACCGTGTGAAAAACCGCTGTTCGTAGTTCGGCCTACAGGCGGAAGTTCGTATCTTTATTTTCGCGAAAATTACCAACTTCCGCCTGAAGGCCGAACTACGAACGTCTTTTTCACAGCCACTCCCGTGTTCACGGAAAACGAGCTGCGGCAATGCAAGGGCGACAAATGGCATCTAACAATGCTAAACAAATGAACTGATCAATGTCACTCAGTGCCCAACAAGAATTCGAGCAATCGCTGAAGACAAATATCCCCCTGGCTCCGTTCACTACGCTGGGGATCGGAGGGCCCGCAAAGTACTTCGCAGAGATCAAGAGCGCCGACGCGCTCGCCGCTGGCGTCGAATGGGCGCGAGATCAGAACCTCCCGCTCTTCGTGCTTGGGGGTGGAAGCAACATTGTCGTCGCCGATCGCGGTTTCCGGGGTCTGGTGCTTAAGATGAGCATCGATGGCGTTGAAACGCGTTTCGAAGATGGTTACGTGTCCATTGACGCCGGAGCTGGCGAAGACTGGGATAATCTTGTCGCTTTAACTGTCGCCAATAACTGGGCGGGATTCGAGTGCTTATCAGGCATACCTGGTCGAGTTGGCGCGACACCCATTCAGAATGTTGGCGCATACGGACAGGACATCAGCGAATCACTGGTGTTGCTCGAGGCGCTTGATGTTCCGAGGGGTCAATTGGTGCAACTGACCGCAAATGATTGCGATTTCGGTTACAGATCCAGCAGGTTCAAGACTCGAGACCAGCACCGCTTCGTCATCACCCGAGTGAAATACAGGCTAACGGTGGATGGCGCTTCAGCGGTTCGCTATCCTGAACTTATACGACACCTTGGTAATCTTCAACGTGTCACCCTCCAGCAGGTGCGAGAAGCGGTCCTGGACATACGCCGACGCAAGGCGATGGTCATCGATCCCACCGATCTTGATTCGCGGAGTGTTGGTTCATTCTTCGTGAATCCCACTGTGACGACCGAACAGTTTGAAGAGATCAAGCAAAACCTTGCTTCGTTGGCTTCTGGCACAGATTTGCCGGCGTTTCCCGCGCCAGATGGTCGCATCAAGTTATCGGCAGCCTGGTTGATCGAAAAGTCGGGAATAAATCGCGGTTACGTTTACGGGAATGTTGGAACCTCGACCAAACATGCTCTGGCGATTATTAATCGCGTGGGCGGTACTGCAAGCGAGATCAGCGAATTGAAGGAGATGATCCAGCAGCGTGTATTCGAGACGTTTGGAATAGCACTGAGACCGGAACCGGTTTTTGTTGGGTTCGAGAAGTGAGAAGTGACAAGTGATTCGTGATGCGTGACGAGTGAAGAACGAAAACGCAGGTCACGAATCACTCGTCACGAATCCCGCATCACTCATTACTGTGCCGGTTTCTTAAACTTTGCGTCGTCAATGGCGATGTTGTGCTGCACTTCAGTAATCTTGATGGCCACCGTGAACTGTGGCGTCACCTGTCTAATCGTGCTCGGCAGATTGATTCCATCGAACTTCTTATAGTCTTCGAGGAACGTCTGTACCTTTTGTTTCCCCATCGGTCCGTCGCGTTCCGAATCCTGCCGAATCAACAAGCCGGTCTTTGAATCAAAGTACCATGTTTCAGGGCTGCTTTCGGTCGGAGTTGCCTCGACGACGTACGTATCCTTGTCACCAACCTTATCGGTGCCCTTTACGACAAGCTTTGGATACAGTTCCTTGATCTTGACTGGCTTGTAAAACTCGCTGTCGAGCTTCGCAGCAGCGAACTCGCCACCTTCCTTATCGCGAAGACCCATCTGGGGATCCTTCGACCACGCTGTTTTGCCGTCGTAACCTTCCTGCACCAGACCGAAACCCGCAATGTTAACAATCGTTACCGTTTTGTTCGGCGCCTTTTCATAGACTTCAGCGGTACCGTTTAAGCCAACCGAAGCTATCTCAAGCGAGCCTTTTGATACTCGGCTGGTCGCACCCTTGATTGCCTTTTCACCGCCGATTGCTTCGACATACTTACTGATGATTTCGTCGGCTGTCGGCAACTTTTGTTGGCCTGGTCGCGCGATGGCCGCCAGAGAGGCGACAGTTGTAATCACTGCACTACACAAGACGACTGTAAGTAAGCGCTTCATTTTTTCCCTCTCAATAAGTCGAACGAGCGGCAACAGCCTTTCGCTCCTTGGATTGTTTTCTGACTTGTTCGATTGCCGCCTCGAGTTGAGGATCGCGACCCTCAAGCAGAGCGCGACGAGTGAGTTTGACTTCTTTATCTGGCGTTACTCCCTGACCCTCAATCAATGTTCCCTTCGGAGTTCTAAAGTCTCCAATTGCAAACTGGAAGAGCGCTCCCGTCGGAAGCTTTTGAAAGAGTGACGGTAATGCGGCGCCGAGTGTTCGTTCTCCTACAACGACCGCGCGGCCCAGTTCCTGCATTCCTGCTGCGAAGATTTCACTGGTGGAAGCGCTGGTCCCATCAGTAAGTATGACTAATGGTCCCAGGTATGCATTCGCTTGCGGAAACACCGCAAAGTTCTGATGTCCTGAACGCATATGCATCGTTCCGAGCGAGGTGCGTTCCTTGCCGAGCACTCCAGCGATCCCGATTGACATCCCGCCAAGTCCCCCAGGATTCCCGCGAAGATCGATAATAATCCCTGGTGCATCTTTCATTCCGCCTATTGCACTCTTAATTCTTTCCATCAGCGACATCGCAAAAACGTTGAAGCGTATGTAGCCGATCGAATCAGCGAGCCGCTTCGTTTCGAACTCGGTATACTGCGGAGGGAAATTGCCGAGTCGCTCAGACATTTCTCCCTTCAGCTTTTCCCGAATAACGCTGACCTCGCGCAGCTGATCTTTCTCATCCAGGTAGGCGATGCGGACCCGTGTATCGGGCGCGCCGTTGATTTTGGATAGGAATGTCCGAGTAATTCGCAAAGATACCATTGCCTGCGGTTCCTTGCTCTTCGCAAATGTCTCGATGATCTTGTCGCTGGTGGTGTCATCGATCTTTTTTATTA
Source organism: Blastocatellia bacterium (assembly GCA_035258805.1). GTDB lineage: Bacteria > Acidobacteriota > Blastocatellia > UBA7656 > UBA7656 > Onstottus_A. The sequence continues at coordinate 78,839 of DATFWY010000168.1, read as the reverse complement.
CAAACCCGGGGCGCAAACCCCCGATTGCAGCTTTTGACTGCGGATCGACTCGCGTTATTGTCGGAAGGCCGTCGATAAGACGCAGATCGATTCCAATGCTACCCCCCTTTGGCTCGCGAGAATCATCTTCAACCACTGCCTCAGGCGGTATTATGTTGAAGTGCGATTGATGGAGCTCGCCGAGCATTTGGCGAAGGATGCCGTAGAGTTCGTTATCGGTCTTCGCCGCGGCAGCTCGAGGGGCGTACTGTTCGCGGACCTTGTCCCAATCAACGCCTCCAAGCGTCGGATCGAAGTGCTTTTCCTTGACCGTCCTCCAGACGATGTCGAAGGTTTCCTGCCGCAAGTCGGCACGAGTTTCTGCTGGGACTCCGCCGACCACTTGAGGCCGAGTATTCTGTGCACCGGCTCCAAAGGAAATAAGGAAGAGCAGGACGAGGGTTAGAAGTATTTTTTTCAGAAGCGTTGCTCCGTGCCAGGAAATCGCTTGTTCTGGGCTAACAAGCTTGTACGCTGATATAACGGCCAAGTTCGATGAATAACGCGTGTTTTGTAGACCTTTCAAGTGTAGCCCAGGGCTGCTGGCGTGAACAAGGTTTTTGATTTACACGAGGTTGGTATGCAACACGCGGATAATCTTCGGCCCGTCTAGGCTGCAGCACCGCAACTCCAAACCACCAACCGCAGCCTCCAATCTCCAACCACCAACCTCCAACCACCAACCTCCAACCCCCAGCTCGTCACTTTGACCACATGCCAGTTTGTGATAGATACTTTCGCATTCCATCAACTTCTAATTCGTCCGGGAGGCGACCAATGTCAACAAAGATCCATCTGGCTTTGCGCTATCGTCTTGTTCTGGCGTTAGCAATTCTGATTCTGGCGACCTTTGCGTTATTCAACGAAACCAAAGTTGTCGTCGCCAACGGAACCGGGACTCGCCTGTTGCGGTCGCCGACAGTCAGCGCAAGCCATATCGCTTTCGCGTACGCCAACAATATATGGATAGTCGAGCGCGCCGGTGGCGCTGCCCGTCGAATCACCAGCTTCCAGGGACAGACGGCCAACCCGCACTTTTCACCCGATGGGAAGTGGATCGCCTTCAGCGGCGAGTATGCCGGCAATAACGATGTATACGTAGTGCCATCTGAGGGAGGTGAACCTAAAAGGCTGACCTGGCATCCGGGGAGCGACCTCGTACAAGGATGGACACCGGATGGCAAATCGGTGATGTTCTCGTCTTCGCGCGCGACCTGGGCTCCCAGCGGCGCTCCGCGCTTTTGGACTGTGTCCGCTTCAGGCGGGGTCGAAGAGCCAATGCCCCTGCCGCGCGGCTATCAGGGTAAGATCTCACCCGACGGTTCGCGCGTCGCTTATCGAATGAACAATTCGTGGGACGAAGAACGACGGAATTACCGCGGCGGACAGAACCGGCCCATCTGGATAGTCGATTTAAAGAATTACGATTTGGTCTCTCCTCCCTGGAGCGATTCCAAGGATGTTGATCCGGCGTGGATCGGCGATACGGTTTATTTCATTTCGGATCGCGACGGCGTCGCCAACGTCTGGTCGTTTGACACGCGCGCAAAACGGTTGAATCAAGTCACAAGGTTCAACGATTTCGATGTAAAAACTCTGGACTCCGGGCCGAACGCGGTCGTCTTTGAGCAGGCGGGATACATCCACGAGCTGGATCCCAGGAGCGGCAAGGAGCACATCTTAAACATCACCGCCGTCGGCGACTTCCCGTGGATGATGCCGCGTTGGGAAGACGTTTCGCGATCAATGACAAATATTTCTCTTTCTCCTACGGGGAAACGCATTGTCGTCGAAGCACGCGGCGAGATCTTCACTATTCCGGCGGAGAAGGGTGATGTTAGAAATCTTACAAACTCCAGCGGATCTGCCGAGCGAGATCCCGCGTGGTCGCCAGACGGAAAATACATCTCTTATTTCAGCGATAAATCGGGTGAGTACAAGCTGGTGATCGAATCTCAGGACGGGATCGCATCTCATCGCGAGATCGCGCTGGAGAATCCAACGCACTATTACACGCCGTCCTGGTCTCCCGATTCGAAGAAGATCATGTACTCGGATACCAACCTGCACGTCTGGGTTCTTGATGTCGATACGGGCAAGGCAAAGATCGTCGGTAACGATCCCTGGATGGTCCCACAAAGAACCCTCAACCCTGTTTGGGCTCCGGATTCCAAATGGGTTGCATATTCAAGTCGTCTGAAATCGCTTTATCACGCAATCTTCATAAGCAATGTCGAGACGGGGGAAACAAAGCAAGTAACGGACGGACTTGCCGATTCAACGTGGCCCGTATTCGATGCAAGCGGTAAGTATCTTTGGTTCCTCGCTTCAACCGATTTTGGATTGCGTTCGCAGTGGCTCGACATGACTTCGTATGATCACGACGAAACATTCGGGCTCTATTGCGCGGTGCTTAAAAAGGGTGAGCCTAGCCCGCTTCTTCCTGAGAGCGATGAAGACAAGGGTGTCGGCAGCGCCCCAAACCCAGGCGGCGGCGGTGGTGGTGGTTTCCGCGGCGGTCGCGGAGGAGCTCCGGCAGCCGCAGGGGACGCAGCGGCAACTGATGCAGATCAGGCCCCACAAGCTCCGCGAGCGCCGCGAACACCGGTTACGGTGCAGATTGATCTTGAGGGTTTGCAGCAGCGCATCATATCGGTCCCGGGAATTCCAGAACGCCAATACTCTGAGCTACACGCCGGTGTTGCGGGTACGGTTTACTACCTTGAGGCTCCAGCCGGCGGCGGAGGGGGACGTGGCGGTGGCGGTGGTTTCGGGGGCGGGGGAAGCACTTTACATCGATACCGGCTCAGCGATCGACGGGCCACGCCGTTTGCTACCGGAGTAGCCGCCTACGACGTGAGCGCTGATGGGCATAAGCTGGTTTACCGAGCCGGCGGCGGTTTTGGTGGTGGCGGAAGAGGTGGTGGCCAGGCAGGGCCTCCGCAGCCACCATCGCTGTTCCTCGTCGACGGAGATCGTAACCCACCGCAGGCCGGGCAGGGACGATTGAATGCGACGCTCAGGATGTACCTGGAGCCGAAGGAAGAGTTCAAACAAATTTTCAACGAAGGATGGCGCAATCAACGCGACTATCTTTACGTCCCGAATGCTCATGGCGCCGACTGGCCGAAGATGAAGGAGATGTACGGCGCACTATTGCCCTTCGTGAATCATCGGGCTGACTTAAATTATTTGCTCGATAACATGGGCGCCGAGATCGCGATCGGGCACTCGTATGTTCGCGGCGGGGATATGCCTGACGTGCCTCAGTCTCCCGGTGGGTTACTGGGCGCGGATTTTGTGATTGAAGGTGATCGATACAAGATCGCACGAATTTATGACAATGAGAGTTGGAATCCCGATTTGCGGGCTCCTCTGTCAGCGCCTGGAGTCGAAGTGTCGATCGGAGACTATATCGTTGCGGTCAATGGGATCGAGCTCAAGGCTCCAGACAACATCTACCGTCTTCTCGATGGCACCGCAAACAGGCAAACGGTTATCGCGGTGAATAACCGACCGTCGTTGGAAGGCGCGCGCCAGGTGACGGTGGTTCCAGTGGCCAACGAACAGGGCTTGCGAACACGGGCGTGGGTCGAGGCTAATCGCAGAACTGTTGACAAGCTTTCGGGTGGGCAACTTGCTTACGTTTACCTGCCAAACACCGCACAGCCTGGCTACACAAGTTTCAATCGATACTACTTCGCACAGCAGGACAAAAAAGGCGCGATTATCGATGAGCGATTCAACGGAGGCGGTTCAGCAGCCGACTACATTATTGATGTCTTGCAACGTGATTTTGACGGTTACTTCAACAACGTCGCAGGAGATAGATATCCGTTTACCAGTCCTTCGGCTGGAATTTGGGGTCCGAAGGTAATGATCATAAATGAAATGGCCGGTTCCGGCGGTGACTTGATGCCGTGGATGTTCAGACACCGCAAGATTGGTGTGCTTGTTGGCAAGCGTACCTGGGGTGGGCTGGTTCACACTGCGGATACTCCTCCGTTCATTGATGGGGGCTCAATGATCGCGCCTCGAGGAGGCTTCTTCACTCGGGACGGCAAGTGGGCAGTCGAGAACGAAGGCACTCCGCCTGACATCGACGTGGAGAACTGGCCTAAGGAAGTTATCGCCGGGCACGATCCGCAATTGGAGCGTGCGGTACAGGAGGCAATGCGGTTGTTGAAGGAGCATCCTGTTGACCGCGCGAGCAAGGAGCCGCCACCGCCGACCTGGGGTAAGCGGCGCGCTCAGCCGTAAGCAGTACCGAGATGAAGACGCTTCCGCCGGAGTTAACAATGCGATCTACGCTGAGGCCCGGCGACATAGGCTACGTGACCTATTTGCACGGTACGCTGTATGCGGCAGAGTGCGGGTGGGATCACACTTTTGAGGCTTATGTCGCCGGGCCTCTTGCTGAATTCGCAAAATCACAAAAGGATCGAGAGCGGATTTGGATAATCGAAAAGGGTGCCGAGATTGTCGGTTCCATTGCGATCGTGGAGGCCTCAGAGTATGAAGCTCAGTTGCGATGGTTTCTGCTGCATCCTTCCCTTCGCGGGCAGGGCATTGGCAGGTTTTTGATGGAGGAGGCAATGAGGTTTTGTCGAGAGAAAGGTTACTCTCGGATCTTTCTGTTAACTGAGAAATCATTATTGGCGGCGGCAAGATTATACAGAGATTACGGATTTGTATTGACTGAGCAGAAGACGCACGAGTTGTGGGGAAGCATTATTACTGATCAGACGTATGAATTGGACATATCGGATCGAGAAAACCCTTAGACCATACTCTTCCCCCGCACGTTATGGTATGGCCCGAGCCTGTTTTGGTGTAAAAAGCACCGAGTTTGTAAGCTGGAGCCACAACCGAATTTCAATTCGTCAAGCAACGAGGCAAAGTCTCAACGCTTCTTTTTGCCACCACAAAGAACCTTTACTGAATTCATTTCTTCCTCCAATTGAGCTTTGATGCGCTCGGTATCTGGTTTGCCTGTGTCGCTGCGATGCAACACTCAGCTAACCGGAGGAGTGCATGCTTATGCCAAGAACGGGTCTTGCCTCAACCTTCAGCAAAGCAGCATACAACGCAAACGTAGTCAGAAGAATACTCAGGAACAAGACGCTTTTTAGAATCGTCGTATCAGTCGTGTTTTTGTTGTGCTTGAATTCGTCATCAAGCGCACAGCCTCAAGGACGTCAGATTCAATTTGGAGTCGATTTCACAACGGTGGTGCCGACCGGAGACTTTAGCAAGAACGTTACGAATAACGGCTATGGTGCTGGAGTACAACTTCTGTTTGGGATCAAGACCACGCCGTTTCTGGTGGGAGTGGATGCGGCGTTCACCAATTATGGTTCCGAAGAGCACACGGAGCCGATCAGCGAAACAGTTCCTGAGTTGTTGGTGAATGTTCGAACCACGAACAACATTACGATGACCCATGCGGTCTTCAGAGCGCAGCCTCGTAAAGGAAATGTGCGACCGTACGCCGATGCGCTTGTTGGGTTCAAGTATCTGTACACGAATACGTCGATACTCAATGATTCGACTGGAGAGGAGCTAACCTCAACCAGGAACCTCAGCGATCTCGTCTGGAGTTATGGTTTTGGTGGCGGTGTTCAGGTGCAGCTCGGCCGCCTGGGCAGGACCGGGGATATCTCACTCGATACTAAGGTAAGGTATTTGAGAGGCTCGAAAGCGGATTATTTGAAGGAGGGTTCGATCCGCAGAGAAAACGGCGCAGTTTTTTTCGACGTCCTCTCGTCGCGGACCGATGTGGTCACTGTTCAGGTCGGAGTTACGTTCAGGTGGTAGGGAAGTGATCCGTGACTCGTGATCCGTGATTCGTGATGCGTGATTGGTAATAAATGCAAATAGCATCAAGGTTCACGCATCTGACATTAATCACGGATCAAGGCTCATGGATCACGAATCACGAATCACGAATCTCAGTTCAATCTCGCCTGGCTTTGGCGAATGCTTCTAATCTGTTCACGAATCGTATCTGCATCCGGCGCTTCAGGCATATGTTCGAGGTAACGCTCCAACTCAGCGATCGCGTTCTTTCGATCGCCAATCTTTGCCAGAAGCAGGCCACGATCTCTTATGTGCGACGCTGATTCGGGATTGATCAGCAACAAACGATCGATTATCGATAATGCCCGGCGATGATCGCTCATCGAATAGATCCCAAGAAGGTTCGACAGCATTCTCGTCAAGATCTGCTTGTTGCTGACAGCTTCCAGATGACTCGATTGCAGATCGAGCTTGCCGCCGCTCATCTCACTGATCAGTTCTTTGCAGCCTGCGGAGCCCACCAGCCGCCCGGCATTGAACGGATCAATAAAAAGATCGCCGCCTGGGGACTGATGCTTTGCAATGAAGTGAAAAGGCAGGCCGACGCCCTTAATCGGAAACCCGATTCGCCGTGCTACCTCAATGTAGACCACCGTTAAAGTGATTGGGATACCGGTTCGTCGATCAATGACCTCATTCAAATAACTGTTCCGTGGATCGTAATAGGTGTCGCGGTTGCCGTGGAATCCCAACCGCTCAAACAATGCGGTATTCAATGCCGTGATGATCTCCAGCGAAGTTTGAGCTTCGGCTGCTTCTTTACGAACCACGTCTCCAAATTCGTCGAGACGGTCCAGGTATAGTTCAACGTCAATACGTGGGTATTCTTCCGCCGCAATGAGTAACGCCGCTTCGGCAAGGTTTATCTGTTCATCGTCACGAGACACAAGCTCCGCGAATCGATCTCGGGCCTTCATTGTTGGGCCGGATGTCATACAGTAAATCAAAAGGCTGACGAAAGACCGTCAGCCCGGTAGGACGAACTATTAATAGATTGAGAGGCGTTCGTAGTACCGTCTCTGAGTTCGCAGTTTCGCTAAAATCCCATCCAAAACGCCCCGCCAAACACCCTCACTTGCCGGCGCGCGAGCGCGCTGCCTTTGCGTCGGTGCGAAAGTTTGTCCACAAAAAGGTGTAAGAATGATCCGCAACTGAAATCATATACTCCCAGCCGTGTCCGCCAGGATATACATGAAACTCGTGTCCCAGGCCGAGCTTTGTCAATTTCTCGTCGAAGGCTTTGTTCGGCTCAGTGAAGCCATACCTATCCTGGTCGCCGACATCGAAATATACCTTCATGCCCGATTTCTTAATCGCGGGGAGGTTCTGCTCGACCAGAAACACCGGATTCGACGCGCGGAAATATGCATCGTCCGGTGGATCGCCAAAGATCTTTCCTACCAGTTGAGCCAGGAACATCGACCGGCGATCGCCACCTGTGGGTCGAGGCAGTTCGGGAACGAGAGCGGCACAATGCGCAGTTACAGTTGAAAACATCTCCGGGTGTTTGAAAGCGAGATACAACGCGCCCCATCCGCCCATCGAGATGCCCTGGATCGAGCGACCTGCCGGCGTTCCGACTGCCCGGTAATTTTTCTCGATGTACGGAATGAGATCCTGGATGATCGCATCTTCGTATCGAGGTCCGTTCTTTGCGTTCAAGTAGAAGCTATTCTCACCCGCAGGAGAAACGATGATGAACTCGCCAATCTTGCCCTCTTCTCTAAGCTTGTTGATGGCAGCGGCGACGCCTCGTCGCTCGAACTCGCGCTCGTTTCCATTCATACCGTGCAGGAAGTAGAGAACAGGATATTTGCGCTTGTTGTCCTGCGAATACGAGGGCGGCAATACAATCGCGAACTTCAGTTCCCTGCCGAGCGCGGCGGATTGAAGAGAGCTGTACTCTACGCCGCCGCTCGGCGCAGTCTGCGCGGTCATCGAGGAGGCGTGAGCTGGAGCAGCGTTTTGCCGCGGCATCAGGTGCGCAGCCATGCTTGCAACCAGAGTAATAATCACCGACAGCATTCCAACACCGAGCTGCATGAGTATATCCATTGATTAACCTCGGAAGCGGGGTCCGTCGCTTGGGAAATGATTAATTTTGAGGTTCGCGGCGGCCACATCAGTTAGATCGATGATTGCCGCGGCGTTGATGGCCGCTGCGATCGAAAGGGTTTCGCTAATTTCTTCAGGCGTTGCCCCCGCCTCTAATGCCTTTTTAAGGTGACCTTCTATGCAACCCTGACACTTTGCTACGAGCGATGCGGCGATTGAGATCAGCTCCTGGGTTTTGGTGTCGAGCACTTTCTTCTCTGAGAAATAGATCTCGCGATAGAATTCGCCGTAGATGCGGCGCATTTTAGGCTCCATCATCGAGTATGATGCCGGCCTTCCGTCCTTCTTTTCTTGGGGGTTGGAAACAGGAATTTCGGGTTCGGCTGCCGTCTCCGATTTTTCAGCCTGCGGCGCCAGCTTGCTATCCATATTTCAATTTCTCCTTCGCAACTAGATTTCAGGGCGGGGACGGTAAGCGCCCACCTCAGCGCTGCTGATCCATCATAGCGCTATATACGCGCCGATATACCTAAAGGTCTCAAAAATCAGATCTCAGCAGATCGTTGTGAGTGCTTCAACCAAGAACTTTTATCATATGGAAAGTTGTGTTTTCAAATATGGGCAAGGTGATAGAGGACGACGTCGGCCTGTTTGTGAGCAAAGAGTTAACGTTTCGATGTTACAGATTGCTTAGTCTGGCGCTGCCTGTCGCGCATTTCCATTGCCGCGGCGATCGCAGCGCGCGGGTTAACCATTCCCCATCCCTGACGGTCAACGTCAACGTGACTTAGCCTGACCGCCGTTCTTATCAACGCGAGTTTGACCTCGTGCGGTTTCAAATCCGGAGCCGCTTCCAGTATCTGTGCGGCGATGGAAGACACAATTGGCGCTGCGAAGCTTGTACCGTCGACGTGCTTGTAGTGACCGCTTATGACATTGTTATCCCGGATCTTCAGCCACACGACTTGCCGCAACAGGTAAGGCGCAAGTTCTGTCGCGTGATCCAGATCTTCGTCGACTCCCGGATGACGTCGGATGATCTCCCGCAATTCTGAATCTTGCGCATTCTCGAGCTGAGATAACAGCGTCGCTTGTTCCGCAGTGGGCGTGCCCGGCAGAATCGGAGCGGCGATCCAGATGCCCGGCGCGATAATCTCAGGCTTCTGAAGGCCGTCGATGGTAGGGCCGTAACTCGACCGGTACATTTCATTATCTGTGAAGTCGAGATTGTTTCGATCGTCTAGTCCCCCAACCGCTATCACTGATGGAGCTGAAGCCGGAGGCAGTACCGGGTGGTCGCGGAGCTGGCCCGAGTTCCCGGCGGCGGCGATGACGAGCAGACCAGCACGGGTCGCATCCTCGGCGGCCTGCGAAAGCTCATCTTCGAGATAGCTCGCCTCAAAATCGCCGCCGGCAGAAATATTGATGATTCGAATGTTGAAGTGGTGTCGATTTCTTATGACCCACCTGATTCCACGGGCGATGTCCTGGTGACGCACACGCGATGACATCCCGACTTTAACAAGGACCAGATTTGCTTCAGAGGCGATTCCGCGGTAAAGCCCACCCGAAAGAAAGCCGTTTCCGGCGGCTACTACGGAGGTCATCATGCCGTGCCAGGAGGAGGCTTGAGGAGTAGTCAGATCGCCGGGTTTTGCGCGCTCCACGAGGTTTGCGTATTTGAGAATTCTATTCCGCGGTTTGGAGAGATCGGGATGGGCATAGAAACCTGAGTCCAGGAACGCGATGGTTGTGCCGCGTCCTCGAAACTCTTCGGGAGCATCAAGACGCATCGGAGTTGGAACAACCTTTAACTCCTGTTCGGCGAACTGAGGAAAGGCGGCGGAGAGCTCGTCTCGTAGCCGCGAATATCTATAAATGCATTCGATGCAGATCTGTTTTCCGGGCTCCCACGAGTGCATATTGACGGCGAGCAGGGGGTGAAGCGACTCATCGACTTCATCGGAGCCGGCGATCATTCGCGGATCGACTTCTCTGCGACATACTTGGCAGTAAGCATTATCTGAATTCATGCGAAACCCTGGGCCAGGCGAACGGTTATTCTAGGACCAATGGGACCAATAGGACAAATAGGTCCTATACGTCCTCTTGGTCCTATAAGTCCGTGTTATCATGTCAGTGAATTTATGACAGATCCAAAAGAGTTAGCTTTTCGTTACGACCTGTTCATTGCGCCCGACTGGCGTGACAGGTTCGACACGGTGATCAATGAAAACATTGAAATGCCGCTAGAGGGACGGTTCCTCGACGTAAATTGTGGAACCGGAGCGTATGCCATAGATCTGGCCGAACGACTTAAAGGAAAGGGAGAAGTGGTCGGCGTCGATGCGGACGCTGAGCGAATTAACATCGCGCGCGCAAAGTCCCAGGTGCAAAAAGCGAAGGATGTGAGGTTCGAAGAAGGACCTGCTACAAAGCTGCCATTCAAAGATAACGAGTTTGACGTAGTTATTGGCGATGCCTCTCTTCTTCACACCAGCGAGATTGAGAATGTATGCGCGGAGATGATTAGAGTCGCGCGACCTGAAGGCCAGGTAGTACTCAAATTGACGACCCACGGAAGCTTTGATGAGTTCTTTTCAATTTACTGGGAAGCCCTTCACGACTTGGGAATAGCGGAGGAAGTCTGGAGCTCTCTTGAACATCTGATAAAAGAACGGATCACCGTGTCCAGCGCCGTGACCATGTGCGAGCGGGCCGGTTTGCGCGGCATAGAGAGTTTCGTCAGCAAGGAAGAATTTGGGTTCGGCAGTGCGAAAGAGTTCCTGGAGTCGCCCTTGATCGCCGATTGGTTTCTCAACGAGTGGATGGAAATTGTGCCGGCAGAGTCGCGCGAAGCCGTACTTAGCAAAATTGCTTCGATTATTGAACGCGAGCGGAACAGGGTACTCTTCGAGGTTTCAATAAAGGCGACCGTCCTCGTTGGGAAGAAATAGGTGCTAACAGGTCCATAGCTCTTATCCCAACGGGCTTCCGGATCTGATCACGTAAACGATGTAGCCGCCTTGGGCTATCAACCCCAATATGCCGATGACAAGGCCGGCGGTTGCTGAACCACGACCATCCTCGACGTTATTCGCCTTTAATGCTCGCGACGCCAACGTCGAAAGCACAATCGCCGCGATTCCAGTAATGCAACCAATTAGCGGGAAGAAGCTCGTCAGAGCGCAGATGAGCGAGTTGTTTGCTCGTTCCTTCGCCTTCTCGACTTTACCGTAGAGGTCGATGTTCTGATTGATCGCACCGAACCGCTTACTCTTTCCGCCCGCTGGTGGCTCAGTTGGCGAAAAAAGTGTTCCCACTGTCGCGCCGCAGTTATTGCATGACGCAACTCCTACGCTCAGCGGCATTCCACACTCAGGACATGATTTTCTAAGTGATGACATAAAAACTGTTGGGGCTTGGGGCCTGCTTGATTTGACCTTCGTCGAGGCCTTTTTAGCATATCGTGCACCCAGCTTCAAGATTTTCGGATTGGGGGTTGGGGATTTGGGGGTTGGGGTTGGGGTTGGGGATTTGGGGGTTGGGGGATAGGATCAACGCTTCGCGTTTAGCGTTCAGCGTTTAGAGTTCGGCGTTCAGAGTTCATCGTTGATAAGACTGTTAGAGACTTTCGTAGGATAAATCAGAATCCCCGCTAAACTCTCAACCCAGAACGCCGAACGCTGAACGCCAAACGCTGAACGCTAAACGCTGAACGCTAAACGCTAAACGCGAAGCGTTGACCCCAATCCCCAACCCCCAACCCCCAATCCCCAACCCCCCAACCCCCAACCCTACCTGAAAAAAGTTGTGACCATTTGCCCTCCGGAAACCTCTTATATGTTAGGTGCAGCTAACTGGGTGGCTGATCCTAAGCAGACCTTCTAATTTGCACCAAATGACGTCATTCGATAGAGGCGGATTCGAGATTTTGACGCCCACGCGTTCTTGAAGGGCGGTTTACCAGTTTTTCGCATGGAACGATCGACCAATGTGTCACCGTTTGCTGCGGCGACAGTGCAGCCTGTTAACCGCGAGACGGTGGACGACGAACTGGTGGCCGCCACGCGCGCCGGCGACGAATCGGCGTTCGCGATCCTATTTCAGCGTCACCGGCGTTCGGTTACCAGACTGGCTTACCGCTTTTTCTATCGACGCGAGCAGGTGGAGGACATCGTGCAGGAGAGTTTCGCTAGTGCCTACTTCGCTCTTGCTACATACAGGGGCGGCCAGGAGAGATCATTCATAGCATGGTTGTCGCGAATCACGGTCAGAGCCTGTTACGACGCCCTGCGCCGATCTCGCCGTGTAGAGAGCGGCATAGGCGATCTCACCGAGGACGAGGAGCTTTTTGTTTCTGAAAAACTCCGAAGCGTTGGGAAGGGAAGCGATATTGAAAGCGCAGCGATTTCTCGCGACCTCGCAGAGAAGTTGCTTCAACGTCTTGAACCGGAAGATCGCCTGGTCCTAACGCTGCTAACCGTCGCCGAATTCTCGGTGGTTGAAACGGCACAACTAACTGGATGGTCAACTTCAAAAGTCAAGATGCGAGCATACCGTGCGCGCAAGTCTCTACAACGCGTGCTGCACCGATTTGTGTGATGTAACTGGTAATCCTTTCCGGAGGGAGAGGTAACGACGATGTTATTCAGAAAACGTCTTCGACAACAGGAAGCGGACTTCGATCATATTGGGGACGAGCTGCTGCTATCGCTTAAGCTCAGTGAGGATGAGATTGAATTTGAGATTGATGAGATAGTCAGCTCGCCGGATTTCTTTGCGGGCATCCAATCGCGCATACGAGAGAGACGTACATATCAGGCACAGACTGTGTTTAACCAGATCGCTGATCGTCGCATGATCGCCACAGGTATGGATATTGTTCCCAGTTTCCTGGTTCCCTATCGCTCACCTCGTTGGGTGCTGACCGCGGTAGTTGTGCTTTTGGTTGTCGCGACCGGACTACTGATGGTTCTGCCAAAGAAAACGAAGGATCAGGTCCAAAATATCGAAGCTACGATTCCAATGCCCGTTCCGCCGATCGAGAACGTTGGGCCGCCGGCCCCTGTATTAGTTGATCCCGAAAAACCGCAGTCCGAGCTTAATCCGATCGTGGAGGCCAGGAAGCCGAGGCTGCATCGAAATACTTTGCCACAAAGCAGGTTCGACGAGATCGCAACGGAGTTCTTTCCTCTGACCTTTGCAGCGGAACCAATCTCTTCGGAAGGCGGTCATCTGGTGCGCGTAACAATTCCGCGCTCGGCTCTTGTTGCGATGGGATTACCGATGAACGTCGATAGAGCGACTGAGCACGTTCGAGCGGATGTTTTTATCGGCGACGACGGGCTTGCGCGGGCTATCAGGTTTATTCAATGAGCAGTATTTCAATGCATCAGGATGTCAGCACTGATCAGAGAGAAGGTGGTAGCCGATATGCGTTGCTCTTTATTTTCTTTTGTATTGCGTGCGTCACGTTCCTGGGTGTTTTCCTGGCAGCATATGTGTATTGGGGGGTTCGATAGACGGATCCTCAGAGAGGATGGGAGCCATTATGAAAGCTAATCGACAAGTGATTACAGTCATTGTTTGTTTGTTAGTGATGCTTGCTGGCGCAAGCGTCGTTCGATCCCAGGATAAACAGCATCCTGATCGGCGGCATCGCGCCTTTGATGCGATGGCTCCTCAGGATGGACGAACCCGACCCTTTCCTCCGGATCCTCTCTTCAATTTTGTCGGATCGGAAATGCGATTCGGCGGACCGCCCGTGAAGGGTTCGCCCTACTCCGCAACGGTCACGATCGAGTCCGTCCAGACTCTTGCGAACGGAACCAGGATAACCCACAAGACGACCGCTTCCGTCTACCGGGACAGCGAGGGTCGAACCAGACGCGAACAGACCTTTGGATCGATTGGTGCTTTTCGAGCGTCGGGTGATGCGCCTCAGATGACGTTTATAGAGGATCCGGTTGCTGGTGTCCGGTTTGTCCTTGATACACGCAATCACACCGCCGAGAAAATGACGATGGTCGGCGGGCCGCCTCCGAAAAATCATCCGCCATCATCGGCACAGGTAAAGACTGAATCGCTCGGTACAAAGACGATAGAGGGAGTCGAAGCCCAGGGTACGCGGTCCACCATCACGATTCCCGCGGGGCAGATTGGCAACGATCAACCGGTCGAGATCATCTCCGAACGGTGGTATTCGCCCGATCTGCAGGTAGTAGTCTTTAGCAAACATAGCGATCCACGTCTTGGCGAGCACACCTACCGGCTGACAAACCTCAGTCGAAACGAACCTGCGAAGACGCTGTTCGATGTGCCGGGAGATTACACAATAACTGAACGAACCGACCGCGGACCTCGACCTCGAGGGATGAGGCCGCCCGACCAAAACTGAAACTGTTTGGTCGAATTTATTGACTGCCTAAGGGAGACAGTGATGAAGCGATTATTAACAGGCTGTGCAGCTGTGTTCATGTTTCTAGCCGGTGCATTCATCGTAAGCGCCGCCTCAACGAATTTCTCCGGAACCTGGGTACTTGACAAATCCAGGAGCCAGGGTCTTGCGCCCCAAATTGAAAACGTCGAAAGCTATACGATGATAGTTACTCAAGACCAGCAGCAACTCACGGTCGAGACGAAGGTTACCGGAGGCGGGCGGCCGGGTGGCGGAGCTCCTGGAGCGGGACGCCGGCCTGAGGGGGCGAATGGTGAGCCAAGACCAGAAGGTGCCGGCGGACAGGGCGGCGGCCGTAGACCTGAGGGCGGAGGCCGCGGTGGACGCGGCGGTTTTGGAATGGGAATGCCAACCGCGACTTACAAGCTCGATGGAACTGAGAACAAGATTGAATCTACCGGTGGAAGAGGCGGTGCGGCGATCTTGAAAGCTCAATGGAAGGACGGTGGAAAAGCATTGGAGCTTTCAAACAGTCGAACCTTCAACGTTCAGGGGAACGAAATGACCAGAACGACGAAGGAACGCTGGGAACTGGTTGATGGTGGAAAGACGTTGAAAGTGAAGCGTTCATCAGAGAGTCAGCAAGGCAGTCAGGAATCGACGCTCATTTTCACGCGGCAGTAAGAGATGTAGCGTGGACTGTCCGGTCTGCGCCGGTTTGTCGAAGACGCTCCGTCGTGCAAGCTGGACTTTCGAGGCCACAAATCTGCGCAGACTAGACAGTCTGCTCTAAGCATCTGTGCGAAACCCTTAGTGGACGGTCTCGCGCGTTCATTTTGAGATCTTCGCATGGGTGTGACGATGAAATGGAGACATGTCCGTCTAACGGGCGTCCTGTTTGCAGTCCTGGAGTTGTCCTCCGTACTTTTGGGCCAGAATACTGCTCAGCTGCGCGGCCAGGTCATCGACGAACAGGGCGCCCTTATCTCCGGAGCCCACGCAACCCTCACGGATGCTGCAGGTAAAAAACGCAGCGCTGTCTCCAATGCAAATGGCGAATTCACTATCACCAACCTCGCTCCAGGTGCTTACACCCTGACCGTCGAGTCCAAAGGTTTTGAAACCCATCTCGAAGAGAATGTCCAGATCCCAACTGCTGCCCCACTCAAGATTGCTTTGACGATTGCGCCGCTGAAGGCCGAAACAGAGGTGAACGCTGAAAGCTCGGGCATTTCGGTCGAGCCGGATCAGAATTTGAACGCGATCATCCTGGACGAGAAGATGATCATGGATCTGTTGCCGGATAACGAGGATGATCTGCTCGAGTTTTTGCAGTCGCTCGCGGGCCCGGGGGCAGGAGGTGTCAGTGGTGGACAGGACGGTCCGCAGATCTACATTGACGGTTTTCCCGGTGGCCGGCTTCCTCCTCGCGAATCGATTCTCCAGATTCGAATTAACCAGAACCCGCTTTCAGCCGAATATTCACGTCCTGGGCAGGGTCGAATAGAAATCATCACCAAGCCCGGCACTGAGCAGTGGCATGGGAGTGCAGGTTTTAACTTCCGTAACTCAGCTCTGGATGCGAGAAATGCATTCGCGGACACAAAACCCGATGTTGATCTCAGGCACTATTCATTTACTCTCAGCGGTCCGATCATCAAGAAAAGAGTCTCTTTCTTCCTCAATGCCGACGAACGGTCCTTCGACAGCACCGCGCTCGTTAATGCGATAACACTCGATGGACCGGTCAATACGAATGTTCCTTCCACTGTCGAGAATCGTTTTGTTGGACTTCGAGTGGGCTCGACCCTGAACAAACAGAATGTACTCAATGTAGGTTATAACTATTTCCAATCAGAACGAGCGAACAATGGCGGCGGCTTTACCCTCCCTGATCGCGGCTCGACTACCGACAACACAAATCAGACGTTTACTATTTCCGAGACGTACGTGATTAACTCGAAGTTGGTGCACGAGACGCGAATGAGGTTCCAGCACGAGGTCACCGACTCTACGGCGAAGACCCCTGGCGTCGCTATCAATGTCCTCGATGCATTTAACGGTGGCGGCGCTACTTGCTGTCCTAGTAACTTGACTCAGAACCAACTCGATTTCCAGGACTACTTAACCGCCACTTTCAAGAGGCATACGATACGAGGTGGGTTCCAGCTTCAATACGAGAATAACAGCGATCTGAGCGCGAGCAATTTCAACGGCACGTATACCTTTTCAACGCTGGATCAGTACCGCCTCGCGGTCGAGGGCAACCTGGATCCCTCCAGTCCGTTGGCCCGTGCGACGCAATTTACGATTAACCAGGGAAACCCATTGGTGAACTATAGCCAGTACGAGGCGTCGTTGTTTGTTCAGGATGATTTTCGATATCGTCCGAACCTTACGATCTCGGCCGGCTTACGATACGAGTTTCAGTCTCATCTTCGTGACAAGCTCAACGTGGCGCCTCGGCTGGGCATCGCCTGGTCGCCTTCCAAGGATCGTAAAACAACAATACGCACAGGCGGTGGGATATTCTTCAACCGCCTCAACGCAAATCTGTATGAAGCCACTCTGCGTTTTGATGGGGTGACTCAGCAGAATATCGTAATTCGAAACGCGATCTTCGATCCGAATGATCCGCTGGGAGCGAACCCGGACGCGGCGGTGGATCCATTGCGCACAATCAAGCGCGTGCTCGCCCCCGATTTGATTGCGCCTTATTCGATCTACACCACAAGTAGCGTCGAGCACCAATTTCCCTGGGGGATGAACGGATCTTTCACCTGCACATATGCACGTGGAGTTCATTTCTTCCGTTCTCGTAACATCAATGCCCCTTTTCCTGATACCTTTGTGCGACCCGATCCGAATCAAGGAAATATTTATGAACTCGAATCCAGCGCAACTTCCCGGTACAACGGACTGATGTTTCGCGCGGACCGGCGCTTCGGACGCAACTTTGCGATCTTCGTAAACTACACGCTTTCATGGACAGATAGCGATGCGGACAGTCCGATGTCGCTTCCCGCAAACACCTACGACTTGCATCCGGAGTGGGGACCTGCGTTTACCGACCGCCGCAATTTCCTGAACATCACGAGCATGTTGACACTACCACACGGCTTCAGGTTGACACCGTTCGTGGTGATCTCATCAGGTGGCCCATTCAACATTACTACCGGTCAGGATGATAATCTGGACACAGTGATCAATGATCGTCCAGCCGGTATTCATCGAAACTCGGATCTACCTGCCAGCCTTTATCCGCTGATACCCAACCGCTGCATAGCGAACTGCGAGCTTGGTCAGACGCCGGTGTTGTTGCGGGACTTCCTGGAGACGAACTATCCGAACGGCGTACACGCGGTCAATCCAGGACTGTTCAACGTCAATTTGAGCATTGCCAAGACGTTTGCTATCGGGCATTCAAACCGTCGCCTGGCACAGAACGGTCCGGGAGCTCAGCCCGATGTTTCTCCGCCGTCTGAAGGTCAGGATCAACCGTCCGCGGACAATCAGAACAACCAGGGCACAGGACGCGGTGGGCAGGGTCCTGGTGGCCGAGGCGGCGGTGGCGGACGCGGTGGTTTTGGCGGCGGTGCTTTTGACGCCCGCGGAGGAGGCGGTTTTGGTGGCCGCGGTGGCGGCGGAGGCGGTCGCGGCGGCGGAAACAACACAGCTGAAGGCGCACGTTACAATTTCCAGATAACCGCCCAAATCTCGAATCTGCTCAACCATGTCAACTTCAATAGCTTTAGTGGTGTTCTGACATCACCATTTTTCGGTGAGGCGAGTCAGGCTCGTCCCGCGCGGAGCATTGAGTTTAATTTTCGTTTTACTTTTTGAGGTTTGAGGGTTTCGTGTATTCCCTGCGTGCACCGCGACTCTGCGGTAAAGCCCTGTCGCATTGAAGTTCATCGCAGAGACCCAGAACTCGCGGAGGTCCGCAGAGACTTAGGGTTTGGATGACCACGCTGCGAAGAAGCGCGGCGCTTGTCGTGGCAGTTCGCTCGCGAGCAACTCTTCTACTTCTTTGGTTGTTGTAAGCTTCATTGCATCCTTCATCAGCGACCGCGCACGTTCGAGTTCGACCGACCTGATGGCATTCTTGACGAGCGGAATCGAGCCCGGCACAAGGCTGAGAGTCCGGATCCCCAAGCCAACAACTGCGATGGCTTGTAGAGGATCAGCAGCCATTTCACCGCACAACTCAAGTGAAACGCGCTGTGTCTCTGCAACCCTCACCAAATAGGCTATCGTGCGCAGTATCGCCGGATGCAGTGGTTGATAGAGATGCGCAACGTTTTCGTTAGCTCGATCTACCGCCAAAATGTACTGAATCAAATCGTTTGTGCCGACGCTTAGAAAATCGGCTTCGCGAGCAAACACATCGGCCATAAGCGCGGCAGCCGGAACCTCGATCATTACACCGATCGGAAGCTCCGCATTGTGCTCAATTCGAGCCTCGGCCATATCCTGTTTCACATCGGCAATGATCCGCTTGGCCTCGCGCAATTCGGTGATGGTGCTTATCAGGGGCAGCACCACCCGTAGATGCCCGTGAAGATTTGCTCTCAATATCGCCCGAATCTGAGTCCGAAAGACGTGCTCCGCCTTTAATGACAGCCTGATAGCACGAAGTCCCAGTGCCGGATTCTGTTCGGCTTCGAATCCTTCGAGTGTAAGTTTGTCGCCGCCGAGATCAAAGATGCGAATGTTGGCGCCGGCGTCGCCGGTCACTACTGCCAGATTGCGATAGACTTCGTACTGTTCATCTTCACCGGGCAAGTCGGGAAGGCGAGTCAGGAATAAAAACTCTGAGCGATAGAGGCCGACGCCTTCGGCGCCGAATAATCTAAGCGACTCGATTTCAGTTGCGAGCTCGATGTTGGCTCGCAAAGTTATCCGCACGCCGTCAGTGGTTTCTGCTGCCTTCGATGTCTCTTCGGCTGGCCGGGGACGACGCCTCGCTTCTCTACGGCGTTTCGCACGATATTCACCCACTACTGATTTTGTCGGTCGGAGGATTACCAGGCCTTCTGACCCGTCGATGATGATGCTATTACCGGTTTTGGCAAGCCGTGTAATGTCGTGCAGTCCGACAACTGCCGGAATCCCAAGCGATCGCGCGATGATTGCAGAGTGGGAAGTCAAACCACCGGTGTTGGTTGCGAAACCCAACACATGTTTGAAGTCGAGTTCTGCAACCGTCGAAGGCCATATGTTTTGGGCGACGATGATTACATCCTGATCGAGCTTCGAAAGATCGAACTGGTCGCGGCCGGAGAGTATCGTCAGAAGCCGGGTCATTACATCCTCGAGATCCGAGGTGCGTTCGCGAAGGTAGGGATCGTTTATCTGCTTGTAGGCTTGAATTGCCCGATCAGTCACCGAGCGGACAGCCCACTCCGCGTTTACTCGACGGGAACGGATGTCATGCTCGAGCTCTTCAATCAAACGCGCATCCTCGAGCATCAACAGATGCGCATCGAGTATGAACGAGTGTTCATAGCCGAGTTCTTCGGCCAGCCGCACTCTGATTTCCTTCAGTTGCGCGCGAGCTTCCTGTACAGCTTCTCGCAGGCGCCGCACTTCCATTCGTGCCTGTGCCGCCGAAACACCGATGTAGTAGAACTGGTGCCGGCCACGTTCATCGAGCCTTAGAACGCGGCCGACCGCGACTCCCGGGGAGGCGGGAACACCCTGCAGCTTTACATCGCGCGATCGGGTCACGCTAGTAGACGCCATCTGAGAATTCCTCTCCGAATTTCTGTTCCACTAATTCAACAAGCTCGGTCAATGCCCGATCTTCATCGTCGCCTTCTGTCTTGATTATAAGACTTGTGCCGCGCGCGGCGGCAAGCAGCAGCACGCTGAGGATTGATTTGCCGTCTGCGCTTTCGGCCGTGTCCTCACGTAGAAGCGTTACCGAGCTGCTGAATTGAGAGGCACGCCTAACGAGCCGCGCCGCCGCCCTGGCGTGGAGACCGAGCCGGTTTGAAATTGTGACGGTTCGTTGTTGCATTTACGCCCGACTATTTCAGAATCGGAAATGCCGCCCCACTGTGGAGACTATGCAAAAACTGTTCGTAGTTCGACCTTTAGGCGGAAGTTTGTATCGTGAATTCGTTAGAGTTACCAACTTCCGCCTAAAGGCCGAACTACGAACATGGTTTGCATAGTCTCTGCCGTTGGTGTTATTTGGATTTCTCATAGAATCTTTGTCTTCGATCACCAGACTATCTCTGAGCTTGAAAGAGCAGCGCTAGCTCAACGTTCTTGGATCGGCGGCGTCTCGCAAACCATCGCCCAGGAAATTCCAGGACATCACTGCAAGAAATATGAACAACCCTGGGATCAGCACCCATGGAAAGTCGGTCAGATAACGATTATTTTGAGCCGCAACGAGCATGTTGCCCCAACTGGGCTCAGGTTCCTGTATCCCAACGCCCAGAAACGAAAGTGCGACCTCGCTAAGAATAAAAAACGGAACGGAAAGGGTCGCCGTTACGATTACAAACGAGAGTGTGTTCGGAAGGATATGACGAATAATTATTCTGGCGTTGCTGAAACCCATAGCGCGGGCGGCGATGACGTACTCCTGCTCCTTGATTGACATGACCATTCCGCGAATTACTCTTGCCTCAGTGGCCCATCCAATAAACGCAAGAATGATCACGATGATGAAATATATATGTACAGAACTCATTCCAGTCCCGAATGACTGTCGAAGAATCAAAATAAAGTACAGGCTGGGCAGCGCCAGCAATATCTCTACGATGCGCATGATGGCAAAATCAGTCGCGCCTCCAAAATAACCCGCGATCCCTCCGACTATCATCCCGATGATCGTAGAGATGATAATTCCAACTATGCCAATCGACAGCGATACCTGAGCTCCGTAGAGGATACGCGAAAAGATATCCTGCCCGACTTTGTCGGAACCGAATAAAAAGATGTGTCCGGGTTCATCGACGCCAAAAAGATGAATATTCGATTTTATGAGCCACAGAATGTGATAGCTGTCTCCTCGTACAAACAGCCGGAGCGGGTAACGTCTCGATGTGTCATCTCGATAAGTTGCGAGTTGTGGGTCGACCGGAATGAGGTGATATACGAACGGCCGGCTTAGATTGCCCTCATCGTCGAAAATGTGAATTCTCGCGATCATTGGAGGGTAAAACGGGAGATCATGCCTTGCGTTGTCGTAGCTGTAGGGCGCAATAAACCCGGCAAGAATTGCAGCAGCATACATCACCGCCAGCGTGTAGAGTCCGATCATCGCGGTGCGATTTCGTCTCAGCTTGAGCCACAGTATTTCTGAGGGCGAACGACCGCGAATCGGTGCAACGCGTTCAACAGCGTCCACTACGATCTCTGCGCTGCTTCCGTCCGGTGCAACCAAAGTAACTTCTTTGTTTTGTTTAAGCATCATTCGAGGCGTATTCGAGGATCGATGATCCCCAGCAGAATGTCTGCGAACATATTTCCAACCACCAGCATCAGGACCAACATCACGACTGAAGCCATAACCAGCGGCTCGTCTTTGTTTATGAGCGCATCAAATGTCAACGTCCCAAGCCCCGGCCACGCGAACACGTATTCAGTGAGAAGCGCACCGGCAAGCAAGCTTGCCAGAGAGAATCCGAAGATCGTTATCAGAGGGTTGATGGCGTTTCCAAGCGCGTGCCTCGTTAACACTCGCCAACGGCTCAAGCCCTTCGCTCGAGCAGTGCGAATGTAGTCCTGTGATAAGGTTTCGATCATTTCGCTGCGCATCTGGCGTACATACTGCGCTAATCCGATAGTGCCCAGCACGATCATCGGCAGGACCAGGTGCCACGATGTATCTACGAACCTCTCCCACGCAGACATCGAATCCCACATAACCTGATTGTGAATCCCTCCGACCGGGAAGAGGCGGGTCTTGGCGGCAAACAAAATCATCAGCAGCGAGAAAAACAGGCTGGGAATCGAAAGCCCGAAGAACGAAATAAATCCGATGATCTTGTCGATCCAGCGATTGCGATGGACAGCTGCAATCATTCCCAATGGAATTGCGAAAACCCAGGAGAAGATCAATGCAGAACCGGTCAGTAACAGAGTGTTCGGTACGCGCTCGCCGATCAGCGACCACACCGACGCGCTCTTAGTAAATGAGAATCCGAAATCGCCTTGCAGGGCGGGCCAGAACCAGTACCAGTAACGTTCGAATACGTTGTTGCTGTCGAGGTGATATTTGCTCTCCATCTGTGCGATGTAGTCGGGAGAGATTGACGGTATTAATTTGAGGGAATCCAGGTAGTTGCCGGGGGAAGCTACCAGTAAGGCCTTAGTGATGAAGGTCACTACGATGATCAGTGGAATTGCGGTGAGTACTCTTCTGATGAGGAAGGTCTTCATGGAGATCGG
Source organism: Blastocatellia bacterium (assembly GCA_035258805.1). Taxonomy (GTDB): domain Bacteria; phylum Acidobacteriota; class Blastocatellia; order UBA7656; family UBA7656; genus Onstottus_A. The sequence goes on along the minus strand of DATFWY010000168.1, from coordinate 56,077 downwards.
AAGGGAAGGCAGAAGGCGGAAGGCGGTAGGCAGTAGGCGGAAGGCGGTAGGCAGTAGGCGGAAAGCAGTTTGCCGTATTCACTGCCTGAGCCGCCTCGCTTCTACCGTGTCCTTTCTATAACTGCGTGCTGCATACCTCCATCGACGTGCTCAGTATCGCTTGCCTGCTTTCTACTGCCTAATTACTCTCTGAACTGCCTGCTGCTTTCTGCCTACTGCCTTCTGCCTACCGCCTTCTGCCTATTGCGTTCTGCTTACTGCCTACTGCCTTCTGCTTTCTGCCTACTTCTTCACATAGATCTCTTCGCAATTCCAGGTAGCACGGGGCGGCAAAACTGAGGGGAATAGGTTTCCGAACTTACTTTTGTAAGCAACGCCGTCAATCGTAGCCACAAGGTTTATCTCCGGCAAATACTCGGACCATATGCGCTGAACCTGTGCGTAGAGTCGATAACGTTCCTTCTGATCCGTAGACGCGTCGATCTGCTGCATGAGCTTATCTGCTTGGGCCTCCCATTCAGTAGAAGGCTGTCGCTGGCTCACAAAACAGGCGTGCTGGAGACCGGAGGAAAGGATCACGTTCTTAGTGCCCAACGGTCCGGGTGGCGGGTTCGGCTGCCAGCCGAGAACCAATGCATCGAAGTCAAATGTCTTTTCCATTTTATCGACCAGCGCGCCTAAAACTATCGGAACCGCGGCGGCTTTAATGCCAACGTCCTGCAGGTTTTTTGCGACGAAACTCGCTGTCTCGACTCGCTGGTTGTTGCTGGAATTTGTTAGCAAAGCAATTTCAACAGTGTGCCCCTCTGAGTCCTCGAGAAAGCCGTCCCCATTTGTGTCTTTCAACCCAACTTCGGCTAACAGTTGCTTAGCGCGTCCCGGATCATAGGGATACTTCATGATGTCGTCGCTAAACCAGATCTTGTCTGCCGGGGTGACGAGCGAATAGATCGGCACTGCTCTCGCTGAGAACACCGTATTAGCCAACGCCTCGCGGTTTATCGCGTACGAACAGGCCTGGCGGAATTTCTGATCTCTGAAAAGTCGCTGCTTCCACTTCTCCAAAAAAGGCTTGTGCGTTGTTGGGTTGTTGTTTGCGTTCTGATTGAGCACAACCCAGTTTGTGTCATACGAGACGCCGATGTCTACAACTTTAACATCTGGCCCCTCCATTCTCTTGACCAACGCAAAGTCCTGAGGACGTACTCTCGGCATAACGTCAATTTCGCCCGCCTGGAACTTTGATTGAACTGTATTGAAGTCCTTAGCGATTACGAAGACCATCCGATCGAGGTATGGAAGCCGTTGACCCTTGTTGTCTACCTTCCAAAAATAAGGATTGCGCTCGAGAACCACTCGCTGCCCGGAAACATATTCCTTAAGCCTATACGGACCCAGACCGACGACGTTATTCAGATCCTCGGTAAGCGTCATCGTAGATGCGAATTTCCCGGTTTGCCACGGTTGCTCCCATTTGTGCTTTGGTATCAGCCATAGGTTGTAAATCGACTCAAGGAAACTTCCATTGGGGCTGTGAAGTTTGAAACGAACAGTGTAATCATCGAGTTTTTCGATATCCGGAAAGATCGGCTCCCCATTCTCTTCCTTGCCTTCGATGAAGACGTCACGTCCAGGGCTAAGCAGATTCTTATCGATAATAACGTTGTACGTGAAAACAAGATCGTCAGCGTTAAAGGGTTCGCCGTCGGACCATCTGACGCCTCGGCGAAGATAAAAGGTCCAGGTCTTGGCATCGGGCGATGCCTCCCACTTTGTACAGAGGCCCGGGTCAAAATCGGGAGGATCTCCGCCGTTGCGGTAATCTACCGGGCATCGGAATATGTTGTACCAGAGGATATCGGCAGTGGCGTTGTCAGAAGCAAGGATGATATTAAATGTCTTGGGATCATCGGGCTCCGACAATACCATCGTTCCGCCATAGGTTCCGATTTCTCCGGTGAACTTATAAACGTCTTGTGGTATATCGCCTTGAAAAGGCGGGTTTGGTGTGCCGCTTGTTGTGCTTGTCGACGAATTTTTGCAACCAGCGCCGACAATTAGTGCGGTCATCACTAAGGCGGCGACGACATTCCTCATCCTAAACTCTCCTTCGGGGGCCGACCAGAAGTGATATCGTGCAGAAGAAAGTATCGTAGACCTTTGAGTGTGTCAAACTACGAGTATCGCTGTACCAGCAAAGGGCTTGTACGGAACTTTATGTTAGGACAGCATAAAAGCGAAAAATACAGCTCTCTACCTTGTAACGTCTCACAAAAAAGACACACTTACTTACGAGGGCAGTATTGGGCCTCTTTCTACATCTCGTAACGGGTTGGCTATGAGGAAAACCAGATGATAGGAAGAGAAGAGGTTGGGAGACCAAATTTAGCTTCAACGACAAATCACGCACACTATCGGTTCTTGAAAACGTAGTTACTCAGGTAGGGATTAGTCCGTAGAGGTAAAATCAATGCTCCGAGACTTCAAATACGCTCTTCGATTGTTACGCTCCCGGATTGGATTTTCCGCCGCAGCGATACTCTCACTGGCGCTTGGTATTGGCGCTTGCTCCTCTATCTTCAGCGTGGTTGATGGCGTATTACTGCGTTCGCTGCCGTATCCCGATGCCGATCGAATCGTCCAGTTGCGCGAAGTAAGCGAGAAGGGTTCTTTAATGCCTGTTACCGAACCTAATTTTCGCGACGTGCGTGAAAACAATCAGAGTCTTGAAGCAATCGCCCAATACACTGGAGGGTTGACCACCATAACTGGTGGAAGCGAACCGGTGCGTTCTCGAGTGTACTTTGTGACGAAGGACTTCTTTAGCGTCCTTCGGACTCAGCCCGCAATCGGCCGATCATTTTTCCCTGAAGAAAGTCAGCTCGGCGGCCGACCGGCCGCGGTCGTTAGCTATGGATTCTGGAAGCGGATCCTCGGAGGAAAGACAGATTTTGAGGGGACCACTCTCAATGCCGACGATGAGAGCTTTACCGTCATCGGCGTGATGCCTGCTGGTTTCAGCTTTCCTAAGGACACCGATGTGTGGATCCCTCGGGAACTTTTCCCTCAACAGACCTCTCGCACCGCGCACAACTGGAGTGTCATAGGCAGAATTCGTTCCGGAATTTCGTTGGATCTCGCGCGTGCCGACATCAGCGGGATTGGCAAACAACTCAGGGCCGAATACGGAACGCAAACCGATGCCGCGGATCTAGCCTTGATACCGTTACAGGAGTATCTGGTTGGCAAAGTTCGAAGCACGCTTTTGATTTTGCTGGGAGCAGTTGGATTCCTGCTGCTTATCGGCTGCGCGAACGTCGCCAATCTGATGCTCGCCCAGGCGACGGGGCGTCAGAGAGAGCTGGCTATTCGTGCATCGTTGGGAGCGACGCGTTTCCGTCTCGCGCGACAATTCGTCACTGAAAGCATGGTTCTCGCGTTGATCGCGGGCATTCTGGGTGTGCTTTTGTCATCCTGGGGCGTGAGGCTGTTGATAGGAGTCGATCAAAAGGCATTGCCGCGAATGGACGAAATAGGCGTCGATGTTCGAGCTCTTCTATTCACGCTTGGTCTTTCGTTCCTGGTCGCATTTATCTTAGGGCTCGTGCCCGCGGTTCGAAGTTCAGCTGTTGATCTGGCGTCAAACCTGAAGGAATCGGGCCGCGGACAATCTGCTGGTGTTGCGGGCGCGCGCTTGCGCAGTCTACTGGTAGTGTCTCAGGTCGCGTTGACTTTGATATTGCTGATAGGCGCAGGTCTATTGGGAAAGAGCTTTCTAAAATTACTTCAGATTGATCCCGGGTTTCGCGTTGAAAGCGCGGTAGCGATGGATCTCTCGTTTCCATCTTCCGATGACCAAAAGAAAGATCAGGCATTGGCGCGATTCAATCAGCTGTTATTGGAGCGAATTGGTCAGCTGCCAGGAGTGTCAGCAACGGGGGCCATTAACAGCCTGCCAATGACCGGCACAGGAAGTAACGGGATGTTTCTGATTGATAACAATCCGGCGAATACGGGTTACGCTGAATATCGAATTGCGAGCCCTGGTTACTTCAACGCGATTGGAATTCCCCTGCTTCGGGGGCGTTTGTTTGAGACAAGCGACACGGCTGATTCGCTTCACGTTGCGGTCATAAGTCAATCGCTCGCACGAAAGGTGTGGCAGGATGAAGACCCGATCGGAAAGCGCATTCAGTTTGGAAATATGGATGGCGACAAGCGGCTTTTGAATATTGTCGGCGTTGTCGGAGACGTTCACGAGAAACTGGATTCCGATGTGCGCCCAACCGTCTACGCAAACTCAAGTCAGAGGCCGCAACCTTCGAGCATGTCAATCATCGCAAGGGCAAATATCGCTACTGAGCCTCTCGTGTCCGCGATGCGTGGCGAGCTCCACGGATTGGATCCTCAACTCCCGGCGGAATTTCGCACGCTCGAACAGGTTTACTCGTCGTCGCTCGACGACCGTCGCTTGAATCTGATTCTATTCGGCGTTTTTTCAGTCGTGGCATTGGTGCTCGCTGTTACTGGAATCTACGGTGTGATGTCTTACGCGGTGACTCAGCGAACCAACGAGATTGGGATCAGGCTCGCACTCGGTGCACAGGCTGGTGACGTGCTGAAGATGGTGATCGGGGAGGGAATGGTCCTCGCTGTGGTTGGTGTGGTGCTTGGAGTCGTGGGGGCGTTCGCGTTGACGCGATTGATGTCGAATCTCGTGTTCGGGGTGAGCGTAACTGACATTACCATTTTTGCCGAAGTTTCAGTGCTGCTTGTCGGCGTTGCTTTTCTAGCGTGCTATCTTCCGGCTCGTCGTGCAACAAAAGTCGATCCAATGGTCGCGTTGAGGTATGAATAGGGGTTGGGGGTTGGGGATTGGCGGTTGGGGCATTTGGAATTTGGGAATATGGAATTTGGAATATCGAATAATATGGAATATGGAATTTGAAATTTGGAATTTATTTGGAATATGGGATTTGGTTCCGAGTAAGTTATCGAGATCGAGACTTAGAAATTGGGTCACGCACCCAACCCCGGTCCCTAACCTCCAACCCTCAATACCAAACCCTTAAATCTCTAACCCCCAATTCCCGTATTTGGGAACCGCCATCCCGCAAGTGAGCACGCCATACATCTCAAATAGTTCGACAGACCACCGCAGCTGTAACAATCTCAACATTTCTGCGAACTCAATCGGGCGGCACGCGATTTGGCTGGTCAAATAGCTTGCTCTCAATATTCTTGTGTATGCTGGGAGGACAAAATGGAAAGCCTCTGGCTCGATCTTCGATATGGACTACGAATGCTGGTTCGGAATCCATCGTTTACGATCATCTCAGCCGGCGTCCTGGCGATCGGGATTGCTGCTAGTACCGCCATCTTCACCGTCGTCAATGCCGTACTGTTGAGGCCACTTCCTTATGTTGAACCTGACCGATTGCTGTTGGTGCAGGAGTCTCTTCCTAAATTGTACTTGCGAACGGGCGCGGTTTCCGGAGCTGAGTATTGGGACTACAAAGAAACTAACCAGGTCTTCTCCGACATAGGATGCTATACGACGCAGAGTTTTAATCTGACGGGTAACGGCGAGGCGACACGAATTCATGCCGCGCGGATGTCACCCAGCCTAATCCCAATGCTCGGTGTCGCTCCGAAGATTGGCCGATCGTTTACCGAAGATGAAGACGGGGCAGGAGCGAACGCGGTTGTATTGCTCAGCGAACGGCTGTGGCGGACACGATTCGGCTCTGACAACGCGATTGAAGGCAAGTCGCTAAAGCTGGACGAGAAGCCCTACACCGTCATTGGCGTGATGCCAGCAAAGTTTCAGTTTCCGTCCAACGACAACACGTTTTCGGAGTCCGTTGATTTGTGGGTTCCGATGGCTATGACCGACGAAGAAAGGAAGGGCCGAGCTAATAGTTTCGATTTCAGCGTCATTGGTCGGCTCAAACCCGGAGTGACAATCGAGCAGGCTCGGGCTGATATTGAATCGGTGGCCGAGCGAATGCAGCAACAATATCCGAACGTTTATAAAGGTAACATCGAAATAGCTGCCGGCGTGATCGGTCTCGAACAGGAGATGGTGCAGCCTGTTCGCACGGTTTTACTGGTACTGTTCGGCGCAGTCGGGTTGGTCCTGCTTGTCGGATGCGCGAATGTCGCTAATCTGCTGCTGGCTCGATCTCAGACGAGAATGAAGGAGATCGCAATACGCACAGCGATCGGTGCCAGTTCGCGCCGGCTGATCAGACAGCTGCTGACCGAGAGCGTGCTGCTTGCGATTCTTGGTGGTGGACTGGGTTTGCTGTTGGCGTCGTGGGCGGTGGATCTCATAGTGAGGTTCGGACCAGACAACCTGCCGCGCCTGCAAGAAGTGAGTCTGGATACCAGGGTTCTCCTCTTTGCTTTAGCCGTTTCGGTCTTGACCGGAGTGATCTTTGGACTAGCGCCTGCAATTCAATGTTCTCGAGTAGACTTGAATGAAACACTGAAGGAATCGGGCGGGCGCGGGAGCGGAGGACTTGCAAGCAAGCGTATGCGTGGGGCGTTGATTGTGTTCGAGACCGCCTCCGCGATAGTGCTGTTGATTGGCGCAGGGTTGTTAATCTACAGCTTTGTTCGATTGCTAAGAGTGCCGCCGGGTTTCAATCCTGAAGGCGCGGTTATTGCGCGAACATCGATGCCGGCTGAGCGATACCCAAAGATCGAGTTGGGCAAGTCGATGTACAAACGCGCTCTGGAACAAATTGGATCGCTGCCTGGGGTTGAAGCGGTTAGTGTCGCTTCAAACTTACCGTTAGCCGACAACTGGACCGTTGGTTTCCGCATCGAGGGCGAAGACCAATCCACTTATCACTCGGCCGGAAACACGTGGGTGAGCAACGACTATTTCCGAGCGATGGGGATTCAATTGCTTTCGGGAAGGACCTTCAATGACGATGATCGTGAGGGTGGATTGCCTGTGCTCGTGATAAATCAGGCTATGGCCCGGAAGTTCTGGCCAGGAGAGGACCCCCTTGGCAAACGGATTCGATGGGGAGGTTGGGGAGTAGAGTGGCTGACGGTGATTGGCGTCGTAGCTGATGTGAGAGCTTCGTCCCTGGAAAAGGAGCCCGCGCCCAGTTCCTACATGCCGATCTTTCAGATTCCGCGAACGCGTCGCAATGTGGTATTTGTCGCACGAACCTCGGGCGATGCCAATTCTCTGATGTCATCAATCCGTGAACGACTTCGTTCGGTGGATGAAGAACTGCCGGTTTACGACGTGCGCACTCTGACAAGTGTCATATCCGAATCGGTCTCACAAAGGCGATTTGCGATGCTGCTTATTTCAATCTTCGCTGGAGTCGCGTTGATGCTTGCCTCGGTGGGCTTGTATGCGGTGATGTCGAATCTCGTGGCTCAACGCACCCGCGAGATTGGGATTCGGATAGCACTCGGAGCTAGTCGTGTCGATGTCTTAGGCCTTGTCTTGCGGCAGGGAGCTTTGTTGACATTGATCGGCGTTGCGCTGGGACTCCTGTGTTCATTCGCGTTAACCAGAACGATAAAGAGCCTGCTGTTTGGCGTGAGTTCGACGGAGCCAATAGTCTTCATTGTCATTCCGGTGTTGCTGGTGGGGGTCGCCCTGACAGCTTGTTTGGTGCCGGCCCGAAGAGCTACAAAGGTGGACCCGATGGTGGCGCTTAGGTACGAATAGATACAACGCTGAACTTGAAAACGGTCGGTTAAACGTTTAGGGCAGCCCAACCCGTTGTTTTAAGCTCGCGAATCGAGGATCCTGGTGCAGCCACTCAAACCTTGGATCCACGTTCAGAAACACCAGGTAATCCGCACGCTCCTCCACAGCACGCTCGAGCGCATTAAACGTCTCTTCCTTATTTCCCAGACCTGAGTAAACAAGAGCAAGGTGATAAGGCGAAAAGTATTTCTCTGTGCGAAGCTGTTTGAGTTCACCGAGAATCTTTTCCGCCTCATCCTTTCTGCCCGATACCCCAAAGGTGTGTCCGAGCTCAGCGCGAATTAACGCCGATCCGCCCGAACCGACAACCGCCTTTTGGAACTCGGAAATTGCCTGATCATACCTACCTTTTTGCGTGTACGACTGACCAAGATAACGTCGTACAGCAAAGAATGTCGGGTCTAATTCGAGCACTTTTTGACAGGTTGTTATGGATTCGTCGTACAGGTGTGCAAAGAAGTAAACAAACCCGAAATGCGAGCGGATGATCAGCGAGGTCGAGTCCATCTCCTGTGCCAGCTTGGTGTGGGCGATCGCTTCGTCGGGACGCCCGAGCGCTACAAGCAGGTTAGAATACCATTGATGCGCCTGGGCCGACTTTGGATTTATAGCAAGCGCCTGACGAAACTCCCTTTCTGCCTCCGACCAATTCCATTCGCCACGGAACAGTGAGTACGCCAGCGAGACGTGAGCATCGGCGAGCGAGTCGTCCAGCTCCAGAGCCTTCAGCGCTTCGGTCTTTGCGCGGGGGAAGGCTTCGCCGGGCGCCTTCGCGCCATAAGTAGCAAGCATGTTGTAACAGTCAGCCAAGCCTGCGTGCGCTGCAGCATAGTCAGGTTTAAGCGACACTGCTTTTTCAAAATAGTCGATTCCTTTGTTCAATCCTTCAGTGGTTCGCTGATTCCAATAACTGCGGCCGGTCTCGTAAAGCTCTTCCGCGTCGAGCTCCTTGCGTTCCGCATCGGTGAGAGCTAGCTCCAGCTTTTCCGATACTCCGCGAGCGAATCTATGGAACGTCATTGCAAGGTCCGAAAACTTTGGCTTCTCCTGTGCGCTCCAGATGCGAGTCTTATCGCTTGCGTTTATTAACTCGGCATTCACTGTCAAGCCATCATCTCTCTTGCTGATTCTTCCGATCATTACCGCGCTGACAGCCAATTCGCGGCCAATCGCAGCGGCGTCGAGCTGTTGTCCCTTGTATTGCTCGACCGCGCTATACGAGATCACTCGGAGCTTTTGGAGTTGGAAAAGATGATTGATGATTCCTTCGGTCATTTCATCGCTTATCGATTCCATCTTTGGATCGCCGGTAAGATTCGAAAAAGGAATTATCGCCACCGAATCTATTTTTTTGCCGCCCCTTACAAAAGTCATTGCCGCAACTGCGATCACTGCGATGGACAGCACGACGAACGTAGCATTCTTATGTCGTTTTATTTCGGTGATGATGTATTCGGCGCTCGAAGTCGTTCGAACAGGAGATGGCGTTGCATCAATCGACACTGTCTCGCGAGATTTTTCTTCGCCGCTGCTACGGCCGACCACCGCGTCGCGAGACCACTCATGCGGCACTGAGTCCTGGAATTCGGCTTCGACGTCGAGTCGTTGTTTTAATCGCTTAAGATCGATGAGCAGGTCTTTGCTTGTCTGATAGCGCTGATCACGATCCTTCGCAAGCGCTTTGCTGACAATTCGCTCGAGTTCAGGGGGCACATCGTCGGCATATCTCGCTAGCGGAACGGGCCTTGTTGCAAGAATGTTGGAGATGACCTCGCCAAAGCTCGTGCCCTCAAACGGGACCCGCCCGGAAATCATTTCATAAAGCACAACTCCAAAACTGAAGATGTCGGTCCGGGAATCGATTGCCATGCCCCGGACCTGTTCGGGGGACATATAGCTTACGGTGCCCATCACGACGCCGGGATCGGTAGATACGGCTTTTTTCGTAGGCGCCGTCGGATCGATCGTGGCATCGCCCGGCTTCGATGTTTCCGTGAGTTTTGCCAGTCCGAAATCCAACACCTTAACGACACCGTCAGGGCGAATCATGATGTTTTCCGGTTTTATGTCGCGATGAGCAATTCCTGCGGTATGGGCAGCGGTGAGAGCGCTGGCTACTTGAATGGCAATGTCACAGATTTCTATGGTCGATATTCGACCAGGGGCGATGCGGTTCCGCAGGGTTTGGCCTTCAATGAATTCAGTCGAGATAAAGTGAACAGATTCGACTTCACCTATCTCAAAGATTGTAATCAGATTTGGATGATTGAGGGCTGAAGCCGCTCGAGCCTCCTGCTGGAACCGACGCACTCGCTCTTCGTCTTTGGTGAAGTCAACCGATAAGAATTTGAGAGCGATCTTACGACCAAGTCTGGTATCTCGTGCAAGGTAAACCTCGCCCATGCCGCCTGCTCCAAGCGAATCAAGTACTTTGTATGGTCCGATGTTTGATCCGAGCTCGATGGCCACGAGCAAACCTCTGAAGTTCGCAGATCTTTTTCGGTACGCGATCCGGCGCTAGATACCGAAGGCGGACGCGTTCGCAAAGCTTATCACTGCACCATTGAGACTTTCAATTAGTGGAAATGCAGGATATGATCAAATTTATTCTGTGACGAGTTTTCGCCTTGTTTAACGTTAGGAGAGCTTGATGAGTACAATCGATGTGACCACTCCGTTGCAAGAAGCGGAACGCGAATGGGAAGAGCGTACGCTCGAGCCGGCGTTGAAAAAGTCCCCTGAACTCAAGAAGACTTTTAGTACGGTTTCGCTGACCCCAATCGACCGGTTGTACACTCCGAACAGCATACCTGGGTTCGAATACGAGACTGAGTTGGGGTTCCCCGGGGAGCCGCCGTACACTCGCGGAATCCACGCGACTGGTTATCGTGGAAAGTTGTGGACTATGAGGCAGTTTGCCGGATTCGGTTCCGCGTTTGATACCAATCAACGCTTCAAGTATCTACTCGAACACGGCCAGACGGGTTTATCTGTCGCATTCGACCTCCCGACGTTGATGGGATACGACTCTGATCACCCGTTCAGCGAAGGCGAAGTAGGGAAGTGCGGTGTGGCGATCTCGAGCCTTGCGGACATGGAAGTACTGTTCGACGGAATCCCGCTCGAGCAAGTCACAACTTCAATGACCATCAATGCGCCCGCGTCAATGATTCTGGCGATGTTTCTGGCGACCGCAGAACGGCAGGGCGCAGACTGGAAAAAAATCGGCGGAACCCTGCAAAACGACATACTAAAGGAATACATCGCACAGAAAGAGTGGATCTATCCGCCAAGACCTTCGATGCGGCTGATTACTGACACGATCGAGTTTTGCACTCGAGAGGTACCGCGATTTAATCCAATTTCCATTTCGGGTTATCACATTCGCGAAGCGGGCTCGACTGCGCTTCAGGAACTGGCGTTTACTTTGCGCGATGGTATCGAGTACGTGCAATACGCAATCAATGCGGGCATGGACGTCGACGATTTCGTCCCGCGGTTGAGCTTCTTTTTCAATGCCCATAACGATTTCTTTGAGGAAATCGCAAAGTATCGCGCGGCGCGGCGCATCTGGCATCGGGTGATGACCGAGAGGTTCGGCGCCAGGAATCCACGATCCTGGATGCTCCGATTTCATACTCAAACCGCGGGCGTTTCACTCACTGCGCAACAACCGCTAAACAATATAGTTCGAGTTGCGATTCAAGCTTTGGCTGGAGTGATGGGCGGGACGCAATCGCTGCACACCGACGCGTATGACGAAGCTCTTGCTCTTCCTTCGGACGAGGCTGCGCTTATAGCTCTGCGAACCCAACAAATCATCGCCCACGAATCGGGCGTGACAAACACTGTTGATCCGTTGGGTGGATCATACTTTCTTGAGAAGCTGACTCGAGATATGGAAGAGGGTGCTTTTGAATATTTCCGCAAGATCGACGATTTCGGCGGTATGGTTGAAGCCATCGAAGCGGGCTTTCCGCAACGCGAAATACAAGATGCTTCCTACGAATTCCAAAAGGCGGTCGAGTGCAGAGATAAGATCATCGTCGGTGTTAACGATTACGTTATGCAGGAAGAGCCGACGGAGTTGTCTCTGCTCCAGATTGACGAATCGGTAGCCAGGCTTCAGGAAGACCGATTACAGAACCTGCGGACGGAACGCGACAATGATCTGGTTGCTCGAACTCTCAAGAATCTGGCGGATGGAGCTCGTGGAAGAAAGAACACGATGCCGCTGCTGCTGGGCTGCGTTAGGGCTTATGCCACGCTCGGCGAAATGTGCGACGCACTGAGACCCGTGTTTGGCGAGTATCAGGAACCGGCCTTTTGAGGCGAACTCGCGTTATACATATAAGACGCCTGGGTTCTAACGCAGACGTAGCGTAGACTTTCTAGTCTGCGCAGTGACTTCAAATTCTGCCGACTCCGAATGTTACGCAGACTCGACAGTCTATGCTACGTCTGTGCTGATTACGAAAAAGAGATTGCGTGATGTCATCTGAGGAACGAATAAGAGTCTTGCTCGCCAAACCTGGGTTGGATGGTCACGACCGTGGCGTAAAAGTGATTGCGCGCGCGTTGCGTGATGCCGGAATGGAAGTAATTTATACCGGATTAAGACAGACGCCAGAACAGGTCGTGGCAGCCGCGGTACAGGAGGACGTAGACGCGATCGGGCTATCGATTCTGTCTGGCGCGCACATGACGTTGTTTCCGCGGGTTGTAGAGCTGGCTCGAGACGAAGGCCTTGATGATGTGATCATATTTGGCGGCGGCATCATACCTGATGAGGACATTCCCCGATTGAAGGAACGAGGAGTTACGGAGGTTTTTACCCCCGGAGCGCGGATGGAGGACATCATCGAATTCATCCGAAAGAACGCCCGACACGAGGAAGGCGCGCCACAGCAAGCAAGATAGAATTTCCAGCCTCCCCAATTGTTTCTTGATAGCGGTTTCGCTCTGTCAAACTGCGGTTTACTGATTCAGATGCGCCGCCGGAGCTAACCAGCGGACCACAGAGGAAAAATTTGTATTGTCTGTGGTGTCAGCGCGCCACAAATGTAGTACAATTCTGCGGGCGAAAAGGTCAGGTCCCCTTGTGTGTTGGAAATAACGTAGATATTTACAATGTTCGTAGGACGGACGTGTTCATACGCTTCCAGCAAACAGGTAGTACGCTGGTCCCCACTTGAGCCGGAGTTGATAATCCATTAGGTTCCGCGAAGCCGCAGTTGATAATCCATAGGCTTTTGCGAAGCGCGCAAGTAATGGAAGTTCCAAAAGTCAGCGCGAGACATCAGAAGCAGTAACGTGGGAACACGATAGAACTAACGCAGGTAAGGATGCAGACAGAGGCGGACAAACTCAAAGGTTCATGGAAGCGCTTCTCGAGATCGGGATTCGCAAAGGCACAATTGCTGTTGAAGCAACCGGCAATGTCTGCAGAGCTTGCTTTACGAGTTATAGGTGGGGTTCATACCAGGGACCGGCTAATCCAGGTTGGAAATCAGCTGATTGAATTAGCAGAGCATGCGTATGGCTGCCGTCAGTTAGACAGGCTTGCGGAGATTAGCCAGGCGTTGTTGGGTTTACCCCTTCCCCGCCCGTACAGAAGCGCCGCACAGTATTTTCGGGGACTCGAGCTGTTAAGACGTGGCGACGTTGTTTCTGCGAAGTCGTTACTCGAGAACACAGCCTCAGAATCTCACCACGCTTATTCCGCGCGCGCAATTCTGTCTCTAGGGGTAGTGTTCCACAGATCAGGCGATCTCGACTCGGCCTTGAAGCTTTATTTGGACGCTAACCATTGTTCAACTGAAAAAGGTAACGTTGATCTCATTACTGGAGTGATGGTGCAGCGAAATCTCGCGGTGTTCAAAAGCATGCACGGTGATCATCGCGGAGCACTAAAGGACCTTGAGCGAATGGCACCGTGTGCGGCGGCGATTGCAAAGACTCACCCCTACATTTACTACGATTATAAAAATAGCTACGCAGTCGAATACGGGGAACTTGGACTATTCGAGTACGCTGAACGAGCTGCTCGAATTGCGGTATCGTCGCCATTTGCGAGCGCGTATCCGGAATGGCTTCAAACATTCGATGAATTAACAGACAGGAGATCTCGCGCGGCACGATCATCCATTGCGGTTCGGCTGCCATCCGAGCAGCAAACTGATGAACAAACTAGTACCGATCAGCAGATTCTCCTTAAACTTCCTATCGCAACACGTTCAGGGGATGTTACGACGTCCGAACCTCATCAAGGGACCGGCCACGCCCGGGTTTTGAGTTTCCAGCAGTGGAAGGATTCCATCAGAGTAACAAATGGGACTTCCACAAAGGTGATCACCCGCGAACAACGGCGCCGGCTTTCTACTGCGGAAAAACTGATTCGGATCATGGATCTGATTTCGACCGACGAAACAGATGATGAAACAATCGACTGTATTCTTGAAGCGGTGGAAGAGATCGTGCTAAAGCGAAGAACCTCGATCGATTGAGTAGTTTCAAAACCACTCTCAAAGACCTTTCTGTTACCCCCCAATAACTCGTCACTGATATAATCCGCCCGACTAGCCAAATCAGCGCGTCGAGGCTTCCGTTGTGGCCGAGTTAAATCCCGACGCAGCGCGACGCGCATTCCAAACACCCTTTGTCCAAAATGGAGGAATCTATGAAACGAATGTTGGCTTGCTTGTTACTCATTCTTGTGGTGCCAATCATCACTGCATTGCTTCAACCTGGTGCCAAGGGTAATTCGCCGCTTGCGTCGACAGCGCTTGCGGGACATACCCTTGCCGGTGGCTTTTGCCAATGTCCTTCCCCGGGCTGCATCTGCGATCCTGGCGAAGAGATTTATTCAGGTCTTCCCGAAAGTACAGACTCGCAGCAGCCTGCCGATGACGCCGCGCAGTCCTCGGAACCCGATGTCTCAGCCGCTGCGTTCCTCTTTGGTACAGGCCTGCTTATTCTGATTCGCGTTTGGAGGTAGACACTGCGAGTCACGTTACTCTTGCGGTAGTCGTCCGCCTCAGAGCGCCCCGCACGATCGCAGCGCGGCCTAGCACGATTCAGTGACAAGGCCGCGCTGGATTGTCGGGACCTGGATTTCCCGAGATTCCGAAACTTGTCGTCTCCTGAAAATCGGATCTGAATCTCCGGATTAAATTGTCGCTTGCCGATTCGTCAAGATCTAATCTTGACTGTTCGCGAAAGGGAGTAAACTAAAAGAACCCGTGCGAGGCGATGTACCGTAGACTGTCCGGTGCGGTCTTGCGATAGTTCCTGAGGAAGGAGTGAATCGGAACTTAGACCGATTTTCTTTTTCGATGTAGCTTGCGTTCAGCTCTGCCTATGCGCCTGACGTATTGAAGCACAACCGCGCGCTCCGCGGGGGTCAACTTTACGACCTCCTGAACGATCTCCGCGACGTCGTAGCTGATTAGCGTCTTCCTGGTAATATCCAGAAGCAACAAGTTATGGGATTGGTCTGTGGACCGGCGATCATCAGGCTCCTCAGAAAATCCAAATGCGGCGCGGATCAGGCTCATCTCCCGCACTCTAAGCCCACGAGCCAGCGCCTTGAGCTTATCGATACTCAAATTCTTAGCGCCGCCGCTGAGAATCGCACTGACATAGCTGTCAGTAATGTCACCCCCTGAACGCAAACTCACATCACGTCGCGAAAGATGTTTATCCTTCATTACGCGTTCGACGTAACGACTTAATTCAGGTTTACTGGCCTTTGACATAAATTACTACTCCGCATCAGCCGATAATATTTTGGGGGTGGCCCGTCAAATTACAATTCCATGGCGAGGGTCCATTCTAAACCAGTATCGCCGTGAACTACAATTACATTCTGGCGATTTGGAATTGTGACGACTTTGGGAAACAACAGCTCGATGTTAGACTTGATCGTCAAGAAGGAGGGTTCAGATGCCGGTAAGCGAGAAACTACTTGAGATACTCGCGTGTCCCGTTTGCAAAGTAAAAGTCGAATTGAAGCCGGACGGCAGCGGTTTAAAATGCGTCCAGTGCAAACGGGTTTATCCCATACGGGGCGATATACCGGTGATGCTCATTGACGAGGCAGTTGTTGAACAGTGATTCGGCACTTCCGCCTAACATCGACCAGACCACACTCGATTGGTCGCTCGTTGGACGCGTTCTGCTCATCCGCCTTCGTTCGATAGGCGATACCGTTCTGATGACCCCCTGCCTTTCAGCGCTGAAGAACTGGCGGCCAAATATTGAGATCACTGTTGTCTCGGAGCCGCTCTCCGCACCCTTGCTGGAAAATCACCCATTAGTTGATGAACTGATTGTTACGAACCCGTCAATTTACTCGCGAGCTTTATTAGCGACAAGGTTGCGTAAGGCGCGATTTGATGTTGCCTTCAATATGCACGGCGGCTCTACCGGCACGATTCTGGCCAGTTTTGCAGGAGCGAAGCGTACCGCCGGCTATCGAGGTCTGAGATTGGCGCGACTGCTCAAAGATCGAGCGCCGTCCCCTGACGTAATACTCGGACGTTCGCGCATTCACAGCGTTGAACAGCAATTGGCCTTACTATACTGGATGGGAGTTCCATGGCCGGAAAGAAGACCTGAGTTGAAGTTAACTGTTACTCCACAGAGCAGGTCATGCGCTCTTGCGAAGCTTGAGAACGCGTCCGGAATTAATGAGAGATCAGAACGTCGGTACGGTTGCGTAGTTCCGGGCGCGGCATTTGAATCCAAGCAATGGACCACCGACGGATTTGCGGCGGTTGCTGATCACTTGATTGAACGTTGGAATTTACAGTGTCTCGTAGTTGCCGGTCCGGGACAGGAGAAACTTGCGCGAGACGTCGCAGCAGCAACCAAAAATCCAACAACAGTAGTATCCGGATTGCAGCTGAAGGAGCTTGTCGCTTTGCTCGAACGGAGCCAAATATTTGTTGGAAACGATAGCGGCCCTATGCACATCGCAGCCGCTTTGAATAGACCGGTCGTAGCGATTTGGGGTTCGTCGAACCCATCGGTGTGGCATCCATGGACCGAAGCTCCCTGGCGGATCGTTAATGGCTCACGGTTGACAGGAGAGGCGCCGGGTTTACCGATTCGCCACGTTCCTCCAGCTGACGTAATCGCCGCCGTCGACGAAGTCCTGGAACGGGCTGTGGAAGCCAATCCCAGCGCTCTCGGCCGGTCAATACCTACAAGTAGATAACACTTAGCTCGATGACCAAATCACTTTCCATAGACCGCGCCAGATCGATAACGGATGCATTCGCGAGTAAGCACATTGTGGTGTTGGGCGATGTGATGCTCGACGAATTTATCTGGGGGAGAGTTCGCCGTATTTCGCCTGAAGCGCCGGTCCCGGTGGTTGAGGTAGACCGACAAACGCTTGCGCTCGGGGGGGCGGGTAATGTGGTGTCGAACTTGGTAGCACTCGGCGCAACCGCAACACCCATCGGAGTGGTCGGCCAAGATGCTGATGCGAATCGATTGCGGTCCGCTTTCGCCGAATTGAACGCGACTGACAGGAGTTTGATCGCCGACCCGGCGCGGCCAACAACTATAAAGACTCGCATTATTGCTCACAATCAACAGGTGGTGCGTGCGGACCGCGAAAGCCGGTCTGCGATTCCGTCGTCAATTGAGGCGGCAGTTGCAGAAGCTTTTTGCGATGAAATCACGAGGGCGGATGCAGCGGTGGTCTCGGACTATGGAAAGGGTTTACTAACTCGTACGTTGTTGTCTCGAGTCCTTGCAAAGGCGAGCGAACAAGGTTTGATTGTATGCCTGGACCCCAAGATGCGGAATTTTGATTATTACCAGCCTGTAACAGTTATTACTCCTAATCATCAGGAGGCTGCAGAAGCGGCCGGAGTCTCGATAGATGATGAAAAAGGGCTTGTAGAGGCGGGCCGGCGGATTCTGGATTCGATCAATACGCGAGCCGTGCTGATCACCCGTGGTGAAGAGGGAATGACTCTGTTTACGGGCACCGATAAAGAGGGCGCATCGGTCACGCATATTCCCACCGTTGCGCGCGAAGTGTACGACGTGACCGGTGCGGGAGACACGGTCATAGCGACCCTGGTGTTGGCGCTCGCCAGCGGAGCTTCGCTGGAGGAAGCAGCTGTACTCGCAAATCACGGCGCGGGGGTTGTAGTCGCGAAAGTAGGCACGGCTTCTGTCACCAGGGACGAGCTGCTGGCAACGATATGAGCTTTGGGTTCAGGTTTAGAGAGGTTATGCCTTGCTGGGTAAATCTGCGTCATTTGCGTGATGAATTGATCATTTTTCGCTCCTCGAATACGACTATCCTCAGATGCCGCAGATTACGTAAAACGGGATGCGAAACCCAAAACCACGAACTTTGAATTCTGAACTTTAAACCTTAATGAATATATTACTATTATGGGTAGCGCGCGAGAATTGAAAGATTTGTGTCCGCTGATGCCTGTTCAATGACAATAACAATGGAGTAATTACGTTAATGAGCAATGATCTGTTGAACAAACTAACCGAGAGACGCGCCGTTGTAGGTGTGATCGGTCTGGGGTATGTTGGCCTTCCACTCGCCGCCGAATTTGCAGGCGCGGGGTTGAAGGCGATTGGTTTCGATTTGGACGAATCGCGAGTCGCTACGATCAACAGCGGTCGATCTTATATTCCGGACGTCGCTACCGGAACAATCAAAGGTCTGGTTGAACAAGGTAAGCTCAAAGCTTCGCGCGATTTCTCTCTTCTATCCGAAACGGACGCCGTCATCATTTGTGTTCCAACCCCTCTACGAAAGACGAAAGAGCCGGATATCTCTTATATTCTGGCAGCAGCCGAGCAGGTCAAGGCACATCTTCATTCTCAGCAGTTGGTGGTACTTGAATCCACCACTTATCCCGGTACCACGGATGAAGTGGTGCTCCCAATGCTTAAAGAAACCGGACTGAGCCTGGACAAGGATTTCTTTCTTGCGTTTTCTCCGGAACGCGTCGATCCGGGTAACAGACAATTTCAAACCCACAATATTCCGAAGGTGGTTGGCGGAGTTACCAAGGCGTCGACCGATATCGCTGGCGCACTCTACAACACCATCGTCAATGAAGTACACAAGGTTTCCAGCGCACGCGTCGCTGAAACTGCCAAGTTGCTCGAGAACACTTTTCGCTCCGTGAACATCGGGTTAGTAAATGAGATGGCTCAGCTGTGTTACCACCTGGGGATAGATTCCTGGGAAGTGATCGAAGCAGCGGCGACAAAGCCGTTTGGTTTTATGGCATTTTATCCGGGTCCGGGAATCGGAGGTCACTGTATTCCGCTCGACCCGCACTATCTTTCCTGGAAGGCTCGCCTGCACGGGTTTGAAGCGCGCTTCATCGGGCTCGCCGAAGAAGTGAACTCGCACATGCCAGATCACGTCGTGCAGCTGGTGCAGGATTCTTTGAACTCTCATGGCAAGCCAGTAAAAGGCTCTCGAATTCTCGTACTGGGAGTGGCGTATAAGCGTGACATCAATGATGTTCGCGAGTCGCCCGCGCTGGCAATTGTGGAACAGTTGATACACAAGGGCGGATCTGTGAGCTACTACGATCCGTTTGTGCCTGAGATGAGCCTGGACGGTCGCGGATCGCTCTCGACGGTTGAGCTTACTGACGAGATCGTTTCAAACTGTGATTGCGCGGTGATTGTGACCGATCATTCGGAAGTGGACTACTCGCAGGTATTGAAGCTTGCGCCTTTGGTGATCGATACAAGGAATGTCACTCGCAAGTTGGGAATGACCGAACACGAAGCTAAGATCGTGAGGCTTTAAAGTTGGGGGTTGGGGATTAGGCGTTGGGGATTAGGCGTTGGGGGTTGGTTCGTAGGGTTGCTGCGTGACAGAATTCCTAACTAACTCCAATCTGAATTCCATATTCCAAATTCCATATAATTCTATATTTCAAATTCAAATGCCCCAACTCCTAACCCCCAACTCCCAACCGCCAACCCCCAACCTCCCAACCCCCAACCGCCAACCCCCAACCCCCAGCCCCCCAGCCCCTACTCCGGTTTCTTCCGTTTTTGGTTCTCCTTCTCCTTTGCCCTTTCGAGCTCTCTTCGTTTTTCTTCTTCAATCTCCAAAATTGATGGGGAAGCGGCGGCAAACGTAACCTCCTCCCGAAAGGTAGCGAAAACCGGTTTGCCGTTCAGCAACGCAGGCGAAAATCTATAGCGTCTCAATGCATCAACAGCGCGCTCGTCGATCACCGGATCGAGGGATCTCAGCACCTTGATGTTGATAATTTTTCCTTCCGGTGTGATCGTTCCTCCCAGCAACACCGCTCCTCTCAGGTTACGCCCGGATTCAAATTGCGGAGCGACCCGTTCAAGCGCTACCGGCGGAGTAAAGCGATCGGTGTCCTTGACTTCAATCTTTGCGCCGTATTCATCAACAGGGTGCGACAGTTCCTGGGGTCGATTTCGCAGATTGGAAAGCGGGATGATTTCAGGCGTAACCGATACCAGCAGTGTTCGTTCAATTGGTACACTCTCCTGTCGGCCCCCTCCACCGATGAAAAACTTCACGCCGAACATCCCTTTGCCGCCGCGTAACATCACGGTCTCATAATTCCCGAGTTCGACACCTTTTGCATCGAGTAAAGGCTCGTTGGCGTATCGTACTCGCATATCGAGCTTCATATAACCACGCACGATGTCACGCGGAGTAATCGCGAAAACCATGTACTCGGGACCGAGAAGAGCGGCGTCGTTAAAGGATTCCCCGCTTCGCAATCCAACCGAACGCACGTGACGCACTGCTATTTCCTGCAGTTTGTTTTTCTCTTTCAAATAGGCGATCTCTTCCTGGGCGGTTGAAAACGTACCCGAGAGCCGCGTGACGTCTTCGATCGGCGATGAGCGCGCGGCATCGTACTGATAAACCGCATAGGTGAGATTTACCGCATATTCGCGACCGCTGCTCCGAACGCCGCTTGCGCCACTTTGAGCCAGCATCGGCACTGAGCCGCCCTGAAATACAAGGAAGAGAAAGAAGACACTCAAGAATACAGCGCGATAAAAATGTTCTTTAAGCTTTAACAAAGGATTCCAATCGTACTCTTCTGAGAACAACGCCATCTCTGCCACGCGCTCCTTCATCTAAATCAAGTTCGGTGGTCTCGTTCAGCGATCATTAGTCGGTAGGCATCGCTCTTCTTGATGCCTCTTTCACGGGCTATTCGCTTTAACGCAGTTTTCTGATCCAGACCGTCTGCTTGCATGAGCTTCTCTACATCTTTACTTATGGAAGGCAAAGTATCGTGTGCGGGTTGCCTGTCCTGAGTTTGCAGCGGAGGGCTGATCAACAAAACAACCTCGCCCCGAACGCTCTCTCGTACTTTCATTTCCGACAAACGACATCTAAGAAACTCTTCGTGAAGTTTCGTGATCTCTCGAGCCAGGACACATTCTCGATCTCCCAGAATCTCCAACGCGTCTTTAATTGTCTCCTGGATTCGATGCGGAGCCTCATAGAGGACTAAGGTTGTTTCCAGTGATGAAAGCTCCTTGAGACGCGCGCGGCGTGCTGAGCCTCGCGATGGCAGGAAACCGATAAAGGTAAACTCACCTGACGGAAGTCCAGAGGCAGAGATTGCGGTGATTGCCGCCGATGGACCAGGGACCGGTATGACTGGTATCTGCTTGTCGATGGCCTCCCGGACGATGTGAAAACCCGGATCGGAGACCAATGGAGTGCCAGCATCTGAAACGAGCGCAATATTCAAACCGCCTTCAAGTTTGTTTATTAGTTCGACAGTTCGATCACGCTCATTGTGTTCGTGGTAACTAAGCATCGGTTTAGAGATCTGATAATGGGAAAGCAGTTTACGGGTTCGCCGGGTATCTTCGCACGCGATGAGGTCGACTTCTCTCAGGACGCGCAACGCGCGCAGGGTGATGTCTTCGAGATTTCCGATCGGTGTAGCAACGATATAGAGAGGCATATACGAGCTCAATTATTGCCGAAAAAAGGTTTCTCGCCACGATGAATCGACTCAACTCTTTATGAAACTGTGAGCCTTCGCAATATTGTGGCGGGACCGCATAACCTTATTTCTATGAGAATCGCCCTCCGACGCTCGACCAAGTATAATTCATTTTCATCGTTCCTGGAGTAGATTTGTAGGTAGCATAAATATTTGACTCTCTTGAAGACTCTACACTATAGTGTGCCAGAACTGATCATAACCCTATTATATTGTGGTCGGCCTCGCCTGCCACGGAGCTCTGAATGTTTAGACTGGAGAAACTCGAAATAAGCGGCTTCAAGTCTTTTGCCGACCGGACTTCGCTTGTTTTTGGGGAAGGTATTACCGGTGTCGTTGGGCCGAACGGTTGCGGAAAAAGCAACATCGCCGAAGCGATTTCGTGGGTATTGGGTGAACAGTCCGCTAAGAATCTTCGCGGCGGAAAAATGGAAGACGTTATCTTCAACGGCACCCGAGACCGCAAACCCACCGGGATGGCAGAAGTTGTGTTGACGCTCGTTGCAATCGAAGACATTGCTGCCAGGGATAATGAGCCTTCGGAAAGAGACGATCAACAGGAATACGAAGATGCGTTGACCAGCGCAGAGAATGCCGCCGACACGGCGAAATCCCTTGTCGAGGAGCTAACGCCTCCCGCGGACATGGGTCCGGCGGTCTCGCAGGCGCCTCTCGAACCAGGCAATCTAATCGCAGAATCTCAAATCGATAACAATCTCACTGATACTTCCGCTGGAGAACTCGCGCTCCAGGAAACTGCCTCCGCGTCCCAGCAAGAATCGGGCGACGGCAAAGTCGACGTTGATAACACGGATCTCGGATCGGAGAAAGAGGTGTCGGCTGCCGTTAACTCCGATACACCCTCCGCGATGCTGGAGCTCACTCCCGATTCCAGCAGTGACGCACCGAAGGCCGCTGAAAGAAATCAGTCCGGACGAAAAAAGACTCGTCATCTTCGCAAGCGAAAAGCGATCGCGATTTCCGCCGGAGAGCGCGTGACTGTAGGCCGTCGCCTTTATCGGACCGGAGACAGCGACTACTTAATGAACGGTCGCACCTGCCTGCTTCGCGACATACAGGATTTGTTTGCGGGAACCGGACTCGGCGGTTCTCATTACGCAATCATCGAGCAGGGTCGCATTGGCCAGATATTGTCATCAAAACCACTTGATCGCCGAGGGCTGATCGAAGAGGCCGCAGGCATAACCAAGTTCAAGTCACGAAAGCGCGCCACTGAGCTCAAACTGGAATCGGCGAAGCACAATCTCGCAAGGCTTAACGACATAATATGCGAAGTCGAACGTCAGGTTAACAGTCTGAAGAGACAGGCGCAGAAAGCTCGTCGTTATCGCAGGCTGCGCGAAGAAATGCGATCGCTACTGAAGATTATTTTCACTGCCGACTACTATCGTTTGAATCAAGCGATTGATCGTGTAGCGCGAGAACTGGACGAAGCTTCACGCAACCAGACCGAATTGGATGCGCGATTGTCCGAACTCGAATCTGAAAACCGAGCCGCCTCTGCGCAGTCCCGCACCGCCGAAGATCACCTTACCGATTTACGAGAACGCGCTGCCGCCGTGGAGCTCGAGGCAGATCGGGCTCGTAATCGCCGGGCTTTTGAAGAGCAGCAAATCAAAGAGCTGTC
Source organism: Blastocatellia bacterium (assembly GCA_035258805.1). Taxonomy (GTDB): domain Bacteria; phylum Acidobacteriota; class Blastocatellia; order UBA7656; family UBA7656; genus Onstottus_A. The sequence goes on along the minus strand of DATFWY010000168.1, from coordinate 32,655 downwards.
GGCCCGAATAGATGAGCTCAATCGCGACCAGCAAACGCTGGAGGAGCGGCTGACCCTTCTCGATTCAGAATCGCAGCGCCGAGGAGCTAGTCTACAGTCCCTCGAGGCCGATGTGGCCGCCGAACAGGCCGATTTGCTCGCACGAGAAGGCGCACATCAACAGGAGCTGAGCAGACTCCGATTAGCCGAGGGTGAAATCGAGCAGATTCGCCAGAGGATGCTCGCTGAAATTGCGGTCACCGAGCGGTTGAGAAGTCTGAACATTAATCTGGAAGACGCTCTCAGACGGGTCGAATTCAAACAAACGAGTCTTGCCGCTGAATTAGAACGAGCCGGCATTCGGCGCGAAGAGGCGTCCGGCGAATTCGCGCGGGTGGAGAACGAAGTCGCGAGCGACGCGAACCAACTTTCTGAGCTCAGCGCCAGAATTACTGAACGCACATCCGCCCTGGATGTCCTGCGCAATCAGACGTCGGAGTTGCGCGTACAATTTGAAGACGTGCACGCCCGTCGGGAAGCTGCCGCGCATCGGCTCACATCGCTGGAAGACCTCGATGCCCACCACGCCTACTATTCAGATGCGGTTCAACAGGTGCTTTCTCCGGAACAGGCCGCGAAGATTAACGCGCTCGGCACGCTAGCCGATTTTGTAGAGGTAGAGCCACAGTACGAGCGGCTCATTGAGAGCCTGTTCGCCCGCGAGCTTCAAAGCGTGTTGGTTCCTACGATTGACGACGCACTGGCCGGCGTAGAGTACATCAAGACCGAAGGGCTCGGACGAGGAGCGTTTCTTGTGGTTGGTCTGCACGGCGGCGAAGATGAGTCTGATGCTAAACCGGAAGCCGACGACGACGATTTGATGCCGGAGAATTCAATCGAGACCTGGTTGATAGCAACCGACGAGGAACGCGACTCCTTGCGCTCTTACCCGGAATACGTTCCTGAGGAGCGCCAGTTACCCCCGGCCGATTTTTCCCTGACGGACGCAATCGTAATTCATCTGAACTCTGAGGATCCGGTTTTTGAGCCTAGCATCGAGGTCGGAGTCCCTGACGATCGCGAGACGGAACGAATTCTGGAGGAGGAAGCGGCTGCCAACGCTTCGAGGTTTCAACTCGACGTACTGCGAGCCATCGATCTGCTTGGCTTAAGGCCGGAGATCAAGACAGTCGCCGAACGCGCGTTCCCGGACAAATGCAACGCGTCAGTGGTCCCTGACATTGAGGCCGCCCTCCATCTCTCGATTGAGAACGCATCACAGATCTACGTGACCTACGACGGCGAGCAAGTTGTTAACGGCCGGCTTATCGTAACGGGTGCACAGGCGGGGAAGCAGGGAACTTCGCTACTGGGGTTGAAGCGCGAGATTAAACAGCTTCGCGATCAGGTTGAGATAGGGGTCGAATCTGAAAGATGCATGTCCGAAGAGAGGAGCGTGGCGGAAGAGCAGCTAAGAAACGTTGAAACTGAAGCCGCATCCATTGATCAGCAGGTCCGGGAGCTCGAGAAATCATCTGCCGCGCGCCACTCGCAGCTTGAAGCCCTCGGACGTGACCTGGAACGGGCCGGCCAGCATGTTCGAGTGGTCGAGGCCGAGATTGAGCAGGCGGCAGCTGAACGAACTGAGCTCGAGCATAGTATCCGGGCGATTGTCGAGGAACTTAGGACAGCAGAGGAATCTCGCGAGGCGGTACAGAAATCGCTTGATGAAGCGGGTTCGCGTTTTGTCGAGCTTCGAAGTCACGTCGAGGATCTTTCGCAGCAGGTATCTGCGGTGCGCGCTTCTGTTGCCGCGCTTGCGGAAAGGTTACACGCAGCCAGGGCGGAAATGCGGCGAGCCGAATCTGAAACGGAAGAGCTGCGATCCAGGATTAACCGAAACCGATTAGAACTATACGACAGTCATGGCCGCATCGATGTCCTGACTGCATCACTGGAAGAAAGCGCGGAAGCGGCTGACCGGCTTGAAACCGATCGAGCGGCGCTTAGCGAAATGATCAGCGCAGGCACGGAAGATCTTGCGTCTGCTCGTACTCGCAGCGACGAGCTTGAAAGGATGTTGGCCGAGTTAAGACAGGCCGTTGCGGCCGCACACGATCGAAAAGGTCAGATTGAAGTCGAGCGTGCAAGAATAGAGTCAGAAGCCGAGCACCTAACGCGCACCTGTTTTTCAGAACTTGCGATGTCTCTCGACGATGTCGTTACGAGTGTCGAGCTGACCAGGCAAATGTCGGATGGAACAGGCGCAGTTGCTGAGAGTTCAGACCTCGATCAAACTGGACAGTCTGAGGAAGCTGACAGTAATGAGAAAGCTCGGGCCTCCGATTCGACGACGGACATAGACGCTGTTAAGGCTCGCCACGACGAGCTTCGGGTCAAGCTCGATGAAATGGGACCCGTGAACATGATGGCGCTCGAAGAACTCGAGGAAGCGGATCAGCGCTTTGGGTTCTTAACCGAACAGCGGCGTGACATTCTTGACTCGATCAAGATGACCGAGGAGGCGTTGTCGGAAATCAAACGACGCTCGCGTGAACGATTCCGTCACGCGTTCATCCATATCAACGAGAACTTCCAGCGGATGTTTGTCGAGCTTTTTGGAGGCGGCCGCGGTGAGATGATCCTTATCGATGAAGACGACGTTCTCGAGTCGGGCATCGATTTGATCGCACAACCGCCAGGGAAGCGCCTGCAGAATGTTTTGCTCCTATCCGGCGGCGAAAAGGCGATGGCGGCGATTGCGCTGGTGTTGGCAATTTTCGAATATCGGCCTTCGCCCTTCTGTATTCTTGACGAAGTCGACGCGCCGCTGGACGAAGTTAACGTTGGACGATTCGCGGGCAAAGTAATCGAAATGAGTAGCGCGACACAGTTTCTCGTGATCACGCATAACAAACGCACTATGGAGGCGGCTCGCGCATTGTACGGCGTTACTATGGAAGAGCCCGGGATTTCCAAGCTGGTTTCAGTACGGTTCGAATAGATCACCAACAAACAGGGATGGACAGGACGGTCGGGGATGGATTCTAATATTCCCTGGTGTTCTGTTATCCCTGTTTTTGTCGTAGCAAGAAATATGCGGTTTAATCGGTTATCGTTTGTCATTCTGGTGCTGTCGATGTCGGCGACTTCATTGTTTGCCGGACCTGGTCCGCAGAGCAAGAAGCGTGCGCCGTTTGCCGGCCAGACACTGGAGGCCACAAAAGAGGCGGTACCCTCCGGCGATTTGAGCTTCAGTTATAAGTTCGAAGGGCCGCGATTTTATCTACGCATCATCGAAATAGATTTGGGCTCGACCGGTACGGGTGAGTTGCGATTCACTCGTGGAGAGTCGGATGAAGTTCTCGACTCAAAGGTCAGTCTTCAGCCAGGTACTATCGCTCGGATCAGACAATTATTTGAGCTATCGGACTTTCTCGGTTCTGAAACAGCTATTCAGGACAAAAGAGATATGTCGCATCTCGGGTGGATCACGATCGGCGCTAAACAAGGTTTACGAGAGCGAAAGGTACGCTACAACTTCACGACCAACCCCCACATAAAAGAACTGCAGGATATCTTCCTTGGCATCGCGTGGCAGGAAATAGCGTTGTTTGACATCGACAATGCAGAGCGTTATCAACCTCTCGATCTACCGAAGCAGCTCGAGATTCTGGAGAACGATCTCAAACTTGAACGCATAGCCGAACCGACGCGGATCATTGCCCCCTTGAAAGAAATTGCATCGGATGTTTCTCAGCCGTTGATTGCTCGCAATCAGGCAAAGCGGATTGTCGACGCAATCAATCAGGGCAAATTCAAATCTCCGGTAAAGAAGTAATCAGCTGAATTTCCAGATGTTTATTCCTCGAGGCGATATCATCTACGAGAGCCTTGCTACGAGCTATGTGCTGGTAGACGCACTGGTGGCTGATCTGTGCGAAGGGGGCTTTTCAGGCACCATCGAGGTCGTATTGCGCGACACCGACAGTTTCATAGTCATCGCCGGCGGCAATCTTGTTGCGGTCCTGGAGAAAAGCGGTGCGCAGACAAGTAACGGCGCATCTGTTCCGTACACGCGGACCACGGTTGAGCATCTGGCGGAGCGCTCACGCAGAGAACGTGGCCGAGTGTCGATCTACAGCTACTCACCAATGACTGCCGCTGCGATCGCAGGTCTCATAAACTCCAAGCCGCTCTACACAGGATTGAGTACCGAGTTTACTGATGTCGAAAAGATGATCTCGAAACTGTCGCGAGAACATGATCGCGAGTGGTTCATTGAAATCAACCGTGAAGATGGAACCGCAGCATTGCTACATATGCGCGATTCTCAATGGGGCGTGATAAATTCCAGAGGCGCTGCCGACTCCGGACCGTTGGATCTGATAGATCCTGCAACGCTTACCAGGGTTGTCGAGGAGTGCACACGAGTGGACGGCACGTTCGACGTTTATTTTAGGCTCGCGAATGATCCGATCGAGGCAGAACCACTCGGATCACCGTTCAAAATGTCGGAATATCCGCAAAGTCCCGACACCAAAATTGACATAGAATCTATCGGACTGCGATCAAGCGGGCCCGATCTTGTAACGGATTCAGATGAGTCAGTGTCGATCCCGGTTCATGAGGCGCTCACAAAGGATCAGGTTTTTACTGATAGGCCGATTAATTACCCAGAGCGTACGGAGATAGAGAACAACGGAGAAGTACTGAGTTCGACCTTGCAGGGGATTGCAGCACCAGATTTGTTGTCGAAGGACGAGATTGGTGCTGCCTCGGATGCACAGGAGCCGCGAACTACTGCTGGTCTATCCCTGGTCAGGAACGAGCTTCTGCCTGTGGCGGCGGACACGGGGGAAATGAATGACATCAAGCGCCTGATGGGAGAGATCGCAAGGGTCATTGAAGAGGCTGCCCAGGCGGTAGGACGTCCAGATGGTTTTTCGATGTCATTACGAGGAGCGCAACTGAAGATCGCCGATCGTTATCCGTTTCTTGATCCATTCGCTGGGGAGTTCGAGTATCTAACTGGAGAGATAGTATTCGTAGGACAAGCGTCCGCTGCAGAATTCATCGCAGGTTTCGGTGAGGCGCTAAAGCTGGCTGTGCAGGAGGTAGCGCGGTCAACAGCATACGCTGACCGATTTTGCAGCTATGTGATCGAGGATCTCAACAAGTTGTTGAGCAGTGAGCGAGCGGAGTTTGAAAGGTACGGAATAGATAAGGTCATCAGCGAGATTGTTAGCTAGTACGTTCAACGTTTAGCGTTCAGCGTTTAACGTTCAGAGTTCAATGTTCATTCGGCGTCATCTGCGTTATCTGCGGATAAGTGGTCTTGCTGTTATGAAGACCGATGAATTCTCAAATTACATAGAATGCTGGTACGCTGAACGCTAAACGTTGAACGCAAACCACGAACGTTAAGTCTTCAGGTATCCAATTGTCTCACTGAACGTTTCTTCTTCATTCCCAAATCGATTTATCCACTTCACGCCGGGCCAAGCGCGCCACCAACTAAGCTGACGCTTAGCGTAATGCCGAGTATCAAGCTTCATCTGATTGAGTGCATCCTCCCGAGTCCGCCTGCCTTGAAGATACTCGACGACGCGTCGATAACCATGTGCTTGAAACGCTTTGGCATTGGGTGGAATCCCGGAGGAGATCAGCGCCTCCACTTCATCGACAAGTCCGTTTTCGAACATTTCATCAGCCCGGCGGTTGATCTTTGCATAGAGCACGTCACGGGGTGGGTTGAGCGCAATGACACGAATCCGCGACGCTAACTCCGGCGCGGGAGGCGTAGCAGGCTGGGAATCCGAGATCCGGTTCCCAGTTTGAAAATAGACTTCCAGGGCCCGCATAACACGAAGCCAATCACGTGGACTCAGGCTTGCCGCTGCCTGAGGATCAACCCTATTGAGAATCTTATGGAGATGTTTTGCGCCATGACGGTCTCGCAAATCCGTGAGTCGCTCACGGAGCGGTTGGTCTGTGGGTGGACCTTCAAACAAAGGCTTTACCAGGGCACGCAAGTAAAAGCCACTTCCGCCGACTAGTATTGCTGTGTGTTTGCGAGACTCGATCTCTTTGATGGTCTGTTCGGCAATACGAGCGTAATCACCCGCGGTGAAGTTCTGGATGGGCTCGACTATGTCAATTACATGATGCGGCACACCGCGACGCTCAGTGAGAGGAACCTTTGCGGTTGCGATGTATATTCCGCGATAAACCTGAACGGAATCGAGATTAACAACCTCGCCTTGAAGGGCAAGAGCCAGCTTTATTCCGAGATCGCTTTTGCCGGAAGCCGTGGGGCCCACGATTACAGGTATCAACGGTTGTTCGGGGACGGAGGTCACGCCTTCGATGTTACCAGAACACGCTACTGGGTGAGGCGATCGCCTGGTTTCAGTCTTGCGCCATTCGAGAATTCGCGAGCCCAAACACGACGCTTGCCTTCCATCTGGACTTCCTGTATCAGCAGTTCTCCAGAACCGGTATGCAAGGTAACACCAGAAGCCTCGATCGCCAGAATCGTTCCAGGTTGGACTGCTGATGTTGCGGAAATCGATTGGGTAATTGGAGTCTGACGGGCTCGCCAGATCAGCAATCGACCGCCGCGAAAATCCGTGAACATACCTGGCCAGGGCTGGAAGGCGCGTACTCTGTTTGCAATTTCTTCTGCACTCATATTCCAGTCGATCAATCCATCCTCGCGTTTTAGCAAGGGCGCGTAGCTCGCCTCGCGATCGTCTTGTGAAATTGGTCGCAGGTCACCGGCACCGATCAAAGGGAGGGTCTGAGCCAGGAGTTCTGCTCCTAACTCGGAAAGGCGCAACGAGAGCTCGGGAGCTGTTTCGTCGCTGGCAATAGGGACCGTGCGCTTCGCCAGCATAGGTCCTGTATCCATCCCTGCATCCATCTGCATAATTGTGACGCCCGTCTCTCGCTCACCTTGCGCGATTGCCCAATTTATCGGCGCTGCACCGCGATATTTTGGCAGAAGCGACGCATGAACGTTTATGCAACCGAGGCGCGGTATGTCCAGAAGCCACTGGGGGAGGATTTTTCCATATGCCACTACGACACAAGCGTCAGGCGAAATTGCTTCGAATACGGCGCGTACTTCGTCGTTGGTCTTGATCTTTGGAGGCTGATGAACAGGAACGCCGTATTCCAACGCGAGCGATTTGACTGGCGGCGCGTGCAGATGCCTTCCTCGTCCAGCCGGTTTGTCAGGCTGGGTGAAAACCGCTGAAACGTCATAGCCGTCGAGAATTAATCGCTTCAGCGAGGGCACCGAGAATTCCGGCGTACCCATGAATATCAGTTTCACATTTCATTGATAACCCAGAGGATTGACAAACTCAAAGCGAAAAGACCGATAGGACCAATAAGTCATATAGTCCTATTAGTAGAAGGACAATTGAAATTCAAATTTCTGAATTGTCATGCCCGCATAACAATCCTATCGTTGCGCCGCCCTTGTACTGACACCTATAATGCAAATTTACCTTCGACTTATGAAACAGCAGTGCATAGTCGAACGTAGGACAATGTCAAAGCGCCATGGCTAATCTCAGGTTCAACGGAGTCCTGCCGCCCGTGACAACGCCTTTCAACCTGGGCGGAGATGTTGACTACGGAGCTCTTTCTGCGAATATTGCTCGCTATAACGAGACAGGTGTCGCCGGTTATGTTCCACTCGGTTCGAACGGCGAAGCTGTACACCTTTCCGCCGACGAGCGCAGGCAAGTCGTAGAGACCGTAAAGCGCACTGCTACGGGTGATCACACCGTAGTCGCCGGTGTTAATGAGCTTTTCACGCGCTCGGCAATCGAGGCTGCCCGCGCGGCGGCTGACAGCGGAGCCGATGCGGTCCTGGTAATCACTCCGTATTTTTACAAGTCTTCCATGACGCAGGAGCGGCTCATTCGACACTTCACTGAAATTGCGGATCAATCCCCGGTTCCGGTGCTGCTGTACAGCGTGCCACAGAACACCGGAGTCGTTCTGGAGTCACCTTCGATAGCTTCCCTCGGCAGGCATCAAAACATCGTTGGCGCAAAAGACAGCGCGGGAAATATGGGAGCGATCTCAGAGACGATTCGGCTCGTGCCCGAGGGGTTCTCGGTTATGGTCGGGAATGGCGGCATAGTTTATCCAGCGATAACGATGGGAGCGACAGGCGCGATCCTTGGTGTCGCGTGCGCCGCGCCAAAAGCTTGCGTACAGCTGTATGAAGCCGCTAAGTCAGGAGATCACAGTCGCGCACGCGACCTTCAAAAACGCATTGCGCCGCTTTCACAAATAGTGACAGCCGGGCTCAGCGTCCCGGGGTTGAAGGCGGCGATGGACATCATCGGGATTTTGGGCGGTGTGCCACGCGCCCCGCTCACGCCGGTGAGCGATGAAGAGAGAGAGAGGATCAGGAGTGTTATTAGACAGACGGGGCTTTTCCCGGAGGTTGAATGAAATGATCTGAAATTCCTGAGATTTGGCGAGATATTTTGCGTTTGTGGCCGCGATTGCCGCATTGGTTTTTGACTCAAGGGTAATCGGAAATCGGGAAATTTCAGATTTCAAATTATTTCAAATTTCAGATTTCACATTATTTCACATTTCAAATAAGAACAAATGTCCTCTGACTGTAAAAACCTGGAAGCGGCTGCCGACAAGCTAACCGACTCGCTGCGGTTTACCGACATCCCGCGCACTACGCCACTCTTCAACGATTTCCTATACGACTATCCAAAAGTAGCTGGCTTTTATGCAAACTACGGACGTTCAGTTGAGCCGCTGGCAGATCATGCTCGCCGCATCGGATCTCAATCATTCGATCGCAAGCGCGTGCCCGATGCGTTAGAACGGATAAACCGTCGTGTCGGGTCTCCAGATCTGACCTTCCAGCACATAGAAATGCTTCGCAATTCGGGAACGGTAGCGATCGTCACCGGACAGCAAGCTGGGCTATTTACCGGACCGCTATATACGATCCACAAGGCTTTAACTGTAATCAAACTTGCCGCTTGCCTCCGTGACCAGGGTGTGCCTGCCGTGCCGGTGTTTTGGGTTGCGAGCGAAGATCACGATTATGACGAGGTCAACCATTGCAGCGAGGTTGACACCGAAGGGCGTTTGAAACGAATTCAGTACGATCCCAGCGGTCATAAAGCCGATGAGCCGGTTGGTCGAGTCGCTCTCTGCGAAGGTATCAGCAAGACGATCGACGAGTTGATTGCTCAGCTTCCGCCGTCAGAGTTCATCCCCGCGCTCGAAGCCGACTTGCGAGAAAGTTATGCCGAAGGGGTGGGATTCGCGGATGCGTTCTCGCGATTGATGGCGCGGATATTCCGCGAGTACGGGGTGGTGTTGCTTGATCCGCTTGACGAGGAATTAAAACAGGTAGCGGCGCCGCTCTACTCTGAAGCGATCAAAAAATCGACTGAGATAGCTCAGGCGCTCGTCGATCGTAGCCATGAGCTTGAACAGGCGGGTTATCACGCTCAGATTAAGGTTTCCGATGACATGGTTCCGTTGTTCATAATGGATGATGGGCGACGGGCGGCGCTCACGCAACAAGACGGTCGCTTCGTGGTAAAGGGATCGGATCGATCTTTTTCCAGGGAAGAGCTGATTGAACTTGCGGGACGGTGTCCGGGTTGCTTCAGCCCTAATGTTACTCTCAGACCGGTGGTGCAGGACTATCTATTGCCCACGGCTGCGTACATCGGCGGTCCTGCGGAGATTGCATATTTCGCGCAACTACGGGCCGTATACCAAATACTAGACCGGCAGGAACCATGTGTCTTGCCGCGCGCGAGCTTTACGATAGTAGAGGGTCGACATCAAAAAACATTGAAGAAGTACGGACTACAGCTTTCGGACTTCTTCGATGGACTGCATCCGGCGGTCACCAAAGTAGTGGAACAGGGTCCGGATCGAGATACCGCAGTTGCGTTTACCGAGACCGAGCGGGTTCTGGGCGAGTACCTTGATAAGCTTGGCGTTGCCCTGCGAAGAACCGATGGGTCTTTGAGTGATCCGCTAAAAAGAGCTCGCGAGAAGATAAGCTACCAGCTCGAGCATCTCCGAACGCGATTTATTCATTCCAGCGCACATCGAGAAGAAACTACCTATCGCCAGGTTGAACGCGCTTTCACCACGTTGTATCCCGATAAGAACCTCCAGGAGCGGGAACTGAATGTTTACTATTTCATGTCCCGCTATGGACCCACGTTGATCCGGGAGTTATATGAGGCCGCAGAGCTGGGATTCTCTAACCATAAGTTAATTTATGTTGGCGGTGTGGCTTCTCAAGTGGTCAACGCGCGGTAGCTTCGCGAGTCTAATACCTTACCTCTCCTTCTGATCGACACCTTGCTGTCGATCGAGACTGCAATATAAACTCTGCGCTGTTAACAAACTTCAGTAGTTCCCGGATGGAGACGTTAATGAAGGCGTTAGCGCTGGCAGCGTTGTTGATGCTGATGGTGGCATCGATAAACGCATCTCAAACGAAGACAACCCGGGTATCCAAACCTCGTCCCGCGGGTAAATCCACGTCAATTAATTCTGAACAATCGCTAAAGGCCGCTGAGCAGCAATTCGCCGATGCTGTCAAGAACCGGGACCGTGAGGCGCTAGGAAAGATACTGGACGAGCAATTCATCTTCACCGACGATAATGGCCAGGCCGTCAATAAGCCACAGTACATCGATGCGGTTCTGAAGATCATTCAGGTTGAATCGTTTGTCCTCGATGAAATGATTGTTCGTTTGTTTGGTGATACTGGAATTGTTGCGGGGCGTTGGACCGGGAAATTGACGGTGCAGGGCAAGACCTCTGACGCTGCCGTCAGGTTTACCGATACTTTTGTCAGGCGGTTGGGCCAGTGGCGAGTTGTCGCATCTCAGATTACCCGAATTCGAGGTCAGGAAATAACAACGCCTTCGGGGTTGAAGTACATCGATCGTGTTGTTGGCACCGGCGAGAGTCCGAAGCCAGGTCAGATAGTCATTGTTCACTACACTGGCACGCTCGAAAACGGGACCAAGTTTGACAGCTCGGTTGATAGAGGACAGCCCTTACAATTTCCGATCGGTTTAGGCAAAGTAATCAAAGGATGGGATGAAGGATTGATGTCGATGAAGGTTGGTGGGAAACGGAAACTGATAATTCCACCTGATCTTGCGTACGGAGCGGCGGGTAGGCCACCCGTGATTCCGCCCAGTTCAACTCTCATCTTTGAGGTGGAACTGCTAGGAGTGCGATAGTTGTACTTGTAGGTAATAGGATTGCTAACCTCTAAGTTGCGCAATGTCTCAAGGGCACAACAAAGAGCACTCTCATCATACTCACGGCAGCAACAGGCGTCGCCTGATGGCCGTGCTTTTGCTGACGTTCGTTTATATGCTCGCCGAGGCGATTGGTGGGTTTTTGACCAACTCACTGGCGTTGCTATCGGACGCAGGGCACATGTTGGCGGACGTTGCATCGTTGGTCCTCGCGCTGCTCGCTTTATGGTTTTCTGCTCGACCCGTTACCACCCGAAAAACCTATGGCTATTATCGTATGGAGATCCTGGCCGCGCTTGCGAACGGCTCGGCGTTGGTGGTGATTTCGCTGCTAATAGCCTACGAAGCGTTTCATCGCATAAAATCCCCAGAAGCAGTTAAAGGATTCGAAGTAACATTGATCGCAGTCGGTGGACTGGCAGTCAATGCAGTCAGCGCTTTTGTGCTTCATTCAGCTTCTCGCGAAAACCTCAACCTTCGTGGAGCGTTCCTGCACGTGATAGGAGACGCTCTCGGGTCGGTGGGTGCAATTGTGGCGGGAGCACTTATCTGGCAGTGGGGCTGGGTGCTCGCAGACCCATTGATAAGCATTGCAATCTGTTTGCTGATCATCTTCAGCTCATGGCAGTTGATACGTGAATCGGTCAACATTCTGCTCGAGGGAACTCCGTCACACATCGATATCCGAGCAGTAGTTGACGCGATGCATGCGGTGGCCGGAGTCTCAGATGTGCACGATCTTCACGTCTGGACGATTAGCTCGGGCAAGCACGCGCTTTCAGCGCATGTGACCATAGAACCTGAAGTCGCGCATCGAGCGGCGTTGGAGGCGCTACAGGCAAAGCTGAGATCCGGATTCAACATTGGGCACGTAACAATTCAAATCGAATACACTGACGAAGCAGAGCAGACAGGCAGCAAGCTTTACAGGATCACTCGGAAGGGCGAGAGTGAATCTGATATTCGCGAACGTTCAGCGTCAAATCGTTAGCACCCTGAGGCAACAAGGCTTGCAAGCCGATTCAAACGAGCTTTTTAGATGCCGGCTCGCATTACGAAGCAAGCCGCGCAACCTCTATCCGACAACGCACCTTCATTAATTCATGCAAGTGACTTCCGCCACTTCTTTGAACCCTCCACAAACGCGTGGCGAGCGAACTCAAGTCTCACCGATAGCTGTCCCGGCAGCTCTTCTCCTGATCGGTTCAACCAGCTTAGCCTTATATTTTTGGGGCAGAGACCTCCATCGTTTTACCCAATGGATTGCAGCTTATGTTGGTTTATTCGTGGGACAGCTCGCATTGTATTTGTTGGCCTGCATTGTGGTGGATCGCTGGTCCGGCAGGGCATGGAGCGCCGGAAGGTGGCTTACAATAGTCTTGATCGTGTTCTTCGGCGCGGCATCTCGGGCCGTTCTCGTGCCGCAGAGACCTTACCTATCATCTGACGTCTATCGATATGCCTGGGATGGACAAGTACAGAGGTCAGGAATAAATCCCTATCGCTATGTTCCTGAAGCAGCCGAGCTCAGCCAGTTGCGAGACGATAAGATCTTCCCAAATATTCCCGGCGAAGACCGAAATTGGACATCTCCGTATCCGCCTGTCGCGCAAATGGTCTTCCTGGGAGTGGCAAGCGTTTGGCCAATGAGTGTGACAGCCGTTAAAGCAGCAATGGCATCGTTTGATATGCTGGCTGTCGCAATGCTGATGTTAGTGCTGGTGCGAACCGGCCTGGATCCGGCGAAGGCAATAATATTCGCCTGGCATCCGCTGGTTATATTCGAGAGCGCGCACAGCGGGCACATTGAGCCAGTTTATGTTGCGTTTCTTGTAGCCGGGCTTCTTGCGTGGTCACATTCCAAAAGCACGCTGGCCGGGGTTGCGCTGGGGATGGCGGCAATGGTGAAGTTCTATCCTTTGTTGGTCCTGCCCGCGTTTCTTTTTTTGACTCCCGCGGCTACCAGAACATCCGCATTTAGTGCGGCACGTCGGCTCATCAATAAAAGAAACTTCGCTTTGTTGGCCGGAGTTGCGGCGACGATCATTCTTGCATATCTGCCATACTGGAGCGCGGGCAGCAATTTGTTTGCGTTTATTCGCGGCTATTTCGAGGAGGAAGGCTTCGTAAACAACGGGGCGCGGTATTTCTTTCTCGAACTAGCCCGCAGGGTTATTTGGGTTCCGACTGGCGCTTTCGTAATTATTGCATTGTCGTGCCTGGTCGCGGTTGCCGCCAGGCAGTTGCTAAGAGAGAAGCGTGATGCCAGCGACGTCGCTCGAAGCTCAACAGCTCTAATAGGAACTTACCTTTTACTGACGGCTCCTCGATATGCGTGGTATTACGCGTGGCTGATTCCTTTTCTTTGTCTCGCACCCGGCATTGGTTGGTTGTACCTGACCGTAGCATCAGTACTGCTTTATCTCTTGTGGTATACGCCGCTTGTTTATCCGCAAATACCCGTCTGGCTAGGAGTGAGTATCTATATTCCGGTTTTAGTGTGGATGCTTTTGGAAAGTTACAACCGGCGAAACGGCGGTCGCACTGCATTGGTCGCGAAGTAGCCAGGACCGGGAGCTGACGAGTGGTGTTCACGCTTGAACTTGCTTGCCCTCTGTCGATGATGGAGACTTGTGCAGGACTGAAACTCAAACCCAAGTAACACATCGAAGACTCGGAGAACCAGGTGGAGAATCGCGTCAGCACATTTGATTTTGACTTCAATGAACGCGCTTTAACTGGAAAGGCCGTGCTGGTAGCTGGTGGTACGGGAGGATTGGGCGCTGCCACCGTCGCGTTGCTCGCTCGCGACGGTGCAATCGTGGTTGCCGGCTACTCGCATAACCGTGAACGAGCAGAAGCGCTCAAACAAGCTCTGGAAGCAAGATACGACTGCCAAATTCATTTGATAGCAGGTGATATTTCGTCCGGCGACGTGCGCGATCGTTACGTTGAAGCTGCCGACTTTCTCGGCACAGGCCTGTACGGCATGGTGTGCTTCATCGGGGATCCTGCGCGAGTCAAGTTCGAAGACGTCAGTGAGGCGGATTTGCAAGATTCGTTACAGAAGAACTATGTCGCGCCTTTATTGCTGGCCCGCGAAGCAGCAAATCGGATGATCAAGCGGGGCACTAACGGATCGATAGTGATGTTATCGAGTATGCAAGCAGTTGCTGCATTTGAATCGAGCATCAACTACGCAGGTCCGAAGACTGCGCTGATCGGCGCCGCCCGAATAATGGCCAAGCAGTGGGGCGGATCCGAAGGTATTCGGGTGAATGTTATCGCTCCGGGCGTAAACCGAGCGGGCATGGCATTGAAATCAATCGAAGCAGGGAAGTATGACTTTTACATCGAGCAAAAGATCATTCCGAGGTTCGGCAGGCCAGAGGATATCGCTCGGGTGGTGAGACTGTTGTTGGAACCCGACAATTACATTACCGGACAGGTGATAACGGTGGACGGCGGCCTCACACTGCGTCGCGACCGCGGCTGAGGAGGATAGGTCGTATAGGTCCTATCTGTCCTATGCAATAAACAGAAAGCAATGAAACGAATCCTAATCGCAAAAACCATATTTATTTCTTGTTTGCCTCTGCTTTTAACTACCAACGCACAGGAGATGATGTCACCCGATCCCGCCGATCTGATCCTCAAGAACGGCCTTATCTACACGGTCGATTCAACAAACACTATCACCGAAGCCGTAGCCATTCGCGGGGGCAAGTTTGTCTTCGTAGGCTCTAATAAAGATGTCAACCGCTACCGCGGAAAGCAAACGCGGGTGATTGATCTGAAAGGACTATTCGTACTTCCCGGGTTTAATGACAACCACGTTCATTTTTCATCGGCGGCCCAGTTCCTCGAATTCAACATAATGCGCGTGTCCACTCAGCAGGAATTCGTCGGCCGGGTGCGAGAGGTAATTGCGCGATTACCAAAAGGAGAATGGATTCTCGGCGGTTTCTGGGGCGCCTATGACCAATGGACCGCCGGCAGCGCTGGCGGTAACCGTCGTGAACCGTTCTCGCCGGATATGCGCGCGATCGAGCCGCTTACAAAGGCTTATCCGGTGTTCATTCGCAAGTTTGATGACTCGGAGTTTGCCGCGAATGAGGCGGCATTGCGTGCCGCTGGAATCAATCCGGTCGAGCCAAAGCTAACCTCGACGACCGCTAAGGACGCGCCCTCACGCGGACAAACTGCCGCCAGTAATACGGAGCCGGCGGGATCGAAGAACGAGGGCGTAGACTTCCTTCGCGATTCCGCCGGACGTTTCAACGGCCATATGCGTGGGCGAGGCGTGGCCGCTCTTTTTGCCAATGTGATTCCAAAAGCGTTCTCGCACGAACGACGTGTTCAACAGACAAAGAACGCGCTTGCAGAGATTCGAAAATACGGCGTCACCAACATCAGCGACATGAGCGATGATGAGCAGCTGGACATCTATCGTGAGCTCCTGGCAGCAAACGAACTAACGGTGAGGATTCATTTCCGTCCCGGACTCGAACGCTGGCAGGAAATGTCAGATCGCCGGATTGCGGTCGGGTCGGGAGACGACTGGATCCGGTTGGGAGCGCTCAAGGGGCACATTGACGGAATAATGGGAACAAGCACTGCCCGTTTCTTAAAACCATATTCGAATGATCCGAATAATCGCGGTAAGTGGCGGCCTCTGATGGTCGACGAGAAAGGCAACTTCGTCGAGGGCAAATTCCTTCGATATATGCTCGATGCAGATCTGGCTGGTTTGCAGATTACCGTACACGCGATAGGTGATGAAGCCAACAATGTGCTGCTCAATTATCTTGAAGAGCTGAATCGCCAAAACGGCGTTCGAGACCGGCGCTTTCGGTTAGTGCACGCGCAGGTGATAGCACCTGATGATTTCAAACGTCTGGGTAAGCTCGGAGTCGTTGCCGAGGTTCAACCGTTCCATCTGAGCGATGACATGCGATGGATGGAGGAGAGGATCGGGCGAGAACGATGTAAGGGGGTCTATGCGTTCAAGAGCATCAAAGACAGCGGCGCGGTGTTGTGTTTTGGCACGGACTGGCCCGGGAGGTCCGCTTCGGAATACCCGATCAATCCGATGCTGGGAATATATGCCGCAATTACTCGTCAGACACTGACTGGCGAGCCGGCCGGTGGTTGGTTTCCCGAACAACGAATCTCGATTGAGGAAGCGCTTCGAGCCTACACATACAACACTGCTTACGCGAACTTCGAAGAGAAAACCAAGGGTTCTATTGAGGTACGCAAGGTCGCGGATCTGGTGGTACTGAATAAGAATTTATTGCAGGCAGCTCCGAGGGAAATTCTTGATACGAAGGTTGTTTACACGATTGTTGCGGGAAAATTTGTGTACGGCCAACCTTAAACTGGCAGGTCAGACTTACGGGTTTGCGTCCTTGCGCTGAGAATTGTTACGCGCAAAGACGCAAAGGTCCGTAATGATCGCTTAAGACAAATTGTCAGGGCTTCTTCTTTGGAAAGGGTAGCTTGACTCCCCCTCCCGAACCCGGGATACTGACGCCCCCGGTGTTTATTAAACCTCTCACTTCTGACGGCAAATAAGCGGTCATTCGACCGGTAACGCCGCCCGCTGTGAGAATCTTCAGCGCGGCTTTTAGCGTGGGATCGTATCCGCGGGCCTCGCTCTCATGACCTTTCCCAGCTTGTGTATAGGCCTGACCCTCACTGCCTCCCACCTTCTGGCCCTTCTCGACATACAACGTCGACAAAGCCAAATGGTTTCCGGCCATCTCGCCTGAGTTGCTTGTCTCGCCTTGATAACCACTGGCGGTGTTGTACTCTTTGATCGCTTGATCGGTGTTGCCTTCTGCGTGATGACAGTAAGCTAACTCACGGTGAGCTTCGTAGTAGTCAGGGCGAAGCTCGAGTGCTTTGTTTAGCTGCGGTATCGCCATTTGGTATTGCTTCATTAATCGATAACTGTACCCGGCACCATAATAAGGCTCCGGGTCCGAGGGCGTGATCGTCGACGCTTTCACAAAAGCAGAGAGCGCCTTCTGACGGTCGCGTTCTTCGATCGAGTACGCGTATCCGAGAGCGAGATTTACTTTCTCAGAATCTGGCGATTTCTTGGCCGCAAGCTCCGCAATACGTACCGCCTCTTTGCCCGCGTCCTTCTGCTTGAGGGCTTTGCCTGATCGCTGGTTCATTGAGGCATCCTGAGTCTCGTCCTGCATTGCCCATACACTTAGCGCGCGAGACCGTCGCGCGAGGATATCGGTATTATCGGGAAGCTTTTCTGCGGCAGTAGTAAGGAGGTCTACTGCATCGCGATAGCGCCCCGCTGCCAGGTATGCGCTCGAAAGGCGATCATAAGTGGCAATTGAAGTCGGGTCCTCCTTGAGGGCTTGCTCGTAAGACGCAACCGCCTGTGGCCATAACTTTTGACCTTCGAATTGCACGCCTTTTTCATAGCTGGCATTGCTGGCAGTTGGCTTTAGCGTGACGGTGAATTCCTGCTGATAACCGGCAACAACGGTAATCTTTGTTTCAGTAGGTTGAAATCCCTGAGATTCGGCTTTGACCGTGTACTCTCCGGGCTGCAGCTCTTTTACAATCGGAGCAGTGCCAAGTGTTTGACCATTGAGGCTCAAGGTGGCCTCCTTCGGAGACGTTTCCAGCACCACGGCGCCCTTTGTGGGAGCGGACGGCGCAGTCGTAGCAAACTGCGACATGCGAACGATCACCATCGGGCCCTTCACCTCAGTTGCAACCATCATAGGCGTCTGCTCGACTGGAAACTTGGCACGGGCGCCAAAATCAGTGCTCCATTTGCTGACCCTATCGCGCAAATAGCCTGCCAGGTAGCCCGCCTCTACTCTGCCGTCCGGTCTGTTAGCAACGTCCTTGATGCCCTCCAGGATGTAATAGGTAAATACACCGTGCTTTAGTTGCGGATCTTCGTAAGCACGCTCACCCACCTGGCACGCGTAGAATACGATTGCAGTCGGTGCCGGAGAATCTGCCGGTCGCGTAGCGTTGGGTGTGATCCGCAAGCCGCGGCTCATTACATCAGTCATGGTGTTTCCCTTGATCCCACGACCCGGGAATGGGTCTTCGCGGCACGCATCGATGAAAACTGAAAACTGCGCGGCTTTTAGAGCGCTCAACCGCCGGGCGAGATCTTCGAGATCAATTGCGGTTCGTTCCAGCGATTCCTTTGACTGCGCATCGACATCGACGGGCAGGAAGAAACTCTTGGCTTGAAGCCCCAGCCCTCGGGCAATACCGTGACCTGCCATAAACACTATCATTTCGTGCCCGGGCTGAACGCGCGGGGCAAAGGAATCGATTGCCGCGAGGATGTTCTGTTTGGTGGCTTTCGCGTCGCCGGCGCCATTATCGGTCAACAGCTTGATGTGGTCTTCGGGAAGACCTGCTGCGCTGACCAATAGATCTTTGATAGCGCGGGCATCGTCGCGAGGAAAACCAAGGCTCTGGATCTGGCCAGGGTATTGGCTGACCCCAACCAGCAAAGCCCACTGGTTATCGGCGACAGGAGCTTTCTTTGTAGCTTGTGGCGCCGGCTTTTGTTGGGCTGGCGGATTAGTTTTGTTCTGATCTTTAGGTGCGGCCGCCGGCGGTTGCGCGGGTTTAGCCTTTTGCTTTTGAGTGCCGCCTGCAACGACCGTCGGCACAGAAAGACAAAGGGCAAGAAAGGCTAAGACAATTCGCTGACGCATAAGATACCCCCCAATCAGAAAATTGTGAGGAGCGGAATGCTGGATGGTACGAGCCGGTACCCCTCGATTCCGAACCTCATTCTCGGAAGAAAGCCGGAAAGAGAGCCTCACTACTGGGCTCCCAATCATACAGCACAGGAGTATTGCACAGCAGTTTGGCCTGATCAAGAATCTATGCTGGCCGGTAACAACCCCCATCTCAATTGGGTGTTTTCAATATTCCTGTTTACTAATCGCGGCTGTGTGCTATTATCTCGTCCGTTGTATTGATAGTACCCCGGATCGAAAAGCAATACCCGACTCTGCTCCTCACGTCGATCTTCGAATCAATGAGACGCAAATTAGAAAGCGCATAGCGGCAGTTCGTCCCCACCAACGAGCTCCTCAGGGCATGTTTTCTTTTCTGAACAAAGGAAAAAAGGAGAGTGAGATGAAGGCTTTTAAGGCTAACGAGGAGGAATCCGGGCAGGGCAGAATAAGCCGCGGTGTTGAAGTATCCGGCGACGTCCTTTTCTCGGATGTTTTACAAATAGAAGGTAAAGTCACTGGCAAGCTGATCTCTGAAAGCGGCTCATTGCTTATAGAGCAGACGGGGGAAGTTCAGGCCGATGTGGATGTTGGCGTTCTGGTGATCAGAGGCGCGCTTAACGGAAACGCCAACGCGAAATCCAGAGTAGAGGTTTACAAGACTGCTCGAGTTCAGGGAGATATAACCACGCCGGTGTTGCTTGTGGAGGAAGGCGCGATTTTGAGCGGTGCAATAACGATGGGCACGGCTTCGCCGCGCGTCACCGGCGCATTTCCCCTTGAAGGAAATGAAGAGTTGCGTAAGAGTAAAGGTGCGACGTAAGTATGAAGGACTCTGAACAACCACCTTCGAATAACTGGCTTCAACGTCTCGAACCGGTAAAGAGTATTTTTCGGGCGGCGACATCCAAACTGAAGTCTCGGTCCACGCAACCCACCCCCGAAGTCGAGCCGGAATTGAAGCCAGCGTCAAACCATGCCTTGAAGATTGCAGGTTACAGCCTTGTGCTAATGGATCCCGACGGACAAGTTGTCTGGACAAGAGAATGGGACTCAGGAGGCGTTTTTGAATTCAGGCCGAATCAGCGGCTTTGGATCTTTTGTGGTTTTACAAATCATACAAAGCGCGAGACCGAAATATCCGAGTATGAAGTTGAGCTGATGGGCGAGGATGGAATGGTGATCGAGAGATTCGGCAACTCCTTTGGGGATTCGGTAATCATTCCTCCGGGCGAAAGCAAAGACTTTCCGGCTGAGTGGCAAATGTGACTCGAGAAGTTTGTATATTTCTTCGTTAGCACTTCCTTAAGATACCATCGGGCTTTAGCCGATGGAGTTTCAGTTTCGACCTAACACAGGCCTCATTATTAGCTTTCCGAGTCGATCAGCTCTTGCACGACCCGTCGCGCCTGACGACGTTTGCTGGCGGGCTTAAACCATAAACGCAGCCGGTCCAGGTACAGGTAGATAACCGGCGTTGTGAACAGCGTGAGCATCTGGCTCACCAGCAAACCACCTACAATTGCGATACCCAGCGGCCGCCGCAATTCAGATCCGGTTCCGGCACCCAATGCCAACGGAAGGCCGCCCAGCAGGGCCGCCATCGTAGTCATCATAATCGGACGAAAACGTAGCAGGCATGCTTCATAGATCGCATCTCGGGGAGTCTTGCCTTCCGAGCGCTCGGCTTCCAGAGCAAAATCGATCATCATTATCGCGTTCTTCTTCACGATCCCGATCAATAAAATAATACCGATCAACGCGATTACCGTTAGCTCGGTACGGCAAAGCAATAAGGCCAGAATGGCTCCGACGCCCGCGGAAGGAAGAGTCGACAAAATGGTCAACGGATGTACGAAGCTCTCGTAAAGCACACCGAGCACGATATAAACGGTGGCGAGTGCTGCTAATACGAGAATCGGGGTGTTGGCCAGTGATTGCTGAAATGCCTGAGCGGTCCCCTGGAACCCAGCCTGAATCGTTGATGGAAGTCCGATCTCTCGCTTCGCTGCGTCAATTTGTTCAACTGCATCTCCGAGTGACACCCCAGGCGCCAAATTGAATGAAATGGTAACTGCGGGAAACTGTCCTTGATGGTTCACCGCCAAAGTCGTTGTCGAGCGCTCGAACTTCGTAAAGGCGCTCAACGGAACCTCCGTGCCGTTTGACGACCTGACGTAAATGTCTTTCAAGGTATCAGGACTTTGCCAGTATTGCGGAGCGACTTCCATAACGACGTGGTATTGATTCAGCTGTCGATACATTGTTGAAACCGGGCGTTGTCCGAATGCATCATAAAGCGTCTCATCGATCAGCCGCGTGCTTATACCAAGACGAGCCGCGGTGTCGCGGTCAATGGTCAGCGACGCCTCCAAGCCTTGATCCTGGCGATCAATATTTACGTCGGTGAGTAGCGGGATGGCGCGCATTCGCTCCAGTAGCCGCGGTGACCACTTAGCGAGTTCATCGAGATTATCGCCTTGAAGCGTGAACTGGTAGATTGCATTAGCGACTCTCCCGCCTACATTGATGTCCTGAACTGGTCGTAAGAATGTGGTCGCTCCAACTTCGCCTGCAAGTTTTTTGCGAAGACGATTAATCACTTCGGTAGCGCTAACTTTTCTCTCATCTAACGGCTTGAGTGCGATAAACATTCGTCCGGTGTTTGTGGTGGAGCCGGAACCACCAGTAAACGCACCGACAGTGTCCACCGCCGGATCGGACATGATTATGTTGACTGAATCCGTGAGCTTTTGGCGCATCGCCTGAAAAGAGATGTCCTGCGCAGCCTGTATCTGACCTGTCAATCGACCAGTGTCCTGATCCGGAAAGAAGCCTTTCGGCACAACCACGTAAAGATAGATGTTTACACCGACAGTCAGCAGCGTTATGACAAGCATGAGCGCTGGATGGGCGAGGACCCAGTTCAATGCGGAACCATAACCACGCACAACTGCGTTGAACATTCGCTCACTGGTTCGATAAAGACTGCCACGTTCGCGCTCAGCATACGATCGTAGAAATTTGGCGCACATCATCGGCGTCGTCGTCAGAGAAACGATTAGAGATATGGCGATCGCCAATGAGAGCGTTACTGCAAATTCGCGAAACAGGCGGCCGACAATCCCGCCCATAAGCAGAATCGGAATGAATACCGCAACAAGCGATGTACTCATCGACAGTACTGTGAACCCGATCTGCTTTGCACCTCGGAGCGCGGCCTGAAACGGTTTCAGCCCCTGTTCGAGATACCTGGTTATGTTTTCGATAACCACGATTGCGTCGTCCACCACAAACCCGGTCGAGACTGTGAGGGCCATCAGCGAGAGATTGTCCACGCTGTAACCTAGCAGATACATGCCGCCAAAAGTCCCGAGAAGCGATAAAGGAACCGATACGCTGGGAATGATCGTCGCCCAGACGCTCCGAAGGAAAACAAACACGACGACAATAACAAGAGCGATCGAGATCATCAGTGTTATTTCGACATCGCGAACCGAGGCGCGAATCGTAGTTGTGCGGTCGTTGATGACATCCAGGCTAATTGCCGGTGAAATTGACGCTCGCAATTGAGGAATCAGCGCTCGCACGCGATCGACTGTGTCTATGATGTTAGCGCCGGGTTGGCGGAAGACTATGATCAAAACGGCTCGTTTGCCGTTAGCCAAACCGCCACCGCGAAGATCCTCGACTGAATCCTGGACATCGGCGACGTCCGAAAGCCGCAGAGGAGCTCCGTTCCGATAGGTGACTATAAGCGGCTGATACTCGGCCGCAGTCAGCAGCTGGTCGGTCGAGTGGATTTCCCACGCGGTGGTCTTGTTTTCCAATCTTCCTTTCGGAGTATTTGCATTCGCAGTATTAAGCACCGTTCGAAGTTGATCCCAGCCAATTCCATACTTGTTGACCGCCGATGGATTCAGCTCAACGCGTACTGCCGGCAGGGAACTGCCGCCTACAACAACCTGACCAACTCCCTTGACCTGCGCAATCTTTTGCTGAAGGACAGAAGACGCAATGTCGTATAACCTGCTGATCTCGATGGCATCCGACGTCAACGACATAAGCAATATTGGCGCATCGGAGGGGTTGACCTTTCGATAGGTCGGATTGTTTGGCAGGTTCGCCGGCAGTTGTCCGCGGGCGGCATTTATTGCGCCCTGAACGTCTCTAGCGGCGCCGTTTATGTCACGGTTCAGATCGAATTGAAGTGTGATGTTTGTTGACCCAAGATAATTGGTCGAGGTCATCTGAGTGACGCCGGCTATTCGCCCAAACTGTCGCTCAAGAGGAGTCGCAACGGAAGATGCCATTGTCTCTGGGCTCGCGCCCGGCAGATTGGACTGAACCGATATCGTAGGAAAATCTACTTGCGGCAGTGGCGAGACCGGCAGCAGCGTGAACGCGATGATACCTGACAGCGCTAGAGCGATCGTCAGCAGCGAAGTGCCAACAGGACGGTTTATAAAGGGTCGGGAGATGTTCATTCTAGTCAGCTGTCTGCATATCAGCTCGGTTTCGTACCGGAGATAGTTTTGGTGAACGCTTGAATCGCCTCGCGAGCCGGTCGAACGCAAGATAAATCACGGGCGTTGTATACAGCGTAAGCAACTGGCTTAACAAAAGTCCCCCGACGATCGTGATCCCAAGCGGTCTCCTCAGCTCGGAGCCGACTCCTGATCCCAACGCCAGAGGCAATCCGCCGAGTAACGCGGCCAAAGTTGTCATCATTATCGGCCTAAACCGCAACAGTGAGGCTTCGTAGATCGCGTCCCTCGGATTCTTTCCTTCCTCGCGCTCTGCCTCCAGCGCAAAGTCGATCATCATAATTGCGTTCTTTTTCACGATTCCGATCAGCAGAATGATTCCGATCAACGCGATGACGTCGAGCTCCGTCCGGCACAACAGTAAAGCGAGGATTGCCCCGACACCGGCCGATGGCAACGTCGACAGAATTGTCACCGGATGAATGTAGCTCTCGTAAAGGACCCCCAGCACGATATACACCGTGATAATCGCCGCGAGAATCAAAAGCGGTTCGTTCGTGAGCGATGCACGAAACGCCTGCGCCGTTCCCTGAAAACTCGCCTGGATGGAGACTGGCATTCCGATCTCTTTTTTTGCTTCTTCGATCGCCGAGACCGCGT
Source organism: Blastocatellia bacterium (assembly GCA_035258805.1). Classification (GTDB taxonomy): domain Bacteria; phylum Acidobacteriota; class Blastocatellia; order UBA7656; family UBA7656; genus Onstottus_A. Next base: position 8,484 of record DATFWY010000168.1, on the reverse strand, counting down.
CACCGAGCGCATATCCGGGGGCAAGGTTGAAAGAAAGTGTTACGACCGGAAACTGGCCCTGATGATTGATTGCCAGCGGAGTCTGGCGCGTTTCGAAGTGCGAGAAAGCGCTTAGCGGGACCTGTCCATTGGTGGGTCCCGGCGTGTTTGTCGAGGGCTGTGGAGTAGCCGTTCCCGGTGAATTAATCGCGGGCTGCGGGTTAGTCGTTGCCTGGGAATTAACCGAGGATGTGGGGTTAGTCGGTGCTGGCTGTGCGCTGGTCCCGGAAGGCTGAGGACCGATTGCGGATTTTACGTAAATATTGTTGAGCGAACCCGGATCGAGTTGAAGGTTTGGTGTTACTTCCATTACAACGTGGTATTGATTGAGTTGAGTGAATATTGTGGATACCTGTCGTTGGCCGAACGCGTCGTATAGCGTGTCATCGATTGTTTGTGACGTGATACCAAGCCGAGAGGCCGTATTTCGATCAATAATCAGGGCAGCTTGCAGACCGCCGTTTTGCTGATCGCTTGCGCAGTCGCGAAGCTGAGGAAGCGCCTGAAGCTTCTGGACCAGTTGCGGCGCCCAGAAGTTCAACTCTTCCGCATTGGCATCCTCGAGGCTGTACTGGAACTGCGTACGACTGACCCGGTCTTCGACACTCAGATCCTGGACCGGTTGCATGAACAGAGTGATCCCTTCGACCCCGGCTAGAGCAGGCTGAAGACGCCGGATTGCCTCGCTGGCGCTTATCTTCCTTTCAGCCAGCGGCTTCAAGTTGATTTGAATTCGACCGCTGTTGACAGTTGTGTTGGTTCCGTCAACTCCGATAAATGATGAGAGGCTTTGAACGGCTGGGTCCTTGAGTATAACCCGAGCCAGCTGTTGCTGCCGGTCAGCAAGCCCAGCGAACGATATTGTCTGCGGCGCTTCCGAAATGCCGATTATCATTCCGGTATCCTGGACCGGGAAGAAGCCCTTAGGGGCGATGATGTATAACAGAATAGTTATGACAAGCGTGGCTAGGGCGACCGCAAGCGTTGCGTATTGATGTCGCAAAACCCATTGCAACGTCGATCCATAGCGGGCGATGACACGATCAAAAACCTGTTCAGACCATTTGTAGAACTTTCCTTGCTGCTCCGGCGGCTTGTGCTTCAACAGCTTCGCGCACATCATTGGGGTCAGTGTTAGTGACACAATGGCGGATACCAGGATAGTGACACTCAGTGTAATCGCAAATTCACGGAACAGGCGTCCGACAATATCGCCCATGAACAACAGCGGGATCAGAACCGCGATGAGCGACACAGTCAGCGAAATGATTGTAAAACCAATTTGTTCCGATCCTTTCAACGCAGCTTGAAGAGGAGATTCTCCTTCTTCGATATATCGTGCGATGTTTTCAATCATCACGATAGCATCATCAACTACGAATCCCGTCGAAATGGTCAATGCCATCAAGGTCAGGTTATTCAAGCTGTATCCCAGCAGGTACATCACTCCGAAAGTACCTACGAGCGAAAGTGGAACCGCGACGCTGGGAATAATTGTCGCGGAGAGGGTTCGGAGGAAAAGGAAGATCACCATCACGACGAGCGCCACGGTTAGCATCAACGAGAATTGGACGTCTTCAACCGACGCTCGAATAGTTGTGGTCCGATCGGTAATCACCTTTACATCAATGGAGCCTGGAAGCGATGCCCTGAGCTGGGGAAGAAGAGCCTTGATACGATCCACTACGCTGATGATGTTTGCGCCGGGCTGTCGCTGAATGTTCAGTAGTACTGCCGGACTATCATTGATCCAGGCTGCCTGCTTGACGTTCTCTACGTCATCGATCACTGCTGCAACATCGGACAGCCTTACGGGTCCTCCATTTCGATACGCAATGATCAGCGAACGATAGTTGTCACTGGACAACAGTTGATCGTTTGCGGCGATGGTGTAGGCTTGTTTCGGCCCGTCGAAGTTGCCTTTGGCTTGATTTACGTTAGCGTTCGAAATCGCCGCGCGCACATCTTCTAAACTCAAACCGTAAGCAGCCAATGTTGTTGGATTTACCTGGATCCGCACTGCCGGTTTTTGGCCGCCGCTGATTGTGACTAATCCCACGCCAGGAAGCTGCGAAATTTTCTGAGCCAGCCTTGTATCCGCCAGATCCTGAACCTTTGGGAGCGGCAGAGTATCCGATGTAAGCCCAAGCGTCAGTATTGGTGCATCTGCGGGATTGGTCTTGCTGTAGATTGGCGGGCTGGGCAAATCGCGCGGCAAAAACGTGCCCGCTGCATTGATAGCGGCCTGGACCTCTTGTTCTGCTACATCGAGGCTGAGATCAAGCGTGAATTGCAGCGTGATCAGCGATGACCCGAATGAACTGGACGAGGTCATCTGATTCAATCCGGGCATCTGGCCGAACTGGCGCTCCAGGGGCGCGGTGACCGAAGAAGCGATGACATCCGGACTGGCGCCGGGATAGAACGTCAGGATTTGAATCGTCGGATAGTCGACCTGCGGGAGCGCGGAAACAGCCAGCATCCGATACGCCACAAAGCCTGACAGCAAAATCGCTGCCATCAGCAGCGAAGTTGCAACTGGCCGAAGGATGAATGTTCGGGAAGGACTCATTCGGCCGGCCCTGAACCGGAACGCACCTGAACCTTACTGCCGGCGCGTAGTTTGTCCACACCATCGGTCACTACCTGCTCGCCCTCGGACAAGCCTTGTTCGATTGAGGCATTAACTCCTTCGATCGTGCCAACCTGCACCGGCCTTACATCAACCGTTTCGTCCTTGGATACAACGTAGACGAACATGCCTTGCGGGCCACGCTGTATCGCGACGGCGGGGATGATGATCTTGTTTTGCTTTGTTTCAACCAGGAGTCTTATGTTTACGAACTGATTCGGATACAGCATGTTGTCCTTGTTGTCGAAGAGGGCTTTTAGCCGCGTGGTTCCGGTGTTCTGGTCTATCAGATTGTCGACAGTAAGGACGCGCCCATCAGTAATCTTATTTTGCCCGCTGCGATCATAGGCCTCGACTGCGAGATGCTCGCCTGCCCTGACTCGTTTAAGCACTTCGCTCAGATTATCTTCTGGAATTGTGAACAGCACCGCGATTGGCTGGACTTGGGTGATTACGACCAGGCCGTTTGGGTCGGTCGCGTGAATCATATTTCCGACGTCGACTAAACGCAGCCCTATTCGCCCGCTCAACGGAGCGGTTATACGGCAATAAGAGATTTGCAGTTTTGCGTTGTCGATCTGCGCTTGATCCGCAGTGATCACTCCTTCGAACTGCCGCACGCTGGCAGCCTGTGTGTCGTATTGTTGCTGAGTAATAACACCGTCAGCCGAAAGCGTTTTATATCTTTGAAGGTCTACCCTGGCATTTCCGAGTTGAGCTTGATCACGAGCGAGTTGTCCTTGAGCCTGCTCCAGCTGTAATTGAAAAGTCCGCGGATCAATCTCGGCCAGGAGGTCACCCTGTTTTACGAACTGACCCTCCTGGAAATTTACCTTCTGGAGTTGACCGTCGATCCTGCTGCGAACGGTAACCGTGTTGGTTGGCGTTACTGTACCGAGCCCGGTTAGATAAATGGGCATTTCGCCCTTACGTGCGGACGCGATTGCAACGGGTACGCCGGGAGGTGGTCCAGTCTCGCGCTTGCTCGCAGCGGTCGAGTGCGTTTGCCAGCGTACAGTCACGTAGACAACGCCCAAAAGCAAAGCAACAGCGAGCAGCCAGAGCCATTTCTTAGATCTTTTGATAGATGGGGCCGCATTCTCCGATGCTTCTGAGGACGGCTGTTGTGGCGCGTCGTCGTAGTTGTTTTCAATGAGTTCAGTTGACGGATTGGCGTTCATGGGTAATACCAGTACCGCTTGAGAGCAAATGTCAGACCCACCAAAGGGGTCCGGAGGTCCACGTCCTAATGTCTTATACCGTCCTGACAACATACGGTTTCAACTCTTTATCTCTTAGCGCCGAATTGCTGCGAGACACAGCAGTTAATCTTACTAATACTCGATTTTAGATCGCGCTGATACGGTAAGGGCGCGCGAGAGCTGGCCGTCCAGTTCACATCCGGCCCGGAACGATCACCGAGTTCAGCTGCACGGTAGCCCCATTTTTCTCCAACTTCCGCTCACCTCGAGGCTTAGGTAGTTGAACACCATTGACGTCCCACGACTCGAATATCTCGGAAAGAAAGTACTGATCACCCACTCTATCGAAGATCAACTCGGTTTTGTGCGGCTCCGTCTTTGCTTGAGCGCTGTTCACGACGAAGAGCGCATTTTGATGTCCCTCCTTGCTGCTAATCACCATTACGCCGGGGTTCTCAGGGCTGACGCGCCTGATCGAATATTCGCCAGCAGGTAGCGTGTTGTCATTTACCGTGAAGCCGAATGGAATATCGGCTTCAACCGTGTCGACAACTTGAGCGCGCGCAGTCGCCAGTCCGGAGATCGATAAAACAAATGACATCATTGCTATCAAAAAGTTCTTCTTCATTGCTTCTCTCCAATTCTGTTCTTTGACAAACTGAAGTTTGTCGGAAGTAAGTCGAGGCGCGGAGCTCGCCTCCGACGACATCAAGCGTGGGTGCGATAGTCGATCGCTTACTCCGCCACGTGTTTCGGGCCACTAGTAATCAACCTATCGTTCCATAACTGCGGCCAAAGTACTTGGGCACGTAATGACGATTCATTCTTTTCATCCTCCCGCCACGTAGTAACGAGCTTATTCGTTCATCACTGCCTGCCACGTAGTAACGAATTTATTCGTTTCCTCATCTGCGCGATTTATCCTGCAAAAACACCGGTAACTTCCTTCTCAGGCCCTGTCCGGTGATAAGTGCTGCTGCACCTTCCTCGGGCAAGTCCCCAGGTAGCAACGGGCGTTCGGGCAACGTATATGCTACGTTGACGTACTTGCCTTGACGGAAGACAGTCATATTTACGTTTGAGCCTACCTGGACTGTCTTCAGGGCTTCGACAACTTTGTCGGCGGAGGTCAGATGGGTCCCGTTGATTCTTGTGATGATGTCGCCGCCAACGAGAAAGTCGCGGCCAGAGATGTTAAGCTCGAGCTCGCCCCCCTGGAGGTTTGCTTGTTGGGCCGGGCTGCCCGGTTCTACCACTTCAACAAGAAACCCACGGGCTAATGGAATTCTGAGTAGCCCACGTAACGTGTTGTCGATGAACTGCCCATGGAAGCCCAGCCATGGACGCACGATTCGCCCCTGCGACTTCAATACAGGTATCGCTGCTTTCGCCAGATTGATCGGAATTGCGAATCCGATACTCTGCGCATCCGGAACGACAGCTGTGGTAATCCCAACCACTTCACCGCAGGAGTTGAGCAGTGGTCCGCCGGAATTGCCGGGATTGATGGGGGTGTCGATCTGAATCAGGGGTTCCTGGAACGCAAAGAATGTTGGCGGCAGGACGCGATTGATTGCTGAGACGCTTCCACGCGTTAGAGTTTGTTCAAGGCCAAGTGGATTTCCGATTGCGAGTGCGTCCTCACCCACTCGCAACCGATTCGAGTCTCCGAGCGTCGCAACGGGCAGAGTGCCCTGCGCCGGCTTGGCGATACGCAACACTGCCAGGTCGAAAATGGGATCGGCGCCTACCAGCTGTGCTGGAACGTTTGTACCATCGTCAAGCGTCACTACAATTGATTGCCTGCCGAATGCAACGTGTGAGTTAGTGAGAATCAATCCCGAAGAATCAAATATGAAACCCGATCCGACGACATGTTCGACGCGATTCGCAATTTGATAGGGATTGATTGAGGTTGCGTAGATGAATACTACTGCTGGTGAAACCTTATCGTAGATTTCGGGAGCCGGTTTGTTACAGTGCCGATCTGCTAATGCCGATATGAATGACGCCTGTAGCTGCCGATGAGCTGCCAAAAAAGTTTTCAGATCTGGATGTTGTTCGAGATATTCGGGATTTGTAATGAGCGAAGGATCCCGCTTAAGGTCAGGCAAAATTGCCGGATGGTCTTCGAGGAATTTATCAAAGTCTTTCAGTTCAATTACACGATCGTTAGAGTCCTGCCCGGTGCTTGCGATGCAGGAGGGGGTAGCCACGATTGAACTGGACCCAATCCACAGGAGGATCAAACATACAAAGGCACAGTGTCTTTTATAACCAACTTTCATAATCGTATCTCCTCTCTCCGCGTTCATAAGGGTCGACGCACAGGTGAAAAACTCGATTTCGTTCCCGACGTATTCGCAGTTTCCTAACCAGCACACTCGACTTAATCCGGGGGTCGGGCCTGAAATCTGAAATTGGCTTTCGTGCGTGACCGATGTTGAACCAATTTCAGTTTCGAGCCTGACCCCAGCGAGTCCCGAGGCGCTACGACAAACTCAGGCGCGCTCAGCCGGGCTTAATCTGTGATTGTGAGAACTAGCAGGTGAGAGCCGGAGGTCCCCGTTCTCGCAGGTAGGAAAGATAGACACCCAGATCGCGGCGACGATTGCTTCCGATGCTCACAATGAGATCGTGGACCTCACTCAGAGTCGCCGCGCATAAATGATCTGAACAGATCGGACTGTTTGTGAGACAAAGCTGGGAATCTTTGGAATTGGCCGCAACTACCTTTGCGTCGGGGTAACCGAAGATCAACGCACGCAAATCCTCGTTGCTGGCCGAACTTGCAAAATGGCCGAGTCCGTCGCCAATCCAGACTACCGCTGGCAATAATTTGTAATGGAAAATCCAGAGTAGATCTGGCTTATGATCGTTATTGACATCTGTAGACAGCAACGTCCCAGGCGCAAAAGTACCGGTAAAGGAAAGATGAGTCTCGCGATCGTTTCCAAATCGAACGCGAATGCATCGATGGTTACCTGCCTGATGAAACTCGGCGTGGTCGATACGCCGGTCTCCGTCAAAATCACCAACCGTCACAGTATTGCCGATCGACGCGAGCGCTGGATTAATTAGCTCGAATTGAGGCGCTTTTTGTTGAGCGCAGGCCGAAGGTCCTGCCTGGAAAGCAAACAAAGCTATTTGAATAACGAGGTAGGTCAGCCTGGCAAGTCTATTCGTGGTTTGACCCGACCTGTTCGTTCCGAGAAGGTCTTTCCATCGAGCGCAATCTAAGCCATTGCGACTTACATTTTTCTCGGCAGCTGGCCTCGCGGCAGGACGCGAAATTCGCAAAAGCAAGCACAGACGCTCCAACAAAGAAGTCATCGTATCTCTCGCCTCTAATAATGGGAGACGGAGCTATTCAGCCGGGGGTTACTTAGAAGTTCCTAATAATGAATTTCCCAATCACATCAGAGGAGGGTATTTGGGAATTTTAGAAGAGTGTTGGTTGACCCATGACCGCCACAGGTTCAATACATTCCGGGGAATCATTTTTTACCGAGTTCACCAGCTTTGAAACGGTGTGGGCAGCCATTTCTTCGTCGGGGTAAGGCTGAAGCAAATCCAACAAACGAGTGTGGTCCTCAATTGTCGGATCAAGCCATAGGTCTTCGACGCCTTTCGGTAGTATCACCGGCATTCGGTCGTGAACCGGCCGAACGAGTTCATTTGGTCCGGTCGTGATGATCGTGCACGTGATGAGTTTTTCCCCAAGCGGAGGAGACCAGGTTTCATAAAGCCCCGCGAAACCGAATGACATACCCGACTTCAAATAAATGAATAAAGGTATCTTGATCGTGCCCTCTGTTTGCCATTCGAAAAAACCATCGGCGAGAACCAGACACCTGCGTCTTTTGAACGCTTCTTTAAAGGCATGCTTCGAAGTTAATGTCTCCGCCCGCGCATTGATGAGCCTCGCGCCGATGGTGGGGTCGGTTGCCCAATAGGGTACAAGGCCCCAGCGCATCCCTACGAGTTGCTTGCTTCCCTTATTAACGACGACCGCAACCTCGTGTGTGGGCGCGATATTGAAGCTTGGCTCGAGCTCGTCGGTGATCTCCTGAACACCGAAATCCTTGGCCATTATCGAGGCCGATCTCTTTCTTGCGAATCTACCACACATCTATTTCAGCGTACACAACCGAGATTGATACTGCAAAAGCAAAAAACGGTGATCCCGCCTCAACCACTGGGAAGTTGAACGCTGTTAAGACTCGACATTGGGTCAAAACGATATGTTTCATCGATTACGGAACTTCTTACACACCTTAGACACCTCTTAAAAGCTATCGTGATTCGAAGGGCCTTTCGGGGCAGTTCGTAGGTAAGATCCTGGATAGGTGAACCTCCTTCCGTTCGTGGATCTTGAAATGGCGATGCTCAAATTCCTGTCAGGATGGAAGAAACTTGATCAAGAACGAACATCTGGCCTGAGCAACTTTGTACCGATCGAGGACAATCCTACCCCATTAATTGCGAATTGCGTTGGAAACGGCCCAAAAAGATGCTGAAAAAGGCTGAACTCGGGAATCAAATTAGCTTCACGAGGGACTCTCTAAACCCTGCTTCAGGTTGGCACAGACATTGCAAGCAACATTTAAA
>DATFWY010000167.1:0-31580 GCA_035258805.1 Blastocatellia bacterium | reverse complement strand
GACCCCGTGACCTCTCCCCTGATCCACAAGGATTCAGGTCGTCGGGCCCGTGCCGATCCGGGCGAGCCGAATCCCTTCCACAAACTAATAGACGGCTGGCAGCGCTCCAATGGCTACGCGAAAATGGGGCATTTGAATCCGGAAGGGATCCCGCTTGCCCGGATCGATCGGGGCGGGACGATGGACCCCGTGACCTCTCCCCTGATCCACAAGGATTCAGGTCGTCGGGCCCGTGCCGATCCGGGCGAGCCGAATCCCTTCCGCAAACTAATAGACGGCTCGGAGCGAACCAATAGCTACGCAAAAATGAGGTAATAGAATCGGGAAGGGATTCCGCTTGCCCGGGTCGATCGGGGCAGAACGATGGACCCCGTGACCTCTCCCCTGATCCACAAGGATTCAGGTCGTCGGCCCACGCCGATCCGGGCGAGCCGAACCCCTTCCGCAAACTCACAATGTTGTTTTTGTAGAGTTTATTCGTTATCGCGTTCCTAAGCGCTAAGAAGCCTCTTACCGGATAACTGTCAGTTGACTGATCCGCATAGGCTCTCATCTTTCACTCACGCATTAGCGGATAACGCGTACGTGAAAGCTCTCACGTAATCGCGTTATGCTCGTTGCTATAGTTGCTAGTGAGCTTGTTTTAGGAAGGAAACGCGGGCGGGTCTCGTCCGGTCAACTGGCCCAACGCAGGGGAGGGCGTTGCCGGCTGATCCGTATAACTATTCGACACGTTACTAGCGATTCGATCGAACGATTTTTGATTTACGTTCTGGTCGAGTGGCCGGTTCGTTTCAGAAATAAAAATGCTTTCTTCATTTGATCCGTCCGGCGTAGCTATCTCAGGATCACCCAATACGAAATCGCTGAAGTACTTAGATGAGTCTACGCGTTCGAATTTGCCGCATCCATCGCCAAGCCAGACAGCTACTTCACCGCGGTGAAGGGGGTCTGTCCAGATCAGATCAGTCGCGCCATCGTTATCCAGATCCCTTGCGAACAAAGATCCATCAATCGGATGTTCAGGACGAAAGTGAAGAAATGATCGCTTTCCGGTTCTGCTAAGTAAGATGCCAACGCTCTTGTGTAAACTAGTACCTTCGATTGTGGCTTCGTCCAACAAGCCGTCCGAGTCGAAATCCGAGATCGCCGTAAACTGGCCGACTCGAACATGGTTCGCAGTCTTCGTCGAAGCGGAGAAACTTTGTGCGGAGGTGTTAATTGTACAGATTGCAGTCGCGACCAGTAGTGAGAACCCACAAATTGTGAGCCGGCGCGGATTCATAGGGACAGACTATATCAGAAGCGGCCGATGCCTACAACGATTCATGGAGGATCTTTTTGGCTAGGGCGAATACCCTGTCAAACATCGGCTCGGTCAGTTTTCCCGTGAATGTATTTTGTTGGCTTGGATGAAACGAGGCGATAAGAGTGACGCCACCGCTTAGATCCAACTCGGCTGCGTGTTTGAACTCGGGACGTTTGGACGCCGGTTCCTGCAAGCCCACCGAATCGATAGCAGCATCGAATGCAAATCGCCCAAGAGCAATGATCACACGCAAACGCTTTAGCAGTTCAAGCTCACGCAACAGATATGGACGACAATTGGCGTTCTCTTGCGGCAGCGGTTTGTTGTTCGGAGGCGCGCAACGAACTGCGGCGGTCACGTAGCAATCGCGAAGGCGAAGACCATCACGCCTGTCAACCGAAAGGGGCTGATTCGCGAAACCTGCCTTGTGCAACGCCCTAAACAACCAATCACCGCTGCGGTCCCCAGTGAATATGCGCCCGGTCCTATTTCCCCCGTGAGCTGCCGGCGCAAGACCCAAAACCAACAAGCGGGCTCGAGGATCACCAAAACTCGGAACAGGCTTACCCCAGTACTCCTGGTCCGCAAAGCGTCTCACCTTCTCGCGGGCAACCGTTTCACGCCATTCGACCAATCGCGGGCACAGACGACACGTGGTGATTAAGTCCTGCAAAGCCTCCAGCGACCCTGGCTTTTTCGCGTCACGAGCCATTAGAAGATTAGACGATACAGCCGCGCTTTCTTAATGAGCAATGTATAACGTAGGATTGGAAATCGTAGCAAGATAAGAGAGGTATAGTGCCTTTTATACAGATTGAAGAATCGCCCTTAGCTCCAGACGAACGGCCCGTCCAGCTTTACTATCGAGAAGCTGGCTCCGGATTCCCACTAGTTTTTCTTCACGGCGGGTGGGGTTATGAGATTTATCCATGCGATCGACAAATAAAAGTGTTCGGCCGTGACTCGAGGATCTTTATACCTGACCGAACTGGTTATGGTCGAAGTTTGCACATTGCTAAGCTCCCCACGGATTTTCATTTGCGAGCGGCCGCGGAGACGATCAGCTTACTTGATGCGCTACACATTGATCGAGCGGTGCTATGGGGGCACAGCGATGGTGCGGTAATCGCTGCTAAGATTGGAATGGCTGCGCCGGAAAGAGTCTCAGGTTTAATTCTCGAGTCATTTCACTTTCTTCGACGGAAGCCAGCTTCGCGAGGATTTTTTGAGACAATGTCCACGGATCCGAACGGATTCGGAGAACGCGTGAGCAGCACTCTGGCCAGGGACCACGGCGACGATTACTGGAAAAGCATAATCGTCCTGAATGGAAATGCGTGGCTTGGCCTTGCGGATGAAGCGAAGAGCGATGACCACGATCTCTATGACGGCGCGCTTTCGTCGATATCGGTACCGACTTTATTCATTCACGGTTCGCGTGACCCGCGCACAGAGCCTGGAGAGTTGGATGCGGTGAGATCTCAACTCCCCGACGCCAGGTTTGAGATCATTGAAGGTGGAGGTCACAGCCCTCATAGCTCGGATTCAACCTCGAATGATTGCATTAAAGCCGCTAGACAGTTTATCAATTCGATTTTTTAACCGAACGACTACAGTTATTCGATCTTTGCCACTCCATTACCTGGAGCAGCGAACCGTGTGAAAACGGAAGGATCGTGCCCGGGGACAATCAACCGCGAATTGGATGCTAATTGCTTCATTCTATCCTGCGCCTTTAGGTTCGATGCTGCGTCCCAAGTCTGTGCTATCGGTGCGTGCTTATCGATATTCTCGTAAAGATAGCAATTGTCGGATGCAACCACTACAGTACCGGCCTTCGTGTTAACCCCGACGTATTGCGAAGCATAGGTGTGCCGTCCACCCGTGTAGACCTTTATCCCAGCAGTTACTTCCTGGTCGTCTCCTTTGACCAGGCGGACTCGCCCTTCAGTATTGAGTTTCACCAGCGCCATTACGTCATCCTGATCGACGCCTCCGTGATTCCCGTTGGGTTGCCATGCCTCGCCGGTGTAGTAGCTGTACTCATCCTGTTGAATCCAGACACGTGCTTTAGGAAAAAGGTCCATGCCACCCGCATGGTCCCAGTGCATGTGAGTGATTATCAGATCTGTGATGTCCTCGGGCTTGAGTCCCACTTTAGCAAGCGCATCGGACGGTTTGATGAAGTCTTTGACCTTCCATTGCTTGACGAACTTCTCGCGATAGAAACCCGAGTCCACGAGTATGTTGGCGCCGTTCGGGCCTTTGAGAAGCCATACCATCATCTGAATGTCCAGCTTTCGCGAGCGGTCTGCGCCGGCCACCAGACCGGAGACGAGGAAGTCTGGAATAACGCCATAACTTATGGCGTAGACGTCGTAGGTCGGTGTTGAGGGTCTATTCTGGCCGAAGGTGGGGATTATTAATAAGAGAGCGAGGACTGACGATAGTTTTGTCATTGGTTCCTTCCCGAAGGCCTCTATAAACGCAGAGGCGCAAAGTCGCTAAGACGCTAAGGGAGACGCACGATTTCAACTTCAGTATTGAAGTCGGGGATTCCGCATTCGGGATCGCAAATGCCACGTTCGATCAAGCAGTTCCCCTCGGGCCAGTGTACTTGTACGTTTCCGGGTGCGATTTCTGAGATCAAGCAGCGGCCGCGCATCTGTCCCGCGGCGCTTTTGAGTAAGATCTCCTCGCCGTTAGTAATGCCAATCCGCTCCGCATCCTGCCGGTTGATAAGTACATCGTCCCGGCGCGCACCGGTAAGCGGGTCGCGACTCTTATGCACCATGCTATTGAATTGCTTACCGCGACGAGTTGAAAGCCGAAGCTTCCCGTTAAGACTAGCCGGTTCAATAATGATTGCTGAAAACTGCGCACGCCCGTTGTTCGTCGGAAACGCCGTCACCGAATGTCCATTTTCCCTGGACTCACAAAGACGTTCGCCACCCCATTGAATCTGATCACCTGCTTTACGAAGATGTTGGATACCCTCGTACGAAGGAATCGCCCGAGCGATTTCAGAACGTATTGCCGCTGCATCGTCGAAGTGAATCAACTGCGCAAGTGTGGGTTTTGAAGCCTCAGCGATGCGCATTGGTATTTCCCACTCCGGCAGAGCTTCGCCGATGCGCCTGCCTGGAATCTCAGGACTGAACAGGATCCGACGTTCGGTCGACGTTTCAGTCCCTCCGCCGCGCTGTTCGTAGCGCGTTTGTGCGGGGAGTAACACGACTGTGTTTAGGGGCGCTACGAGCATTTGCGGATTCAACACGATGTCCTGATGCACCCGCAGTGGGACGCGCTCAACCGCTTCTCTTACATAATCCGGCTCGGGCATGGTCTCCAGGAAATTACCGCCGACCTGATAGAGAAGATCGATGTGTCCTTCATGAGCAGCATCGATCATTTCCACAGCATTCATGCCTCGCCAATCCGGCACAACAAACCCCCAAAGCTCTGAGAATGCCTTTGCACCATTGGTATCCACCGCCACACCGCCGGCAAACTGGTTTGGAACAGCTCCAACCTCAGCACCGCCTTGAACTCCCGAGTGGCCTCGGATCGCCATCAATCCGCACTTTTCTCTGCCGACAAAACCACGAGTCAATGCGAGATCAACAATGGCCCGAACATTGGCTACCCCATCGCGATGCTGGGTGATCCCCATCGACCATACAAATACCGCGGACCTTGCCTCTGCAATCATTTTGGCAAAGTGCAGCATTTCTTCCCGCGAAGAGCCTGATGCCGACTCGATCAGTTCCCAGGAATAATGCTCGAGTGCCGATTTCAATTCGGCGAAGCCGGTCGTCTTGCTGGCAATAAAGTTGTCATCAACCCAACCGTGATCAATCAAATGTCTTATAACGCCGGCAATGAATGCTCGATCTCCCCCGACATTGACTTGAAAGAACGCGTTGGTGATTTTGGTTCCGAACAGCGCGCTCTCGACCGTTGAAGGAATCCAGTATCTGTCGAAGCCCGGCTCACGATAGGGATTTATCACGGCGACACGGGTTCCTTGTTTTTTGGCGTAGTAGATGTACTTGGTGGTGACGGGCTGATTATTCGGAGTGTTGCTGCCAAAGAAGACCAGAAGATCGGTTCCCATCCAGTCTTTGTAAGAACACGTCGAAGCTGCAACGCCGAGCGCTTGTTTCAGCGCTACCGTGGAGGGCGCATGGCAAATGCGTGAGGAATTGTCGATATTGTTTGTGCCGAGAAATCGAGCAACTTTTTGAGCAACGTAGTAGGCCTCGTTCGTCAATCCGCGTGAGGTCAGATAGAAGGCCATCCTGTGCGGGTCCAGGTCCCCAACGCCCTCAGCAATTGTCGCCGCGGCTTCTTCCCAGGTGATTCGATTGAAACCGCGCTCGCCGTTGCGTCTAATCATTGGGTAAGGCAATCGCCCGAGCTCGCGCAGTTGTCCAGCCGAAAGATGTTCAAGATTACGCGCATCCTGCAGGCGTGTTTCATCCAGCGCCGGCATTGTGTTGAGCCTCATCAAATCGAGCCTTATAAGGCAAAGATGCACGCCGTCCATGGTAAAGTCGTGAACACCGGTAGTTCCCAAAGCGCAGCCGTCGCATACGCCTTTTGTCAGGATTCGAAATGCAAACGGCAATTGATCCTTGTTGCGCCATATCGACTTTAAGATCTCGGCATAGTGATTGGGTTTCACTTGCCCGATACCGTTCGGCATCAGACTCACCCAGCTCTTTCTGTCCCAGCCTGATTTAGACATTCAGCTTTTGAGTAACATTCAGGATTATTGCTAGTAGATCATTTCATCGATTCCTTTGCGGAAAAGCAAGCCGCTGCTTCTGATTGACCTGCCCTACTGAATATCTTCAAGCAATGTGACCGAGGGACTCGCCGCGAGAATCTCTTCAAGGGCGCTGTTACCAACCTATAAGTTCTGTGTGATTGATGTTTATCGGCCCCTGGGGCATGCACGAGAATCAATGGCACCAGCTTTGCCCTTATGTCGGACGAAGCTCAGCCCCTAAGACTGAACTTCAAAATTGCGGAGCAGGTTATGTCGGAGTTTACGCGGCAAATCGAGATCGGAAAGTACTCAGCTCGGGGACACCAGCGTACCCCAGAATGGGCACCTTATCGCCCGAATGTTCGGGAAGAGAGTCAAAGCGGAAGTCGTATGGGCGGACTCAGCGTGCTTGCAGCATTGCTTCTGTTTAGTGGGATTACCGTAGCTGTTGCGAAAGGAAGCGCTGGACTTGCTGAAGACTATCATATGTCGCCCGAAGCGCTGTTGGGTATTGCATGGTTAGTGCAAGGTGCTGCCGCGCTGCTCTGTTTCGTGTTTGCAGTTAGATGGTTGAGAAGTTAGCAAGCTCTATGTATTAGCCGAGGTTCACTCCCTAGCCCCTAAAGATTTGGCATCATGGCAACCCTTTATTTCTGGCCCGCTTCAGCGGGCCTTTTTTTCTGCGCGTCTTCCTGGGTGGCGTCGGTTGTGCCCTGCAAAAAATTGCGCGACAATCACCACGCACTGTCGAGTTCGAAACCAGTCTAGATTCAAAGGAGAAGCTGCGATGCGAAGACCCGGAATCTTCTGCGTGGCGGTTGCATATCTGGCCTTTGGCAGCCTTGGTTTACAAGCCTCCAGGGCGTTTGTTGACTTAAATGAGTCATCCAATCAAGCCTCCGGCGCCGCCGATTACGAGAATATCGAAGCGGTTCTCGACACAACGAATGGTCAAATCGTTATTGAGTTTTTCCCAAAAGAAGCTCCAAAGCACGTGGAATACTTTGTCAAAAATGCGCGAGAGGGAGCCTATGACGGAACGACCTTTCACCGGGTCGTCAAGTTCGGGCTGATTCAGGGTGGTGATCCGCTGTCAAAGAATCCTGCCAACCGCGCTCGATATGGAACCGGCGGGTTGAACGCCGGCCTGCCTGACGAAGTCAATAAGAACAAACACCTGCCTGGGGCCGTCTCATCTGTTCTCGTACCGGTGCGCGCTGGGTCGAATGATGTTAAGCCGGGCAGCTCTGGGGCTCAGTTCTTTATCGTGCTGAATGCTGGTCCCGCCCAAGCCGTTCTCGATACTATATTCACTGTCTTCGGACGTGTGGTAGAAGGGATGGACACCGCGGCCAGGATATCGACTTCTCCCGCAACCCCCGCTGGCGTGGCTTCCGAAAGAATTGAAATCAAAAAGGTGATGATTAGACCCAAAGCACCGACTGTGGAGCAAATGAAGGGCATGCGCATTTCAATGGAGACGTCGCTTGGAAACGTAAAGCTCCAGCTGGTGCCTGAAGCAGCTCCTAACACCACACGTGCATTCGTGCGCCTGGCGCGATCCGGGTTATACGATGGGACAACTTTCTTTCGAATATCTCAAAGCTATTATCTTGAGGTGGGATACCTCGGAGACTGGCCGCAAGATAGCGCAAATCGAAAACGACAGTTCAGCCTCTGGCCAATACCGGCTGAGAAGAACAATGTAAAGCAGGAACGGGGAACGCTCTCGATGCGGCAGGCTGCGGACGGAACTACCAGCTGGTACTTCTTCGTCATCTCCAAGGACAATCCGGCGCTGGACGGAAAACATGTTCCAGTTGCAAAGGTAGTCGAAGGGCTTGAGGTCATCGACAAGATAGCCGATGCCGAGGTTGATGGGGACAAACCAAAACAGCGCCTCGAGATAAAGAAAATAACCGTACAGTAACTTGCATGATTCTCGTTATAGATAACTACGACTCGTTTACTTATAACCTTGTTCAATATCTCGGCGAGCTTGGGGTTAAATCGCGGGTCTACCGAAACGACGCAGTGACAATCAAAGAGATACGAAAGCTTCAACCGGAGAGGATTCTGATCTCCCCCGGCCCGGGCGTTCCCCGCGATGCCGGAATAACGATAGATCTCATTCGATCTTTTTCTAATGAGATTCCAATTCTGGGTGTTTGCCTTGGGCACCAGGCGATCGGTGAAGCATTTGGGGGCCGAGTTATTCGAGCGCCCTACCTGATGCACGGAAAGATCAGTGAGATATGTCACGACTCTGCCACGATTTTTCGAGGCATTCCGTACAGATTCAAAGCAACGCGGTACCACTCTCTGATAGTCGAAAAGGATAGTCTGCCGAACGACCTGGAGGTCTCGGCTACTACGCCGGATGGATTGATAATGGGATTGCGACATCGCAGTCTTCAAGTCGAGGGAGTCCAGTTTCACCCCGAATCGGTGATGACCGAACATGGTAAGAAACTCCTGGAGAATTTTTTGGAGTTGTAAGATCGGGAGATGCCTCGTCCATCGATCACTATGCAAACACGAGCTGATATATCGGGAGTACTTAGGGCAGGCGGGATCCTTGATCGTCTTGTTGAGGCGAAGTTTATTCGTCTTGAAGCGGCTAAGAATCAGGTGTCTCTTCGCTCGATTACCGAACGAGCCCTTGCATCGAAGCCTCGACGACAGTCTTTTAGTAAAGCGCTCAGACGCTCTGATCGCGCCAGGATCATTGCCGAGATAAAGAAGAAGTCTCCGTCCAAAGGAATCATTCGGGAGGACTTTGACCCTGGGTGGATTGCGGAGAGTTATGAAAAAGGCGGAGCAGCGGCTTTATCAGTTTTGTGCGAAGAGGATTTCTTCGGAGGATCTCTGTCCTATCTAACAGGAATCAGAGAGCGTGTCGATTTACCGTTACTTCGGAAGGACTTTATCTTTGATGAGTACCAGGTCTTTGAAGCATTGCTCGCCGGCGCGGACGCGATCCTGCTTATAGTCGCAATCCTGGACAACGAACTCCTCAGTAGATTGATTGGTTTGGCTAATGGGCTCGGGCTGGATTCGTTGGTTGAAGTTCACGACGAAACTGAGATGGAGCGTGCAATTGCTGCTGGTGCATCGACGATTGGCGTCAATAATCGAGACTTAACGACTTTTGTGGTCGATCTGGAAGTTTCCTATCGATTGGCTCGATTAGCCCCATCGGATACGCTATTAGTGAGCGAAAGCGGTATCCATTCTATTAAGGATATTAAGCGGCTGCAGGCCGCCGGATTCAACGCATTTTTGGTTGGAGAACATCTAATGCGCGCGAAGGATCCCGGTGAAGCCCTGAAAAGCTTAGTGCAGAACACCGATTTATGAACCGTGTGAAGGTGAAAATCTGCGGTATTCGGACCTTAGAGGAAGCGGAAGCTGCAATCGCCGCCGGCGCGGACGCATTGGGTTTCAACTTTTGGCCTCGTAGCGCTCGTTACGTCGAGCCTTCGGCGGTTCAGGAATTCATTAAGAAGTTATCTCCGCTTGTAAGTGTAGTTGGAGTCTTTGTGAACGAAGATGCCAATCGCATAGTTGATATCGCTTCTCATCTGGGGCTTCAAGCGGTTCAGTTACACGGCGATGAAACTCCCGGCTTTTGTGAAGGTTTGGCGAACATCAAGACAATAAAGGCGCTTCGCGTCGGCCAGGACTTTGATCTTAGTGTGATCAACAGATATCGCGTTAATATGATTTTGTTAGACTCGAATGTTGATGGCAGCTACGGTGGAACGGGTCAACGATTTGATTGGCGCATTGCAATAGAAGCGAAACAATTGTCGCCGATCATCCTTGCGGGCGGCCTAACACTCGAGAACGTAGGAGAGGCAATCAAACAGGTGCAACCAGACGCGATCGATGTGTGCAGCGGAGTCGAGGCCGAACCGGGTCGAAAAGATTTTGACAAGATCCAAAAGTTTATGAACATCGTGACTCAAGCAAATGCTTTGATTGCAAGGGACCACGATACTCGTTCTAAAACAAATTTCATCTGATGAGCAATATCAGAACCAAAAACGAATATCAGCTTCCAGATGCAGCCGGACACTTCGGTGACTATGGCGGTCGATTTGTTCCAGAGACGCTCATGCATCCGATTGAGGAATTGACAGCGGCCTACGAGGCGGCGCGACGCGATCCGAGCTTTGGTCGCGAACTTGAGCAGCTTCTGGCAGATTACGTCGGCCGACCCACTCCGTTGATGCTTGCCCACAGGCTGACCGAACACCTCGGCGGCGCTCGGATCTATCTCAAGAGGGAAGACCTCTGTCACACCGGTGCGCACAAAATAAATAATGCAGTCGGCCAGGCGCTGCTGGCGCGCAGGATGGGTAAGAATCGGATCATCGCCGAGACAGGCGCTGGACAGCACGGAGTTGCGACCGCAACGGTGTGCGCGTTGATGAATGTGAAATGCGTCGTGTACATGGGCACCGAAGACATGCGCAGGCAAGAGCTGAATGTCTTTCGAATGCGGCTGCTCGGCGCTGAGGTGATCGGTGTTGACTCCGGTAGCCGAACGCTCAAGGATGCAATAAACGAAGCCCTGCGCGATTGGGTCACCAATGTCGCAGATACGTATTACCTGCTTGGCTCAGTTATGGGCCCTCATCCGTACCCGCGGATGGTTCGCGATTTTCAATCGGTAATTGGTCGTGAGACGCGGGGACAAATAATGGAGGCTGAAGGCAAGCTTCCGGAGTTGTTGATCGCTTGTGTCGGTGGTGGAAGCAATTCGATTGGATTGTTCTACGAATTTATTTCGGACCGGGGCGTGAGAATGATTGGAGTTGAAGCAGGCGGTCGCGGCGAAACCCTTGGTGAACATGCGGCACGCTTTAGTGGCGGCAGACCTGGCGTGTTGCAGGGCACTCGCAGCTACGTGCTGCAAGATGAGAACGGTCAGATCTCGACGACGCACTCGGTGTCCGCGGGTCTGGATTACTCGGCTATCGGACCCGAGCACGCATATCTGCACGATATGGGAAGGATCAGTTATTCGAAGGCTAGCGACCGTGAAGCTCTTGACGCATTTGAGCTTCTGGCGCGGCTGGAAGGGATTATTCCGGCGCTCGAGAGCGCACACGCCATAGCCGAAGTGATCAAAGTCGCGCCGGCGATGACCAGTGAACAGGTTATCGTCGTGAACCTGTCGGGTCGTGGTGATAAGGACGTGAATACCGTAGCTGAGGATTTGCGAAAAGACGTCTCTTCTAACAAGTGGTGACGGCGTTCAGTTAAATTAAAACAGCCAAACATCGGCTAGAGGCGCGTTGTTCTGCAGGTGATCAACTCTCCGAATGACGAGAATAGATACTGTTTTTAGAGACCTACTCCGCGCTGGTCGTAAAGGGTTTGTTCCTTACATCACGGCCGGGGATCCGACGATTGAAGCGACTGAAGAGATGATTCTCGAAATCGCTCGCAGCGGAGCCGACATCATCGAGTTGGGGGTTCCGTTCTCCGATCCGATGGCCGATGGTCCGGTGATTCAGAGAGCTTCGGAGCGCGCGCTCGCAAACGGAGTAAATGTACGAGATTGTCTTGAGTTAGTGCGGCGCGTTCGTAAGAAAAGCAACATACCAATAGTGTTATTCAGCTATTTGAATCCACTTCTTTCAATTGGAATTGACAGGTTAGGTTACGAGCTTCGCGACGCTGGTGTGGATGCAGTGCTTGGAACTGATTTGGTGCCTGAGGAATCTGAAATCATTCGATCTGCATTGAAGGCTGCGGAAATTGACTTAATCTTCCTGGTCGCGCCAACAAGCACCGATGATCGCCTCAAGCTCATAAGCGACGTGAGCAGCGGGTTCGTGTATGCGGTTTCTCGCACAGGCGTAACCGGGGTAAGACAGAGCTTGTCGGAGGCAGCGGCGACTTTGGTTCATCGAGTAAGGCGCTTCACCGATCTTCCAGTGGCAGTCGGGTTTGGAGTGTCAACTCCTGAACACGTTGCCGAAGTATGGGAGCACGCTGACGCAGCGGTAGTCGGCAGTCGAATTGTTGTTGAGATTGAGAATGCGGCGAGTGCAAGTAATTTACCTGCTATAATTGGCGGTGTTGTACGGCAGTTGGTATCGTCCAGGGACTCATAGAGTGGATTCAAGAATAGCGTGGACGACTGTAGCTTGCGTCGCATAATCTGGAAGTGTTTGGGGCCGATTTGACTATCGAGGACTGGCGAGACGAAATCGACCGTTTGGATGAGCAACTGGTTAAGCTGCTCAACTGTCGCTCCCAGTGTGCGATCGAGCTCGGCAGAATCAAACGCGAACTGGGCCTAGCAATTTATTCACCGGATCGGGAAAGGGAAGTGATCGCTCACGTCACCGGAATAAATCCCGGTCCTCTGGATAAGACGGCAATCCGACGCCTGTTCGAAAGGATCATTGACGAATCGCGGCGTATTGAACGAGTGACGGTAGAGAAAGAAACAAAGGACGGGAACTCAGTCAAACGGAAGAGACGACCTAAAGAGTAACCGTTTTCAATGGGCTCGCGAAACGCAGAGACGCAAAGACGCAGAGTCGCAGAGATACAGGGAGGATCCGAACAAGGAGAGGATCACCAATGGTCATAGTAATGGACGAGACTGCTAGTGAGGAGCAGATCTCGGGAGTCATAGATAAACTGGTTCGGTTAGGCTTTGATATACATCGGTCAACTGGAGTGCGCCACACCGTTCTGGGAGCGGTCGGTGAACGCGAGATCGACTGGCGCGATATCGAACTGCTCGAAGGCGTTAAAGAAGTTCTTCGCATCACCGCGCCCTATAAGCTTGCCAATCGGGGATTCAAACCTGAAGGCACGCAGATCACTATCAAGGACGTCACGTTCGGCGGTCGCGAAGTTGTGATGATGGCCGGACCCTGCACCATTGAAAGCCGCGATCAGGTGATGGCAATTGCCGAGATCGTATCGAAGCACGGGGCAAAAGTTCTACGAGGAGGGGCTTTTAAGCCTCGCACCTCACCCTATTCTTTTCAGGGTCTCGGTGAAGAAGGTCTGAAATACATCAGGCAGGCAGCCGATCGCTACAATATGCTTGTCGTATCCGAGGTAATGGAGCCGTCCCAGATCCCACTGTTTATTCGATACGTTGACATACTCCAGATTGGCGCGCGCAATATGCAGAACTTCAATCTGCTGCGAGAAGTTGGACGAATCAATAAGCCAGTGCTTTTAAAACGCGGTCCGGCAGCTACGATTGAAGAGACGTTGCTCGCCGCGGAATACATAATGTCGGGCGGCAATCATCAGGTAATCCTATGCGAACGCGGCATTCGCACCTTCGAGCCCTACCTAAGAAATACATTTGATATCGCAGCAATTCCGGTGTTCAAAAAACTGTCTCATCTACCGGTGGTCGCCGATCCGAGCCACGCTACTGGACGCCGCGACAAGGTTCCACCGGTCGCGCAGGCAGCGGTGGCTGCCGGAGCCGACGCATTGCTGATCGAAGTTCATAACGATCCCGAAAACGCGCTGTGTGACGGCGCGCAATCGCTTTTGCCGGAACAGTTCGAAACTTTGATGCATCGTCTCAGGCTAATCGCGATGGCAGTGGATCGAGAGATCGCTCCGGGGGTTGAGGAGCCGGCGCTAAAGGATTAGATCAGGACTTTTGACTTCCCCCGGCGAATGGTGATTCGTAATATGCTCTTCAGGCATATCTCAATTGTCGGAACAGGGTTGATAGGCGGGTCTTTTGCCTTAGCAGCGAGGCGTTATGGAATTGCGGAGCGGATTACCGGTGTGGACTCGGCGGCGGTGCTGAAGGAGGCTTGCGCGCGAGGCATAATCGATGAAGCAGAAACCTCGTTTGATTCGGGTCGAGTATGTGAGGCCGATTTTGTTTATTTAGCCGCACCCGTCGGAGGGATTCTAAGCTTCTTGCGTACTCGGGGAAAACTCGTAAGGCAAGACGCAATAATAACCGACTCCGGCAGCACGAAGCGAGAAATTTGCCGAGCGGCGCGAGAAACATTACCAGGTGGAGTCGTTTTCGTCGGAGGCCATCCGATGGCTGGGAGTCACCATGCGGGAATTCAGTATGCCGATGCTGATTTATTTCGAAATGCGGCGTACGCTCTGGTGGTTGATGACGCAAATCCAGGATCCTCTGACGCCGTGCGAAAGGTCGAAGAAGTGGTGAATGCCATCGGGGCGGTTCCGGTTCACGTTACGACGGAGGAACACGATCGAGCGGTGGCCCGTATGAGCCACACGCCCCAACTTGTTGCCACCGCTCTGGCATGCGCGGTGGCTCGGCGACCAAACGAGGCCGATCTTCGATTAGCGGGAACCGGTTTTTCAGAGATGGTACGATTAGCTGGAAGCCGCTGGTCAGTTTGGGAAGACATCTGCAGAACCAACGCCGACGAGATTTCTTTAGCTCTCGATGATGTGATTGGCGAAATCGAAGCTGCAAGGTCAAGCATATCGAGTGGCGACTTTGAAGAACTGGGTGGTGCCTTTGAATTAGCTAATAATCTGGTGAAAACGAGGTAGCGTAGACTGTCCAGTCTGCGCACGGCTATCGTTAAAATCGGAGCGAACCACCACGCAGACCGGACAGTCTACGGTACGTCGCAGAACATAAATGGGAACATACGTCATAGGAGATATTCACGGGCGATCGAAATTGCTGGAGCAGTTAATCAGCAATGTGCCGTGGGATATTAAGCAGGATAAGATCGTATTTCTTGGCGATCTCATAGACCGCGGCGATGACGCGCCCGGCGTTGTCAGCCGTGTGATGGAGCTTGTAGAAGACAACCCAAACATCGTCGTACTGCGCGGAAACCACGAGCAGATGTTGCTCGACTGCCTGGACTATGGAGACCTGCAATGGCTCATTCCAGAAAACGGAGGACTGGCAACGCTCTCTTCGTATGGAATTGAGCTTGAGCAGCTAAAAGACATATCCGACATCCGCATCCCGGAAGAGCACATCGAGTTCATCAGGAGCCTGCCTTACTTTCATGAGGACGAACAGGCGATATACGTTCACGCTGGTTTGGTTCCCGAAGTTCACCCTTCGGAAACGGACACGGAAGTGCTTGTTTGGACGCGAGACCTGGATTTCTTTAAGGGCTATGAGGGAAAATTGTGTTTCTTTGGCCACACCCCTACAGCTTTTCTGCCACGCGAAGGTCGCAACAGGCGCTGGGGGATCTACATCCACAATAGTTGTGTGGGAATTGATACGAGCGGTGAGGAAGGCAGTCCACTATCCTGCGTTCAGGTTGAAACTTTTACTCTGTACCAGTCCTACCCTTCGGGAATAACCGAAGTTGAACGCTTGAAAAAGCGCAAGCCTGCCGTTTCCGACGCACGAGTCTCTCAGTGATAGTTTTAAAAAGCGCATTGGCGTTAGTGTTCGATGCGTGCCGACGAATCCCGCGGACTAAACACTCTAAGGTACGTCAGATCCGCAGACTGGACAGTCTACGGTACGTCGCTGTTGCAATTATTGCGGCTACACTTGCACTCTCAGGTTGCGTGAACGCTGTGTTGCTGGACGAACGGTTTCATGACACGCGTTTACTTAGGTGGACAGTCGTAGATGATCCAGACACAATCGAGGGCCCATCTGACTGGCGTGTTGAGGGCGATGGACGGCTCCATCAGCGAAGTAATATCTGGGGCAGGCGCGGCGACTTCCTCGGCCGATGGTACGGTACTCTTCTGATTAGCGGCGATTCAAATTGGACCGATTATGAGATTTCTCTTAGCGCCATGCCAGTTGATGATGACGGCTTTGGCGTAGTTTTTCGATATCAGGACGCCGAGCATTTTTACCGTCTCCTTTTTCTCCAGGATGGCTTGAGCGGCGGACCGATTACCAGATTGGACAGGCGTGAAGGCCCAGATTACACTGAAATTTGGCTATTAACCAAAGGCTATCGGCCGGGAACTGAGATGTCGATTGAGGTCAGTGTTGTTGGGGATTTGATCAAAGCTTCAGTCGACGGAAAATCTCTGTTCGAAGTCAGGGATACCTCCTACGGCCAGGGACGTATTGGACTCTTTTGTTATGCTCAGTCAGGCATCGCGTTCGATGATGTAAGGGTTGTCAGTAAGTGAAGTCACCGGTTAACTGTAGTTCCTTTGGGTCGCCTCCGAGCAAGGACAAATATGAATAGTGCAGTCATTGTGAGTGGCGCGCGTACCGCAATAGGTTCATTTGGCGGAGCGCTGAGTGAGGTACCAGCAACCGAGCTGGGCCGTGTGGTTATTGAGAGTGCTCTGAAACGCGCTGGCATAGATCCTAATGATGTCGAAGAAGTGATAATGGGTAATGTGCTTCAGGCAGGAGTGGGAATGAATCCCGCGCGTCAATCGGCTCTGGCCTCGCATGTTCCAGAAAGCGTACCCTCGTTTACGGTTAACAAAGTTTGCGGTTCGGGATTGAAAGCAGTGTCGCTCGCGGCCCAGGCAATTATCGCTGGCGATGCAGATTTGATTGTCGCCGGAGGTATGGAATCGATGAGCCGAGCTCCATACCTGCTTAGGAAGGCTAGAACGGGATACCGGCTTGGAAACGACGAGATCGTGGACTCAATGTTGAGCGAGGGTCTCACCTGTGCGATGGCAGGTTGTCATATGGGAGTCACCGCTGAAAATATCGCGGCGGCTTGCGAAATAACCCGCGAAATGCAGGACGAGTTTGCTGCCGAGAGCCAGCGACGAGCCGAGACTGCAATCGCTGGTGGCCGTTTTGAAGAAGAAATTGCCCCGGTGCTCATCGCCAAAAAGAGAGGTGAGAGTATCGAATTCAGAGTTGATGAGTATCCCCGCGCAGGAACGACTGGCAGTATACTCGGACGGTTAAGGCCGGCGTTTCGGAACGACGGTACGGTGACCGCCGGTAACGCTTCAGGGATCAATGATGGAGCGGCTGCTCTGGTGGTCGCCAGTGGAGAGCGTGCACGGCTTATGGAACTGACGCCGATGGCAAAGATCCTGTCATACGCATCAGCCGGTGTCGATCCGCGGTTCATGGGAATGGGCCCGGTGCCGGCAATCGAGCGAGCTCTCGAAAAGGCCGGCCTTGAGATTAAAGATATTGATTTATTTGAGCTCAACGAAGCATTCGCGGCCCAAAGCCTCGCTGTGTTGCGTAAACTTTCACTCGATGATTCGCGGGTTAACGTAAACGGCGGTGCGATCGCCCTTGGGCATCCGATTGGAGCGAGTGGCGCTCGTGTTTTGGTCACGCTGCTATATGAAATGAAAAGACGGGATGTAAGACGCGGGCTTGCGTCATTGTGTATCGGCGGCGGTCAGGGAATCGCAATGATTGTGGAGCGATGAGTAGCTCCTGGAGGTCATATCGGTCCGATCTTTCAGATGAACGAAATGGAAAATTCAAACACAGGCATTCAACCCGGGGTACCGGTCGTGGTTAACCTGCACAGTCCCCGTGAAAAAGTATGGGGCGTGTTGCGCGAGCTAAATGTCGCAGGCGTCTTTGTACGCGGGATAGACCTGAATACCTTCGATGACTGGGTTCAGATGATAGTCCGGGGCGAGCGTAATATGGGATTAACCCACGTATTCCTTCCGATGTGGCGAGTTGAGAGAGTAGCCCTCGATGAGACGGTTGACGAGATTCCGTCGCTGGCGGCTCAGTTTTATTCTCGAGTTGGGCTGACGGTCAACGAATATCTCGATGCTGATTAAGCTCAGGCAGACCGGACGCAGTGGTTCCGATTGCTGCGTTACTGCTCTTGAAGGTGCTGAAATACTTCTGGATCGATCTTAGTCGAATAAGTCAGGCTTGTAAGTTTGATTTCCTGAACAAATTTGCCGCCCTGTTTCATCTCCCTCCGTACCGGTACCAGAGTGTTCTGGATGACCGCCAGGCTTGAAGGCGTGTAGTAATAGTCTATTCGATATTTTGTAGGTGGCTGTCCCTCAACAAGGGTTAACTCGTATTCAGAATGCAGCACGCGATACGTTTTGGCGCTAAGCCAGTAGCGGGTCTTCTCTCCTTCGGTTGAAGTCATATCTATCATAAAGGTGTCGACCCCGACCACGTTTTCAAGTCCTACGTACTCGAGCTTTGATCCGTCCTCTTTGTAACGAAGCAAAGCCATGTACTCGTGCGTAAGCTGAGCGCGAAAGGCAATATCCGCCCCCGCCCGCGGATTTACATATTGTCCGTTTTGTGCGGACCAAACACTCGCGCCGTTGAAACCGATTATATATTTGATTGGACCCTGTGCATTTTCCCCAGCCGATAGCTCCAGATCAACGCGGAGGAGATCCTTCGAAGACTTTTCCTTCCTCATCGATCGGAGAAGATAATTACCGCTGAGGTCACCTTGATCCGTTGCCAATCTGATCGTGCCCGTTTCCTGAATTGCCGATCGGACCGTTTCGAGCTGCTTGCGTCCGCCGTACGCAATGATGGAGAGCTCGATTGCAGTTTCGGCCTGGGTCAACTTTACCTGAGGTGCTTTTGCGTCTTCCTGCTTCTTGGCCTTCGCCATGTCTTTCTCGTTTGGAACCTTTCCATCGTCCTTACGAGTTGTGTCCTGCGGAATTGGCTGCTTCCTCTGTTGTGTAGCGTCCGCAACGCTAGAGGAAATCAAAAAAATGAATAGCACGGCTAGTCCAGCAGCGGTTTTCGCGCTTGACGGTAATTGATGATAGGCGAAGCTTAGGCAGCTTGACTTAGGTAACAAGCTCGACGAACCCCCAAATCTATTAAGCGGTGAATTGCGCCCTTCGAAAGAGATTCCAACCCAAGGAAAAAGTGTAGCACAGCCGTCGGGCGTATCGCACGTGGGCCGCGGGATCGTGGCTTATTCAGCTATTCGCATTTCAACGCAACCATTGGATCGACTCGCGCTGCTCGCCGAGCAGGCAGATAACTAGCAACCAAAGCAACAACCGCCAATACGATCGGTGTGAGCGTAAAGGTAAACGTATCAGTTGTGGTTACACCAAAAAGAAGAGCGGCCAGAACCCGTGTCAACGCGAAGGCACAGCCAAGCCCGACCGCCACGCCAACTGCCGTCAGCGCCACAGCTTGTTTGATGACCAGCTGCAGAATTCTGGAAGGTGGCGACCCTAACGCCAGACGAATGCCAATTTCATGGGTGCGCTCGTTGACCGTATAGGCCATCACTCCAAAGATGCCGATAGCGGCGAGCAGGGAAGCAACCAGCGCAAAAAGACCAAGGAGTAGCATTGCGAAGCGCCGGCTCGCCAATGAATCGCGGAGCCTTTGATCCATAGTTCCCACATCAAAGACCGGCATTTCGGGATCAATTGATTGGACCTCTTTTGTTATTGTCGAAATGGTTGCTGTCGGATCGATTGTGGTGCGAATCACAAGGAACATATTTCGCGCGACGTACTGCTCAAAGGGAAAGTAGACTGCGATAGGCGGTTCCTTCTCAGAGCTGTATTGCCTGGCATTGCTGATTATGCCAACTACTGTGCGCCACGCGCCCGAACCTCCGCGTTGGATCCGTTTGCCGATCGGATCTTCATCCGGCCAAAAGCGCTGCGCAAGCGTTTCATCTACAATGACAATCTCGGGCGCGTCCATTGTGTCGTGTTGATCAAAATACCTTCCTTTAACCAGCGGTATGCCCATCGTGCGGAAGTAATCGGCGCTCACAATTCGTACATTTGAAATTATCAGCTCGTGGCCGCTTTTTGGCGCGTAGTTTTCGATACGAACAGGCTCCCACGCTAATGCAACGGTGCTCATCGGCAGCGAGTAAGTTATGGCAACAGATTCGACTTCGGACAATCGATTTAGCCGCTCGAGAACATCGCGGAAAAAGGCGGTGATCGTTTCGGGCTTCGGGTACCTGGTGTTGATCAACGCAAGACGAAGCGAGAGGACGTTGTGAGGATCAAATCCCGGGTATGCGTTTAAGATTCGCTGATAGCTCCGAACCAACAGTCCCGCGCCGATCAAAAGGATAAGCGATAGGGCAATTTCGGAAACAACCAACAGCCTTCGAGGTCTATGGGTGCTTCTTCCGGAGACCGCACGCCGCCCACCTTCCTTCAGTACCTCATTAAGATCGATTCGTGATACCCGCAGTGCCGGCGCGAGCCCAAACAGTATCCCGGTTAGCACGGCAACGACGAAGGTAAATGCCAGGACTCTGGAGTCTATCGCTACTTCGGTCAAACGCGGGATGTTGTTTGGCCCAAAAACGACCAGCGCTTTAAGGATCAGATACGCCAGTCCAGTTCCGGTCAAACCCGCTAACATAGCTAGAAGAATGCTTTCAGTCAGCAGCTGGCGAATAAGTCTGGAACGGCTTGCACCGCAAGCTGAACGAATCGCGATTTCTTTTGTGCGCGAAGCGGCGCGCGAGAGGAGAAGATTGGCAACATTGGCGCAAGCGATCAAAAGTACGAATCCGACCGCGCCGAACAGAACCTTCAGAGCCAGGCTGACATCACCAACTACTTGTTGAAGGAGAGGCACCACGCTAATTGTCAGTCCGCCCTCAGGTGGATAATTAGCCGGATATTGCTCCTTCATCCGTTTGGCGATAACGTCCATTTCGCGTTGGGCCTGTGTGACCGAGATGCCAGGCTTCAGCCGCGCAAAAATGTTGAAATCCTCATTGCCACGGTTCGACCTGGCGGTTTCACTCATCGGAAAGGGAACGAAAAGATCGGCATTTTGAATTCCATTTACCGCCGGCATGACTTCCTTATTCAATGAAAAGCCAGCGGGCATGACTCCAACTACCGTGAAGTCATTACCGTTAAGGATCAACGTCCTGCCAATCACACCTTCGTCGCCGCCAAAATAGCGTCGCCAGAAACCGTTGCTTAAAATCACGGTCGGCGATTTTCCAGGTGTATCTTCGTCCGACAGAAAGACTCTGCCGAAGAGAGCGGTGGCGCCCAGCAGAGGAAAGAAAGAGGATGACACTCTCGCTCCATCGATGTGCTCGGGTGCGCCGTGTCCGGTGATATTAAAACTGGCACCTATAGTGATCGCTGTTTCATCAAAAACACTATTCTGATCCTTAACGTCGAGATACTGTCCTGGTGAGAACCAGTCTTGCGGGACATTCAGACCAGGTGAGCGACTCCAGAGAATGACCAGGCGTTCTGCATCTTTGTAGGGAAGCGGGCGTAGCAACAACGCATTGGTAACGCTGAAGATCGCGGTGTTCGCTCCGATCCCAATCGCGAGCGATAAAACTGCTACGGCGGTGAACCCCGGGTGCTTGAGCAGATTTCTTGCGCCGTAAGACAGGTCACACCAAAGACTTTCCATCGGTCACCTCAATTTGCGTGTTCAACCGAGCGAACGCGTTCCGTTTCGACAGCGCCGATCCGCTGCATATGTAAACGACCCCATTCACAAATAGCCTCCAGAGCTTGCTTAAGTGAGCGCCCATAATCAGTGAGTGAATACTCAACTTTTGGCGGGACGCTTGGATAAACGCGGCGCTCCACTATTCCGTCGGTTTCAAGCTCACGAAGATGTTGCGTAAGCATCTTCTCGGTAATTCCCGGGATTTGGCGTCGTAACTGGGCGAAACGATGGGTATCCTGATGAAGCCACCAGAGGATCAGCGGTTTCCACTTACCGCCGATGACATCAATCGCGGCCTCAACCGGACAGTTGTAGGTCTTTGCATTCATGTCGGCTCCCTATGCTGTTAGGTAGTAGCTTACAAAATAGTCGGTACTTGTATTCTTCATTGTTATGGCTAGGATCTAGCGTAGAGCGTCTCAGATATAGTTGGGGCTGGGAGTTGGCGGTTAGGTTTAGACCATAAGTACCAAAACACCGAAAACCTAACTCCCTACCCCCAGACCCACTACATCGAGACAGTCTACGTTACATCTATAGGAGTTGCTATGAAAGTCGGAGTATTAGGTTCTGGTGATGTTGCAAAGGTGCTTGGTAACGGATTTTTGAAACACGGTCATGAAGTCACGATGGGCACGCGTGACACCTCGAAGCTTGCCGATTGGCTGGCAACGAATCCTGGTGCTCGTGTCGGAAGTTTCGCCGAAGCGGCCGGTTTCGCGGATCTGGTTGTCCTGGCGGTAAAGGGAACTGCTGCATCTGATGCATTGCGGGCGGCACGTCCAGAAAACCTGCGTGGAAAACCGGTGATTGATGCTACAAATCCGATCGCCGATACGCCGCCGGTCAACGGCGTGCTCCATTTCTTTACTGACTTCAATGAGTCGCTTATGGAACGTCTTCAACGTGAATTCAGCAATGCGCATCTGGTCAAAGCGTTCAATTCCGTCGGCAGTGTCCGTATGATTAACCCCCAATTTACCGGGGGCACGCCAACGATGTTCATCTGTGGCAACGACGAGAACGCCAAACAGATAGTGTCTCAGGTGCTCGAGCAATTCGGATGGGAGGCGGCAGATATGGGTAAAGCGGAGGCTGCTCGCGCAATCGAGCCTTTATGCATGCTCTGGTGCATTCCAGGATTCTTAAGAAATGAATGGCTCCACGCCTTCAAGCTGCTAAAGTGAGAGGACCTTTATTAGGATTGCAAGTGGCTGCGTCGGATTTTTAAACCGTCGTATGGGGCAGGATTCTGGGTTGGGGAGAGAATTGGCCTTTATCCGATTGCGGTTTTATCGTGCATGGTATGGCTTCAAAGCCTCATTCACTAAATAGATTTTACTCCGGAGGTTCGGTGTCTCGATTGGCGTCCGTCTGGAGCCGTTACAGCTGGCTCGATCAAAACCGGGTTCAGAGTAAGATCGTTTACATTTTACAGTCAAGGGGTAGGGCTTAGGAATTGGGGTTGGGAAGGTAAGATTCGGTTTGGTACCTTACATCGCTGCGCAGTCGAAATTTTACTACAATTGATTTATGGCAAGAGGATGGGAAAGTAAGGCGGTAGAAGACCAGATCGGTGAGGCTGAAAAGAAAAGAGAAACCCGACTTAAGCAATCACTTACTGATAGTGAGATCGAGTACCAGCGCCGGAAAGAAGCTTTATTGCGGGAACGGGCGCGTATTGAACGTGAAATGGAAAGAGCGTACATGCGGCGCCATCTGGTAATTCTGGAACGCGGTCTTGCACACATCGCCGCCGAGTTAGCGAAGCTCGAACAGAGTTGGGGGTAGGGGTTGGGGATTGGGGCATTGGGGGTTGGGGATTAGGTCAATCACTTCGTTAATCCTAGTCTCAATCTCCAACGGCCCCCAATCCCTAACCCCCAATCCCCGTCATTACCTTTTGCCCGCCGGAAGACCAGGCATACCCGGGACGCTCATCTCTTTGTAGTCCGGAGGTATGGAAAAAATGGAGTCATCCAATGCTTTCTTCTCGATCCTGGTGGCTTCCATAGTCATCATTGCCTTCCCATCAGAGGTTGCCGTAAGTTTCAAAGGGAACGCTCCGCCCTCCAGGAACTTGACCCACTCCGGGTGTGCCGCCGCTTGGGCCAGCATCTTCGGACTAAATACAAAGTTCTTCCACGAACCGAGGCCTCCCGCAGATTGACCTCCCATACCGAAGTATCCGAGTCCTTTTGCCGCGCAAATGTCGACTTCTTGTTTTTCGCCCATCAGCCAGTGCTCGCACTCATGACCCGCGATTGTCTCTTTCTTCCCGGTGCTTGTTAGCTTTGGGAACTCCGTGTCGTCCTCTCCATGAGACTTCTTCATTCCCTTAAAATCTTCTGCCGCTTGCTTCAAGTCCATGACGACGTACATCTTTCTTGACGGCATCAACGTCGTTACCTTGCCGCCTTCGGTATCCCAAAGCATCACCGCAGAGCCTTCTGGAACATCTGGAATCGTAGTCTCAATGCGAGTCTGCTTACCTTTGAGGAAGTAGGTCATCTGCATGTTCTTTTGATTTTCAGCTTCTACCTTCATCGCGATGCTGCCTTCAAAGTCGCCACCGCTCGAAGAACCTGCGGTTGTAGCCGTGGAATTTTTGTTCACGGATGTTGAGTTGTTGCTGCACGACCAGCCAAGCATTATAGCGGACAGCAAAATGAGTAATAGGGATCCTGTTAAGAACGGGCTCTTATGACGGTGCATTCTGGCGTTCTCCTTGATTATCACCTGGAGTCTTAACTACGGCTGCTCGGGTGATAATAGATGGAATCTGTCGGGACCGCTAATGGTAACAGAGGTTTATTGGTCCAAGTACTCGATTCTGAGCCAAACGTTGCAACCTTTCGGAGCGGTACTATACAATTCGGCGCGTCATCAACAGCGGAGGAGAAGAATGAAAATCGGTATACTCGTGGGCCGCGAAGGCACATTTCCCCAGGCTTTGATAAACGAAATCAACGCTCGCAATGCGGGTGTCACAGCTGAATACATCAAGATCGGTGGAGTTCGGATGGCCGAGCCTTGCGAGTACGATACGATAATTGATCGAATCTCACACGAGGTGCCTTTCTATAGAGCGTATCTTAAAAGCGCGGTGCTCGCGGGAACAAAAGTAATTAACAATCCGTTTTGGTGGAATGCCGACGATAAGTTCTTCAATTACTCTCTGGCCACTTATCTGGGAATCGCCGTGCCAAAAACCATTCTGCTTCCGCAAAAGGAATACAAGGACGGCGTAGTTTCCGAGTCTCTTCGAAACCTCGAGTATCCGCTCAATTGGGATGCCATAATCGATCATGTTGGATTGCCTGCATTCATCAAGCCTTTCGATGGTGGAGGCTGGCGTGGAGTGTCTCGAGTAAACACGCGCGACGAGCTGATGGAGAAATACGATGCCAGTGGAACGGATTGCATGGTGTTGCAGGAGTACATCCCTTTCGATCACTACGTAAGGTCTTACTGTATCGGCAAGAAAGACGTATGCCCAATGCCGTATGATCCGATTTTTCAACGTTATCTTGTAGTCGACGGCTATCTCAATCCTGAAATGGAAGCCCGCGTTCGCCGCGAAACTATACAGATTAATGAGGCGCTGGGTTACGACATCAACACGGTCGAGTTTGCGATTGCGGGGGACACTCCATACGCGATCGATTACATGAATCCTGCTCCGGATGCGGATTGGTGGTCAGTCGGTTCAATCTACTTTAAATGGATGGTTGAAAAAGTTTCGAATCTTGCAATTGAGACCGCATTGCACGGACAGCCTACGATCGAGAGTCATCGATGGAACGATCTTTTGAATCATGAGATCAGGCGTCCAACGGCAAGCAAGCCTGCGGGGGCGGATTAACCATGATTACAGTCACTCGCCGGGTCGACGTTGGGCATGCGTTAGAGCCAAAGTCCACAACCCTACGCTAATGACCAGTCAAGCTGCTCACGATTACAACTCACTCCTGGAAAGCGAGCCTGCGCTGCTGGAAGCATCGCGCGATTTCCTGGAACAAAAACTGAACGACGTTCAATTCGTGTTTGGCGGTCGGATGTTATCTCCTTACCTGCGTCCGCATTTCGTAACACAGAATGAATGGAAGCAGATCAAGACTACGTGTGAAACAGTCTGGCGGGCCATCGAAAAGGTTGGCCGCATTGCGCCCACGAACGGCCTGATGCTCGAGCAGATCGGCCTCACAGAGGGAGAACGTGAACTGGTCTCGGTCGACCCGGGGTATGAAGAGGTATCGGTCACCAGCCGACTGGATTCTTTCCTGACAGATGAGACCTACCAGTTTGTCGAGCTAAATGCAGAGTGCCCGGCAGGCATCGCCTATCAGGACGTAGCAGCTGAGATCTTTTGTGATCTGCCGGTTATGCGCGAGTTCAGCCGGCGCCACAAAGTCACTCCAATGTACTGCCGGCGAAACCTGCTCGAAGCGCTAATCAGGATTTATAAGCGCGTCCGAGGACGCGATTCGAAGCCTCAAATTGGCATCGTTGATTACAAGGGTCTTCCTACTCAACGCGAATTCGAGCTGTTCAAGGAGTTTTTTGAAGCCCATGGCTTTGCGACCACGATTGTTGACCCGCGGGATGTCGAATTGAGCGAGGGTAAGCTTAAGCACGGGGACTTCAGGATCGATCTGGTTTACCGACGAGTGCTGACAACAGAGTTGCTGGAAAAGGCAGATGAATGCGCGTCGTTTATCAAAGCTTACAAGAGCGGCGCTGCGGTTTTTGTGAATTCGTTTCGCACCAAGTATGTTCACAAGAAGATGCTTTTTGGCGTGCTCACCGATGAACGTCACCAACATTGCTTTTCCAAGGCTGAGCAGGACGCTATTCGAAGTTCAGTTCCGTGGACACGCAGGGTTGAGGATACGCTGACGACCTACCAGGGGCAGCAGATTGATCTGTTGGAGTTTGTAAGGACACGACGAGACCGACTGGTGTTGAAGCCAAATGATGATTATGGCGGACACGGCATCTATATCGGTTGGGAATCAGGCGAAAGCGACTGGGATCGCGCGATTGAGCACGCGCTGGCTGGCGACTATCTCGCTCAAGAGAGGGTAACGACATCGCGGGAGGTGTTTCCATTCGTAGACGCTGCTGGTGTTCATATGGTTGAGCAGTTATTGGATCTCGATCCGTTGTTGTTCTTCGGCGAGGTTTCAGGAGGGTTTACGAGACTTTCGTCGTCATCGCTTGCGAATGTGACTTCCGGGGCTGGAATGGTTCCGACGATGATTGTGGACTGATGGGGTGGGGTTGGGGCTTGGGGAATGGGATCTGGGCATTTGGATTGCGGTTTTGGGAACTTCGGTTTGCGATTGTCGATTTGCGAATTCCGATTTGCGAATTGAGGTTTGCGAATTCCGATTTCTGGGTTTTTGCTATATCGATCTGCGCTTTTCGCTTGAATTATCGATTTGAAATTTGAAATGATTTGAAATTTGAAATTATTTGAAATTTGAAATCTACTGGAGCACCAATGCCCGACTTCACTCTCGGCATAGAAGAAGAATTTCAGATCATCGATCCGGTCACGCGCGAGTTGCGCTCACACATCACCGAGATGATCGAAGAAGGACAGATGATCCTGGGTGAACAGGTCAAGCCCGAGATGCATCAGTCGATGATTGAGGTCGGCACTGGCATTTGCGCAAACATTCACGAAGCGCGCGCGGATTTGGTAAAACTCCGGAGAACGGTTGCAAGTCTGGCAGAAAACAAAGGCCTCCGAATTGCCGCGGCATCAACCCATCCCTTTTCGAGCTGGAAAGATCAGAAGATAACTCCAAACGAACATTATCACGCACTGATTGCCGAGATGCAGGTGCTGGCTGAGTCCCTCTTGATTTTTGGAATGCATGTGCACGTGGGAATCGAAGATCGCGAGGCTCAGATACACTTGATGAACGCCGCACGTTACTTCCTGCCTCACCTGTTAGCCCTATCCACGAGTTCACCATTTTGGATGGGAACGAAGACCGGATTGAAGAGTTACAGATCTGAAATATTCAAAAAGTTTCCGCGCACCGACATTCCTGATTACTTCAGCTCTTATTCGGATTTTGAGAATTACGTCAACCTTTTGCTCAAGACCGGCTGTATCGACAAGCCAAAAAAGATATGGTGGGATGTACGCCCTCACCCTCAGTTTCCGACACTTGAGTTTCGCATCTGCGATATACCTTCAAAGGTGGACGAAGTAATTGCGCTCGCGGCGTTGATCCAGGCGATCGTGGCGAAACTGGCTAAGCTCTACCGAATGAATATGGGCTTTCGTTTATATCGCCGTGCGCTTATCCAGGAAAATAAGTGGCGTGCGGTACGCTGGGGGCTTGACGGTAAATTGATAGATTTTGGCAAACAGACCGAGGTCCCGGTGCGCGATTTAATCCACGAGTTGCTCGATTTTGTAGATGATGTTGTCGATGAACTGGGAAGCCGCAAAGAACTTGAATACGTCCATACAATACTTGAGCGAGGTACCAGCGCTGATCGCCAACTAAAAGTCTTTGAAGAGACCAATGATCTGCACGCTGTCGTGGACCAAATCATTGCTGAGACAATTGATGGAGTGGGGTAATCTACGTCCCGAGTTTTGGGCCAAATCGCCAACCCTTTCAACTTATCCTTTCTATCTATTCTTTGTTGCCCTCGCTGATTGAACGGCACCGCAATTGCGCTAATTACCCTCTTCTCTGATTGTGCCGCTGCCTTGTGTTTGATTCTAGTACAGGGGGAAGTCTTATGGATAGCGGTCAAGAGCCGAAAGATGCCCAAACAACCCGAACATCGGGCAGGGAGGTTTACACGAATCAGCGAGCGGTATCGGAAAGATCCAAAAGACACCGTACCTGGCCTCGTTTCGGGTCGATCCGGAAGCAAATATTCAGAAAAATACCTGCATTGAAACGCGGCCCGGTCCTGGCGCTTTCGTTGTCTCTCGGGGCCGTTGTTATTTTAGCTCTCATTGGATATGCGATTGTCACACGCGGGAGAGTCCCAGAAGTTCAGCAGCCGAACAAGCCTGGTGTAACAACGCCGCACTCCGCGACATCGACGCCACACTCGACGGGACTACCTGGTCTCTTTGAACCGCAGGCTCCCACAGAGCAGGAGCCCCTCGGTTGGCTGGTAACCGCGGCATCAATAACCTTAAAACTCGCTCTATCTGGTCTGTTAGCTGCATTGCTGGCTTTTCGCCCGCATAAAGAAGACATTCCAATCCTGCCACGAAATCCCTATGTTGCTCAGACTCAAATTTTGCTTGCGGTGGTTGCGGCCGCATTGATGATGATTGTGGCCGACAATGCAGCGCGGGCTTTTGGAATCTTCGCTGCCGCTTCCCTTGTGCGATTCCGCACGAATATACGTGATCCGAAAGAGATAACGGTGCTTTTGATGAGCCTGGCAATAGGCTTGGCGTGCGGTGTCGGTAAGATCGAAGTATCCATCATCCTGGCGCTGTTCTCCCTTCTCGTTTTATCAGTTCTCGAGTACTACGAACCACAGGAAATCTTTAGAGCCATGGAGCTCACGGTAACCAGTAAGAAGGTGGAAGAAACAGATCAGGTCCTTCGGGAATTGTTCGAAAGGAGAAACATGACCAATGAGTTGAGGAAGGTGGATCGCGAAGATGAGGAGGATTCTGTGGGTAAGATTGTCTATTTCGTGAATGTAAACGGACACCTCAGGACTGATCAGCTCAGCGATGAGATTTTCTCTTTAGATCCAGATAACGTGGAAAGCATAACCTGGGACCAGAAGAAGTCGAGTTCGTACGTTTACCGGTAGGGGGCGGAAGGCAGAAAGCAGCAGAAAGCAGAAAGCAGTAGGCAGTAGGCGGTACGTTCAGGGTTCAGCGTTCAGTTTAAGCGTTCCATTCAATGTCGATCGTTCGGTTACCTGATTTCTACTTCTGATTCTCCTTGCAATCGAAAGAACAAATACGATTGGTGTACGGAAAGAAGTCACCCGAATAAGCAAGATCTCGCCTCTAGCGCTCCGATTACTCTCTTTATTTGGTTTTCTTCAATTTAATGCCTACTCCGTTTAGTGAGTTCGCTGGCCCTTGCTTTGCCCCTATGCGTCTGGGGAGGGAATCATGGCTGACAGTGGAACACTCCGGAGTGAATACGGGATGTCCCGAACTGTAGTACTTCAATCGCCTCATCGTTCAACTAGAAGACCACGCGTTATTAATATCTGGCGACATTTGCCCGCACCTTTCAGGGCGCCCGCTCTCTGGATAAGAAAACCTCAAATAGTAATCGCGCTAGCGATAATATTAGCTGCGTTTTTCGCCACAGTAGTCTATTACTATTTTACGTTCGCGAGACAAATCGATGAGCGATTGAACAAAAAGTCGCTCGATGACGCCATTGAAATCGTAACTGCGCCAATGAAGGTTTCATTAGGGGATCGACTGAACATCGATGAGCTGACCGACTACCTCCGAAACGCTGGTTATCAGCAACGAACCGTAAGCGCAGAAGAGAATCTTGTAGGATCATTCGAAGTTGATGGTAATGCTGTGATCGTTATCCCTGGAGACGCCACAGCAGCACAAAGCGATATTTCGCCGATACGAATCCAGGTGAACAAAGCGGGACGGATCGCTTCATTGACCAGCGCGGCGACTGGCGAAAGGCTTTCGTCCGCGGCGATTGAAGGAGAACTACTGGTATCCGTACGCCATGGAGATCGTCGAAAAAGAATTCCGATTCAGTTCTCCGATATCCCTGAGAACCTCAAGAATGCGATTATCGCGGCTGAGGATCGACGCTTCTTTAGTCATCGCGGGATAGATTGGATAGGAATCAGTCGAGCGCTCAAGACCGATCTGAACCAGGGTGAATTCGTGCAGGGTGGTTCCACGCTTACCCAGCAGATCATTAAAAACGATTTTCTCACAGCCGATCGCACCCTCAGCAGAAAGTTAAAAGAAGCGGCGATGGCATTCATACTCGAGCTGCGACTGACCAAAGAACAGATATTTGCACATTATTGCAATACGGTGTATCTGGGACAAAGCGGCACTTACTCAATAAATGGTTTCGCCCAGGCTTCTCAGGTTTATTTCGACAAGGATCTCAATGAATTGACTCTTGGTGAAACCGCATTTCTGGCTGGACTGATCCGCGGACCTAATCGCTACTCGGCTTACCGCGATCTGCCACGAGCTATAGAACGAAGAAATCTTGTGCTGGATGCAATGGTCCAAACTGACGCAATAACAGCACACGAAGCCGAGACCGCAAAGTCCGAGCAGCTTCAGATCAAAAAGCACCAGACAGAAGATGACAACGGGATCAGTTATTTCGTGGACTACACCCAGAGATTTATCGATGAAAAATACGGGTTACATGCTTCATCTCATCCGCGAATCATAACGACGCTGGATCCGAGGCTTCAGCGGGCAGCTTATGCTGCGGTGAAACGCCAGACGGCCAAGTTGGACAAGATTTTTGCGCGACCCTCGGCTAAGCGCAAGCAAACCGAACCGGTGCAGGCGGCATTTGTAGCATTGAATGCACACAACGGCGAGGTGTTAGCCATGGTTGGGGGACGGAGCTACGATGAAAGCCAGCTGAACAGAGCTACGGATGCAAAACGGCAACCGGGTTCCGCTTTCAAACCTTTTGTGTACGCGACAGCTCTCAAATCAGGTTTTACTCCTGTGAGTATTCTCGATGATTCACCTCAAACTTTCGTTTTTGACGGTGGACGTTCTGAGTATAAGCCAAGCGACTATCACGGGGGTTTTACGAACAAGAAGGTTATGTTGCGTGAAGCTCTTGCACGGTCGCTGAATGTTCCGGCCGTTGAACTTGCGATGAAAACGGGTCTTGCGCAGGTCGCTGATGTTGCGGAAGGCTGTGGGTTGGAAAGGCCACGAGTCTATCCTTCCATGGCGCTGGGTACGAGTGAAGTTACACCTCTGCAACTGGCAGCTGCCTACACCGCATTCGCAAACGAAGGAGTCGCATTACGTCCGACACCGATCCGCAGCGTGAGTGCAGCTGGTGGTGCGAATTTACCTCAGAAGGCGTCTGGTGCAACGGTTTTCTCACCTCAGGTAGCTTACCTGATGACAAGCTTGATGCAGGCGGTGGTTGACG